>JAODBC010000035.1 GCA_025463765.1 Subtercola sp. | reverse complement strand
AGCAGGCCGCACTGAAATGCTTGTATCTTGTCACCAGATCACTCGACCCGACCGGTGCGGGACGAGCCCGATGGACCATGCGCTGGAAGCCCGCGCTGAACGCGTTCGCCATCACCTTCGCCGACCGATGGCCGGCCGCGGAAACCCACTAATGAAAACGCCAGAAACACCGTTACCGTTACAGACCCATTGGGGCTAGGTAGCTGCAGACAATGATCTGCGAGTGGTCTCGAGGTGCGATCGTGCACCAGATGCAGTACTGCTGCTTGTACTGGTGACGATAAATATTCGATTTAGTGTTATTGGTAGTTGGGATTGGGTTGTTGAGGGCCTCGAGTGAGGCGCGGTATCAGTTGGTATCTCGGGTCGCTTAGGTCTCGGCACTGCGGATTCGGTTTTGGTGACCTTTCGCTTTGTCTCGTCCGCTAATGTGAACGTGATGCATACTCGGATTGGTCAACTGAGTCGGATTTTTCCGGGCGATGACGGACACGCAGAACCTGACGAGGCGCGTAGGACGTATGTCGTCCGGTTTTCCAGGAGTTGGCACACTGCAACCGTCGGGGGCATGGTGATGCGCCGCCTCGATCGTGGTTTTCGCTTTCCGGATCGGAGTGGGTGGTTCGTCGACGAGGAGGATCGTCCGTATTTAGTAGATCTCATCAAGGTGCGCCCCGTTGTTCTGAGCCCAAGTTTGACTGCGGATTCTAACGTCACGTTCGTTACAAGGCTTGTGTATAGGGCTCCGGAGGTCAGCGATGATGCTGTCGTGCCGTTGGAGAGGCTGACGAGGGCCGCGTTCTATATTCGACGGCGCGCAGACAATGCGCCGGTGGCGCACTTGTCGGATCGCCGTACCATTCGTTTCTTTCCCGACTATGGCACTTATGCGGCGCTCTGGGATCTTGGTGGACTCACTAGTGCGAAAGCCCTCGGCCTTTCAGAGTCTCATACTCGCCGCATACGAGCATGGTATGAGCATTGGGAAATCCACTTCGCCAGAGAGATGACCTGGTCGACTCCTGAGGAGTACAGGAACTTTGTCCGAGAGGGCTGGGCCATCGTTCCCGACCTGTCGCACGAGGTCCGTGCCTTCGCGGTAATAGAGCCCCGCTTCGAAAAGGAATGACTGCTAGTGGAGCGTGATGGCCGACCGAACGCGCTTAGGTCAGTTCTGCGTCCGGGCGCCTGAGTAACGAGCAAACGTGACGCCGGTTTGTGCGGCGTGGAGTGCGGTGACTTGGTAGCTGTAGTCGAGCGTGTCAGCGACGACGGGTGCGGGGATGGCCATGACGAGGTCGTTGAGGGCACGGTTTCTGGTGCCGAGTAGGTTGATGCCGAGTTCCCGGATGCGGTTCATGAGATAAATGTGTGTGATGTGTTCGCCGGCTCGGCCGCCGGGGAACAGCCAGGGGTTGGTGTCGACTCTTCTGGTGCGGGCTGGTGCCCGGTTTGCGAGGTGTTCGCGGAGGATGCGCGCGAACGGCTCGGGTACGAAGACGCGGATGGTGTCGAAGCGGACGTGCATCGCTTGGCCGTCGTCGTCGATTGCGGTCAGAGGGAGTGTGGCGACACGGATTACGGGTTGGGCGTAGAGAAGAAGAAGGAGAGCGGCCGCTCGAACGGGGAGCGTGCCGGGTTCTTCGTCGAGGCAGCGGGTGATCCAGGTGAGGCGTTCTTCGTGGGTGATGTTTCTGCTGGTCTTTGGTTGCCGGTGGGGAACGGTGAGGGCTGGGCTCAGGCGTTCTTTGCTTGCGAAGACGATGAAGGTGCGGATGACGGAGCGGCTTGTTGGGCCGGTGGCGAGCCGGAGGTCGATGTCCGCTGGGTTGCAGGTGCGGAGGGTGTGGTGTCGTTCGGATTTGAGCCAGAGTACCAATTTGAGGGCTTCGGTGATTTCTTGTTTCGCGTTGTGGACCGTCGCCTGGCTGCTGAGGCCGTCGATGGCGATTTTTCGAATGTGGCGTAGGTGATGCCACTTCGCGAAGCGTTCGACGGGTCGTCTGATGCTGGGTTCGACGGTTTCGAATTTGGTGTCGATCCAGCGCTCGAATCGGGCGATCGCGGGGTCACGGTAGGGGAGGAGCCCGCTGTCGATAAGGACAGCACGGAGGTGTTCGATGTGCCTGCCAGGCGTGGTGGTGTCGAGCGAGGAGTGGTCGAGGGTGAGCTCACCGTTGCCGAGCTGAGTGAGTAGGGTCCTGACGGCTGCGTTCCGCATCCAGGTGTAGATGCTTTCGGGGCGATCAGCTGCGGCGAGGATGTCGATGAGTTGTGTGGCGCCCGTTCGCGGTATGCCGGTTGGGTTGAGGAGTTTGGTGAGGTCGTGGGTGACGGCGCAGCGGGCGCAGATTCCTTTGCGGAATCGGGCTCGTTCCTCGCCGCAGTGGGCGCAGGTGAAGTCGTTTCGGATGCCGGCGCAGTCCACGCAGATGGGGGCGCCTTCGCCATTCCTACCGGGGAGCATTCTGTTTGTGTTGCAGCGTGGACAGGTTCCGTAGGTGTGGGTGGCGTTATAGAAGCAGGTGCCGCAGATCCGGCCGTCGGGCCAGATCGCCGCAGTTTTGTTGCTGTCGCGGCCGCATCGATCGCAGCGTTCGTATCCGATGGTTCGAGGTCGACCTCGTGTCTGTGTGCGGTCAGTGTTCATCGGGAATCACCCGGGCCCGGCGTGGCCGGGCTTGTGTGTTGAGGTCGATGACAGAGTCGTTCACTGCGCGGGGTGGGGCGATGGCGTCCGTGGCGGTCACTTCGATGAGTTCGGTGGCGGTGCAGTTGAAGATGTCGCAGAGCGCGGCGAGGATCGGCAGGGAGATCCGTTCGGGCCGGTTGGTGACGAGTCGGTAGATCTGTGATGCGGAGAGGTTGATGTCGCGTTGTTGTAGGTGGGAGGCGAGGTCTGTGGTGTTGTGCATTGCGTTTCGGGCCATCAGTTCGGCGAGGTTCCAGGTGTAGTCGACGGTGCGTTTCATTCCGGGGTTCCATTCGTTAGGTTGCGGGCGTCGCTGAGGGTTTGCTCGAGTACGCGGCGAAGAGTTCGGGTTTGGTAGTCGCTGGAAACGAAGGTGTAGAGCGCAGTCGTTGATGCGTATTCGTGGCCGACTTGGCGTTGCACGAAGAGGGCGTCGAAGCCGTCTTCGATGAGGTGGGTGACATAAGAGCGGCGAAGTGAGTGGAAGTCGAGGCCGGGGGAGAGTCCGAGGTCGTCGCGGTAGCGGCGGAATCGTTCGCTGAGGGCAGCTTCAGAGACGAGGCCGAGTCGATCGTTGGGGAACAGGGCGAGACCGCCGGTCATGTGTGTCCGGCCGCGTTCGTACCATTCTTGGAGGATGTCGGGGATCCAGTCGTACACGGTCAGGACGCTTCGTTGTTTTGGGGGAGAACCGCGCATTGCTTTGCCGTAGCGCACGTTTGCCGAATTGGCCGGCGTAGGGGTTTCGGGAGAAGTCGACGGTTTCCAGGTGTCGTACTTCGTTTCGGCGAAGACCGAATGCATAGGCGGTCTTGAACAGAACGCTGTCGCGGAATGCTGGCAGCCAGCCCTTTCGATGATCACGGGCGATGCGATCGGTTTCGTCATCGGCGCGGTCGAAGAACGCCTGCAGTTCGATCTTCGTGAACGCACGCTTGCCTGGGTCGTGCTCGGATTCTTGGACGTGCGTGGCAGTGTTCCACTCGAAGCACACCTGCACCGGGTGCGTGCCGAACAGATCAAGGCAGACCAGGTCCCAGCCGTATCCCGGGTCGCTGATGTAGTCGCAGAATAAGGAGAGAGCGTTCTGGTAGCTGCGCATCGTCGTGTGCTTGGCGGCGTGAACCGAGCGGAGATCACCGAAGAACTCGTCAACATGGCCGGGCTTGAGGTTCCAGGGATGCTCGTTGGTGAAATCCAGAAATCGGCGCACGATCTGCTCGCGCTGAGAAACTGTCTGAAAGCTCAGGTTCCGGCTCAGTTGCTGATTGCGCCAGCCGTCGAACATCTCTTGCACGACGCGATCTTCCGGATGCAGCAGGCCCAAAGAGGAATCGTGATGTACCTTCCCGTTCAGATCGATCAACATCAGTACCCCCAGCATCATTGCAACGAATGCTCTATTCAAGCATCCAATGACCGATCCGTGCAATATCGACTAAGAACCGATTCCGCAGCGCCTGGGCCTTCACTTTCCATTCGCCTCAAGCCGAGACTGTATTCAACGGAAACCCTGATCAGAGGCTGTATCGTAGTGGGTGTCAGCAGGCAACGATGAAGAACTGGCTATTAGACGCGATCGTGCACCAGATGCAATACTGCTGCTTGTGCAGGTGTGGTCTCGTATTCGTGAGTCTCGTATTGGACTGTCTGGCTGCGATATGACGTTTTGGGGGGCCTCGGCTTAGATGTTCGTTCAGTCACTGATGCGGATACCATCGGGTTATGTTCAGGGCATCGGGTGAGCGCGAGCTGGACCCTCTTCGAGCGGAACTCGACGCGCACTGGGATACCTATTTGAAACTTCACGGGCCGGCAGCGGGTTTTGACGACTGGCTGCCGAACGCTTTAGCCGGTTATCGCGACGAGATTGTTCATTTCGGGGCACAGATGTTGAACGACCTCGTGATTCGCGAGTGGAACGGTGACCGTGCCCAGGCCCGTCATGACAGGTACCTAGACGAAGCGCGAACGTATGACGCGGATCCCCATGCTTGGGAGACCGCCTTCTGGTCACGCGTTCGAGAAGCACTGCCTTCAGAACGTCGTGAACAATTCGATCGGACCAAGTTCTAGCTGAGCGCTGTTCACCTGTTTCATTCGAGTGCAGCGCTAGCCTTTGAGTCTCCGGGTGCGGGCTGCCCGTCGCATGAGGCGAGATTCATGAAGAGGAACGAGTATGCACGCTCGAGTGAAGAGCATCGGCGCAGACATCGATGTGGATACCTACCTGCCGCTGGACCCCGCGGTATTCGGAATCTATTTTGAGCTGAGTATCGGTCCGGAAGGTGGCCGCGGAGAGGAGATATTCGGTGTGACCGTGTGCTCGCCAGGCTGGCTCGCTGAGCAAGTCGAATGGCACGGTCGACCTATTTCACGGCGTCATCATTTGATCACGAATGTGTGGGACATCAGCGAGATTCGCCGGACGCTGACGAAAGCATTCGAAGAGCCTGAGGCTGAGACCTGGAACGAGCTTGGGTCGACGCTGAGCAGGCTCGGTCGGTGGGAGTTCGAAGACTACGAGCCTTGAGTCGACCCCGGCCCGTAAGGGCGAGCCTTCAGACGGGTGAGCAGAATCCTGAAGAAGAGGAACTATCGCGGCTTTCAGTTGCGAGGTCATGTGTCGAGGCTTTAGTTGGCACTTGACCTTTCTTCGTGGCGTCGACAGGGTCCTACGTCGCCGATGGCATGATGAGGTCATGTCTGAGGTAACTATTTCGACGGGTGACGCGCTTGCGATTCGCCGACTGCTCTGGGATATTGGCGCCGAAGCCGAGACCAGGCACGATTTGATGGTCGAGGCGTATCACTGGGCTACAGTGCTGGATACCTTGGCTGGGATGCCGCCATGGCCGACGCAAAAAGAATCGACTGAAGAAGTGATCAGCTTCTTTGAGACGGTGCGCGGGCGGCTGGATGATCAGATTTCCGCACTCAACAAGACTCTCGACTAGCGCCTGGCTCAGGTCTTGGCTCGACACGGCGTTTGTTGATGTAGTCGATGAATGTGGCGCCGGCGTCGCGGCGGTGGCGGTCGGTGGTGGGGTAGCTGTAGCCAAGGGTGTCGGCGACGATCGGTGCTGGGAGATCGATGACGAGGGCCCGGATGGTGGCGTTCTTCGCGCCTTGGAGATCGAGGCCTGCTCGTCGAAGTTTCGCCATCAGGGCGCTTTGATTGATGTGCCGACCGGGGCGGGCGCCGGAAAACAGCCAACGTTGTGTCGTGTGCGTTGAGGTTGTTTGGTGGGGGAGCGCTGCGAGGTGCTGCTGGATGATTGAGTCGAACGGCGGGGGGAGTATGACTGCTGTGTCGGTGACGCGGACTGAGCTGACACCGTTTTCATCGGTTTCGACCTGGTCGATGGTCATCGTCGCGATCCTCGTCACGGGCTGGCCGAGGAGCAGGAAGAACACAGCGGCCGCACGGAGCGCGGAATCAAGAGTCGTGTCGGTGACGATTTGTCGGAGGAGCTCGAGGCGTTGGGTTTGGCTGACGATCGGGCTGGTCTTGGCGACTCGGTAGGGTGCTTCGATGGCGGGGAGGTGGCCGTTCTTGGCCGCCCAGCGGATGAAGCCGCGGGCCAGTGAATGTGTGGTCGGTCCGGCGGCGAGCCATGCGTCGATGTCGTTCTGTGCGCATTCGATGGGCGGTTTCCCGCGGGCGGTGAGGAAGCGGAGGAATTCCAGGGCGGTGCTGGTGGATTGGCGGGCGGCGAGCATCGTGCCAGGTTTCAGGGCGCCTATTTCGAGGAGGTGATGCATCCGGTTCAGGTGGACCCACCTGGCGTATTGGCGGATCAGGGTCGATTGCTCGGCTGTTGCGGTACTGATCTTGTGTTCGAGCCAGCTCGTGAACCGTTCGATGTCCCGGTCGTAAGGGGGCAGGATGCGGTGTTCGACGAGAAGGTCGCGAACGAATTCGACTTTCTTCGGCCTGGGGTAGCGGGTGAAGGTGTCGTGCTCGAGCGGTGCAGTACCGGTCGCGAGGGCACAGAGCAGTTCGGTGACGTCGGGGTTGACGATCAGCCAGATCCTCGCGGAGCGAGCGTGTTCTTGGGTGGTCAGAGCGGTAAAAAGGATGTGCAGGGCGGGGGCGATTTGTCCGGTGCCGTCGTCGAGCATGATGGTGAGGTCGTCGGAGAGGCAGCAGTGGGCGCAGAGTCCTTGGCGGGCGGGTTCGTCTCCACGGTTGCAGCGTATGGGATGGCCAGGCAGCCGTGAAAAGCACCCAGAGCCGCCCCGAGGCCCTTGGCCTGTGCGGGTCGACTGGCAATCATCTATTCACAGCTAATGGGAGTTCCAGAGACTTTACTTGACATAATGTACATTATCAGCGCAATTCATCCCAGCGGGCGATGGTCGCCGTCGCCCTACAAACTCGCCAATAGAGGGCCGATCCGATAGGGAATCAGTTCGCTGATCGCAAGTGCGGTTTCTGTGCGTTCCACACCGGCGCACTCCAGGATTCGGGCATTGATGCGAAAGAGATCTTCTGCAGATTTGCACACTATTCGCACGAGCAGGTCTGATGGTCCGCTGAGTCCGTGAGCCTGAACTATCTCTGGAATGAGTGCGAGCTGCTCCGCCAAGGCGCCTAGTTGCTGCTGCTTGACGTACACCGTCGTAAATGCACTCAGCGGGTACCCGACAGTGACCGGATTCACACACCTGTCGAACGGCAGGAACGCGCCAGCGGCTTCCAGGTTGGAAAGGCGCGATTGAACCGTATTGCGGTTGAGTAACAGATGGTCAGCGAGAGCGACAGTTGTTTCACGAGGATTGCGCGATAACGCAGCGAGGAGTCTGATGTCGGTCGAGTCGAAAGCACGCATAATGCCTAACGGTAACAGGCAAACAGCCTGCAAAAGATCTGAAATTCGACATTCTGCACCGATACTGGCCCACGGATTGTGCGAGATGCGGTAATGCATTTAGCTTTCGATAACAAAATGACGTAGCCGCTGTTCGCGGGTCACCGATGATCTGTACGAGCTGCGCTATGGGAATCGAGCACTGATGGTCGAGGCGCACCTGATTTATGCCGAATCAGACGAAGAGGTCGCCGAGGCTGCCGTGCAGCCCAGTACATTCGAGCAACTGATAGATCACAACGGCGAACGTGGTCGCGGGTCAGCGCTCGAGGGATGGGTCAGCGATATCACTGATACCGGTCTGATCGCGTTTTACGAAGATATGGTCGTTGTGCGCCGCATCGACACCGAGGCTACTGCCCTCCAGCGCCAAGGAGAGCTCGGTCTGTGGCCGCCTCTGCTCGGGCAAGAGGCAGCTCAAGTCGGTTCAGCGCGCGCACTCGCCGCTCACGATTTCATCTTCAGCAGCTATCGCGAGAATGCCGTCGCCTACTGTCGCGGCATCGCCGTCACAGATGTGCTGAAACCGTGGCGGGGGGTCAGCGGTTCCGGATGGAATCCTTTCGAATATCGCATGGCCACGCCACAGATCATCATCGGGGCGCAAACACTTCACGCCACAGGTTACGCGCTGGGAATGCAACTGAAAGGGTCGGACTCCGTCGCAATCACGTACTTCGGTGACGGCGCTACGAGCGAAGGAGACGTGAACGAGGCTCTTGTTTTCGCCGCGACCTATCAAGCTCCGGTGGTCTTTTTCTGCCAAAACAATCACTGGGCTATTTCGGAACCGGTCGCTTTACAAAGTAGGGCGAACATCGTCGATCGTGCCCTGGGGTTCGGCATCCCCGGCATTCGGGTCGACGGCAATGACGTACTGGCTGTTCTTGCGGCCACGCGACTGGCGCTTCACCGCGCCCGAACTGGCGGCGGCCCGACCTTCATTGAGGCTGTCACCTATCGCATGGGTGCTCATACCACCGCAGACGACCCCACGCTCTATCGAGATCAGGCCGAGCTAGACGCGTGGAGCCACCGGGACCCCATCGTTCGTCTCTCGAATTACTTGCGTAACAGCGGAGTACTCACCGACTCGGGGCAGAACGCGGTCGATGAACGTGCGGCGGCGGTAGCCGCCGAGCTAAGAGCAGGATGCATAGCTCTCAAAGATCCGGATCCTCTGAGTATCTTCGACCACATCTACGCGGAGCCCAACTCGAAGATCGTTCACCAGCGGGCCCGTTACGAGCGCTACCTAGACATGTTCACAGACGCCGAGCCGTCGGGTGGTCAGCGATGAGCGTAACGACGATGACAATGACAAAAGCTCTCAACGCTGGTCTCAGAAAGGCGATGGCCGACGACGAGCGAGTCGTCTTGATGGGCGAAGACATCGGCAAATTAGGTGGTGTGTACCGCGTCACACAGGGCCTTCAAGACACCTACGGGCCACGCCGGGTGATGGACACTCCGCTCGCTGAATCCGCGATTCTCGGAACCGCGGTCGGGCTTGCTTACGCCGGTTATCGACCCGTCTGTGAAATACAATTCGATGGTTTCATCTACCCCGCTTTCGATCAGATAGTCAGCCAAGTTTCGCGTATGCATTCCCGAACTGCCGGGCACGTGCTGATGCCGCTAGTAATACGAGTGCCGTTCGGCGGTGGAATCGGCTCTGCGGAACACCATTCAGATTCCCCGGAGGCCTACTTCGCCCACACCGCCGGGCTGCGGGTGGTCAGTGTTTCCGACCCCCAAGACGCGTACACGATCATCCAAGAGGCGATAGCGAGCGACGACCCCGTGTTGTTGTTCGAGCCCAAGCGGCGCTACCACCTCAAGGGCGAGGTCGAGCTTGATGCGACCTTGTCGACCGAGGATTCGATGGGTCGGGCGCGCATTCTGGCTGAGGGCGACGACGTGACTCTCGTCACGTATGGGGGGCTGGTTCAGACCTGTCTAGACGTGGCGCGCGTTGCGCAGGACGATCACATTTCGATCGAAGTGATCGATCTGCGCTCGTTGTCGCCAATTGACTTCGACACCGTGGCTTCGTCGGTGAATAAGACTGGGCGACTTGTAGTCACACACGAAGCGGCGGAGTCCGGAGGAATTGGCGCAGAGCTGGCAGCGGTGATCACGGAACGGTGTTTCTACTCCCTCGAACACGCGCCGGTCAGAGTCACCGGGTTCGACATTCCGTATCCAGTGGCGAAGCTGGAGCGCCACCACTTGCCAGACCTCGACCGGATTCTCGACGGCATCGATCGGGCACTCGATCGGCCGAATTCGACGAGCGGATCGGGCGACCAATGGTGACCGCGGATTTTCTCTTGCCCGACTTGGGTGAAGGGCTCACCGAGTCCGAAATTGTGGCCTGGCGTGTGGCGGTAGGCGACCGGGTGGAACTGAATCAGATCATCGCGGACGTCGAGACCGCTAAGGCGATTGTCGAGCTGCCGTCGCCTCGAGCCGGCATCATCGAGAGGCTGTACGTCAGCGAGGGCGTGACTGTGAACGTCGGAGAGCCCATTGTCGCCTTCGAGGTGGAGGCAGAGGCGGAGGTCGAGAGCGTCAGCGAACCGGCCGACGGTCTCCTTCCAAGCGAAGAAGCTCCGCCCCCAAACCTCGTCGGATACGGTGCTGCGGTCGAGCCGAGAAGTCGACTCGCCCGCCGCGCGCGCACCTTCAATACGGAGCAGAAACCGTCGGAGGCTCTGCCTCTTGCAGGCTCGACTGTTCGCGCGCGTGCGACTCCCCCGGTACGCACGTTGGCGAAATCAGCCGGCGTCGACCTCAGTATGGTCAACGGCACAGGCCGGCTGGGCCAAATCACTCGTGCCGATGTCGAACAGGCGAAACAGAAAGCAGAAAACGACGTTGCGCGGGCCCGCACAGCTATGCCCACCTCGACGGATCACGTGCGCATTCCGGTCAAGGGCGTTCGCAAACTCACCGCTGAGGCGATGGTGCGAAGCGCCTTTACAGCGCCCCACGTCACCATCTTCACCACAGTCGACGTCACTCGAACGACGAAGCTGTTGAGCCGGGCTGCGACCACTGCGCCGTTCAGGAATGTTCGGCTGACCTTCTTGGCTGCGTTAGCGCGGGCGGTGTGCATTGCGTTGGAACAACACCCCGAAGTGAATTCTCGGTGGGACGACGCCACAGAATCCGTGCTTCAATTCGACCACGTGAATCTGGGGATAGCAGCGGCTACCCCGCGAGGACTCATCGTTCCCAACATCGAACTCGCTGATCAACTGGATCTCAAGCATCTCGCGTCAGCTCTCTCGGAGCTCGTTCACGTGGCTCGAGAAGGAAAGACGATGCCGTCCGTTCTCACGGGCGGCACGTTCACCATCAGCAACATTGGCGTGTTCGGGGTCGACTCCGGCACGCCGATCTTGAACGATGGTCAAGCGGCGATCCTCGCCCTTGGCGTGATCTCGCCAAGGCCGTGGGAGCACAAGGGCAGAATCCGACTTCGTGAAATCACAACACTCAGCCTGTCTTTCGACCACCGGGTTCTCGACGGGGAGCAGGGAGCTCAGTTCCTCATGTCGGTTGCCCGACTCTTGAACGAACCTGGAATCGCCTTCACGGCTCGTTAGCACGTCTCGTTAGCTCTGCGCCTGTCTCTTTACCTCTGATCGATAAGCAACGAAAAGGAATCTCATGACCGTCAGCCCGAGTTCGACCGCATCCGACAGCCTTTCAGGATACGAACTACCGCAATTCCATCGAAAGTTGCGCGACCAGGTCAGAGAATTCGCCGATGAGGTCGTCGCACCCGCTGCATACGAATACGACACCAAACGAGAGCTACCGTACGACATCATCGCCGAGATGGGCGATATGGGATTGTTCGGCCTTCCGCTGCCGATCGAGTACGGCGGACAAGGCCGAGATTATCTTGCGCTTTGCCTCGCCGTAGAACAACTCGCGCGCGCCGACCAAAGCATTGCGGTAACCCTGGAAGCGGGCGTCGGCCTTGGCGCGATGCCCATTTTTCGCCGCGGGACGGAAGCACAGAAGCACGAATGGCTCCCCCAGTTAGCGTCCGGAAGGGCTCTGGCCGGATTCGGGCTCACCGAGGCAGACGCTGGATCAGACGCCGCGGGCACAAAGACGACGGCGACGCTCGCCGACGGCGAATGGACGATCAACGGCACTAAGCAGTTCATCACCAACTCGGGATCGAAGATCACCCGTCTGGTCACCATCACGGCTGTCACCGGAGAATCCGTCCGGGCCGATGGATCCGTGAAAAAGGAACTGACCGCGATTCTCGTGCCGGTGCCCACGCCTGGATTCGTTCAAGAACCTGCGTACGACAAAGTCGGCTGGCACACGTCTGACACTCATCCTCTGACGTTGACCGACGTTCGAGTGCCCGAGACGAACATTCTCGGAGAACGTGGTCGCGGATTCGCCAATTTTATTCAGACGCTCGACGAAGGCCGGGTTGCCTTTGCCGCGTTATGCACCGGAGCGGCGCAGGGGTGTCTCGAAGAATCCATCAAATACGCAAACACCCGAAACGTATTCGGCAAGAACATAGGTGCCAACCAGTACATCGCGTTCAAGATCGCCAGAATGCAGGCTCGGGTGCACAGTGCCCGGCTCGCCTACTACGACGCCGCCTTCAAACTTGTGAACGGTCGACCTTTCAAGATGGAAGCGTCTATTGCAAAGCTGCTCGGCAGCGAAGCGGCTATGGAAAATGCCCGTGACGCAACACAGATTTTCGGGGGCTACGGCTTCATGAATTCGAGTCCAGTTGCTCGCCACTACCGCGACTCGAAAATCCTCGAAATCGGGGAGGGCACAAGCGAAGTTCAGCTGGCCGTGATTTCTCGGGTCTTGGGTTTTGACGCCCTCTAACGCTCCGGGCTCGCTCCGGGCTCCAGACTTGGTTGTGAACGCAATCAAACTTTATGCGCGTTGATATAAGAAAGTAGTATAAGCACGTATAAAATGATAGTCATGGACTACCAGCTCAACCCTTTCAAGCCGGGAGCCGGGCGCATCCCACCCGAGCTCGCCGGCCGTGCCGATCTGGTTGCCGAGTACCGGCGGCTGCTGTACCAGGCCCGCGAGACGGGTGAAGGCGACCGACCCTGGATTCTGACCGGCCTGCGCGGCGTCGGAAAGACGGTGTTGCTCAACCAGTTCGGCAAGGAGGCCGCCGACCTGAAGCTCATGTTCATCAAGGTCGAGGCATCCGGCGACACTCCCCTAGCTCAATCCCTCATCAAGGAACTGCACCTCGCCCTGCGGCGCGTGATGTCTGCGTCTGATAGGGCACGACGAACGTGGCACACCGCCGCCCGAGCTTTCCGCTCGTTTCAGCTGCGAATCGACCCCACCGGTTCGTACGCATTCGGGGTGACCATCGAGCCCTCTCTCGGAGTGGCAGACAGCGGCGACTTGGCAGTCGACCTGCGCGAACTGCTCGAACAGATCGGGCTGGCGGCTCGCGAAGCCAATACCGTGTTGCTGCTGGCAGTGGATGAACTACAAGAGGCCTCGGCGAACGATCTCGCCTCTCTGAATAGAGCCTTGCACAAGCTCGGCCAAGACATCTCTCCCGTTCCGGTCGTCTTCGTCGGAGCCGGGCTCCCCTCGCTGCCGGCCGTGCTCGCTGACGCCACCAGCTATGCGGAGCGACTATACGACTACCGCCGCATCGGCCTGCTCGACGTGATGGCCACGACCGACGCACTGGCGGTGCCCGTGCAATCCGGTGGCGCCGAATGGAACGAGGATGCCCTGGGCGAGGCCGTCGACGCCACGGGCGGGTATCCCTACTTCATCCAGGCCTACGGCAGCTACATCTGGGCCGCCCGCGCGACAAACCTGATCACCCTCGACGATGTTGAGATCGGTGTCGAGGCTGCCCGCGCCGAGATCGATCGCGGTCTGTATCAGTCGCGCTGGGAGCGTTCCTCCCCCACCCAGCAGGCGTTCATGGCGGCCATGGCTCTCGACGCCGGTGATCCGTCGGCGATGTCCGACCTCGTCGTGCGCTTAGGCAAGCGTTCCACCACCGATATCTCGGTGAATCGCCGCGACCTCATTCGCAGCGGGCTCATCTTCACTCCGCAACGTGGTGTCGTCGCGTTCACGGTGCCCGGCATGGACGACTTCATCTCGCGCCAGGAGCTCTAGACGGGCATCCGGTCTGCCTACTGCGCCTCGAGCGTGCGCCGCGCTATGTTTGGTCGAATACACCAACATTGAGGGGAACCCGTGTCTAGCAACACAACACCGACCTATTCGCTCGCAGTCGAAGACGTCGCCGCATCAACCGTGAAATGGTTCAAGATCGCCCTGTGGATCGGCGCCGTTCTGTCGGTCGTCATCGGCATCGTCATTCTGGTCTGGCCAGGCTCCACGCTCGAGGTGGTGGCCTTCTTCTTCGGCCTCTACTTTTTCATCATCGGCCTGGTGCGCGTTGTCGTCGGCATCATCGACCGCGACCTTTCGACCGGCTGGCGCGTGCTGAGCATCGTCTTGGGTGTGCTGCTGCTCATCGCCGGAGTGTTCGCCCTGAAGAACCCAGGTGCCACGCTGGTGCTGCTGGCGCTGCTCATCGGCATCTCCTGGATCACCGAGGGCATCATCGCGCTGACCCAGGTTTCGAGCGCAAGAACCAAGTGGTTCCCCATCGTGTTCGGCATTCTGGCCATCATCGCGGGCATCATCTGCATCTTCGTGCCGCTCTGGACTCTCGCTATTCTCACCGTGTTCGCCGCCTGGGCGCTCATCGTGCTCGGCGTCGTTCAGGCCATCACGGCGATCACGCTGCGCACTCCCCCGAAGGCGGGCGTGGCAGCGTAAAGCTGCGTCTCGAGCCGGCTTCGGATGACCGTGGCCGGCTCGGGTCAGAGCGTCTCGAGCTGGCTCCGGATGACCGTGGCCAGCTCGGGTCAGAGCGTCTCGAGCCGGCTCCGGATGACCGTGGCCAGCTCGGCGGGCTCGATCACTTCATCGGTGTGATCGAGCTCGTCAACGCTCCACCACTTATGCGCCACCATGTCGACGAGTTCCGACTCCGTCCACCCCGCGCTCGATGGATCGAACTGCACCGTGCGGTACACGAACCACTCTTCGTAGTTCGTCTTGAACACCCCGGGCTCGCGCTCGTCGCTGAATTCGCGTGACCACACCGGGGCGCCGAGCGCATCCGGAGTCACCGACAGCCCCGTCTCTTCGAAGAGTTCACGCGCGGCGCCTTCGACGTGGCTCTCGCCGAGCTCGACGTGGCCTCCGGGCGTGACCCAGCGCGTCGGGTTCGTGTCGACTTGCGCCTTGGTGAAGAACAGAAGTACCCGATCGTTCTCGTCGAACAGCAGCACGCGTGACTTGATGAAGTCGAACCGGCTGCCCTCAGGCGCCGGCGGCTGGGTCTCAGGCACGGACTCTACGCCTGGGCGAAGTCGCTGATGTCGCCGACATACCTCGTGTGATCGGTTGGTATCGGGTCGACCGCCGCGGAGGCGACTTCGGCGGCGAACTCGGCCACGTTGTAGAGGCGGCCGGCCGACTCCTTGCGGGCGCTGATGGCACCGGGATTCGCGCGCTCGAGCAGCGTCGCCGTGATCGTGCCCTCGATCATGTCGCCCGAGACGACGACGAACGAGACGCCTGCCTCGTCGAGCTGCGGAATCATGGCGCGCAGCGCGTCTTCGCCAGCGCGCTTGCTGAGGGCGACGGGCTCATATTCGGGCATGGTCTCGGTGGTGCGGATGAAGTGGGCCTGGTGGCTCGTCACGAAGACGACACGCGAACCAGGCTGCAGCAGGGGCAGTGCAGCGGTGAGCAGGTCGACCTGCGCATCGCGGTTCAGAGTGAGGGCGTAGTCGGCGGCCATGCCGCTCTCCATGCCGCCCGACGCGTTGAGAACCAGAATGTCGAGGCCGCCCAGTTGCTCGCGAATCGCCTCGAACAACTTCGCGACCGAGCCTGCGTCGGTGAGGTCGGCGCCCACGGTGATCGCGGTCGCTCCCCCGGCCCGGAGCTTGTCGGCGAGCTTCACCGCGCGGGCCTCTTTGTTGCGAAAATTGATGACGACGCTCGCGCCGGCTTCGGCGAAGTACGACACGGTGTCTGCTCCGACGCCGCGAGACGAGCCGGTGACGAGCACCCGCTTTCCGGCAAGCGAACCGGGGGCGAGGGGGTTAGACACGTCGTGCTCCTTCAGGTCTGTGGTGCGCCGAGGCGCAGAGGTACCGCATCGAGACTACCGGCTTCGCTCGACGGCGGGGTCACTCCCCGATCGGGGTCGAACAGCGCGCATACGAATGAGCTATGCTCAGAAGATTGCTCCCGACACGCTGTGACTTTACGTCGGCGGCGCAGCAAACTGATAGTTTCGTTTGAAGAACCACTGGCGAAGGAGCACCGAATGGCTGACTTTCTGGCTTCCTATGCGTGGGTCATCTGGCTCGCGCTGATTCTGGTTTTTCTCGTTGTCGAGACCCTCACGCTCGACCTGATCTTTTTGATGCTCGCGGTCGGTAGTGTCGGGGGTCTGATTGCACATTTCGCCGGCGCGCCGTTCTTGTTGCAGATTCCCATCGCCGGTGTCATTGCGTTGCTGCTCATCTTCGCGCTTCGGCCTCCCCTCCTACGACGACTGCGCCGTGGCGGCGACCCGGCCAAGAGCAACGTCGAGGCCCTGCTGGGTCTCGAGGGGCGCGTGCTCGCATCGGTGACCACAACGAGCGGAACGGTGCGCCTGAGCAACGGTGACACCTGGACGGCACGGGTCTTTCCCTCGGCCACCGATCAGCTGCTGAACCCCGGTGAGACCGTCTTCGTCAAAGCAATCGACGGCGCGACCGCCTTGGTCGAGCCCGAACCGGCGCTTCCACAAGAAGCAGAAGGGCCTGAACTATGACCGCAACCGTGGTCGGGCAGATAGTGGCACTCGTCGTAGTGCTCATCATCGTCATCTTCGTCATTGTCACTTTGGCAAAGGCGATCCGCATCATTCCGCAAGCGCAGGCAGGCGTCGTCGAGCGGTTAGGAAAATATCACAAGACCCTCTCGCCGGGCCTGAACCTGCTCGTACCGTTCATCGATCGCTTGCGCCCGCTGATCGACCTGCGCGAACAGGTCGTCTCGTTTCCGCCCCAGCCCGTCATCACCGAAGACAACCTGGTGGTGTCGATCGACACCGTGGTGTTCTTTCAGGTGACGGATGCCCGGGCGGCGACCTATGAGATCGCGAACTACCTCGGTGCTGTCGAACAGCTCGCAACGACCACCCTGCGCAACGTGGTGGGCGGGCTGAACCTCGAGCAAGCGCTCACCTCGCGCGACGAGATCAACGCCCAGCTGCGCGCCGTACTCGATGAAGCGACCGGAAAGTGGGGCATCCGCGTCGGCCGTGTCGAGCTGAAGGCCATCGACCCGCCCGTGTCGATTCAAGACTCGATGGAGAAGCAGATGCGCGCCGAGCGGGAGCGTCGTGCGGTCATCCTCACCGCCGAAGGCACGAAGCAGTCGGCCATTCTGCAGGCGGAGGGTCGTCGGCAGGCCGAGATCCTCTCGGCAGAAGGTGACGCCAAGGCCGCTGTGCTGCGTGCTCAGGGTGAGGCCGAGGCCATCTCCACCGTGTTCGACGCGATTCATCGCGGCGACCCCGACCCGAAGCTGCTGGCCTACCAGTATCTGCAGACGCTGCCCAAGCTCGCAGAGGGCAGCGCGAACAAGCTGTGGTTCATTCCGAGCGAGTTCACGAACGCTCTGCAGGGCATCGCGAAGGGGTTCGGCGCCAAGTCTCCCGACCTGCCGGGCTACGGGTCGTTCGACCCGCAGGCAGCTGCGGAGGCGCTGGCAGCAGCGGCGGCCGCGAAACAAACTGCCGATACCGAATCTGCTGCCGCCAAGTCCGCTGCGACGAAGCCGGTTCCCCCGTCGATTCTCGACACGCCTCTGTCTGAGATTCCGCTGGTCGGAGAGAGTCCGGTCGAGTGAGCGCAGCCGGCGGGGGCGCGCGACGGGCTGTCGGGCGAGAGCGTAGCGCGTACTTTGCTCCCCCGCTTCCCCGCCTGTTGGCTCACCGCGGGCTGGCGACGCAGCAGGCAGAGAACACGCTTGCTGCGTTTCGTGCGGCCGTCGACGCGGGCGCCACGTACGTCGAGTTAGATGTTCACGCCTCCCTCGACGGCGAGGCGATCGTCTCGCACGACGAGAACCTCTCGCGACTGCTGGGTCGCGACGACACCATAGTCGGGCTGAGCAGGGCCGATCTCGCGGGGGTCGACCTCGGTGACGGGTCGGGTTTCGCCACCCTGGCTGAGGTGCTCGCGGCCCTGCCTCACACCCGTATCAACATCGATATCAAGGCCATGGCGGCCGCTGCGCCGGCGGCCGCGGCCATTCGCGCCGCGGGCGCGGTAGACCGGGTTCTGGTCACCTCATTCTCTGGCAGGCGACGCCGCCGTGCGATCGCGCTCTTGCCCGGCGTCGCAACGTCGGCCTCGGCCGGCTCGTTCCTGGTAGCGCTGCTCGCCGCAAAGATCGGGCTCGCGCCGGTGGTGCGACGGGCCCTTCGTGGCATCGATGCCGTGCAGGTGCCGGTGCGAGCAGCAGGCATCACCATCGCTGCGCCACGGGTGCTGCGCAGCATCCATGCGGCCGGCGTCGAGGTGCACATCTGGACCATCAATGCGCCCGAAGAGATGACGCGACTGCTCGATCTCGGAGTTGACGGTATTGTCACCGATCGCATCGACATTGCGCTAGACCTTGTAGCAAATCGATCGCAGTAGAAGGCTGTACCTGTCACTCCGGGGTGTTCCCACGTCACTTCTTATATCACTCTGGGAGTGTTCTGGGAATAGCCGAGCAAACGAATGATCCTCTCAGCTGAGGGGTTTATACAGAAGTAAGCGAAGCGGGAGGAGACCACACAATGGCAGATCGCAGCTTGCGCGGAATGAGACTCGGAGGCCAAAGCCTTCAGAGTGAAGAGGGAGTTGTTTTCTCTCCGCGCATGACACACACATATCTTTGCAGCACGTGCGGCAAAGAGACCGACATGGTGTTCTCGGCCGAGGCCGAAGCACCCGAAACCTGGGAATGCAAGTTCTGCAGCAACGAGGCCATCTTGATGATCGGCTCCGAACCTGTCGTTCTCGACCGGGCCGAGGCCAAAGTGCCTCGTAGCCACTGGGACATGCTGCTCGAGCGTCGTACCCGTGCCGAGCTCGAAGAGCTCTTGCAAGAACGTCTCGACTACCTGCGAGCCCGCCGTGGCCAGCAGAAAATCGGTGCGTAGCCCTACCAAGCAGTAGCGGTACCTAGCAACCCGCAGACTTCCGCGCCCCTCAGCCTCGGCTGGCGGGGCGCGTTCGTCTTTAAGCGCGGGTGCGGTTTCGCTGACGAATTCTCGCGGCGGCGATGAGGGCGAAGACCAGGCCCGCGACACCGAGGCCCGACACGAGCAGCTCGATTCCCTTGCCGAAGAGCGTGGCGGGAGTCGTGGTGGTCGACAGCGGAACGTTGTCGACCATCGAGCCAGGAGTGTACGGCGCGATGGCGTCGATGGTCTTGCCGTCGGGCCCGATGATGGCGCTGTGGCCGACCGTTGAGATGTTGACGACGCTGCGACCCGTCTCGATCGCCCGCAGGCGGGCGATGGCGAGCTGCTGGAGGTTCTCATCGGTCTGACCGAAGTCGGCGTTGTTGGTCTGCGCCAGAATGACCTGCGCACCGTCGGTCACCATCGAATGAACGGCCTGGTCGTCGGTGATGTCGAAGCAGATCGAAATTCCGGCGGTCACTCCATTGACGTTCATGACCGTGTCGGTGGTGCCGATCTGGTAGTCGCGGGTGACCATGTCGACCAACGCTGGAGCCAGGGCGTGAAAGAACGAACGAGCCGGCATGTACTCCGCGAACGGTACCGGATGCCGCTTGTCGTAGTAGTCCGCGACCTGGCCGTTCTCCCACAGCAGTGACGTGTTGTAGTACTTGCCGTCGCGCTCGGCGATGGTACCGACCACGAGCGGAGCCTTCATGATGCTGCTGACGAAGTCGAGGTCTTGAGCTGCGATGGCACTCGTCTCGGGGTCGATGTCTGAAGCGTTTTCGGGCCAGACAACCATGTCGACATTCTGGCCCTCGAGCGCGAGCGTCTCGGTGATGTGCGCGTTGAGGTTGTCGCCGGCCTCGACCCGGTCGAGCAGCCCCGATTTGGTGTTGCCCTGTACTGCCGCAATACGCGTGGTTCCCTGCGTCGGCGCGGCCCACGCTGGAATGACCAGGAGAGCCGCGGCTGCGGCGACCGCCAACGTGACGCGACCGACGACACTCGCCTGCCCCTCACGGGCCAGCTGAATGACGAACGCGACGAGCCACACAAGCACGAAGCTCAACCCGGAGATGCCGAGATAGGCGACCAAGGAGGCGAACGGACTCGTCGACTGCGAGAACGCCACCCGGCCCCACGAGAATCCGCCTTCGGGCGCCACTGCTGTGATGGCCTCCCGAGCCGTCCAGAGCCCGGCAATGACCACCGGAAGAAGACCGAGGCGGCCGAGCCTGGTCGACCAGACGGCGTTGGCGTAGCGATAGACGAGCGCGATGGCGATCGCACCGACCGCGAAGAAGATCGCCTCGAGAATCGCCAAACCGAGCCACGGCACCGGGCCTAGGTAGAGCGTCAGCCAGCTGATCAACGAACCCCAGAAGGCGAACCCGCCGATGAGCCCCACGAGCAGCGCTCCGCGCCAGGAACGCCCGACGAGACTCAGCAGCGTCAGCGCGACGCCGAGCAGAGTGAGGGGCCAGATGTCGGTGCCCGGAAAACCGTTGGTGAGCGCGATTCCGCCGCCGACTGCGGTGAGGCAGGCCAGCCAGAGCGGCAGCAGGGGTCGAGTGACGGCCGGCCGGGCATCCGCCAGCCGTGTGCGCAGCGTGGTGCGTGACAGCCGCCGTGTCACAGAGCGCGGGAGGGCTCTGTCGGTCGGCGCTGCAGCCGGACCGGAAGGTGCCCCGGCAGCAGCGCGTTCGGTGGTGGTCATAATGAGTTTCTAGTGGGTCTGGCTGAATGTCTCATGCGATGTTCTGACTCACGCCACAGACGAGTATGCGACGATGCCGCGTTTCACGAGGTCGAGCGCCAGCCGGGCCGTCGTGGCTACCTTCACATCGGGCAGGTTCTGCAGCTGGTCGAGCAGGTCGATGGTCTGTTTGGTCCAGCGCACGAAGTCACCGGCAGCCAGGTCGGCGTCGAATAGCACCGTGTCGAGGCTCGCACCGCGGGCCCACTCGTTCATCGGTTTGGCGAGGCCCACCGAGATGGGAGACGAGCCCGGCAAGCGGTGCTTCGTCTCGAGCTCTTGCAGGTCGTGCCAGAGCTCGTTCGTCTTCTCGAGTGCGCCGCGAAAGGGCCCGCGCGGCAGAAACCGCTCGGGAATCTCGCTCTCGTCGCGTCGGGGCTCATAGACCAGTGAGCAGGCCATCGCTGCCAACCCGGCCGGGTCGAGATTCGCCCATACGCCGCGACGGATGCACTCCGCCACCAGAAGGTCACGCTCGCCGTAGATGCGTTTCAGGTTCTTGCCCGTGTCGGTAAGGGTGAGTTCGCCCGCGGAGTCGGCGTGCAGGTATTCGAGCTGCAGCAGCACCTCGGTGATGCGGTCGAACACCTTCGCAATGGCTCCGGTTCGGGTGTTGATCTGCGCGCTCAGATGGTCGGTTTCGCGCTTCAGCCGATACCACCGCTCGGCCCAGCGCGCATGCTGCTCGCGGTCGGGGCAGTTCGAGACCGGGTGCGCCTTCATGCGGCGGCGCAGCTCGGTGACCTTCTTCTGCCGACTGTCGCGCTCGGCCCGGGTCTGCGTGTCGGCGCGACCGGCGCCCGATCGCTCGACGTCACTCAGCTCGCGGCGAAGTGCGGCGTACTCGGCGAAGTCACCGAGGTGACACGTCATTGCTTTCTTGTAACCCTCGAGCGTCTCTTCTTGCTGACGCACCTTTCGGGCGAGGTCGACCACAGCGCGGTCGGCCTGAAACTGCGCGAACGACAGCTCGAGCGACTCGCGCGTGCGCACCCGGCCGAAGCGGTCGATGAGGTTCACCGCCATGTTGTAGGTCGGCTTGAAGCTCGAGTTCAGCGGATACGTTCGACGCGAAGCCAGCGAGGCGACCGCCTGCGGGTCGACCCCGTCTCGCCACTGGATGACCGAATGACCTTCGACGTCGATACCGCGTCGCCCGGCCCGGCCGGTGAGCTGGGTGTACTCCCCCGGCGTAATGGGAACGCGGCCCTCGCCGTTGTACTTCTCCAGGCTCTCGAGCACGACCGTGCGCGCCGGCATGTTGATGCCGAGCGCGAGCGTCTCGGTGGCGAAGACGACGCGTACGAGCTTCTTCTGAAAAAGCTCCTCGACGACCTCTTTGAACGCCGGCAGCAGCCCCGCGTGATGGGCAGCGACGCCGCGTTCCAGCCCCTCGAGCCACTCCCAGTAACCGAGCACGGCAAGGTCTTCGTCGAGCAGGGTGCGGCACCGTTCATCCACGATGTAGCGGATCTCGTCGCGTTCTTCGGCGGTCGTCAGCCGAACGCCGGCACGCAGAACCTGTTTCACTGCCTGGTCGCAACCGTTGCGGCTGAAGATGAAGAAGATCGCGGGCAGCAGGTTGTGCTCGTCGAGAAGATCGGTGATTTCGGCGCGATCCATGCGGGCGCTCTCGCTGACCTGCGGGCGGTAACGGGATTTCCCGTTGCGGCCCCGGTTGTCGTTGCGATTGCGCGAAACCGGCGCTCCCGCCGAGCGCGCGATGCGCATCAGCTCGGGGTTGACGCGGCTGGTCGTGGCCTGCCCGGTGCCGTCGAACAGGTCGAGCAGTTTGTGGCGCACGAGCATGTGCTGGTCGAGCGGCACGGGCCGATCTTCAGAGACGATGACTTCGGTGTGCCCGCGTACGGCCTGCAACCAGTCGCCGAACTCCTCGGCGTTCGAGACAGTGGCGCTCAGTGAGACCATGCGCACCGATTCGGGCAGGTGGATGATCACCTCTTCCCACACCGCGCCGCGAAACCGGTCGGCGAGATAGTGCACCTCATCCATCACGACGAAAGCCAGATTCGTCAGCAGGTCAGACCCGGCGTAGAGCATATTGCGCAGCACCTCGGTCGTCATGACCACGATGCGGGCGGTGGGATTGATGTTCGTGTCGCCGGTGAGCAGCCCGACGTCATCGGGGCCGTATTCGGCCACGAACTCCTGAAACTTCTGGTTGCTGAGCGCCTTGATCGGGGCCGTGTAGAAGACCTTCGCCGAGCGCTGCTTCATGGCCATGTACACCGCGAACTCGGCCACGATCGTCTTGCCCGCCCCGGTCGGAGCGGCCACGAGCACGCTGTTTCCGGCTTCGAGCAGCTTGCAGGCCTCGATCTGAAACGGGTCGAGGTCGAACTTCAGACCCTGGCGAAATTCGTCGACGACGGGGCTGGCGATCTTGACTTTGCTCAGCGCGTAGCGTTCCGCAGGAGACAGCGTCTCGTCTGCGGCCTTCGACGGCGCCATTAGAGGGCGACCGCGCGCATTACGGAACGACCAGTTCGGAGTCGAACTTCTCCTGCTTCTTGGCCTTGCGGCGATCGTGCACATTGGCGATCAGCGCGGCGGAGTAGAACAGCACGATCATCGGAATCGCCAGCAAGAACATCGAGAAGACGTCGGCGGCGGGAGTGGCGATGGCCGTGAACAAGATGATCACGAGAATCGCGATGCGCCATGAGCGCAAGATGGCCTTGCCACTGAGAATGCCCGCGAAGTTCAGCAGCACGAGCAGAACGGGCATCACGAACGCTATTCCGATGGCTATGACAAGTTTGAGCACAAACGAGTAGTACGTCTGCGCGCTGATTATCGCGGTGGTATCGGCCGGTGCGAACCCGGTGAGCAGCGACACCATATGCGGCAGCACGTACCAGCCGGCAGCACAGCCCAGCAGGAACAGCGGGATGCTCGTCAGCACGAACCCGACGCCGTACTGCTTCTCTTTTTTCGTGAGCCCGGGAACCAGGAACGCCCAGATCTGGTAGAGCCAGATGGGCGAGGAGATGACGACACCCACGGTGATGGCGATCTGCAGACGCAGGTCGAATGCCTCGGAGATATCGGTGAAGTTCAGGGATGCCACTCGACCCTGCGAGTCGACGATGGCGCTGACGGGTGAACTGAGCGCTACGAGAATCTGATCGGAGAGCAGCCAGCCGACCACCGACCCGATGGCGATGCCCAGAATCGCCCGGAATATACGTTTACGAAACTCGACCAGATGCTCGCCGAGCGACATGCGGCCGTCACGGCTCTTGGCGCTCTTCTTCGGAGGCCGAGTCTTCGGCTCTATTGCCACCGGCTACTGACCTTGCGGCCTTAGGCCTTGGGCTGAGTGGTGTCGACCGGAACGCCGTTGAGCACGGTGGCGGTCTGAGGAGCAGGTGCCTGCGCGGTGGCGGCAGGCGTGGCCTGAACGGTCGTGGGAGCGGCCAGCGGAGCCGGGTCGGCGATGGTCGACGCGTTCTCGGCGTCGGCCTTCGGGTCGTCGGTCTTCATGGTCTTGACTTCGCTCTTGAAGATGCGCATCGACTGGCCGACGCTACGGGCGAGGCCGGGGAGCTTGGGAGCGCCGAAAAGAAGCAGCACGATTGCGAGAATGACAATCAGGTGCCATCCCTGAAGGTTACCGAGCATGTGGCCACGTCCTTTGTCTGTAGTCGGTTCGTAGAAGAAGTTTACCCCGAAGAATGACTTTTTCCCTGCGAACTTGCTTGCGGTCTTCTCGCTGTTGCTGATATGCATCACGCAGGCGAGAGACGGTTGGATACCCCATAAGAATAGCGTTGGGCGGTGCTGCTTCGGGCGAAAGCGCTGTTACGTTGTCGTTAACTTTCGCAATCTGGTCGCCGAGTTTAGCGAGCTCGGCGAGCGTTGCGGTGGCCTTTCGGAACAGGCGGTAGCCGAAAATCGCCAGCATGCCGAACGGGCAGAGCACGAGCCCCACCCAGATGATCACCCACGCCCACCATGTCATCAGGTAAGACTATCTCGGTCATCGTCGTCGGCGTAGGTACCGTAGGCGGCCAGCGCTTCGACGGCCCAGTCGTGAACGGCCCGCCGGGCATCCGCTGGATCGACGACACGCACGACGCCGGGCAGGCTTGCGACGAGTCGCTTGAGACCGTGGATGTGCGCCACGCGCACCGTCACGCGGGTGAGCGCACCCGAGGCGAGCTGTGGTTCACCCTCGCCGAGGTACTCCCCCAGCAGCCCGACCGCCGCCGGCAGCACTTCGAGCACGACGCCCTGTGTCTCACCAGACCCGTCGAACAGGCTGTCGGGTAACGGCAGGTCGCCGGGACTGTAGGTGTTCGGGGCATCTGTCTGGGTGAGATCGGCCATGCGGTCGAGCCGAAAAGTGCGAATGCCCTGCCGCGTGTGGCACCAGCCCCTCAGATACCAGTCCTCGTTGTTCGAGTCGATGCGCAGCGCATCGACGACGCGGTGTTCACGATCGCCTCGTGAACTCACGTAGTCGAATTCGATCTGCCGGCCCGCCGCAACGGCAGAGCGAATGGTCAGCAGGCTGTCGCTCGCCTCCGACCGCGCCACGGCCACCTGGCTGGGGGCTTCGGATGCTCCGCGCGACAACTTCGCCATCAACGACGTGAGCACCGAGCTGTCGAGAGTCTCGGGCAGGGCTTGCAGGTATTGCAGGCCGGCGATGAGGGCGGCGGCCTCGCGGGCAGAAAATCGCGGCGAGTCGTCGAGCGCCACACGATGGGTGATCTGAATCTCGTCGTTCTCTTCGAAGGCATCCCAGGCGATGTCGAACAGGTCGCTGTGCTGGTACTGGGCCGTGTCGCCCGGAACACCCGAAACGGCGATGAGCCGCACGGCTTCGCGCACCTGCTCTTCGCTCACCTCGAAATGAGCTGCCGCCTCGCCGACGGTGACTCGTTCGCGGTCGAGCAGATACGGCACCAGCGACAAAAGAAAGGCGAGCTTGTCTTGGGCATGCACGAACGAGGTGCGGCCGGCCGGGGTGGATGCCCGTTCAGAAGGTCTTTTCGGCATGGGCCACTCCTTCGGGCTGATGCGTCGCGACGGTCAGCTCGAGTCGCCGCCGCACGGCGTCACGCAGTTCGAGCGGTGCGACGACAAAAACCTCGGGGCCGAACCCGGCAAGCTCGTCGGCGAGCAGGTGTAGGTCGGTGAAGTGCAGCGTGATCGCGTGCGACTCGGCCGCGCCCTCATCGCGCGAGCTGCCACGCTTCTTGAGCAGACGTGTCTCGGCGTCGGAGTTCGGGCGAACCCGCACCACGGCGAGGTTGCGCTGCCAGATCTCATCGAGCTGGGCGAGTGCCGTCTCGGCGGAGTGGGTGTCGTCGCTGACGAAGGTCGTGCGGGTTCGGGTGACCGGCCCGATGATGCGTGAGAGCAGAAAGGTGCGCGGTTCGTGCACGTTCTGATCGATTCCCTGCACGTGCCAGCGACCCTCGTGCTGCACGACAGACAGAGGCGCGACGGTGCGCTCACGGGGAAGCAGATCGCCCGGTTTGAGGTACGAGAACCGCACGAGCACACGGCGGCTCAGGGCATCCGTCAGCGGGTCGAAGGCCGCCTCGCGGGTGCGGATGCGCGGCGCATAACCGAGCACGGGCTCGATCGACTCGATGCCGAGCGACTGCAGCTTCAACAGGGCGTGCCGGGATTCGCGAGAGAGCGAACCCTCGCGCCAGGCCATCGCGGCGAGGTTCAGCAGAGCGATCTCGTCACTCGAGAATGAGATGTCGGCCGGCAGGTCGTATGCGCCTTTGGGAATGCGATACCGCAGGTTGTGGTTGCTGCCCGGCTCGTCGAGCGGCTCGATGGTTTCGAGGGGTACTCCGAGTTCGCGGATGTCGTCTTTGTCGCGCTCGAACTGCCGCTCGAGGCTCGCATTGTCACCGGCGAAGGCGAACTTCTGGCGGTAACCCTGAACGGTCGACAGAATGTCGTTCTTCGTCAGGCCCGCCTCGCTGGCGAGCAGCGCGAGCACGAGGCTGAAGAGCCGCTCTTCGACGGGAACGGGCGCTGCCCCAGGGTTGTCGCTAGCCACCCCAGAATTCTACGGCGCGCGGATGCCCGGGGTGGCCGATTGCGCTGACGGCGCAGGCCGGTGTCGCCGATCGCCTGGCTCCGTCGGGCGGCTCTACTGCGTCTGCTGCACGACCGGGGTGATGCCCAGCACATCGACGACGTACACCGTGGCGTCGGTGCTTCCGCTGGTGGGCGGAACGATGGAGATGTACTGCGAACCAACGGTCTGGCCGATCAGGTCGGGCACCGTGACACCGGTTGTCGACGCTGTCGTCGACGCGGTGACCTGTACGGGCGCACCGTCCGCCCACGTTGAGGCCGTGACCGTCTTGTTCGTGTACGAGACCGCGGTGTACTGCACCCAGACGCCGTCTCCCGCGGCGACGGTTGCTCCGTCGCCCTTCTTCAGCACGGCCGTCTTGGCCTCTGTGGGCGCGGTTCCCGAGGGGATGGTGATGCCGGGGCGGCCGTCTGGGCCGAGGGCGACGCTTGGGAATCCGGCCTGCGCGGGCTGAACCGCGCCGTCGGCGCGAGCGGGAATGGCCGAACGAACGTCGACGATCATCGCGAGGGTGTCGGTCGCGGCGACGCCGGAGGTCGTGCTGGCACCGAGGCCGTCAGCGGGCGCAATCGCAATGGCCAGACGGGAACCCTCGGTTGCGCACGCCAGAGCCTTCTCAAGCCCGGGCAGGCCGACCGAGGAGACCGGCGAAATCAGGTACGAGCTGCCGTCGAACGGAGTCTTCGAAACGGTGGCGCCGGTTGTCGAGTCGACGAGTACGAAGTCGAGGCTCACAACTCCCCCGGTGGGCAGCGTCGGGCCCGATCCCTTGATGAGCGTCGTGGATTGCGTCGTCGGCGTGTCGAGCGGAGTGCCGACCGTGAGGGTCGGCGCCTTACCGAACGTGCCGGCCGGGTCTTGCGGGTTCGTCGTCGCCGAGATCTGGTTCGAGGCAGCACCGCTGCTCGTTTCGGTCGTGCACCCCGAGGCGGCGTCAGAAGACGAACTGCACCCGGCCAGGGTGGCGAGCAGGCCTGCGGCCACGATGAGCGCGACTGACTTACGCACGGATCCTCATTTCACAAAGTTTTTACGCTCGGGCGATTCTGGTGCACTTCGAGCGTCGAAGCACCAGGCGAGCTGGCCTATTCTAATAGATCGGTTTCTGAGAGCTCGTTCGTCTCCCGTTCGCGTTCGCGCGCGACGGCTGCACTCGCGCCCGCTTGCCGAACCCGTTTACGCAGACTCTTGGGGCTGATTCCGCGTTCGCCGAGTGCGCCAGGGGTCCAGGCCTCGACGTCGTCGTCGGAGTACTCCGACTTCGAGGCGCGACGCTTCAACTCGGGCAGAACGGCACCGGGGGCGAGCCGTCGTGCGGTGACGAGAAAGCCGGTGTGCCCGATCATCCGGTGATCTGGCCGTACAGCAAGACCCTCGACATGCCAGGTGCGCACCATGGTCTCGCTGGGGTCGGGGTTGGTGAACAGGCCGGTGCTGCGAATGGTCTCGGTGACGCGTGAGAGCTGTGTGACCGTCGCCACGTAGCAGAGTACGACCCCGCCGGGCTTGAGCGCGGCCGCGACGGCCTCGATGCACTCCCAGGGCGCGAGCATGTCAAGAATCACACGATCCACGCTCGAGTCGGGGTGGATGTTCGGCAGGGCTTCGGCCAGGTCGCCGACGGTGACGTTCCAATTGCCCGGGTCGTAGCCCAGAAAGGCGGCCACGTTCTCGCGGGCGATCACGGCGAACTCGTCTCGCCGCTCGAACGACGAGAGCCGGCCATCCGCCCCCAGCGCGCGCAGCAGCCAGAGCGAGAGAGCACCGGAGCCGACGCCGGCCTCGACGACGGTCGCGCCGGGAAAGACGTCGGCCTGCGCCAGAATCTGCGCCGCGTCTTTGGGGTAGATGATGGCCGCGCCGCGTGGCATCGCCATGACGAAGTCGGTGAGCAGCGGCCGCAGGGCGAGGTACTCGACGCCGACCGAGTTCGCGACGACGGTGCCGTCGGGCTGGCCGATCAGGTCGTCGTGCGCGATGAAGCCGTGGTGGGTGTGAAAGGTGCTGCCGGGCTCGAGGCTGATGCTGTTGAGCTTGCCTTTGGGCCCGGTGAGCTGCACGCGGTCGCCGGCGCGGAACGGGCCGCTGAAGGTGCTGTTCATGAGGTGGCTCCCGTCGATGCCGGGGCAGTGGCCGCTGAGCGCCGGGCTGCGCGCCCGCTCGAGAGCTTCGCGAGGTCGGCGACCCCGCGGCCTGCGAGCGTCGGCCACAGTACGTCGGCCGGGCTGTCGTCGAGCGAGAGCAAGTGGGGTACTCCAACGGTCAGCACACCCGCGGCGGCCGCCGAGGCGACCCCGGCGATCGAGTCTTCGATGGCGATGCACTCGGCGGCGTCGACACCCAGTTCTGCCGCGGCCAGCAGGTAGGCCTCGGGGTGCGGCTTCGCATTGGTGACGCGGTCACCCGACACCACGACATCGAACGCGTCGAACGGAATGAACGACGCCACGTGCGCGGCCATGCGCCCGATCGACATGGTCACGAGGGCGGTGGGGATGCCCGCCTGCCGAATCGCGAGCAGTAGCTCTTTCGCGCCGGGGCGCCAGGGCACGCTCACGCTGATCTGCTGCATCACCTGTTCGCTCAGCAGCGAGACGATGTCGTCTTCGCTGAGCGTGACGCCGTGCCGCTGCATGGTCTGGGCGGTGCGCCAGAGGCCGGAGCCGACCAGATCCATCGCCTCTTCGTGCGACCAGCTTCCGCCGTACGATTCGATAAGGGCGGTCTGGGCGTTCATCCAGTAGGGCTCGGTGTCGACGAGCGTGCCGTCGAGATCCCAGAGAACGGCGGCGGGGTACAGTTCGGTCACGGGATGCCAGCCTACCGGCACTCCGTGAGCGGCGCGCGGAGGCCCCCGTGAGCGAGCGAGCACGGCCTCTCATCCCCTCCGCAGGCCCGACGGCCTATCCTTGAACAATCCCCAAACGGGCGATGGCACGGCACAGCACGCAAGCAGAGGTCGAACTAAACGGTGGTTTACGGCAACGAGGCGCCCGGCGGCGACGCGCGCGGCAAAGAATTCTTGAGCGGTCGACTGATGGTGGTCGCTTTCGAGGGCTGGAACGACGCGGGTGAAGCCGCGACGGGTGCCGTTCGCATGGTGAAAGACGAGCTCGATGTGGCGACCATCGCCGACATCGACTCCGAAGACTACTTCGACTACCAGTTCAACCGCCCGACGAGCGAATTCGACGACGACGGGCAGCGCATTCTGGTGTGGCCGACGGCAACCATCTTCGGGCCCGCGAGCGGGGCGCTCGGCGCCGAAACCGATGCTTCGGCTGAAGTCTCGGCTGCCGCCCAGGCCGGCAACATCTTCTTGCTCATCGGCACAGAGCCGTCGCGTGGCTGGAAGCGATTCACCAGCGAGGTGCTGAACGTCGCGGTCGACGCCGGCGTCTCGGGCATCGTCTTTCTCGGCGCCATGCTGGCCGACGTGCCGCACACCCGCCCCATCAGCGTCTACTCGACGAGCGAGAACGCCGCCGTGCGCTCCGAGCTCGACCTCGAACGCAGCACGTACGAAGGCCCCGTGGGCATACTCAGCGTGCTGGCCGATGCGGCCGAGCAGGCGAACATTCCGACACTCACCATGTGGGCGTCTGTTCCCCACTACGTGCACAACGCGCCGTCTCCGAAGGCCACCCTTGCGCTCATCCAGAAGCTCGAGAGTCTGATCGGCATCGACATTCCCCGCGGTGAACTCGTCGAAGAGGCCGAGGCCTGGGAGACCGGCATCAACTCGCTGGCCGGTGAAGACGAAGAGATGGCGTCGTACATCCAGCAGCTCGAGCAGGCGCGAGACACCGTCGATTCGCCCGAGGCGAGTGGTGAGGCCATCGCCCAGGAGTTCGAACGTTACCTGCGCAAGCGCGGCGACGGCCCCGCCTCCCCCGGTACCGCTGGTTCCGGCGGCTCAGAGCCCTGGCGTCCCCGCGACTGAACTGGCGAGCGCGACCTCTTCAGACGCGATGAGCCGCCCCGGACGTCGCTCTCGACCGAAAACCTCGATTTGAGGCGCTCGGGTCAGTCGGCGAGGCGGATGCCCAGCAGGGCGTCGAGCGCGTCGGTGACGAGCAGCGGCACAGTGTCGGCGGTCGCGAACCACGCGTCTAGTTCGTCGAGAGCACCGGGGGTATCGAGGTCGTCGGCGAGACGAGCGCGCAGACTCTCGAGCAGCGCTGAGGCCCCGGCATCTGCTGCGATTCGGTCCGCCTCGGGGGCGCTGCCGTCGGCGTCGGACACGGGCAGCGCACTCCAGGCCGCCAGGCGGGCGGATGCCCGGCTCAGGTCGTCGTCGGTGTACTCCCAGTCGCTGCGGTAGTGGTGGGCCAGCAGAGCGAGCCGGATGAGCCGGGCATCCACCCCGGCCGCCGTCAGGCGCGACACGAGCACCAGGTTGCCGAGCGACTTGCTCATCTTCTCGCCCTGGTAGGCCACCATTCCGGTGTGCGCGTGGATGCCCGCGAAGGGCTTGCCCGTCAACGCCGTCGCATGAGCGGCGCTGAACTCGTGATGCGGAAAGATGAGGTCGCTTCCCCCACCCTGAACGGCGAAGTCGGTGCCCAGGTGCTGCAGCGCGATCACGGTGCACTCGAGGTGCCAGCCGGGCCGCCCGGCACCGATCGGGGCGGCCCACTGCGGCTCGCCGGCGCGAGCCACGCGCCAGAGCAGTGGGTCGAGCGGGTCGCGCTTTCCGGGGCGGTCGGGGTCTCCCCCGCGCTGGGCGAACAGGTCGAGCATCAGCGCGCGGTCGTAGCGGCTCTCGAAGCCGAGGTACCAGCTGGTGGCGCGGTCGGCGGCGGCCGAGTCGAAGTACACGTCTTCGTCGCCGGGCTGCAGAGCATCCGGAGTCGGCACACGGTAGGCGAAACCGAGCTCGAGCAGCTCGGTTGCGGCGGCGGCGATCTCGTCGATGACCTCGGTGACGGCGATGTAGTTCTGTGGCGGAATGACCCGCAAAGCCTCCATGTCGCCGCGGAACAGATCGGTCTGCGAAGCAGCGAGCTCACGCCAGTCGACGCCGGTCGCGGCTGCCCGCTCGAGAAGCGGGTCGTCGATATCGGTCACGTTCTGCGCGTAGTTCAGGATCAGCCCAGCATCTAGCCAGAGCCGGTTCAGCGTGTCGAAGGCGAGGTAGGTCGAGGCGTGCCCGAGGTGCGTCGCGTCGTACGGCGTGATGCCGCACACGTAGAGCCCGGCCCGTCGGTCGGCGCCGACCGACGTCGATTCGACGACTCCCGTGGCTTGGTTGAACAGGCGCGGTACGGGGCCTTCGCCCGGCAGCGTGGGAACGTCGGGTGAACGCCAGGAATGCACTACTGAACTCTAATTGGTGTTTGTGACGCCTCAGGCCGCGATGGTGTTGGTCGCCAGCAGAATGGCCAGCACCACGCCGAGGGCCAGGCGATAGATCACGAACGGCGTGAAGCTGCGGCGCGAGATGTAGTTCATGAAGAACGCGATCACCACGAGGCCCACGACGAACGAGACGATTGTCGCTGCGAGGGTGTCGACGCCGTTGAAGATCTCGGGCGTGCACTGCGTGGCCGCTGCGGCAGCAGCGTCGCACGGGTCTTTGATCGACTTGTAGAGCTGAAAGAATCCGCTGCCGAACACGGCGGGCATGGCCAGCAAGAAGGAGTACCGCGCGGCCGCCTTGCGCTCGTAACCCATGAAGAGACCGGCGGTGATCGTTCCGCCCGAACGCGAGACGCCGGGAATGAGGGCGAGCGCCTGTGCGAAGCCGTAGATGATGCCGTGCGGGTAGGTGAGGTCTTTGAGCCGGCGCTTCTTGGCGCCGACGTGGTCGGCGACACCGAGCAAGATGCCGAACACGATGAGGGTGAAAACGACGATCCAGAGCGACCGGAACACCGTCTCGATCTGGTTTTGAAAGATGACGCCCAGAACGATGATGGGAATGCTGCCGATGATGATCAGCCAGCCCATGCGGGCATCCGGATCGTTTCGCGGCACGCGCCCCACCAGCGACCGGGCCCACTTCGACACGATGCGAACGACATCACGCCAGAAGAACACCAGCACTGCCGCTTCTGTGCCGAGCTGGATGATCGCGGTGAAGGCCGCGCCCGGGTCACCCCCGGCGCCGATCAGCTCGCCCACGATCTTGATGTGTGCGCTCGAAGAGATCGGAAGGAACTCGGTCAGGCCCTGAACGAGCCCCAAGATGATCGCTTGAAGAAACTCCATGAACTCACTTTCGGTCGTGGCCCCAGCTCGGGGCACGCGGCTGGTGCGTCAGTAGCGAAGCAGCAGATCGGTCAAGACATCTGTGCCAAAGACTAATGCGTCTAGCGGCACCCTCTCGTCAACGCCATGGAAGAGCGCTGGAAAGTCGAGCTCTGCGGGCAGCTGAAGCGGGGCGAATCCGTAGCCCCTGATGCCCAGCAGGCTCAGTGCTTTGTTGTCGGTGCCGGCCGAAAGCAGATACGGCAAGACCTCTGCGCCGGGGTCGAGGCGGTGCAGGCTCGAGATCATCTGGTCGACCAGCGGGCCTTCGAAATCGGTCTCGAGACCCACGTCTTCGTGCATTATCTCGATCTCGATGTCGTCGCCGGCGAGCTCGCGAATGCGGGCCATCACTTCGACCTCGTCGCCGGGCAGAACACGCACGTCGATCATGGCTTCTGCCCGGTCAGGAATGACATTCACCTTGTATCCACCGCTCAGCAGGGTGGGGTTGGTGACCGTGCGCAGGGTCGCCGAGATGAACCGCGAGGCCGTTCCGGTAGCGATGGCGAGCTCTTCGGCCGAGACCTGCTTCGGATCCTGGCCGAGAATCTCGGCGACAGCGTCGAGCAGTTGGCGGGTCGTCTTCGTGAGCTTCACCGGCCACTCCTCGCTGCCGATTCGGGCGACGGCGGCGGCGAGTCGCGTGATGGCGTTCTCGGTGTTGATCTGCGAACCGTGGCCGGCGCGGCCGTGCGCGATGAGCTTGATCCAGATGAGAGCTTTCTCACCGGTCTGCACGAGGTAGGCGCGTTTTCCGTCGAGATCGATCGAGTACCCGCCGACCTCGCTGATGGCTTCGGTCGCTCCTTCGAAGACCTCCGGATGCTCGCGCACCATGTAATGCGAACCGAACACTCCCCCGGCCTCTTCGTCGGCGAAGAACGCAATGACGAGGTCTCTCGCGGGTTGCTTGCCGCTGCCGAGAATCTCGCCCAGTGCCGTCAGGATCATCGCATCCATGTTCTTCATGTCGACGGCTCCGCGGCCCCAGATCATTCCGTCGCGAATGTCGCCTCCGAAGGGGTCGACCGACCAGTCGTCGGCGATGGCCGGAACAACGTCGAGGTGCCCGTGCACGACAAGGGCGGGGGCATCCGGATTCGCGCCCGCGACCCGCGCGACCACGCTGGTGCGGGTGGGAGCTGAGTCGAACAGCTGCGGAGTTAGTCCGAGGGCCCTGAGTTCTGCCTCGACGTATTCGGCCGCGATGGTCTCGCCGTTGGACTTGCCGTCGCCGTAGTTGCTGGTATCGAACCGGATCAGGTCGCGCGTGATGCGGGCGGTTCGGTCTAAGGAGTTCACAGCTGGCGACGTCATGACTTCACGCTACCGGCAGCCTGCACGGCCGGTGTGCGTTTAGATGGGCGATGTTCCGTGCTATCGTCTTACTTTGTCGTCGCAGCCCCGGGGTTGCGGTGAGACACCTGTCCGGGTGGCGGAAATGGTAGACGCGCTAGCTTGAGGTGCTAGTGCCTGTTATGGGCGTAGGGGTTCAAGTCCCCTTTCGGACACACTGGTTGAGACAGTATGAGAACGGGATTGTTGCGAATGCGGCGGTCCCGTTCTTCTTTTGCCCCGAGCTGGGGTAGTCTAGATCTTGAAGTTGCTGTGCCTCGCAGTTCTGAATGCTCGCGGCCAAGCCCCGTTGCCCATTGCGCTTGAAAGATGGATGACAGGCACCGCGCTATCAGGATCCGGCAGTCGGATTCTAATTGAACGCTCCTGGAGGAGTTTTAACATGGCAATTGGTACCGTCAAATGGTTTAACGCTGAAAAAGGCTTTGGCTTCATCGCCCCCGAAGATGGCAGCCCCGACGTTTTCGCTCACTACTCGGCTATCGCTTCGAACGGCTACAAGTCGCTCGACGAGAACCAGCGCGTCGAGTTCGACGTGACCCAGGGCCCGAAGGGCCCGCAGGCTGAGAACATCCGCAGCCTGTAATACTGGCTTGTCGAATCGAAGATTCGACTCGCTCGAATTTAGAAGCGCAACGCGCTTCTAAATTCGGAGGATGAAGCTCGTGAAGAACCCCTCGGCCCTGGCCGGGGGGTTCTTTTTTTGGGCGATGATGGATACATGACTGATACCACCTCTGCACAGCCCGGATCGAGCCCTGAGAACCCCATCGACAATGACGCGGAGTGGGTGAAGAAGCAGATCGAGGAGTACGTGGCCACGGATGGCGAGCTGACGTTCTCGAAGAGCCAGGCTCCGCTGCTGCTGCTCACCACGAAGGGGCGCAAGTCGGGCGTGTGGCGTCGCACGGCACTCATCTACGGCGAAGACGACGGTCGCCAGATCATCGTGGCCTCGATGGGCGGAGCCCCGAAGCATCCGGTCTGGTACCTGAACCTCGAAGCGAACCCCGAGGTCTACCTGCAGGTCGGTGCCGATTCGTTCTACGGCACAGCGCGCACGGCGACTCCCGAAGAAAAGCCCGCCCTCTGGGAGAAGATGGTCGCCATCTACCCCGACTACGCCGACTACCAGCTCAAAACCGACCGCGAGATCCCCGTCGTCGTCATCGACCCGAAGGCCTGAGCACCCACCGCTCCGGTGCAGTTCGGAACATCCGCGCCTGTTCGAGCGGTAGCGGATGCTCCGGACTGCGCGTCAGCCTCAGAAGCCGGTGGGGAGGTGGGGCGTGTAGGGGGCCTCGAGGGCGGCTAGCTCGTCGGGGGTGAGGGTGAGGTCGAGGGACGCCACGGCGTCATCGAGGTGATGCGGCTTGGTGGCGCCGACGATGGGCGAGGTCACGGCAGACTGCTGACGCACCCAGGCGAGCGCGACCTGCGCACGAGCGACGCCGCGGTTCGAGGCGACTTGGCCGACGGCATCCACTACCGCGTGGTCGGAGTCTTCGGTGCCCGCATAGACGCGCGCCGAGACGTTGTCGGTGTCGTCGCGAAAGGTGCTCTCGCCCCAGGGCCGGGCGAGGCGGCCGCGGGCGAGCGGGCTCCAGGGCAGCACGCCGACGCCCTGGTCGAGGCAGAACGGATGCATCTCCCGCTCTTCTTCGCGCTGAATGAGGTTGTAGTGGTCTTGCATCGACACGAAACGAGTCCAGCCGTTGAGGTCGGCCGTGTATTGCGCCTGAGCGAACTGCCAGGCGAACATCGAGGAAGCGCCGATGTAGCGCGCCTTGCCGGCCTTGACCACGTCGTGCAGCGCCTCCATGGTCTCTTCGATCGGCACCGTGTCGTCCCAGCGGTGGATCTGGTACAGGTCGACGTAGTCGGTGCCGAGGCGGCGCAGCGAGGCGTCGATCTGGTTCATGATGTGCACCCGCGACAGGCCACCGCCGTTAGGGCCGGGGCGCATGGTGCCGTGCACCTTGGTGGCGATGACGATCTCTTCGCGGCTGGTGAAGTCGGCAAGCGCGCGGCCGACGATCTCTTCGCTCGTGCCGTCGGAGTAGACGTTGGCGGTGTCGAACGTGGTGATTCCGAGCTCAAGGGCCTTCTGGATGAACGGGCGAGAAGTCTCTTCGTCGAGCGTCCACTCGTGGTTGCCACGGTCGGCGACGCCGTAACTCATGCAGCCGAGGGTGAGGGCCGAGACTTCGAGCCCGCTCGAGCCCAATTTCAGATACTCCATGATGATGCTCCTTCACCGTGCTTCATGATCAGTGCGTCAGGAGGGCGATCAATGATTCGCCCCCATCCATTTGCGTACGAGAGCAATTCTGGCCTGCAATTGCGTGACGCTGGCCTGGGCGACGGCGGGGCCGCCGCACACCCGCCGCAGTTCGGCGTGGATCAGACCGTGCGGCTCGCCTGAGATCTTCGACCAGATGCCCACCACGCTGTTCAGCAGCGACCGTTGCTCTTTCAGCGTGCGGTACAGCGGCGCGGCCGGGGCCTCCTCCGGCGACGCGGCCACCGGGGCGACGTAACCGGGCTCGTGCTTGCGTTTGGCCTGGCGCTGCTGCCGGTGCGCGAGAAGCTCACGCACCTGATCGGGTTCGAGCAGCCCCGGAATACCGATGAAGTCGAGCTCCTCGTCGCTGCCGACGATGGCTTCGGCGCCGAACTCGGCGTTCTCGTACACGACGCGGTCGAAGGTGGCGTGCGAGGAGATCGCTTCGAAGCTGAACTCTTGCTGCAGCGCGTCGGACGCCTTCTCCTCGCGGTTCGCCGCATCCATCGCGTCTTCTTCGGGCGCGAACATGTCGATCTCGGGGTCGCCGGTCTCGCGGCGGTCGAGAGCATGGTCGCGTTCGAGCTCCATAGCGCCGGCCAGCGCCATCAGCGAGGGTACGTTCGGCAAGAAGATCGAAGCGGTCTCGCCGCGGCGCCGGGCGCGAACGAAGCGGCCGATGGCCTGCGCGAAATACAGCGGCGTCGCCGCGGAGGTCGCGTAGACGCCCACCGACAGGCGGGGAATGTCGACGCCCTCCGATACCATGCGAACCGCGACCATCCACCGCCGGCTCGAGTTCGAGAACTCCTCGATGCGGTCGCTGGCCTCTTTCTCATCTGAGAGCACGACGGTGACAGGTTGCCCCGAGATGTTCTCCAGCAACTCGGCGTAGGCGCGGGCGGCATAGTGGTCGGTCGCGATGACGAGGCCACCGGCATCCGGAATCGAGTGCCGCACCTCGCTCAGGCGGCGGTCTGCGGCCTTCAGTACGGCCGGAATCCACTCCCCCTTCGGGTCGAGCGCCGTGCGCCAGGCCTGCGAGGTGATGTCTTTGGTGTTGCCTTCGCCGAGCCGCGCCTCCATTTCTTCGCCCGCGCCATCGCGCCAGCGCATGTGCCCCGCGTAGACCATGAAGATGACGGGTCGCACGACCCCGTCGGCGAGGGCGCGACCGTAGCCGTAGTTGTAGTCGGTCTGCGAGAGCCGGATTCCGTGCTCGTCGGGCAGATAGGCGACGAATGGAATCGGCGCCGTGTCGCTGCGGAACGGCGTTCCCGTCAGTGACAACCGCCGGGTCGCGGGCTCGAACGCCTCGCGAATGGCGTCGCCCCAGCTGAGCGCGTCGCCGCCGTGGTGCACCTCGTCGAGAATCACCAGCGTGCGGCCGCTCAGCGTGATGTCGCGGTGCAGCTCGGCCCGCACTGCAACCTGCGCGTAGGTGACGGCGGCCCCGTGATAGTGCCGCGCATGCCGGCCATGGCTGTTCTTGAACATGGGGTCGAGGCGGATGCCCGCCCGATCGGCTGCGTCGGCCCACTGCTTCTTCAGGTGCTCGGTGGGGGCGACCACCGTGATGCGGTCGATGGTGTTTCGAGCCAGCAGTTCGGCCGCGAGGCGCAGCGCGAAGGTGGTTTTTCCGGCGCCTGGTGTAGCCGCCGCGAGAAAATCGCGCGGTTCGTGCAGAAAGTAGGCGTCGAGCGCCTCTTGCTGCCAGGCGCGCAGTTTTCCGGCGGTACCCCAGGCGGCTCGTTCGGGGAACGAGGGCGAGAGATGCTCGGCCGCCGAGGTTCCGATCGGGGGCTTAGAAGAAGGCACGGTAGTCACTTCAGACGACCCTACCTGCTCATCACGCGGCACGCCCAAGCGGGCATCCGGGTCGCTCTCGCCGTGTCTGATTTTCGCTAGGCGAGCGGATGCCCGTGCGAGAGACTGGGGAGATGACCACCGAGATCGACCCCGTGTTCGCCCAGCGCTACCGGGCTATGAAGGCCAAAGACGCGCGGTTCGACGGGCAGTTCATCACGGGCGTGCACTCCACCGGAATCTACTGCCGGCCGAGCTGCCCGGCTCGAACCCCGCAGCCGCAGAACGTCTCGTTCTACCTCACGGCGGCAGCGGCGCACGAGGCCGGGCTGCGCGCGTGCAAGCGCTGCTTTCCGGATGCCGTGCCCGGCTCCCCCGAATGGAATCTGCGCGACGACCTGGCCGGACGCGCCATGCGCCTCATCGACGACGGCGTGGTCGACCGGGAGGGCGTCGACGGGCTCGCGCGGCGCCTGGGGTACACACCGCGGCACCTCACGCGCGTGCTAAACGCTGAACTCGGCGCCGGCCCGCAGGCGCTCGCCCGTGCGCACCGCGCCCAGAGCGCCCGCACTCTGCTGCAGAGCACTGACCTGCCGGTCACGCAGGTCGTCTATGCCAGCGGATTCGCAAGCGTGCGCGCCTTCAACGACACGATTGCAGCCGTGTACGAGATGTCGCCTTCCGCGCTGCGCGAGAAGGGGCGGCGGGCGAGCGGCCGCATGTCGGGTGGCGGGGTGGCTCGAGACCTCGGTGGCCGACGAAGGTCTGTCGAGGCAGGCGGGGCGGATGTCGCGGGCACGACGTCGCCGGAAGCACCCGGCGCTCTCGTGACGGTGACGCTGCCGGCCCGCGCACCCTTCGACGGACGCGGCGTGATCGACTTTCTCGCTGCACGAGCCGTCGCCGGGGTAGAAGACGTGCGCGCGGGCGTCTACCGCCGCACGCTGCGCCTCCCCCACGGCTGGGCAGTGATCGAACTGGAGCCTCGCGAGACGAGCGTGGTGTGCCGCGCCCGGCTCGAGAACCTCGCCGACCTCTCCACCGTGTCAGTGCGCGTGCGCCGGTTGTTCGACCTCGACGCCGATGCTCAGGCCATCGACGCAACGCTGGCTTCGGTGCCCGGGCTGGGCGAATCGGTGCGGCGGGTGCCGGGCATTCGTGTGCCCGGGGCAGTGGATGCCCACGAGATCGTTTTTCGCGCCCTGATCGGTCAGCAGGTCTCTGTTGCGGCGGCGCGCACGGCTCTCGGCAGGCTTGCGGCGGCGCTCGGCGGTCGCATCGAGGGGGGCGCGGACTCGGGTATCACCGCTGTCGCTGTCGCCGCCGCAGTCACCAGCCCGAGCCCCGGCCGGGAGGCGCGTGGCCCGAATCTCGCGCCGTGCCTCCTGTTCCCCACTGCGGCCCAGATCGCCACCGGCGGCCGCGATGTGCTGCGGGGGCCGGCGAAGCGCGTCGACACGATCATCCGTGTGGCCGAAGCCCTCGCCTCGGGTGAGCTCGTCGTCGACGTCGGGGTGTCGCAGGCGAAGCTCGTGGACGACCTGCAGGCGTTCGCCGGAATCGGCCCGTGGACGGCCGGCTATGTGGCCATGCGCGTGCTGGGAGCGACCGACATTCTGCTCGACGGCGATCTCGCGCTGCGGGCCGGGGCCTCCCGGCTCGGCCTGCCCGCCGATCGGCGCGAGCTCGTGCGGTTCGCCGAGCAGGCCTCGCCGTGGCGCAGTTACCTGAGTTTGCACCTCTGGCGCGCCAACCGACCCGACGAAACGTGACGGTCCCGCCGCAAACGCCTCACGCAAGGCCTCGCGGCAAAGCGTTCGTGGTCGGGTCGGAGTCGTAGTCTGGAGTGATGAAGTCGAAGGAGGGTCAGCCATGACCGAACCTCACCCCTGGCGCCGATACGTCGCCCTCGGCGACTCGTTCACCGAAGGCATTGGCGACCCTGAGCCGGCGAGCCCAGGCGGATTTCGCGGCTGGGCCGATCGGGTAGCAGAGGTGCTGAGTGCTCAGGCCGAGGGCGACTTCTCCTATGCGAACCTGGCGATTCGGGGTCGGCTCATCCGCCAGATTCTCGCCGAGCAGACCGAGCCTGCCCTTGAGCTCAAGCCCGACCTCATTACGATTTCGGCGGGCGGCAACGACGTCATCCGCCCCGGAACCGACCCCGACGCGATCGCCGCGCAGTTCGACGAGGGCATCACGAAGCTCAAGACGAGCGGGGCCACGATCGTCATCTTCACGGGAACCGACGTCGGTTTCTCGCCGGTGTTCCGCAGCATCCGGGGCAAGGTGGCGATCTACAACGAGAACATCCGCACGATTGCGGCGCGCCACGGGCTGATCGTCGCCGACCAGTGGGGGCTGGCCTCCATTCAAGACGCCGGGTTCTGGGCGCCCGACCGCCTGCACCTGAACGCCTACGGTCACCACGAGGTCGCGCGAATGGTTCTGGCCGCGCTCAACGTGCCGAACGATCTGCAGCCCAACTCGCCGGAGCCCCTGCCCGCGGGCAGTTGGCGGCAGGCCCGCTCGAGCGACCTGGTGTGGGCGCGGCAGTACTTCGTTCCGTGGGTGCTGCGGCGGGTGCGGCACCAGAGCTCGGGCGACGGCATCACCCCCAAGCGACCGGATGCCCTGCCGGTGCATTACGCCCTGACTCCCCCGCTCGGCGCCGGCGACTGACGAATGCGCAGAAGCCGCGTCGCTTTCGGCGGAGCACGCGCGACATGCCCACGTATTGCGGGGATGAGGGCTCAGCTCCGACGAAAGTTCCGCGCGCGAGATTCAGACGCGCAGGGCCCAGAGCGCGACGGCGCTCGCCGACGCGACGTTGAGCGAGTCCACCCCGTGCAGCATCGGAATCGTGACCACCGTGTCGGCCACCGAGAGCGCCTGCCGGCTCAGACCGTCACCCTCGGTGCCGAACAGAATGGCGACGCGGGGAGGCGGCGCCGCGGCGTACTCGTCCAGCGTCACCGCGTCGTCGCTCAGGGCGAGCGCCGCGATCTCGAAGCCGGCGTCGTGCAGCAGCGGGGCGGCCTCGTTCCACTCGGGCAACCGAGTCCACGGCACCTGCAGCACCGTTCCCATCGAGACGCGCACGCTGCGCCGGTACAGCGGGTCGGCGCAGCGCGGAGTGATGAGCACGGCATCCGCCCCGAGCCCCGCCACCGAGCGAAAGATGGCGCCGACGTTCGTGTGGTCGACGATATCTTCGAGAATGACGACCCGCCGGGCATCCTGCAGCAGCGAAGCGACGCTCGGCAGTTCGGGTCGATGCATCGAGGCGAGGGCGCCGCGGTGCAGGTTGAACCCGGTGAGGCTCTCGAGCACGGCACTCGGCCCCACGTAGATCGGCACGTCGTCGGGCACGATGCTGCGGATGCCCGCGAGCCACTTCTCTTCGACCAACACCGACCGGGCGCGGTGGCCGGCGGCGATGGCCCGCTCGATCACCTTGCTGGATTCGGCGATGTACAAGCCGCCTGCGGGCTCGCTCACCCGGCGCAGCGCCACATCGGTGAGCCCGTGATAGTCGGCGAGGGCGTCTTCGGGCAGTCCGACCTGGTGCAGGTCGGTAATGTGAATCACGGGCATGAAGACCCACTCTGCCAGGTGCCGGAAACATTTCGGAAAAGCGGGTTGCCTAGACTTGCGTTCACGGCTTCGGAGTACGAGGGAGGAGCTGACCATGGCACTTGTCGATGTCGAGAACGACACAGCGCAGTCGGCCGCGCTCGACGAGGTGGTGGGCCTGCTCGCCGGAAAGCGTCTGGTGATTCTGACCGGAGCCGGCATGAGCACCGATTCCGGCATTCCCGATTACCGGGGCGAGGGCGCTCCGAAGCGCAATCCGATGACCTTCGACCAGTTTCTGGCCAGCCCCGCCTATCGCCAGCGGTACTGGGCCGGCAGCCACCTCGGCTGGAAGCTGTTCGACGCCGCCGCTCCCAACCGCGGGCACTACGTGCTGGCCGAGCTCGAGAACGCCGGGGTTCTGAATGGCGTGGTCACCCAGAACGTCGATGGACTGCATGTGAGGGCGGGGTCGAACCGCGTGGTCGACCTGCACGGCTCCATGGACAGGGTGCGCTGCCTCAACTGCGGCCAGATGTATGCCCGCGTCAGTGTCGCCGAGCAGATCGACGAGGCCAACCCCTGGATGACCGAACCCGATGCCGTCTCGGTGAACCCCGACGGCGACGCCGAGGTCACGAACTGGAGCGACTTTGTCGTTCCTTCGTGCACGGTCTGCGGAGGCACGCTGAAACCCGACGTGGTGTTCTTCGGCGAGTTCATTCCGCAAGAGCGGTTCAGCGAGGCGAGCGACCTGGTACGCGCGTCGGAGGCGATGATCATCGCCGGTTCGTCGCTGGTGGTGAATTCGGGCATCCGGTTGCTCGAACAGGCGCGCCGGCGCAAACTGCCCGTGGTCATCATCAACCGCGGCGTGACGAAGGGCGACTCGCGAGCGACGGTCAAGCTCGAGGCCGGAACCTCTGAAACGCTGACGGCACTCGCCGCGAGATTGCTGGTCTGAGCCGCGTCTGAGCCGCGTCTGAGCCTGGTCTGAGCCCGCGGCACTTGATCGAGCCAGCGACCCGGCCTACGCTGAGGCCACCGCTGCTCTCAAACGCCGGAGGATTCGCCTTTATGACCTACCTCGCCCTTGTGCGTCACGGGCAGACCGACTGGAACGTTGCAAAGCGCATTCAGGGAAGCACCGACATTCCGCTGAACGCAACGGGGCGCAAAGAGGCGAAAGCCACTGCAGAGGTCTTGGCGCACGGGCGGTGGGACGGCATTCTGACCAGCCCGCTCGGGCGTGCGGTCGAGACCGCAGAGATCATCGCGAAGATTCTCGACCTCGGCGAGCCCGAGACAGTGCCGGGCCTCGTCGAACGGCACTACGGCGAGGCAGAGGGGCTCGACTTCGAGGAGTTGCACCGTCGTTTTCCCGCGCAGAGCGTGGTTCCGGGCCGCGAGACGCATAAGCAGGTGCGCGAGCGTGTGCACTCTGCGCTCATCACCATCGCCGAAGAACGCCCCGGTCAGGCCCTCATCGTGGTGTGCCATGGCGGCGTCATTAGCTCACTTGTGAGGTACGCCACCGACGGCGCACGCCCGCGGGCAGACGAGCGCATCGCGAACGGCTCGGTGCACTACTTCAGTTACGTCGACGGCGAGCTGCGGCTCGACGAGTTCAACGGCGACCCCGTGAACGAGCTAGCGCTGGAAGGCGCTCCAGCAGGCCCAGAAGCGCCTGCGCTGAGGCCGCCCAGCTGAACGTCGCCGCCTGAACTCGGCCAGCGGATGATCGTTCCGCCCACTCGGCGGGGTCTTCGAGCTCTCTGACCTTGGCCGCGAGCTCGTCAGGGCTTTCGGCGCCGAAGTACAGCCCCGCGTCTGCCCCGATCTCGCGGAAAACCGCGATGTCGCTCACCACGACGGGCGTGCCGCGCCCCATCGACTCGACCAGCGGAATGCCGAACCCCTCGTCGAGCGAGGCCGTGACGAGGGCGGTGGCGCGGTCGAGCTCGGCCACGTATTCGGCGTCACTCGCCCCGTTGTGAAACACGAGCTGCGCGCCCGGCGCGAGGGCGATCAACCGCGCGCGGTCGGCGTCGCGCACGGTGCTCATCAGGTGCAGTTCGTAGTCGGGCAGCAGCGCCATTGCGCGCACCAGCGTCTCGACGTTCTTGTAGGGCATGAACGAGCCCATGTAGACGAGCGACTTGTCGCGCGTCGCGAGCCGGGCAGCGGATGCCCGTTCCGAGTCATCGGCGCCTGCGGCGGTTTCTGGCGCTGGCGCCGCCACCCCCGCTTCGAGTTCGTCCGCCGCGTTGCTGACCACCACGATCGGCCGCTTCGTGAGGTGGTGCTCTTCGACCAGGGCCTCGGTGGTGCGTGAGACGGTGACCACCGCGTCGGCGCGGTTCAAGAGCATCCGCTGTGGCCACCACGACACGTGGTACAGCCGCCAGAGCAGGCGCAGCGGCCAGGCGAACTCGCGCGGCGGCGTCGGGTTCGAGTAGTAGATCAGGTCGTGCAAGGTGAGCGCGAGCGGGTACTTTCGACCGAACGTGCCCATGGTCTGCATCGGCGTGAACACGACGTCGGGTTCGAGCGTGTTGACCTGCAGGGCGACGAACGGCTCGCGTGGGCTCGTCGGCGAGCTCGCCAGCTTGTAGGGCAGGTCGGGCAGCTTGTCGAGCTGTTTCGTGTCGCTGATCAGCATGGTGACGGTGTGCTCCCCGGCGTGCGCGCCGCCGGGGCCGACGAGTTCGGCGAGGGCCGCCACGACTCCGGCGGTGTAGCGGCTGATGCCGTCGTGCCGTCCCACGCGGGTATAGCGGCAGTCGAAGACGATCTTCACGCGCTGTGCTTCCCGGTGGCCGTCTCGGTGTGCTTCTCGGCGTGCTTCTCGGCGTGGCCCTCGGCGACGAAAGTCGTGATGGCCCGGGCGGCCTCGACCGGGCGCTCGTAGTGGATGAGGTGGCCCACGCCGTGGAGAATGACGAGCCGGGCATCCGGAATCAGCGTCGCCAGGCGCTGTTCGGCGGCCACGGGGGTGATGTCATCACGATCACCGGCGATGAGCAAGGTGGGCGGGGTGATCTGCGCGGCGAATTCCGACACGTCGTTGCTCACCGATGCCTCAAAGGCCTCGACAACGACCGCTCGGTTCGAGAAGGCGCCGAAGTAGCGGTGGTGCTGGTCGTGAATCCAGCGGCGCAGGCCGCGATGATGCGTCTTCGCCATCGTGATGCTGATGAATCTCGTGACGAGGGCCAGACGCAGCCAGGCGAAGCCGAGCCTCTGCGGCAGCCACGCCCCGACCTTGTAGTAGAACACCGCGAGGCAGGTGAGAATGCCGCGCGGCCCCGAAAGCGCGGGAGCTGCAATCGGGTTCACCAGAATCACGCGTTCGGCCTCGAGACCGTCGGCGAGGGCTGCCGCGACGATGATCGAGCCGAACGAGTGGCCGAGAATGACGAGAGTGGATGCCCGGCTCTCGCCGCCGCCCTGGACTCCGAGTTTCGCGACGCCGAGTTTCGCGACCAGCTCGCGCAGCCACGCGGAGTACCCCGCAATGTCGTGCTTGCGTTTCAGCGGCGTAGAGATGCCGAACCCGGGCAGGTCGGGAACGATCACGGTGAACCCGGGCAGTCGCGCCGCGATCGACTCCAGACCGTGGTGGTCACCCCGAAAGCCGTGCACGAGCAGGATGGTCGGGGCGGGGCTGCCGGCAGCGGCGTCGGTCGCCACGGGGCCGTAGGTCCAGAGCTCGGTGGTACCGCCGAGCATGTCGACCGAGGAGCGAGTGAGCGGTTTCGCGGCGAGCTGCGCGGCGTGGGGTGAGGGCGGAATCATCCCCACCACCCTACTTCGTGCATCCTGAACCCCACTCGCACGCCCGCTCACACCCGCCCACGGCCGCCGGCACCCGCCCCACCGAGATCACAATAAGTCGTGCAAAACTCGACTAATGCACGATTTTTGTGATCTCGATCGAAAAGCTAGCGGTCATGCGGGCGCTGAAACGCAAGACCCTCTGCCAAAAACGTGGGCGGCCTGCAACCTGGTCTATCGTGAAGCGTGGGCTGCCGGCCCCTCGCCTCGAATCGATCAGGGAAGGTCTGCTGTGAGCTTTACCGCACCCATTCAACTGCCCGGACTCACGCTCGACCCGCAGTGGTTCAAGCGTTCGGTGTTCTACGAGGTGATGATCCGCTCGTTCGTCGACAGCAACGGTGACGGCGCGGGTGATCTCGCGGGGCTGGTGTCGAAACTCGACTATCTGCAGTGGCTGGGCATCGACGGGCTGTGGTTGCCACCGTTCTTCGACTCGCCGTTGCGCGACGGCGGGTACGACATCTCGGACTACCGCGCGATTCTGCCCGAATTCGGCTCGGTCGACGAGTTTCGCGACCTGGTGACGAAGGCACACGAGCGCAACATGCGCATCGTGATCGACTTGCCGCTGAACCACACCTCAGACGCGCACGACTGGTTTCAGCAGTCGCGCGAAGACCCCGACGGCCCCTACGGTGACTTCTATGTCTGGAGCGATACCGACAAGAAGTACGAGAACATGCGCATCATCTTCGTCGACACCGAAGAGTCGAACTGGACGTTCGACCCGGTGCGCCGGCAGTTCTACTGGCACCGCTTCTTCTCGCACCAGCCCGACCTCAACTTCGAAAACCCCGCGGTGCACGAAGCGATGTTCGAGATCGTGCGGTTCTGGCTCGACCTCGGCGTCGACGGCTTTCGGCTCGACGCGATTCCGTACCTCTACGAGAGCGAAGAGGGCAACGGCGAGGGTGAGCCGAAGACCCACGAGTTCGTGGCGAAGCTGCGCAAGATGGTGGATCGGGAGTACCCCGGCCGCATCATGATCGCCGAGGCCAACCAGTGGCCGCGCGAGGTGGCGGCGTTCTTCGGCACCGAAGACGACCCCGAATGCCACATGGCCTTCGACTTTCCCGTCATGCCACGTATCTTCTACTCGCTGCGTTCGCAGACAGCCGGCGAGCTCATCCGCACGCTCTCTGAAGTGACCGAGATTCCCGAGAGCGCGGGCTGGGGCGTGTTTCTGCGCAACCACGACGAACTCACCCTGGAGATGGTCTCGGAAGAATACCGGCAGGCAATGTACGGCTGGTACGCCTACGACCCGCGGATGCGCGCGAACATCGGCATCCGCAGGCGCCTTGCTCCGCTGCTTGACAACTCGCGCGCCGAACTCGAACTGGCGCACGCGCTGCTTTTCGCGCTGAACGGCTCACCGTTTCTTTATTACGGCGACGAGATCGGCATGGGCGACAACATCTGGCTGCCCGACCGTGACTCGTCGCGAACGCCCATGCAGTGGACGCCCGACCGTAACGCGGGCTTCTCTACCGCCGACCCGGGAAAGCTCTTCTTGCCGGTGGTGCAGTCGCTGGTCTACAACTACACACTGGTGAACGTCGAGTCGCAGCTCGCCCAGTCGCGGTCGATGCTGCACTGGGTGCGCAACGTGATCCACGTTCGCAAGGCGCACCCGGCGTTCGGCCTCGGCGACCTGAAGGTGGTTCCGACGAACCACGAGTCGGTGCTCGCCTTCGTGCGCTCGTACGCGGGTTCGTCGAACCAGTGGGGCGATGCCCCGGAGCGCATCCTCTGCGTGTTCAGCTTCGCCCACAATCCGGTCTCGGTGACCCTCGACCTGAGCGAGTTCTCGGGTCGCCGCCTCAACGACCTGTTCGGTGGAGGAGAATTCCCCACCGTCGGTTCTGATGGCGCGCTCGCGCTCACTCTGGCGACTCAGAGCTTCTACTGGCTGAAGATCGGCCAGCCGGCGGCCGAAGAGGTGTATTAGCACGGCGCAATTTCGCACTCGCCGCCAGGCCCGCCTGGCAATGTCGGTAGCCCGCCCTAGTGTGAAACTCGTGGAACCGACAGAACAGCTTTTGCAGCCGACACTCTTCGACGTCGAGCCGGCAGAGGTGCTTCCGCTGGTCGAACCGCACGGCCGGCATGCGGTCGTCGAACGACCGGCTGCACCCTTTGTGCCGGTCTCGCGAGAGGCCGCTGAAGCCACCACAGCAACCGCGGGCGCGCGGGCGGTGCCCCGGGCATCCACCGCCCTGCTCGAAGGCCCCGCCGGCCCCGCGTGGGCGCACCGGCTCGCCGTGTTCGACCTCGAGACCACCGGAATCGATGTCGAAACCAGCCGCATCGTCACGGCGAACGTGAGCATCATCGACCACCTCGGTCTGACCCAGTCGCGGTTCGACTGGATGGCCGACCCGGGCATCCCGATTCCCGAGCAGGCCTCTGCCGTGCACGGCGTCAGCACCGAGCGGGCACGTGCCGAGGGGCGCTCTGCGCCCGACGTCATCGCCGAGATCGTGGATGCTCTGACCGCCGCCCTCGACGAGGGCCTGTCGATCGTCATCTACAACGCTCCGTACGACCTCACCCTGCTCGACCGCGAGGCCCGCCGTCACGGCATCACTCCCCTGCGCGAGCCGCTGCCCGTGGTCGATCCCCTCGTCATCGACAAGGCGCTCGATCGCTACCGCAAAGGAAAGCGCACGCTCGAGGCCGCCGCCCTGCACTACGAGGTCGACCTCTTCGACGCCCACGACGCCGGCGCCGACGCCATCGCGGCGGGCCGTGTCGCTCAGGCCCTCGCCCTGCGCTTCGAGGCCGAGCTCGACATCACCAGCGAGCAGCTGCACCACTCCCAGGTGGCCTGGGCGCGTGACCAGTCGGCTTCGTTCCAGGACTACATGCGCCGCACCAAAGACCCCACCTTCACCGCCCGCGCGGCGTGGCCCATCGGCTAGCTTCGCGAGACGAAAACGGCGGAGATTTCGAGGTGGTGAAGCCCTATAGGGCTTACCGTGTCAAAATCTCCTTTTTTGTGCGCTGGGTACGCAAGAGGGGCGGATGACCGAAGTCACCCGCCCCTGGATGGTGCAGCCCGACGTTGGCGGCTACACCAGAGGTACCGCTACTTGCCGAAGCCCTTGTAGCGGCTGTTGAACTTCTCGACACGACCGGCGGAGTCGAGGATGCGCTGCTTGCCCGTGTAGAACGGGTGCGACTCGCTCGAGATCTCGACGTCGATGACGGGGTACGTGTTGCCGTCTTCCCACTCGATGGTCTTTTGGCTCGTCACGGTGGAGCGGGTCAGGAAGGTTGCGCCCGAAGCCAGGTCGCGAAAGACGACGGGCAGGTAGTCGGGGTGAGTGTCGGTCTTCATGAAGGGAATCCTTGATGCTACTTGAGGGGTGAGAGTGAAGCGGTGCAAAAGTCATGGCGCGCACGCAGAAACAGCGGCAGGGCCAGCTATAAACTCTATCAGAAGATCGGGATGATCACGAAGCGCGAGGCGCAATTACGCAGCCCGTCACACAGCCCGCGCGGCGTAGCGCCCGTCGGATTCGGTGAGCACGATCGGCAGCCCGAACGTGGTCTCAAGGTTGGCGGCTGTGAGGGTATCCGGTATCGGCCCCGCAGCGACGATCTGCGCCTTCGAGATGAGCAGCACGTGGGTGAAGCCGCGCGGAATCTCTTCGACGTGATGCGTCACCATGACGATCGCGGGCGCCGAAGGAGCCGAAGCGTAGCCGCCGAGCAGCTGCAGCAGCTCTTCGCGCGCGCCCAGGTCGAGTGAGGCGGCGGGCTCGTCGAGCAGCAGCAGTTCGGGGTCGGTCATCACCGAACGCGCGATCTGCACACGCTTCTGCTCACCGTCGCTGAGCGAACCGAACCGGCGCTCTTCGAGGTGGTCGAGCTTCCATTCGGCAAGCACACGCTGGGCGCGGCGCAGGTCGATCTCGTCGTACTGCTCGTTCCAGCGGCCGGTGACCGAGTACGCGGCGGTGAGAACGACGTTGAGCACGGTCTCGTCGGCCGGAAAACGCTTAGCCATCGCCGACGACGCGAACCCCACGCGCGGCCGCAATTCGAACACGTCGACGCGGCCCATGCGCGAGTCGAGAATCTGCGCGGTTCCGCTGGTGGGGTGCACCATCGCCGAGGCGAGGTTCAGCAGGGTCGTCTTACCGGCGCCGTTCGGGCCCAGAATGACCCAGCGCTGGTCGGCCTCGACCTTCCAGTCGACGGAGTCGAGGATGCGGTTTCCGTTACGAACGACCGACACGTCTTCAAGGTCAAGAACTGTGGGCATGCCCTCAAGCCTATCCGCCGCCACGCCCTCGAACGGACAGAATCGGCCCCCAAGGCACGCTCAGATCAGGCTGCGGTAAATGCGTTCGGTTTCTTCGGCGATCTGCTTCCAACTGAACGTGCTCTCGGCCCGCAGCCTGCCGGCCGCGCCCATCGCCCGAGCGCGCGTCGGGTCGGCGACGACCTCGGTCAGGGCGGCCGCCAGATCGTGCACGAATCGCTCCGGATCGATCGGCGTGCCCGTTCCGTCGGTGACCTGGTCGATGGGTACGAGACGGCCCGTGACGCCGTCGTCGACGACCTCCGGAATGCCGCCCGTCGCCGTGCCCACCACGGGCAGCCCGCACGCCATCGCCTCGAGATTCACAATGCCCAGCGGCTCGTAGACCGACGGGCAGACGAAGACCGTTCCGCTGGTCAGAACCGCGGAGAGGTCGTGCTGGCTGAGCAGCTCAGGAATCCACACGACGCCAGAGCGCTGCTGCTGCAACTCGCGCACCCCAGCGGTGACCTCGGCGAGGATCTCGGGCGTGTCGGGGGCGCCGGCGCACAAGACGAGCTGAACATCCGGTGGCAACTGCGCAGCCGCACGCAGCAAGTACGGCAGGCCCTTCTGCCTCGTGATGCGCCCGACGAACACAACGGATGGTCGGGTCTTGTCGATTCCTTGGCGCTCGAGCACCTCGTCGTCGTACACCGGCTTCCACTTTTCGAGGTCGATGCCGTTGTAGACGACGCTGACGCGGTCTTCGGGTATAGACGGGTAGGCGCGCAAAATGTCGTTGCGCATGCCGCCACTCACAGCGATCACCGAGTCGGCGGATTCGAAGGCGTTCTTCTCGATGTACGACGACAGGCGGTAGCCGCCGCCGAGCTGCTCGGCCTTCCACGGCCGCAGCGGCTCGAGCGAATGCGCCGTGACGACGTGCGGAATACCGTGCAGCATCGAGCCGAGCTGCCCCGCCGCGTTCGCGTACCAGGTGTGCGAGTGAACCACGTCAGCTCCCCCGACGTCGTTCGCGATCTGCAGGTCGACACCGAGGGTCGTGAGGGTCGGATTCGCGCCGACGAGTTCGGCCGGCGGGCGATAGGAGAACACGCCCTCTTCGCTGCGGGGCTCACCGAAGGCGCGCACGATGACGTCGATGTTCACTCGCAGAGCTTTGACGAGTTCGGCGACGTGCACCCCCGCTCCGCCGTAGACCTCGGGTGGGTATTCTCTGGAAATCACATCGACGCGCACAACCACGAACGTAGTACCAATCGGGCCGTGCGTCGAGGCTCATCGGCGGTGCGATTCACGGCCTATTGTTAGAGCTATGGCTGCATCAAAGAAGATTTTCGGCATCGTTCTCGCTGGTGGCGAAGGTAAGAGGCTCATGCCCCTGACTGCAGACCGAGCGAAGCCCGGTGTGCCGTTCGGCGGCGGTTACCGCCTCATCGACTTCGCGCTCTCGAACCTCATCAACTCGGGGCTGACGAAGATCGTCGTGCTGACCCAGTACAAGTCGCACAGCCTCGACCGGCACATCTCGCAGACCTGGCGCATGACCGGTCTGCTCGACTCGTACGTCGCGTCGGTGCCGGCTCAGCAGCGACTCGGCAAGCGCTGGTTCAGCGGCTCGGCCGACGCCATTCTGCAGAGCCTGAACCTCATTCGTGACGAGAAACCCGACATCGTGGTCGTGGTCGGCGCCGACCACGTGTACCGCATGGACTTCGCGCAGATGGTCGAGGCGCACATCGCCTCCGGTCTGCCCGTCACGGTTGCGGCCATCCGCCAGCCGATGGAACTCAGCGACCAGTTCGGCATCATCCAGACCGACCCCGAGAACCCATCGCTCATCACCGAGTTTCTCGAGAAGCCGAAGACGGCGGTGGGTCTGGCGGATGCTCCGCACGAGGTTCTGGCCTCGATGGGCAACTACGTATTCAACGCAGATGCCCTGATCGACGCCGTTATTCGCGACGGCGAGAAGCCCGAGTCGAACCACGACATGGGCGGCGACATCATTCCCGACTTCGTGTCGCAGGGCCTCGCCGGTGTCTACGACCTGTCGCGCAACGAGGTGCCCGGTGCCACCGATCGCGACCGGTACTACTGGCGCGACGTGGGTACCATCGAGTCGTTCTACGACGCGCACCAAGACCTCATCTCGGCGCTGCCCGTCTTCAACCTCTACAACAGCGCCTGGCCCATCTACACCCAGCAGCTCAACTCGCCGCCGGCGAAGTTCGTACGCGACGCCAAGGGCAACAGCGGTACGACCATCGAGTCGATCGTGTCGCTCGGCTGCCTCATCTCGGGCGCGCGCATCGAGCGCAGCGTGCTCGGGCCGTGGGTCACCATCGAGTCGAGCGCCCTGGTGCAAGACTCGGTGCTCTTCGACCGGGTGCACATCTACCCTGACGCCGTGGTTCGTCGCGCTATTCTGGACAAGAACGTGGTGGTCTCAGCCGGCGCCATGATCGGAATCGACCACGCTCGCGACCGCGAACGCGGCTTCACTGTGACCGACACGGGCATCACCGTTGTGGGCAAGGGAGTAACCGTAGAACCATGACCTCAGCCCGTTTTCTGGTCGTGCTCGATGTCGATTCGACACTGATCGAAAACGAAGTGATCGAAATGCTTGCCGATTGTGCGGGCAGCCTCACCGAGGTGGCTGAAATAACTGAGCGTGCGATGTCGGGCGAGCTCGACTTCGAGCAGAGCCTGCGCGCTCGAGTTGCAACGCTCGCCGGCCTGCCGACGTCGTGTTTCGCTGAAGTTGCGGCGGGCATCCGTGTGACCCAGGGCGTGCCCGAACTCATCGCCGGCCTGCACACAGCGGGCGGGCGCATCGGCGTCGTCTCGGGTGGTTTTCACGAGCTGCTGGATGCCCTGGCCGAAGACCTCGAACTCGATCACTGGCACGCCAATCGCCTCGAGGTGGCTGACGGGCGCCTGACGGGCAACGTGCGTGGGCCGGTGGTAGATGCCCAGGCCAAGGCCGATGCGCTCGTGGAATGGGCTCGGGTGGCCGGCCTCCCCCTCGCTCAGACTGTTGCCGTGGGCGACGGCGCCAACGATCTGCGCATGATGCAGTCTGCGGGGCTCTCGGTCGCGTTCAATGCGCGCCCCGTCGTGCGCCAGCAGGCGCACCTAGCGCTCGACACTCGCGACCTCTCCCAGCTGCTCCCCCTGCTCGGCCTGCGCGGCTGACCCGCCGCCCGCGGTCTAGTGGCCCATGCCGAGGCCGCCGTCGACGGGGATGACCGCCCCCGAGATGTAGGCGGCGTCGTCACCAGCGACCCAGGTGACGACCTTCGCGACCTCGGCGGGCGTAGCGAAGCGGCCCACGGGAATGGACTTCTTGTAGTCGGCGAGCTGAGCATCCGGCAGCTCGGCGGTCATGTCAGTCTCGATGAGCCCCGGCGCGACGACGTTCGCTGTGATGCCGCGCGAACCGAGTTCGCGGGTGAGCGAGCGAGCCATGCCCACAAGCCCCGCCTTCGACGTGGAGTAGTTGACCTGGCCGGCCGCGCCGAGCAGACCCGAGACGCTCGAGATGAGGATGATCCGCCCGAACCGCGCCTTCATCATGCCCTTCGACGCGCGCTTCACGACCCGCCAGGCCCCGGTGAGGTTGGCGTCGATGACATCGGTGAAGTCGTCTTCAGTCATGCGGATGAGCAGGGTGTCGCGCGTGATGCCGGCGTTCGCCACGACGACCTCGATGGGGCCGAGGGCGGCCTCGACCTCGGTGAACGCGGCGTCGATGGATGCGGCGTCGGTGACGTCGGCTCGCACCGTGAGCGATCTCTCTGGCCCTTCGCCCGAGCGTGCGGTGACGGCGACGCGGTGGCCCTCGGCCACGAACTGCTGCGCGATCGCGTAGCCGATGCCGCGGTTGCCTCCCGTGATGAGTACGGTGCGGGGAGTCGTCATGGCAGGATCCTTTTCGTGCGGTGTCAACCCAGGCGTTTCGTGGGCCGCATATCAGCTTAGGAGACTCAGAGGGAGCGTAAACTCAGAACATCCCCGTTCGAAGTGGCGCTCACATGAAGAAGCAACAGCAGTCGGTAACGTCTTTGCCGCAGTCCCCGCTCGAAGAGCGGCACTCGCGCATGATCAAGTACTCGATCGCTATGGGCACCCGTCTGTTGTGCCTTGCCGCATTGCTCTTCGTGCACGAGTGGTATCTCATGATCGCGCTCGGCGTCGCCGCTGTCGTGCTGCCCTGGCTCGCCGTCGTGATCGCGAACACCGGAGCGAACACTCCCGGCACCATGAACTCCCCGGGCGGGCAGATGGTCGCCTTCGACCAAGTGCCTCCGACGCAGGGCCAGCGTGAGTTCGGCGGGCGTCCCGAGTGAGTATGCCGTTCGGGCTGGCACCCGAACCCTCAGCGCGCGAGTGCTCGCGCGCCGGCTGCCGCAGTGAGGCGGTGTGGTCGATCGGGTGGCGCAACCCGCGCATCCACTCGGCCGACCGCGTGAAGGTATGGGTCGCGTGCGACGAGCACGTCGAGTTCTTGCGCGAGTTTCTGCTGGCGCGCGACTTTCCTGTCGAGGTTTCAGTGCTCGAGACTGCCGGGTAAAGTAACGCCGCGTGGCAGCGGCGCGAGGCGCTCCCCTCGCCTGCGCTGCCCTGGCTGTATCGCACCGCCCGCAACGTCATGCTCAACTCCGCGCGGGGTTCCGGGCGCCGACAGGCTCTCATAGTGCGCATTGCCACTAACGCGCCCGAAACCCAGACCGACGACCTCGAGGCCCTCGACCGTCAGCTCGACCTGCGGGCTGCGTTCGGCGCCCTCAGTGCGGCCGATCAAGAAGTGCTCGCCCTCCGTGTGTGGGAAGACCTTGACGCCCGGTCTGCCGCTGCCGTGATCGGATGCTCGCGAGCCACCTATTCGATGCGCCTCTCCCGCGCCCGCCGCCGCCTCGCAGCAATATTGCGCGACTCTCCGGCACCCGCCCACGCTTCCCCGCTCACGTTAGGAACCACCTCATGACCGCTCCTCTTGCTGCACCGCTCCTCGACGACCTGCGCCAGCTCGACCCGGCGCCGCCCGTAGACCTCACTCCCGCCCAGGTGGGCCGTCGTGATGCGCTACTCGTGCGCGTGACCTCAGCCGAGCATCCGCTGGCCCCGGTGCCGAATCGCTCGAGGCGCCGGCGAATGGCGGTGGGTCTGACGGCGGCGGCAGCGCTGGCAATCGCAGCAATCATCGTCTCGGCCGTACCCGGCCTCACCCACGCGCCGGTTTCTTCGTATGCACTACCCGCACACGGGTCATTGGCGAGCTGGACACCTCAAACGACAGCCGCGACGTACACGCCCGATGACGTGAACTCGTGCGTATCGCAATTGGGCTTCTCCGGTTCGGATCAGGTTCCTGTGGTGCTCACGAGCGACAAACGGGGCGACTTCACCTCTCTGTTCGTCGAGCAAGGTGCGAATGACGGTAATTGCGTTTTGGCCGGCGGAGCCGTGGAGAATCTGACTAACTTCGAGGGTCTCGTCTCGCATCCGCTCGACGATCCGAATGCGGCGGTCATCAGCGTGATGCAGGGCGGGTCATGGATGTTCGTGGTCTCGGGTCATGCCGGCGTCAATGTGACCTCGCTGTCGGTGAAGGACCCAGATACCGGTGAGAACGTCGCAGCTTCGATCGCGCGCGGTGTTTGGTCGGCTTGGTGGCCAGTGGCACCCGACTCGAAGGCCTGGCAGTCAGACTCGCAGAACGAGGATTACGTCGACGCAATATCGATCACGTACTCGACTTCCGACGGCCAATCACACCATTCCGCAAGCATCACACCAGGCGACGATCAGCCCTCAGATGCGACGCCTGCCGGCCAGCCTGTGTTGAGCGAACTGCCTGGATGGTCTGCTGAGACGCAGGCCGTGGTTCCTTCTCTCGCCGACGTCGATACCTGCGCGCAGAAAGTCGACGGCTGGCCCAGCGGTTCCGCCACGACCCTTCTCGCCGAGAAACGGGGCGATTTTGAAACGCTGCTTCTGCAAAGGGCGGGAGTGAATGTATCGTGCGTTCTAAAAGAAGGTGTCGTACAGTAGTCGACCGACACGGGCCGTATGACGACGGACCCTATCGCCCCTGACGCCGCCGCATACACTCAGGAAAGCGGATTCGACGGAACCGACGGATCGACACGCATCACCCAGATGCAGGGGCAGGCCGGGCCTGACGTGGTTTCAGTGAGCGTGCACCTCGCCGGCGCACACGACGTTCAGGCTGCGGTTCAGAACGGCGCCTGGATGGCCTGGTGGCCCGAAAACGAGCCGCCCGCCCTTGGCGGCCCCACGCCGCAACCGACGGACTCGACCGGCGCCGCGCCCGTACCTGCAGGCCCGCCCGCGTTCTCGTGGACGACCGCAGACGGCGTTACGCACGATTCGCAGTGAGTCACGCGCACTTTGGCGCATCTGCTACCGCTCGAGCAGACGCGGATGTTCCAAACTGCGCGCGGCTGCCGTGAACACGAGCCGGGCAGAGCACGCACCGCGCAGACGGCTCGCCAGTCAGAGCTATGCGAGCTCGATGAGTTCTTGGTACTCCTTGTTCCAGTGGTCTTCAGTGCCGTCGGGCAGGATGAGCACACGCTCGGGGTTCAGGGCCATGACGGCGCCCTCGTCGTGGGAGACCAGAACCACGGCGCCCTCGTAGTTGGCCAGGGCATCCAGAATCTCTTCACGAGAGGCCGGGTCGAGGTTGTTCGTGGGCTCGTCGAGCAGCAGCACGTTCGCACCAGAGACGACGATCATCGCCAGGGCGAGCCGGGTCTTCTCTCCACCAGAGAGAACCCCGGCGAGCTTGTGCGAGTCGTCGCCGGTGAACAGGAACGAACCCAGAACACGGCGCGCCTCGGTTTCGGTGAGGTTCGGTGACGACGAGACCATGTTCTGAAGCACGGTGCGCTTGACGTCGATGGTTTCGTGCTCTTGCGCGTAGTAGCCGATGCGCAGACCATAGCCTGGCTCGACCTGACCTGTGTCGGGCTTGTCGATGCCGGCGAGAATACGCAGCAGCGTGGTCTTGCCGGCGCCGTTGAAGCCGAGCACGACGACCTTCGATCCGCGGTCGATGGCGAGGTCGACGGCGGTGAAGATCTCGAGTGAGCCGTAGCTCTTCGAGAGGTCGCTTGCCATGAGCGGAGTGCGGCCGCAGGCGACGGGCTCCGGAAACCGCAGTTTGGCCACGCGGTCGACCACGCGGGTCTCGTCAAGGCCTGAGAGCATCTTCTCGGCCCGGCGCACCATCTGGTGGGCGGCGGCGGCCTTCGAGGCTTTTGCGCCGAACCGGGCGGCTTGCATCTGCAGCACGCCGGCCTTCTTCTCGACGTTGGCACGCTCTTTTTTGCGGCGCTCCTCGTCGGAGGCGCGCTGGCGCAGGTAGTTCTTCCAGCCCATGTTGTAAATGTCGATGACCGTGCGGTTCGCATCGAGGTAGAACACCCGGTTCACGGTCTCTTCGACGAGCGCCACGTCGTGGCTGATCACGATCAGCCCGCCCTGAAAGCCCTTGAGAAACTCGCGCAACCACACGACCGAGTCGGCGTCGAGGTGGTTCGTCGGCTCGTCGAGCAGCATGGTGTCGGCGCCGGAGAACAGGATGCGGGCCAGCTCGATGCGGCGGCGCTGTCCGCCCGAGAGCGTCGAGAGCGGCTGATCGAGAATGTGGTCGGGCAGACTCAGGTTCGAGGCGATAGAGGCGGCTTCGGCCTCAGCGGAATAGCCGCCGAGAGCGTTGAAGCGGTCATCTAGATTGCCGTACTTCTTCATGGCTTTCTCGACGACCGCCGGGTCGGCCGAAGCCATGTCGAGCTGCGCCTGCTGCATCTGCAGCACGATCTGACCGAGGTCGCGGGCATCCAGAATGCGCGTACGAGCCAGGTCTTCGGGGTTGCCCGAGCGCGGATCTTGCGGCAGATAGCCGATCTGACCCGACATGTCGATGCGCCCGCCGTCGGGCTTCAATTCGCCGGCAAGCGTCTTCGTGAGGGTGGTCTTGCCCGCACCGTTTCGCCCCACCAGGCCGACCTTGTCGCCGGCCGAGACGCGAAAATTCACATCTGACATCAGAATTCGGGCGCCAACTCGCAGCTCAAGGTCATGCACACTGAGCACGGGAATAGTCCAATTCTTTCGTCGCGCCATGGCGACAGGGATGGGTGGGGGTTTCCCCAGTATAAAACGACGCCGAGCGCGACAGTTTCGGGCGAGAGCGACCGGCGCCATCATCGCTCTCGTCCGGATGTATCGCCCTCAGCGGCAAGGGCTCAGGCGGAAAGCCTAAATGCTGAAGCCGAGCGCCCGCATCATGTCACGGCCGTCGTCGGTGATCTTGTCGGGGCCCCACGGCGGCATCCAGACCCAGTTGATGCGAAAGGCCTCTACCACGCCGTCGAGCGCCTCGGCGGTCTGCTCTTCGAGCACGTCGGTCAGCGGGCATCCGGCGCTCGTGAGCGTCATGCTGATGATCAGGGCGTTGTTCTCGTCGTCCCAGCCGAGGTCGTAGATGAGCCCGAGGTCGACGATGTTGACGCCGAGCTCCGGGTCCATGACGTCTTTCAACGCCTCTTCGACCTGGTCGTACTTCGTGGGTTCGAGTGTGGTGACCATGGGTTAATCCTACGCGCGATCAGGCGTTGACGGCCGGAGCGGCCGCAGAAGTAACAGCAGCGTCGGCAGCCTCTGCAGATGCGATCGCAGCGGCGGCGGCAGCACTCGCCTTGACATACTCGTCGTAGCCCTCGTTTTCGAGCTGCACGGCGAGTTCAGGGCCACCGGATTCGACGACCTGGCCGGCGACGAACACGTGCACGAAGTCGGGCGTGATGTAGCGCAGAATGCGGTTGTAGTGCGTGATGAGCAGCACGCCGAGGTCGGTGTTCGACTTCGCGCGGTTCACGCCCTCTGACACGATCTTGAGCGCGTCGACGTCAAGGCCCGAGTCGGTCTCGTCGAGCACGGCGAACTTCGGCTTGAGCAGTTCGAGCTGCAGAATCTCGTTGCGCTTCTTTTCGCCACCCGAGAAGCCCTCGTTGACGTTGCGCTCGGCGAACGTACTGTCCATGCGCAGCGCCGACATCGACGACTTCACGTCTTTGATCCAGCCGCGCAGTGGCGGTGCCGAGCCGTCGATCGCCGTCTTGGCGGTGCGCAAGAAGTTCGTGACCGTCACACCCGGGATCTCGACGGGGTACTGCATGGCGAGAAACAGACCGGCTCGCGCACGTGCGTCGACCGAAAGCGTGGTCATCTCTTCGCCGTCGAGCAGAATCGATCCGCTCGTGACGTGGTACTTCGGATGCCCGGCGATCGCATAGGCGAGCGTCGACTTGCCCGATCCGTTCGGGCCCATGATCGCGTGGGTCTGGCCCTGCTCGATGATGAGGTTCACGCCGCGCAGAATCTGCTTCGAACCCAGTTCGGTGTCGACGCTGACGTGCAGGTCTTTGATTTCGAGTACAGACATGTTCTAAGCAATCTCTTTTGTGAGGGTCGGGTCTATGTAGATATCGCCGTCGACGATGCTGAGCTCGTAGACGGGAACCGGCTCGTAGGCCGGGAGAGTCAGGGGCTTGCCGGTGAGCAACGAGAATTTCGAGCCGTGCGCCCAGCATTCGAGGGTCTCATCTTCGACGAAACCCTCTGCCAGTGAGATGTCGCCGTGCGTACAGGTGTCACCGATGGCGTGGCACTCGCCCGCCGAGTCTTTGACGACCGCGATGGCCACGCCGTCGATCTCGACGCGGAGTGCCTCGTTCTCGTTCAACTCGGTGAGCGCGCAGATGCGGATGGCGGCCATCAGGCGACTGCGCCTTCTGCGGCTCCGTCGGCGGCGAAGCCCGCGACGGCATCTACCAGCTCGGCCTCGACGGCGCGCGTCAAGCGCTCCTCTACAGCATCGGAGCCGATCTTCTGGATGATCTCCGCCAAGAATCCACGCACCACCAAGCGGCGCGCCTCTTCTTCGCTGATGCCGCGCGACTGCAGGTAGAACAGCTGCTCGTCGTCGAACCGGCCCGTCGACGAGGCGTGCCCTGCGCCGAGAATGTTCCCGGTCTCGATCTCGAGGTTCGGAATCGAGTCGGCCCGGGTGCCCTCCGACAGAACCAGGTTGCGGTTCTCTTCGTAGCTGTCGGTGCCGTTCGCGGTCTGCCGAATGAGCACGTCGCCCACCCAGACCGAGTGCGCACCCTCGCCCTGCAGGGCGCCTTTGTATTTCACGCGCGAGCGCGAGTTCTCGGCCTCGTGATCGATGTACACGCGCTGCTCGAGGTGCTGCCCGGCATCGGCGAAATACAGACCGTAGGCCTCGGTATTCGAACCGGTCGACGACAAGTGGATGCTCGGGTTCACTCGCACGACCGATCCGCCGAGCGACACGACCACGTGCCGCAGCGTCGCATCGCGGCCGACCTGAGCGAAGTGGCTGGCCAGGTGCACAGCGGAGTCGTTCCACTCCTGCACACTCACCACGGTGAGTTCGGCGCCGTCACGAACGACGATCTCGACGTTCTCGGTGAGCCGGGCATCCCCCGAGTTCTCGAGGATGACGAGCCCGCGGCTGTTGGCGGCGGCGGTGATCACGGTGTGCGCGCCGCGGGCGACCGTGCCGAGGCCCGAGCGAGCGACGACGAACTCCGCTGACGGCGACTCGCCGGTCACGTCGATGGCGAGGGCCTGGTCGACACTCGACCACGCGTTGGCGCTGGCCTTGTCTTCGGGGAGACCCGCACTGCCGAAGCGGTCGTCGGTGCGGTCGATCCACGACAGCGTGAATCCGTCGACGGGCGAGGCGGTCACGTCGTACGGCGAACCGTCGAGCGGCCCCGAGATGAGATCGGCGACCAGCTTGATGGGCGTGAGCTTCCAGTCGACCTCGTGACCGCTCGGGTCGTCGAAGTCACCGACGTCGGCCGACGCGTAACGCTCCGACCTCGTCTGAACGGGCATCTCGTGCCACGCGCCATCGGTGTGGCTCTTCGACCCCACGGGCTCGCCACGATGGCCGCCGGCCGGAGCCGCGAACGCCGCGGCAGCCGCTTCTGGCACCGTACTGTCTGGCACCGTACTTTCGGGCACAGTTGTAGGAGCAGGTGTTGCTGAGGTCATTAACCTACTGACCCTTCCATGCCCATTTCGATGAGCTTGTTGAGTTCGAGGGCGTATTCCATGGGCAGTTCGCGCGCGATGGGCTCGATGAAGCCGCGCACGATCATGGCCATGGCCTCGTCTTCGGGCAATCCGCGGCTCATCAGGTAGAAGAGCTGCTCTTCGCTCACCCGGGAAACGGTCGCTTCGTGACCGAGTTGTACATCATCCACCCGGATGTCGATGGCCGGGTACGTGTCAGAACGCGACTGGGTATCGACGAGCAGCGCGTCACAGCGAACCGTGTTGGCCGAGTGGTGTGCATTCTCTGCGACGCGAACCTCGCCGCGGTAGCCGGCACGACCGCCGCCACGGGCGATCGACTTCGAGACGATGGACGACTGCGTGTACGGCGCCATGTGGATCATCTTCGCGCCGGCGTCTTGGTGCTGGCCGGGGCCCGCGAACGCGACAGAAAGCGTCTCACCCTTGGCGTGCTCGCCGACCAGGTAGATCGACGGGTACTTCATGGTGACCTTCGAACCGATGTTGCCATCGATCCACTCCATGGTGGCACCTTCGTGCGCAATGGCGCGCTTCGTCACCAGGTTGTAGACGTTGTTCGACCAGTTCTGAATCGTGGTGTAACGAACGCGGGCGTTCTTCTTCACGATGATCTCGACGACAGCGGAGTGCAGCGAGTCGCTCTTGTAGATGGGAGCCGTGCAGCCCTCGATGTAGTGCACGTACGAGCCCTCGTCGGCAATGATCAGCGTGCGCTCGAACTGGCCCATGTTCTCGGTGTTGATGCGAAAGTAGGCCTGCAGGGGAATCTCGACGTGCACGTTCTTCGGAACGTAGACGAACGAGCCGCCTGACCAGACGGCGGTGTTCAGCGCGGCGAACTTGTTGTCGCCGGCCGGGATGACCGTGCCGAAATACTCGTCGAAGAACTCGGGATGCTCGCGCAGGGCGGTGTCGGTGTCCATGAAGATGACGCCCTGGGCCTCGAGGTCTTCGCGGATCGTGTGGTACACGACCTCGGACTCGTACTGGGCGGCCACGCCGGAGACCAGACGCTGACGCTCCGCCTCGGGGATGCCGAGCTTCTCGTAGGTGTTCTTGATGTCGTCGGGCAGGTCTTCCCAGGTCTGGGCCTGCTTCTCGGTCGACCGCACGAAGTACTTGATGTTGTCGAAATCGATGCCGGAAAGGTCTGCTCCCCACGTCGGCATCGGTTTGCGCTCGAAGATCGAAAGGGCCTTGAGACGGGCCTTGAGCATCCACTCGGGTTCGTTCTTGAGCGTCGAGATGCCCTTCACGACTTCAGGCGAGATACCGCGCTTGGCGGTCGCGCCGGCGGCGTCGGAGTCGGACCACCCGAACTCGTACACCCCCAGGTTCTGAAGTTCTGGCCGGTCGATGAGTACGTCTGTCATGACTTTCTCCCTTCCTATTACAAGCTCCAACGGAACTGGCAACCTTTTTATTCTACCGGGGTGGAGATTGCCTCAGGTCGATACCCCGAAGACTCTGAGGTAACGGTTCGGTCAACCGAGAACAGCCCCGGATTCACGTCGAGCAGAACCCGCAGCGCACCGACCCAGACGAGCGCGGCGCCGAGCAGATGCAGGGCGACGAGAGCCTCGGGAAGCCCGGTGAGCGATTGCACCAGGCCGAGGGCTGCTTGTGCCGCGACGACCACGATGAAAGTCAGAGTGCGACGACGGGCGAGCGCCGCCCCAGGAACGCGCAGGAGCACCGCGAATAAAACGATGCCCAGCACGAGGGTGAGAGAACCCAGCACACCGTGCAGAATCGTGATGTCGCCCCAGTTGAACTGCATACGCGGAACGTCGGCCGAATCGCCCGAGTGCGGCCCGGTGCCCGAGACGAGCGTTCCCACCAGAATGAGCACGATGGTGACGCCAACAAGCACAACGCTGAGCACTCGCGCCGCGGCTGGCAGGATCACGGCGGCAGACTGACCGCGGTGAGCCCGATGCCAGGTCAGCGTCGTCGTGGTGAGCAGGGCGATCGCCATGACGAAGTGAAAGGCCACGATGTACGGGTTCAGCTGAGCGAGCACGGTGATGCCGCCGGCGACCGCATTGGCCACGACGAGCCAGAACTGCGACCAGGCCAGCCGGGTCATGGCGCGCACCCGCGGCTTCTGCAGTCGCGCGGCGATAATCACCCATCCCACCGCGGCGATGAGCACACCGGTCAACGCACGGTTCGTGAACTCGATCAGGCCATGGATGCCCAGGGCCGGCGTCGTCGTCAGCGACCCCGTTTCACAGGCGGGCCATGTGGGGCAGCCGAGCCCGGATCCGGTGACCCGCACGATTCCGCCGCTCAGCACGATGAAGATGCTGACCACCAGCGCCGCGGTGGTGGCCCAGCGCAGCGCGCGCGGGCTCAGAGTCCACCGGTCTGCCGCCCAAGAAAGAGGGGTCTGCATGCGGCGAATCCTTAGAACGGAAGCAGGGGATCGATCGCGATCGCGAGGAACAAGATCGTGAGGTACGTGATCGAGGCGTGGAACACGCGCATCGGCCGAACATCCCCGTGCCGAATGGCCGTGTTGTAGAGGCGGTGGGTCTCGTAGACGAACCAGCCGCCGGAGGCGACAGCGGCGACCGTGTAGACGATGCCCATCGACGCCACCGGGATGAGCAGCAGCGAGCAGGCGACGGTGGCCCACGCGTACAGAATGGTCTGCAGACCGACGACGGCGCGGCCGCGAGTGACGCCGAGCATCGGCACGCCCACCGACTTGTAGTCCTCGCTGTAGCGCATCGAGAGCGGCCAGTAGTGCGGCGGAGTCCACAAGAAGATCACGCCGAAGAGAATCCAGGCGGGCCAGTCGAGCGAGTTGGTGACGGCGGCCCAGCCGATGAGCACGGGCATGCAGCCGGCCGTACCGCCCCAGATGATGTTCTGCGAGGTGTGGCGCTTCAGGATGATCGTGTAGACGACCGCGTACAAGAAGATCGCAATGACCGAGAGGCCGGCGGCGAACCAGTTGACGAAAAAGCCGAACCACAGCGTCGACACCACGGCGAGAATCCAGGCGAAGACTAGGGCTTCGCGATCGCTCAGCTCACCGGTGACGAGCGGACGCGCCTTGGTGCGGTTCATCACGCGATCGATGTCGCGGTCGATGTAGCAGTTGAAGGCGCCTGCTCCCCCCGCGCTCAACGCCCCGCCGACGAGTGTGGCGAACACGAGCCAGAGGTTCGGAATGCCCCCCTGCGCCAGAATCATCACGGGAACCGTGGTGACCAGCAGCAGCTCCATGACGCGAGGTTTCGTCAGTGCGACGTACGCTCTGGCCTTCTGGCCCACGCCGATGCGCGGTCGCCCGATGCGGCCCTCTACAGCTACGTCCATCGCTCCTCTAACTGCTTCTGACATACCGACCCCACTCTACGCTACGGCGTGTAGAAGTCGGACACCGGCGGGCGCGGTAACCCCTGCCCCTTCTATACTGGACGAAGGGTGGGAATTCACCTACGGCTCGACGGTGCTCCGGGGCTTCTCCCCTCGTCCGCAACCTAAGAAGGGCTCTACACCTCGTGGCATCACTGCAGTGGGAATCTATTGACGATCAGGCCGTAAGCACAGCGAAGGTTCTCGCTGCTGACGCAGTCGAAAAGGTCGGGAACGGGCATCCGGGCACCGCGATCTCGCTCGCCCCCCTCGCCTACCTCCTCTTTCAGAAGAAAATGCGGCGCGACCCGTCAGACAACGAATGGATCGGCCGTGACCGGTTCATTCTTTCTGTGGGCCACAGCTCGCTCACCCTCTACATTCAGCTCTACCTGGGCGGGTACGGCCTCGAGCTCGACGACCTGAAGAAGCTGCGCACCTGGGGCTCGCTCACTCCGGGTCACCCGGAGTACGGCCACACCGACGGTGTCGAGATCACCACCGGCCCGCTCGGTCAGGGCTTGTCGTCGGCCGTCGGGTTCGCCTACGCCTCGCGTTTCGAGCGCGGGTTGTTCGATCCGGATGCCGCTGCCGGTACCAGCCCGTTCGACCACTTCATCTACACCATCGCCGGTGACGGCGACATGGAAGAGGGCATCACCAACGAGGCCTCCTCGCTCGCCGGTCACCAGCAGCTCGGCAACCTCATCGCTTTCTACGACTCGAACCAGATCTCGATCGAAGACGACACCAACATCGCCTTCACCGAAGATGTGAAGGCCCGCTTCGAGGCGCTGCACTGGCACGTTCAGGTGGTCGACTGGAAGAAGACGGGGCTGTATGTCGAAGACGTCGCAACCCTGAACGATGCGATCGAGACCGCGAAGGGCGTCACCGACAAGCCCTCGCTCATCATTTTGAAGACCATCATCGGCTGGCCGTCGCCGAAGAAGCAGAACACCGGCAAGATCCACGGCTCGGCGCTGGGCGCCGAGGAGCTGAAGGGCCTCAAGGAGGTTCTCGGTTTCGACCCCGAAGAGCACTTCGCGGTGTCAGAAGACGTGCTCGCACACACTCGCGAAGCGCTCACCCGCGGCAAGGCCGCGCACGAAGAGTGGCAGGTCGGCTTCGACGCCTGGGCCGCCGCCAACCCCGAGCGCAAGGCTCTGCTCGACCGCGTTCTGAAGGGCGAGCTGCCAGAGGGCATCGAAGATGCCCTGCCGGTGTTCGAGGCCGGTAAAGAGGTCTCGACCCGCGCCGCATCCGGCAAGGTCATCAACGGCATCGCGGGCGTCATGCCCGAGCTCTGGGGCGGTTCTGCCGACCTCGCCGAGTCGAACAACACCACCATCGAATCGGGCGCCTCGTTCGTGCCGAGTGAACACTCGACGCACGAGTGGACCGGTAACAAGTACGGTCGCGTTCTGCACTTCGGTATTCGCGAGCACGCCATGGGCGCCATTCTGAACGGCATCGTGCTGCACGGCAACACGCGCCCGTTCGGTGGCACGTTCCTGATCTTCTCGGACTACATGCGCCCGGCCATCCGCTTGGCTGCGCTCATGAAGTCGCCGTCGATCTTCGTCTACACGCACGACTCCGTCGCGCTGGGCGAAGACGGCCCGACCCACCAGCCGGTCGAGCAGCTCACCACGCTGCGCGCGATTCCGGGCCTCGACGTGGTTCGCCCCGGCGACCCCAACGAGACCGCCTGGGCGTGGCACACGATTCTCTCGCGCCGGGTCGGCCCGGCAGCCATCGCCCTGACCCGCCAGAACATTCCGACCTTCGAGCGTGGCGACGGCGAAGCATCGGGTGAGGTCTTCGCTTCGGCGAAGAACGTCGCCAAGGGTGCGTACATCCTGGCCGAAGCACCGAACGGAGAGCCCGACGTGATCTTCATCGCGACCGGTTCAGAGGTGCAGATCGCCGTCGAGGCCCGTGAGCTGCTGAAGGCCGACGGCATCTATGCCCGCGTCGTTTCGGCGCCGTGCATGGAGTGGTTCGAGGAGCAGACCGCGGAGTACCGCGAGCACGTTCTTCCGGCCGCCGTCAAGGCTCGCGTGTCGATCGAGGCCGGTCTCGGCCTCACCTGGCGCCCCTGGGTCGGTGACGCTGGCAAGAGCGTCTCGATCGAGCACTTCGGGGCATCCGCCGACTACAAGACGCTGTTCCGCGAATTCGGAATGACCACCGGCGCCGCGATCGAAGCCGCCAAGACCTCGCTCGCCTCGCTGGCCGCCGTCTAATCCAAGATTTTTGAGGAGAATGAAATGACTGACACCCAAACAACGACACCCACCGCTCAGCTCTCTGCTGTCGGCGTGAGCATTTGGCTTGACGACCTGTCGCGCGAGCGACTGCGTACCGACAACCTGCAGAAGCTGATCGCCGAGAAGAACGTCGTCGGCGTGACCACCAACCCGTCGATCTTCGCGTCGGCTCTGGCCAAGGGCGAGGCCTACGACGAGCAGGTTCGCGAGCTCGCTGCCGCCGGTTACAACGTGACCGACGCCGTGTTCGAGATCACCACGAGCGATGTCGCGCACGGCTGCGACATCTTCAAGCCGGTGTACGACGCGACCAACGGATTCGACGGTCGTGTGTCGATCGAGGTCGAGCCCGGCTTCGCGAACGACGCCGAGAAGACCATCAAGCAAGCCAAAGAGCTGTACGACAAGGTCAACAAAGAGAACGTTCTGATCAAGATTCCTGCGACCATCGAGGGTCTCGAGGCCATCACGGCCACTATCGCGGCCGGCATCAGTGTGAACGTGACGCTGATCTTCAGCCTCGAGCGCTACCGCGACGTCATCAACGCGTACCTGGCCGGGCTCGAGAAGGCTCAGGAGGCCGGTATCGATCTGTCGGGCATCCACTCGGTCGCTTCGTTCTTCGTATCGCGCGTCGACACCGAGATCGACAAGCGCCTCGTGGCCATAGGCACCGACGAGGCTCTCGCGCTGAAGAGCAAGGCCGGCGTCGCTAACGCTCGGCTCGCCTACGAGGTCTACGAGCAGGCGTTCACCACCCAGCGAGCCACGGTTCTTCTTGCTGCCGGCGCGAACAAGCAGCGCCCGCTGTGGGCGTCGACCGGAGTGAAAGACCCCGAGCTGCCCGACACGCTCTACGTCACCGAGCTCGCCGCCCCGGAGGTCGTGAACACGATGCCCGAGAAGACGCTCGACGCAACGTTCGACCACGGTGTCGTCACCGGAAACACCATCGCCGGCAGCTACGCCGAGGCGAACAAGGTACTCGACGCGGTCGCCGCACAGGGCATCTCGTACGCCGAGGTCACCGAGCTGCTCGAAAAAGAGGGTGTCTCGAAGTTCATCGTGTCGTGGGATGAACTGCTCGAGACCGTTCAGACTGCTCTTGATGCCGCTAAGGCCGGCGAAGGCGCGTGAGCGTAAAGATCCACGTCTCGGGCCAGGTCAAGGAGGCCGTCGAGGCCACCGTGCCGACCCTGGTCGACGACCTGGTCGCCTCGAGCATCACCGGTCAAGACCCGGCGCTCTGGGGGCCTGAGGCCGAAGCCGAGGCGACGAAGCGCCTCGGCTTCACCGAGGCAGTGTCGGCCTCACGTCCGTTGGTCGAAGAAATCGTCGAGCTGCGCGAGAAACTGCAGGCACTCGGTGTCGACCACATCGTGCTCGCGGGCATGGGTGGCTCGTCGCTGGCGCCTGAGGTCATCACTCGCACCGCCGGCGTCGAGCTGACCGTGCTCGACTCGACGGCTCCCGGCCAGGTCGAGGCGGCCCTGGCCGATCGACTGGCTACCAGTGCGCTGGTTGTGTCGTCGAAGTCGGGCTCGACTGTCGAGACCGACAGCCAGCGGCGCGTCTACGAGAAGGCCTGGCGCGATCTCGGAGTCGACCCGAAAGACCGCATCATCGTGGTCACTGACCCGGGCTCGCCGCTCGAAGCTTCGGCGAAAGAGGCGGGCTACCGCGTCTTTCTGGCCGACCCGAACGTGGGCGGCCGCTACTCGGCGCTGACCGCGTTCGGCCTGGTTCCTTCCGGCCTTGCCGGCGCCGACATCGGTGAGTTGCTCGACGAGGCCGAGGCCATCGAGCTCTACCTGGCGACCGACGACGAAGACAATCCGGGGCTCATCCTGGGTGCTGCCATCGCCGGCACGAAGCCGCTCAAGAACAAGCTCGGCATCGTCAGCGACGGCACGCACATCGTCGGATTCGCCGACTGGGCCGAGCAGCTGATCGCCGAGTCGACGGGAAAGATCGGCCGCGGACTGCTGCCGGTCGTGCTCGACGTGCACTCCCCCGAGCTCGGTGAGAAGCTGCCCGACCTGCAGATCGTACGTCTTGTTCGCGAGGCCGACCAGTTCCACCTGCTGCCGCAGAACCGACACGACGGCGAGATCTTGATGAGCGGATCGCTCGGCGGCCTCATTCTGACCTGGGAATACGGCGTCGCCGTGGCCGGTCGTCTGCTCGGCATCAACCCGTTCGATCAGCCCGACGTCGAGTCGGCGAAGGTCGCTACCCGCGGTCTGCTGGATGCCCAGCCCGAACCCGAAGCGCCGGTCTTCACTGCCGACGGCATCGAGGTGCGCGGTACAGCATCGATCGTCTCGGGCGTCGATACCGTCTCTTCGGCGATCTCGAACTTGCTTGCGGCGACGCCCGTCGACGGCTACGTGGCGATCCAGGCGTACGTCGATCGGCTCGCGCTGCCTCAACTCGAAGAGCTGCGCGACGCCATTGCGGCGAAGATCGCGCGCCCGGTCACGTTCGGCTGGGGCCCTCGTTTTCTGCACTCGACGGGTCAGTTCCATAAAGGCGGACCAGCCAGCGGGGTCTTTCTGCAGATCACCGAGAATGCCGCAACCGATCTGGCCGTGCCCGATCGCCCCTTCACCTTCGGCCAGCTGATCCAGGCTCAGGCCGCCGGCGACGCGAGTGTGCTCGAGCAGCATGGCCGACCCGTTCTGCGACTCAACCTCACGGATCCGTCGACCGACGTGACCAGTCTGTTCGATTCCCTCACCTGAACATCTCGGGGTGCGCGCTACGGCGCGCACCCCGCAGCAAGGAGCACGATGTCACCGGTAGAAATCACTCCGGATTACAACCCCCTCAGGCTTCCGACCGACCGGCGGCTGAACCGCATCGCCGGTCCGAGCGGTCTGATCATCTTCGGTGTGACGGGCGACCTGTCACGCAAGAAGCTGATGCCCGCCGTGTATGACCTGGCCAACCGCGGTCTGTTGCCGCCCGGGTTCTCGCTGGTGGGCTTCGCCCGGCGCGACTGGGAAGACCAGGACTTCGAGCGTGTCGTGCATGACGCCGTCAAGGAGTACGCCCGTACTCCGTTCGATGAAGACGTCTGGCGACAGTTGTCTGAGGGAATCCGCTTCGTCTCGGGCGAGTTCGACGACGACTCGGCTTTCGTGAAGCTCAAAGAGACGATCGCCGAGCTCGACAGTGTGCGCGGCACGAAGGGCAATTACGCGTTCTACCTCTCGATTCCGCCCAAGGCCTTTCCGCTCGTCACTGAACAATTACGTCGGTCAGGACTCGCGCATCCGCAGCCCGGCCAGTGGCGCCGTGTCGTCATCGAAAAGCCTTTCGGCAGTGACCTGAAGACCGCCCGCGAGCTGAACGACGTCGTAGAATCGGTGTTCGCTCCAGATGACGTCTTTCGCATTGACCACTATCTCGGCAAAGAGACCGTGCAGAACATTCTGGCGCTGCGCTTCGCGAACCAGCTGTACGAACCCATCTGGAATGCGAACTACGTCGACCACGTGCAGATCACGATGGCCGAAGACATCGGCGTCGGCGGCCGAGCGGGCTATTACGACGGCATCGGTGCGGCACGTGACGTGATCCAGAACCACCTGTTGCAGCTCATGGCGCTGACCGCCATGGAAGAGCCGATCTCCTTCAACGCCTCAGACCTTCGCGCCGAGAAAGAGAAAGTGCTTGCAGCGGTCAAGCTGCCGAAAGATCTCAGCGCCTCAACCGCCCGCGGTCAGTATTCGAGCGGCTGGCAAGGCGGCGAGTACGTGCCCGGTTTCCTCGAAGAAGACGGCATGAATCCGCAGTCGACCACCGAGACCTATGCGGCGGTTCGGCTCGACATCGGCACGAGGCGCTGGGCCGGGGTGCCGTTCTATCTGCGGGCCGGTAAGCGCCTCGGGCGCCGAGTGACCGAGATCGCCGTGGTCTTCAAGCGGGCGCCGCAGTACCTGTTCGCGCAGAGCCAGACCTCCGAGCTCGGCCAGAACGCGCTCGTCATCCGCGTTCAGCCCGACGAGGGCGTGACCATCCGCTTCGGCTCGAAGGTGCCGGGCAACGGTGTGCAGGTGCGCGACGTGACCATGGACTTCGGTTACGGCCACGCCTTCACCGAAGCCAGCCCCGAGGCGTACGAGCGTCTCATTCTCGATGTGCTGCTCGGCGAGCCTCCGCTCTTTCCGCGCCACCAGGAGGTGGAGCTGTCGTGGAAGATTCTCGACCCCATCGAGGAATACTGGGCGACTCAAGGTCGGCCCGATCAGTACAGGCCCGGAACCTGGGGCCCTGACTCCGCCGATGAACTACTCGCCCGTGACGGCCGAACCTGGAGACGTCCATGATCGTCGATTTTCCTGACACCAATACCAGCAAGATCTCGAAGGCACTGGTCAAGATTCGCGAAGAGGGCGGCGCTGTCGCCCTCGGGCGGGTGCTGACGCTGGTCATCCGCACGAGCCTCGGGCATGAAGAAGAAGCCATCGAGGCTGCGAACGACGCCTCGCGCGAGCATCCGATGCGCGTCATCGTGGTATCGACCGACAGCGACCCCGACGACGCCCGAACCGGGCGCGGCGCCCGCCTAGACGCTCAGATTCGGGTCGGCGGCGACGCCGGTGCGAGCGAGGTCGTTCTGCTCAAGGCTTACGGCGCGGCCGCATCAGACGAAGAGGGACTCGTCACGGGTCTGCTGCTGCCAGATGCTCCGGTCGTCGTCTGGTGGCCGGGCGAGTCGCCCGAAAAGGCCTCGACCTCGAGCCTCGGGCGCATCGCTCAACGCCGCATCACGGATGCATCGAACCACCCCAATCCGGTGGAATCGCTCATTCGTCTCTCGGAGAGCTACGCACCCGGCGACACCGACTTCGCGTGGACCCGGCTGACCCTCTGGCGTGCCCAGCTCGCCGCCGTGCTCGACCAGCCTCCGTATGAGCCCGTCATCGCCGTCGAGGTGCAGGGCGCGTCGGATTCACCGTCGACGCTGCTGCTCGCCGCCTGGCTCGGGCACCAGCTCGAGGCGCCGGTGACCTACGGGCTCACCAAGCGGGCCAACGGCTCGAGCGGTATTCACAGCGTGAAGCTCACCCGCGAATCCGGTGTCATCGAATTGGTGCGCGAGATTCCGAACGTCGCCACCCTGATTCAACCGAATCAGCCGACCCACGACCTGTCGCTGCCGCGCCGCAACCTGCGCGACTGCCTCGCCGAGGAGCTTCGCCGGCTCGACCCTGACGACCTGTATGGTGAAATCATCTCGGTCGGGCTCGCTGAGTTGTTCGATTCGACAGATGTCGGGCTCAGCACGGGTGTCATCAGCATCATCAAGTAGAAGTCGGTTCCCATGACCACAGATCGCCGTGTTCTCGTTCACCCCGACAAGGCTTCCCTCGCCGGTGCTGTCGCTGCTCGCTTCATCACCAAGATCATCGACATTCTCGATGAGGTCGACGAGGCGCACGTGGTGCTGAGCGGAGGCAGCGTCAATACCGACCTGATGGCGGCCATTCGCAACTCTCCCGCTCAGGTGAATGTCGACTGGCAGCGCATTCATTTCTGGTGGGGGGACGAGCGGTTCGTGCCTCGCGACAGTGCCGACCGAAACGAGCTGCAGGCGCGCGAGGCGTTGCTCGATCACATTCCCGTCGACGAGGCGAAGGTGCATCCGTTCGCCTCGTCAGACGAGATCGAAGATCTTGATGACGCTGCTGCCGCGTATGCGCGTGAGCTCGTCGAGTTCGCCCCGGATGCCGCACTCTACCCGCGCTTCGACATACTGTTTCTCGGGGTCGGCCCCGACGGGCACATCGCCTCGCTGTTCCCCGGAATGGAAGGCATCACGGTGCGCGACGAGACCGTCGTATCGGTGCGCAACTCCCCCAAGCCTCCGCCACTTCGACTGAGTCTGACGCTGCCGGTCATCCGCTCGGCCGACCGCATCTGGCTGGTGCTCGCCGGGGCCGACAAGGCCTCAGCACTTGGGCTCGCGCTTGCCGGTGCGAGTGTCGACGAAGTGCCTGTGGCGGGCGCTGAGGGCCGTAAGCGCACCGTCTTCTTCGTCGACAAAGAGGCCGCTGCCGAGGTTCCGGCGAACCTCATAGCCCCCTCATACTGACCAATGACCTAGCTTGCATAAAACCCCGCGCGCGGTCACCCTTCGCGCCTCACTTGGTCGTCGACGAGGGGCACTTCGTCCCACATGATCTGAAGTTTGCTGTGTTCGAGCCGGTCCACAGTGATGGGTAGATCGTCGCCCGCAATGGGCATGCGGGATCGGGGTGTGAAGCAAGTGTGTTTCAGAACTTCGGTGTGGACAGGATCGACCATTGTCTGTAGCCAGATGGTCATTAGAGGTGACTTCGACAGATCAGTCGAAGGGCCGCCTGCTCTTTCAATGCGCATTACTCGTGCTCGCACCCTAACCCCATCTTTGATGGTGCCCAGGTATGTATGCGTTCGTCCTCGACCATGAAAGTATCCAACGCGATACTGGCCCCACCCGATCAGGGCTAAGCCAGCGAGAAAGAGCACTACGAATGCACTAAGCATGTCTGGTCGACCGACGATAGCGCTCCACACGGCACCAACGAGCGCCCCACTACACAAAACGCCGCCGCCGAGAGTAATCACGATAGTGAGTCTAGCTCATGTGGCGTTATTCGAGCGCGGAGGGTCGCGAGGTTGCCCTGACACTCGCCGATTTCGCCCGGAATGGCCGCGACATTGCTGCAGAAAACGACGCGCGACCGAGGTGACCGTAACGAGCACGTCGGGTGCGGCGGGCGCCAAAAAAGCCACCCAGGCGCAGCCCGGGCGGCTTTTTAGTCGGTGAAAGTTAGTTGGCGACGGGGGTCGCCGTGCCGCGACGAGCGCGGAGCTGGGCGAGAGCGTCTTCGAGCAGCTGAGCCGCCTCTTCTTCGGTGCGGCGCTCTTTGACGTACGCGAGGTGCGTCTTGTAGGGCTCGAGCTTGGCGACCGAGGGCGGGTTCAGCTGGTCGCGACCGGCAGGAAGGCCGGACTGCGGCGAGTCGATGGTCTCGGGAATCTCTTCTGCGGGCAGGCTGGCCGCGAAGTACCGAACGGTCTCGTTGCCTAACGCGTCCCAGTAGGAGACCTTGATGCGATCGGCGTGATAGCCCCGATCTTGTTCGCCCATGGGGCCTGCGCCAACGCGTGACCCCCGAATTGCACTGCCGCCTGATGCCATGGATTTACCCCTTATACCGGTGTTGGACTAGGTGCCGGAATCGAATTTGGTGATGAGCCCGAGTACGACGATCGAGAGAACCCAGATCAGCCCGAGAATCACGGTGATGCGGTTCAGGTTGCGTTCTGCGACGCCCGATGCACCGAGGTTTGAGGTCACGCCGCCGCCGAACATGTCTGACAGGCCACCACCGCGACCGCGGTGCAGCAGAATCAGCAGCGTCAACAGCAGACTGGTAATGCCGACAAGTACCTGAAGAACGACTTGTAGGATTTGCACGGATTACCTTTCAGAGAACACGGAAGAGCCACAGCTCCCCCAGACCATCAGCAAGTATACCTCGAAGGTCACACGCCGACGTGCTTCTTGTACCGCACGATTGCACTGAACTCGTCGAGGTCGAGGCTGGCACCGCCCACGAGGGCTCCGTCGACGTTCGGTTCGCGCATGAATCCCGCGATGTTGCCAGACTTCACCGAGCCGCCGTAGAGGATGCGCGTGGCCGCAGCCGTGTCGTCGCTCAGAGTCTCAGCGAGCACCCCCCGCAGAGCCGCACAAACGGTCTCGGCCTCGTCGGGCGTCGCCGCCTTGCCTGAGCCGATGGCCCACACCGGCTCGTACGCCACCACGATATTCGCGTCAGACGGCACTGAGACCAGCGCGGCCTTGAGCTGCGACACGGGAACGGCGCTCGGGCCGAATTTCTCGAGGTCTTCTGCGGTCTCGCCGACGCAGATCACCGGCACGAGGCCGTACTTGAGTGCGGCCGCGACCTTGGCCGCGACGACCTCGTCGGTCTCGTTGTGCATGGTGCGACGTTCGGAGTGACCGATGATCACATAGGTGCAGTCAAGTTTGGCGAGGAACGCACCCGAGATCTCGCCCGTGTAGGCGCCCGAGTCGGCAGCTGACAGATCTTGACCGCCGTAGGCGAGTTCGAGCTTGTCGGCCGAGATCAGCGTCTGCACCGAGCGCAGGTCGGTGAACGGCGGAAAGATGGCCACCTCGACGTCGGAGTAGTCGTGGTGGGCGTCTTTCAGGCTCCACGCCAGCTTCTGCACGAAAGCGATCGACTGCAGGTGGTCGAGGTTCATCTTCCAGTTGCCCGCAATGAGCGGGGTGCGGGCTGCGGGGGTTTTTACGCTGTCCATCCGAGGACCTCCAGGCCCGGGAGGCGTTTGCCCTCGAGAAACTCCAGGCTGGCACCGCCACCCGTAGAAATGTGACCGAACTGATCGTCGGTGAATCCGAGGGCGCGCACGGCAGCTGCCGAGTCGCCACCGCCGACGACGCCGAGGCCGTCGACTTTAGTGAGGGCCGCGGCGACCGCACGGGTACCTTCCGCGAAGGGTGCGAGTTCGAAGACGCCCATGGGGCCGTTCCAGAACACGGTGTGTGACGACTCGATGACCGCGGCGAAAGCGGCCGAGGTGTCGGGGCCGATGTCGAGACCGAGACCGGATGCACCGAACGGCGTCTCTTCGATGGTCTCTGCACTCGTGACCGTGTGCTCTGCGTCGGCGCCGAACTTCGAGGCGACCACCACGTCGGTGGGCAGCACGATGGTGACGCCCAGCTCTTTCGCCTTCTCGAGGTAACCCTTGACCGTGTCGATCTGGTCCTTCTCGAGCAGGCTGGCACCCACCTGGAATCCCTGCGCCGCGAGGAAGGTGAAGAGCATCCCGCCGCCGATGAGCAGCGAGTCGACCTTCGGCAGCAGGTGACCGATGACGCCGAGCTTGTCGGAGACCTTGGAGCCGCCGAGAACGACGGCGTAGGGACGCGTGGGCGTTTCGGTGAGCTGGTCGAGCACCTTCAGCTCGGTCTCGATGAGCAGACCCGCCGCGCTCGGCAGCAGTTCGGCGAGCTCGTAGACGCTGGCCTGCTTGCGGTGTACAACGCCGAATCCGTCGGAGACGAACGCGTCGGCGCCGACCGCAGCGATGAGCTGCTCGGCGAAGACTTTGCGGTCGTCGTCGGCCTTCGCTGTCTCGCCCGGGTTGAAGCGCAGGTTCTCGAGCAGAGCGAACTGGCCGTCGGCCAGCGACCCCGCTGCATCCGTTGCGCTCGAACCGACGGTGTCGGTCGCGAAGACGACCGGCGCCTCGAGCAGCTCGGAGAGCCGAGTGGCGACCGGCGCGAGGCTGTACTTCGCGTCAGGCGCGCCGTCAGGGCGACCGAGGTGGCTCACAATGACCACCTTGGCGCCCTGAGCGGCAAGCGCCTGAAGCGTGGGAAGTGACGCGCGGACTCGGCCGTCGTCAGTGATGACACCGTCTTTCAACGGCACGTTCAGGTCGCATCTGATGATGACCGTTTTACCGGCGAGCGACCCGAGGCTTTCGAGGGTTCGTATCGTCACTTCAATCTTTCTGTGAGCTACTTCTGACGAGCTTTATATGTTTGGCCGGCCGTGGGCCGGCCAAACATATAAAGGCTCACAGCTTCGCGGCGATGTACTCGGTGATGTCGACGAGGCGGTTGGAGTAACCCCACTCGTTGTCGTACCACGACGCGACCTTGACCTGGTTGCCGATGACCTTGGTGAGGCCCGAGTCGAAGATCGAGGAGTGCGGGTCGCCGACGATGTCGCTCGACACGATCTCGTCTTCGGTGTAGCTGAGGATGCCCTTGAGCTCGCCCTCGGCCGCGTTCTTGTACGCCTCGTTGATCTGCTGTACCGTGACAGGCTTCGAGACCTCGACCGTGAGGTCGGTGATCGAGCCGGTCGGAACCGGCACCCGCAGTGCGTAGCCGTCGAGCTTGCCGACGAGCTCGGGGATGACGAGGCCGAGCGCCTTTGCGGCACCGGTCGACGTCGGGATGATGTTCGCCGCGGCGGCACGGGCACGACGCAGGTCGCTGTGCGGGCCGTCTTGCAGGTTCTGGTCTGCCGTGTAGGCGTGAACCGTGGTCATCAGGCCACGCTCGATGCCGAAGTTGTCGAGCAAGACCTTCGCGAGAGGCGCGAGGCAGTTCGTGGTGCACGACGCGTTCGAGATGATGTCGTGGATGGTCGGGTCGTAGGTGCCCTCGTTGACACCGAGAACCAGCGTGGCGACGTCGTCGCCCGTGGCGGGAGCCGACACGATGACCTTCTTGGCGCCGCCGTCGATGTGCTTGCGGGCATCTGAAGACTTGGTGAAGCGGCCGGTCGACTCGATGACGATGTCGACGCCCAGCTCGCCCCAGGGCAGGTTGGCGGGGTCGCGCTCGGCGAGAACCAGAATCGGCTTGCCGTTGACGACGATGTTGTCACCTTCGAGCTCGACGGTGGCGTCCAGGCGCCCGCCGATGGTGTCGTACTTGAGCAGGTGCGCAAGAGCCTTGTTGTCGGTGAGGTCGTTGACCGCCACGATCTCGATGTCGCTGCCTTTGGCAAGCGCTGCTCTGAAGTAGTTGCGGCCAATACGGCCGAAGCCGTTGATACCGATCTTTACGGACACGTAGTGCTCCTGTAATTGGGCCCCGCGGGGCAGATCAAATTAGCGGTGTTGATGGAGGAAGAAGCGGATGCGGGCCCTCCGGGGAGGGCCCGGTCATCCGCTGGTGCTGCGTGCTGATGTTTCGGTTATGACAGTATCAGCAGGCCGTCGGTCTTCGAACGCGCGGCCGCGAAGCGTGCTGCGACGTTCGACCAGTTCGCGATGTTCCAGATGGCCTTGATGTAGTCGGCACGCACGTTGAGGTAGTCGAGGTAGTACGCGTGCTCCCAGACGTCGAGCATGAACAACGGAACCACACCGGCGGGCAGGTTGCTCTGCTGGTCGAACAGCTGGAAGGTGACGATGTTGCCGCCGACGACGTCGTAGCCGAGAACGGCCCAGCCGGAACCCTGCACGCCGAGCGCGACAGCTGTGAAGGCGGCCTGGAACTTCTCGAACGAACCGAAGGAGTCGTCGATGGCCGCGGCCAGCTCGCCCTCGGGAGTCTGGGTCTCGGGGGTGAGGTTGGTCCAGAAGATCGAGTGGTTGACGTGACCGCCCAGGTTGAAGGCCAGGTCTTTTTCGAGCTTGTTGATAGCGCCGAGATTGCCTGATTCGCTTGCCTCTTTGATACCGGCAAGGGCGGTGTTTGCACCGGCGACGTAGGTCGCGTGGTGCTTGTCGTGGTGCAGCGTCATGATTTTCGCGCTGATGTGCGGCTCGAGAGCTGCGTAGTCGTAGGGAAGGTCTGGAAGGGTGTATTCAGCCATTGCTTATCTCCTTGTACTGGTAGTGCGAGCCGGATTGCTCCTGCTCACCTGACTATTCTATTGATGTCAACCGCACGCCTTCTGAATGCTTCCCTCAGTGACGAGGTGAGAATTCAGTCGTCGAGATCGGGTGGCAGATTGGCGTCGGTTCCCGGAATGCCGAGGTCTGACGCCTTCTTGTCGGCCATGGCGAGCAGCCGGCGGATGCGCCCGGCGATCGCGTCTTTGGTCATCGGCGGGTCGGCGTGGTGACCCAGCTCGTCGAGGCTCGAATCCCGAAAGTTCAACCGCAGTTCACCCGCATAGCGCAAGTGCTCGGGAACCTCGTCACCGATGATCTCAAGCGCGCGCTCGACCCGGGAGCAAGCGGCCACTGCGGCCTGGGCCGAGCGGCGCAGGTTGGCGTCGTCGAAATTGACGAGCCGGTTCGCGGTGGCGCGCACCTCGCGGCGCTGACGCATTTCTTCCCACTTGGCAACCGACTGGCTCGCGCCCATCAGACCGAGCATCGTGGCGATGGATTCGCCGTCGCGAATCACGACACGGTGAACTCCACGCACTTCGCGGGCCTTCGCCGAGACGTGCAGGCGCGCGGCGGCACCGACCAGCGCCATGGCCGATTCATTGCCCGGGCACACAACTTCTAGAGCCGCCGAGCGGCCCGGATCGGTGAGCGAGCCCTGCGCCAGAAAGGCTCCGCGCCAGACGGCCCCGAGTTCTTCGGCAGACCCGGTGGTGAGCCGATTGGGGAGGCCTCTGATGGGGCGCCGCCGGGCATCCAGCAGCCCGGTCTGGCGGGCGAGCGTTTCGCCGCCGTCGAGCACGCGCACGAGGTAGTAGCTGCTGCGCCGCACGCCAGAGGCCGCGACGAGGGAGACGTCGCCGCGCACGCCGTAGAGTTCGGCAAGGTCTTTACGAACGCGCTTGACGAGTTCGGGGCTGTCGAGTTCGGCCTCGATCGCGATGCGGCCCGAGATGAGGTGCAGGCCTCCGGCGAAGCGCAAGATGGTCGCCAGTTCGGCCGCGCGTGCGGCCGTCTTGCTGACGACTACACCAGTCAGTTCGTTCTTGACGTCGGCGGTGAGGGCCACTGAATTCCATCTCCTTCATGCGACACAGGTACGGCGCGCCTCGTGGGCGAGCAGGGTGTCGTGTCGTTATTCGCGCCCGAGGTCGCGGTGCTTGACGCTCACTGCGACGCCGGGATTGGTGCTGATCAATTCCGCCAGTTTGCGGGCGACCGCGACCGAACGGTGTTTACCGCCTGTGCAGCCTATGGCAATTGTCGCGTGACGTTTGTTCTCTCGCTGGTAGCCGGCCAATACGGGGGCGAGGGCTTTGGCGTAATTCTCGATGAAATCTTCTGCGCCCTCTTGGGCCAGAACGTAGTCGCTGACCTCGATATCGAGGCCGGACTTGTCACGCAGTTCGGGAATCCAGAACGGGTTCGGAATGAAGCGGCAGTCGGCGATGCCGTCGGCGTCGCTCGGCGCCCCGTATTTGAAGCCGAAGCTCATCACCGTGACCTGCACGCCCGCCGTGTCGACCGCCGAGAACCGTTCGGCGACGAGGGTGGCGAGCTGGTGGATGTTCAGGTCTGAGGTATCGATGACGATGTCGCTCGACTCCCGAATCGGCGTCATGCGCGCGCGTTCGGCCCCGATTCCGTCGAGCAGCGTGCCGTTGCCCTGCAGCGGATGCGGCCGCCTCACTTGCTCGAAGCGTCGCACGAGAGCTGCATCCGTCGCCTCGAGAAACACCATGCGCAACTGGATGCCGCTGCGCAGGTCTTCGATGATGACCTGTAGATCGCTGAAGAAGTCACGCCCGCGCACGTCGACCACTGCGGCGAGACGCGGCAGTGCTCCCCCGGCGCGCTCGGCGAGATCGACCAGTGGACGCAGCATCTGCGGCGGCAGGTTGTCGACGACGTACCAGCCGAGGTCTTCGAGCGCATTCGCCACCGTCGAGCGCCCCGCGCCCGACATGCCGGTCACAATGAGCACTTCCTGCTGGTCGGCAGTGTCGAGTGTCATCGTGTGGGTGCTTTCGCCTCGTCGGTGCTGTCGTTGAGTTTCGCCTCTAAGACTATCGGGCCTCCTGCGCCGAGGAGGCTATGCCTCTGTTCAGACCGAACCTGCCGTTTGACGTGCGCTGAAACCTAGGAGGATTCGACTCGGTGCCGCCCTGTAAGCCCCACCCCATCGATTTCTCCTCCGTTTCGGCAGGCGACTACGCCCGCGGACTCGAACGCGACGGGGCAGCGCCTCGCTCCCGGCCATAGTTGTCACTCGTAGCGCGCAATACTTCGCACGGATCGACCGACGGTTTCGCCGGTCGGCAACTGGTGCGCTCTTCCGGTGAAGTAAAAGTGACGATTCATCGCTGTCTCCCGTCTTCGGCAGGTGGATGGTTCTCAGGGAGCTCGATTCGTTTAGGAGGTCGCACTTTCGCCTCGAAGCGTTGCTCAACGGCGCCGAGGGCTGCGAACGCGGCACGGCCTTCGGCGAGGGTCATGTAGTTTGAGGGGCTATGACGGTCGGGTTCGTCGAGGCCGTCGTCTTCCCAGAAGCAGACTGGGCAGATGTCCCAACCAATCGGGTCAACGGTGAAATTGCCACAGACTTCGCATTTCGACTTTCGGTTGCGCTTCACACCAGGTCTCCTCGTGACGTATGCAAGTAAAGCTCATTTTAGTTGCATTTCCACTCAGCGTTTCGCTAGGCGCGGAGTTGCTCGACGATGGAGGCAGCGAGGGTGGGGCCGACACCTTTGACTTCGCTGATTTGCTCAGCAGTCGCCTCTTTCAGCTTGGTCACCGAACCGAACTCCTTGAGCAGGGTTTTGACGCGCGCGGGGCCGAGACCGGGAATCTCGGAGAGCACCGAGGTGATGTCGCGCTTGCGGCGGGCGCGCTGGTGGGTGATGGCGAAGCGGTGCGCCTCGTCGCGAATGCGCTGCAGCAAGAAGAGGGCTTCGCTGCCGCGGGGCAGGATGACCGGGTAGTCGTCGTTCGGCAGCCAGATCTCTTCGAGCCGTTTCGCCAGGCCGCACAAGAAGATGCCTTCGACGCCCGATTCTTCGAGGGCGCGGGCCGCGGCCTGCACCTGCGGCTGGCCGCCGTCGACGATGAGCAGGTTCGGCGGATACGAGAACTTCTTGCTACCGGTGTCGGACTCGGCGCGCTCGGAACCTTCGCGCAGGTAGGCGAGCCGGCGTGAGATGACCTGGTAGATCGAGTCGGTGTCGTCGGTGGTCTCGGGAATCGTGAAGCGCCGGTACTGGTCTTTGCGAGACAGGCCGTCTTCGAACACCACCATCGACGCGACGACGTTGGTGCCGCCCAGGTGCGAGACGTCGAAGCACTCCATGCGCAGGGGCGCGTCGGGCATCCCGAGGGCCTGCTGAATGTCTGTCAGAGCCTCGGTGCGTGCCACGAAGTCGGTGCTGCGCCTCGTCTTGTAGAGCATCAGCGCGTTCTTCGCGTTGAGAGTAGCGGTCTGCATGAGTGCGGCCTTTTCGCCGCGCTGCGCGGTCTTGAGGGCGACCTTCGAGGTGCCGCGGCGTTCGGAGAGCCAGACCTCGAGCTCGTGAGCATCGTCGGGCAGGTCGGGCACGATGATCTCGCGTGGCGGAATCTGGCCCTCGTAGGCGGTCTGCAGAATCGAGTCCACGAGCTCGGCCGTGGTCAGATCGAGCTCTTTGTCGACCATCCACGCCCGCACACCACGGATGCGCCCGCCGCGCACCACGAACTGCTGCACCGCGGCGGCGAGTTCGTCGTGCTCGATGCCGAAGAGGTCGGTGTCGACGCTATCGGCCAGAACCACATTGCTCTTGGCGAGCACCGCGTCGAGGGCCTGCAATTGGTCGCGGTAGCGGGCCGCCTTTTCGTACTCCTGCGCCTCGGAGGCGGCCTTCATCTTCTTCGTCGCCTCGGTGACGAAACGCTTATCGTGGCCGTTCATGAAGGCGATGAAGTCGTTGACGATCTCGCGGTGCTCTTCGATGGTCACCTTTCCCGAGCAGGGGCCTCCGCAGCGACCGATCTGGCCGGGAAAGCAGGGGCGACCACTTTGCATCGCCTTTTTGTAGCTCGAGTCGGAGCACGTGCGAATGGGAAAGGCCTTGATCATCAGATCGATGGTGTCGTGCACGGCCCAGATCTTCGGATACGGCCCGAAATATTTCGCGCCCTTGATCTTCTGGTTGCGGGTCACCATGACGCGGGGTGCTTCATCGGCGAGGGTGATCGCCATGAACGGATACGTCTTGTCGTCGCGGAACTTCACGTTGAAGGGCGGCTCGAACTCTTTGATCCAGGTGTATTCGAGCTGAAGGGCTTCGACGTCGGTGCCGACCACGGTCCACTCGACGCTGGCCGCCGTGGTGACCATGCGGCGGGTGCGTTCGTGCAGGCTGCGCAGCGGGGCGAAGTAGTTGCTGAGGCGGGCGCGCAGGTTCTGCGCCTTGCCCACGTAGAGCACGCGGCCTTTCGCGTCACGAAAACGGTAGACGCCGGGCTGGGTGGGTATTTCGCCCGCCTTGGGACGATATGAAACTGTGTCGGTCATGACGCCTTGCGTCTCGTGCCCTCTTCTGCGTCGAGAATCTCTTTCAAGAAGAACCCGGTGAAGCTCTTCTTCACCTTCGCGAGCTGTTCGGGGGTTCCTGTTGCAAGCACTTTACCGCCGCCCGAACCGCCCTCTGGCCCCAAGTCGATGATCCAATCGGCCGACTTGATGACGTCGAGGTTGTGCTCGATGACGATGACCGTATTGCCCTTGTCGACCAGGCCGTTCAAGACGAGCAGCAGCTTGCGAACATCCTCGAAGTGCAGACCAGTGGTCGGCTCGTCGAGAACATAGACGCTGCGGCCGTTCGTGCGGCGCTGGAGTTCGGTGGCGAGCTTCACGCGCTGCGCCTCGCCGCCGCTCAGGGTGGTGGCGCTCTGACCGAGTCGAACGTAACCGAGACCCACCTCGACCAGCGTCTTGAGAAAACGGTGAATGGCCTGAATCGGTTCGAAGAACTCCGCGGCCTCGGCGATCGGCATGTCGAGCACCTCGGCAATGTTCTTGCCCTTGTAGTGCACGGAGAGCGTGTCGCGGTTGTACCGGGCTCCCCCGCACACCTCGCACGCCACGTACACGTCGGGCAAGAAGTTCATCTCGATCTTGATGGTTCCGTCACCCGAGCACGCCTCGCAGCGGCCGCCTTTGACGTTGAAGCTGAAACGGCCAGGCATGTAGCCGCGGGCCTTCGCCTCGAGCGTCTCGCTGAACAGGTTGCGGATGCGGTCGAACACCCCCGTGTACGTAGCCGGATTCGAGCGTGGCGTGCGGCCGATGGGGTTCTGGTCGACGTGCACGACCTTGTCGAGGTTCTCGAGCCCGGTGACGCGCTTGTGCTTGCCGGGAATCTTGCGGGCCCCGTTGAGCTGGTTCGCGAGCACACGGTACAAGATGTCGTTGACGAGTGACGACTTGCCCGAGCCACTCACGCCCGTGACGGCCGTGAACGTGCCGAGCGGAAACTCGACTGTCACGTTCTTGAGGTTGTTCGCCTCGGCGCCGATGACGGTGATCTTGCGGTTGGGGTCGAGCGGGCGACGCCGATCGGGAATCTCGATCGACTTGCGCCCCGAGAGGTAGTCGCCGGTCAGACTCTCGCGGTTGTTCAGCAGGCCCTCGTACGACCCCGAGTGCACGACCTTTCCGCCGTTCACGCCCGCTCCTGGGCCGATGTCGACGACCCAATCGGCAGTGCGGATCGTGTCTTCGTCGTGCTCGACCACGATGAGCGTGTTGCCGAGATTCTTGAGCTTCACGAGAGTTTCGATGAGGCGCCGGTTGTCGCGCTGATGCAACCCGATGCTCGGCTCGTCGAGCACGTAGAGCACGCCGGTGAGCCCCGAGCCGATCTGGGTGGCCAACCGGATGCGCTGCGCCTCTCCCCCGCTGAGCGACGCCGCCGCGCGCGCCAGGTTGAGGTAGTTCAGCCCGACCTGGATGAGAAAGTCGAGTCGCAGGCGAATCTCGCGCAGCACCTGCGCGGCGATGTGCGCTTCGCGGTCGGTGAGGGTGAGCTCGGCCATGAAGTCTTGCGCGTCGGTGAGGCTGATGTCGGTGACGTCGGCGATGCTGTGGCCGTTCACCAGTACCGCGAGCACCTCGGGCTTCAGCCTCTTGCCGTTGCAGACCGGGCACGGCACCTCGCGCAGGTATTCCGCCCAGCGGGCGCGCTGGTTGTCGGTCTCGGCTTGCAGGTACTGGCGTTCGATGTACGGAACCACGCCCTCAAAGCCCGAGGTGTAGCTCATCTCGCGGCCGAAGCGGTTCTTCCACTTCACGCGCACCTCGAAGTTGTCGCCGCGCAGCACGGCCTCCTGCACCGTCGAGCTGAGCTCGTTCCACGGAGTCTTGAGGTTGAATTTGAGGTCGCGGGCGAGGCCCTCGAGCAGCTTCTCGTAGTAGTTGTAGAGACCTTTGCCCTGAGTCGTCCACGGAATGATGACACCTTCAGCGATGCTGAGTTCGGGGTCGCCGAGCAGCAGTTCGGCATCTACCGACATGCGCGTGCCGAGGCCCGAGCACTCGGGGCACGCCCCGAACGGAGCATTGAACGAGAACGTTCGCGGCTCGATTTCGGTGAGCTGAATCGGGTGCTGGTTGGGGCAGCTCAGCTTCTCACTGAAGGTCTGCCAGGCATCCGGGCCGTCGGCGTCGACGTAGTTCACCTGCACGAGACCGTCGGTGAGCCGCAGCGCCGTCTCGAGCGAATCGGTAAGCCTGCTCAGAATGTCGGGGCCGGCCACCAGACGGTCGACCACGACAGAGATGTCGTGCTTGACCTGCTTCTTCAGCTTGGGTGGGTCGTTCAACTGGATGATGTCGCCATCGACGACCGCGCGCGAGTATCCACCCGCCGCCAGCTCTTTGAAGAGGTCGACGAACTCGCCCTTCTTCTGCGAGATGACCGGGCTCACCACCTGGTAGCGGATGCCCGTTTCGAGCTCCATCAGCTGATCGGCTATTTGCTGCACGGTCTGCGCTGAGATCTGCTCGCCGCAAATGGGGCAGTGCGGAATGCCGATGCGCGCCCAGAGCAGGCGCATGTAGTCGTAGATCTCGGTGATGGTGCCGACCGTCGACCGCGGGTTGCGGTTCGTGGACTTCTGGTCGATGCTGACCGCGGGGCTCAGGCCCTCGATGAAATCGACGTCGGGGCGGTCGACCTGGCCGAGAAACTGGCGTGCGTATGCGCTGAGGCTCTCGACGTAGCGGCGCTGCCCTTCGGCGAAGATCGTGTCGAAGGCGAGCGACGACTTTCCTGAGCCCGAAAGGCCCGTGAAAACCACCAGCGAATCGCGCGGAATGTCGAGGTCGACGTTACGCAGATTGTGTACGCGGGCCCCGCGTACGCTCAGTTTTCCGACGGAATCTACCTTTGTAATCGACACCCCAGAAGTCTATGTTGCGCCACCGACACTGCTTCCCCTCGAGTCTCGGCCTTCGCTGCTAGCGCACCCGCTTCGTGGTGAGAAATCACCGTTGGCGTCATGGTGAGGAATCCTCTACTATCGTGAACGTTCTAATAGTGAGTTGAGAGGGGTTTCAGTTGAATTCGATGAAATTGGCGGTAGCGTCCATCGTGACGGTCGGGGTTGTGACAATCGTGCTTGCGGGCCAGGTCGGAGCCCAAGCTAGTCAGCTCGGCGCGAGCAGCGTCGTTGGTGAATCCAGCATCACCTCGGCAGGTGCCCAGAATAGTTCGCTCAGCGAGATCGAGGCACAATTTCGCGCGGTGTACTTTCTGCAAGGCCCCAGTGCGCCTGCGCTCTACCAGAACTCCTTTGTCGACGAGACGGATGACTTCGCGAGCGTCGCAACCGCCGCCGATACTCCGGGCGCCTTCGAGGTCGTCTCGACGCTTATGTCTCAAATCGAGGCATCCGATCCCCAGTTCATGCCAGCGTGGTCTCGCGATATTTCGAGTGGCGATCCCTACGTCGTGAAGCAAGCGATGATACGCGGCAACAAGGCGATGGCATCGACCAAATTTGCGACTGACGCTGTCGCTTCTTCGAAGCAGACCTATATCCCTGGCGACGGCGGAACAGAGTGTGGAGCCGTCGTCGTTGTCGGAGCGGCGTTCGTCATCGCGGCTGGAGTGTTTGTTGTCGTCGGAGCGGTCGGTATTGACGCGGCGGCAGTCGGTTACAACGTCGTGCTGGCAGAGAACGCGGTCTGGGTCAGGATCGTCGCCCCGAAGGGTGATCCGACAGATGAATGGGTTGCTCTTGTGAGCGAGCGTCTGGCGCCATGACTCGGTTCGATCTGAGTGAATTCCGCAAGATCAGCCTGGTCGAGGCGAAGACTTATACGCTTCCACGGCAAGCCATTCTCGTTGCAGTTGTCTGCTCGTTGGTCTTCTCGAGCTACGTCTTCGAATGCCGCGTCTCCGCGAACGTCGTAGCTCTACCCGGGGCAGTGCAGTTTCGCTCGACGGTGCAGGATCTCTTCCCTCAGGGTTGGGCTTTCTTCACCAAGCCCGTGGATGCCGAGATCATGCACGAATTCGTTCAGTCCGGGCTTGAAACGGTCGAGGTCGGTGGAGCGCCTAATGCTTCGTGGAATTATGCCTTCGGATGGAACAGGGAATCCCGATTCGAAGGAATCGAAACGGCGGCGTTGCTCAGCGGCATCGGGGCTGACTCGTGGACCCGGTGCGATCCTCGCGATTCCAGACGCGAATGCCTGTCGCAGGCAGAAAGCGATCCCATCAAAGTCGAGAACCGATCGCCTCATCGCTCCCTGTGCGGCACGGTGCTGATATCCGCCGAGCAGACGACCGATTGGGCGTTTCGAAACCTTAAGAACGATACTTCGGTGCCCATCGAGGCCCTTGCTCTAAAGGTGACATGTTCCTAAACGCCGAAGCGGTCACGGGTTTCCGCGTTCACATGCCCTGGGGCTCGGTTCTGGGCCTATCGCGGTCTCTGATGGCGATGTCGTTGGCATTGACGCTCGTTGCGACTCCGCCCACGGTGTTATTCAGCACCCTCTACGGTTCGAGCCGAGGGGCCGCCTGTGAGGGGATGAGGTCGCTTTCGGCGTTCTGCTTAGTTCCAATAGATCAACTCGTCGTTGTTCAGTACCTCACTGCGGGGCTCCTTGGGATAGTCGTCACAGGTTTTTGGCCCGGTGTTCTCGCCGTGCCTTTTGCGTATGTGATCGCCAGTTTTGAGTGGGCCACGAGCCTGCCCGACGGCGGAGATCAGGTCGCCCTGATTGTCGCGCTCCTCCTCATCCCGATAGGGCTGACAGATCGCCGAAGAAATCACTGGAACTCCGCGCTGCCCGAGTCGGTCTCTGGCATCACCACGGCGAGAGTCGTTTCGGCGGGTACGGCCGCGACGCTGATTCGCGTGCAACTATCTATCGTCTATCTGGTGGCGAGCCTCGGCAAACTGGGGAACTCTTCGTGGGTCGAGGGATCAGCGCTGTACTACTGGTTTCGTCATCCGAATTTCGGGCCACCGGAGTGGCTGGCTGGGCCGCTTCACTGGCTGACGAGCATCCCGGCGGCGACGGCAGCAGTGACCTGGGGCGTCATGGCTTTCGAGTTCGCTCTCGGCATGAGCATGCTCATCCCCTCTCGGCTACGCGTGCACGTACTCCTGCCGGTTGGAATTCTCTTACATCTCGCTATCGCAGTTGTGATGGGTATCACGAGTTTCTCGTTCATCATGATCGCCGCCCTGCTGCTGTTGCTCGTGCCGGTTGGTTCCGACCTGGCGATCCTGCAGGATGCATCCATCCGTCGACAAAGTGAGGCCGATGCTGAGATGCGCGATGAATCCGCCTCTGCGCCAGGGCGATCTGCTCGTGTTCAGTGAAAGTCACCGAACGCCCTGGTGGATGCGAATCGTGGGTGTAGTCGCGATGGTTGCCGCCCTGACGATCGTTGCCGCCATGGTGATCGCCCCACCTCGATCGCTTCTTCCAGAACTGTTCGAAGTGATTGGAGGAATCTGCGCATTCGGTGCCGGCTTCGTATTGATGTTTTCGCGAACCGAGCTGACTATTCGCGCTGGAGTCGCCTCATTCGCGCTATGGCCGGTGTGGCGCGTGACGATCCCAATAGGTGACGTCGCCGACGCGCGACTGTGCTCGATGAGCTCGGCACAGTTCGGCGGGTTGGGGCTGAGGGTGCTTCCCGACAGGCGGCGCGCGCTCCTCCTTTCAAACGGACCCGGAGTCACCTTCGTGCGAACGAGTACGCAGGTGACGTACTTCATCAGAACTGACTCCGCATCAGCTCTACTTTCGGCATTGGTCGAGTAGGCCGCACGCTGTATCGAAGCCCACGCGATCGTCGCTTGGGTTCGATTCGCGACATGGTCACTACCCAACTGGCGACTCTAGATGTGGCCGGCCTTCTCCATCTGGCGCAGCTCGTGCTTCAGGTCGCCCAGCTCGTCGCGCAGGCGCGCAGCAAGCTCGAACTTGAGTTCGGCGGCGGCCGTCATCATCTGACCGTTGAGGTCGGCGATGATCGACTCGAGTTCGTTTGCACCGGCGGCCGCGATGCCCTCACGGCGCAGGTTCGGTGTGGGGCTACGTTTACGGCCATTGCCACCCCGCGAAGCCAGCAGTTGCTCGGTGTCGGCGCCCTCGCGAGCCAGCATTTCGGTGATGTCGTTGATCTTCTTGCGCAGCGGCTGCGGATCGACCCCGCGCTCGAGGTTGTAGGCGACCTGCTTCGCACGCCGACGAGTGGTCTCGTCGATCGCCCGGGCCATGGAGTCTGTCATGACATCGGCGTACATGATGACCTGACCCGACACGTTGCGTGCGGCCCGGCCGATGGTTTGGATGAGCGACGTCGACGATCGTAGAAAACCTTCTTTATCGGCATCCAGTATCGCCACCAGCGACACCTCGGGCAGGTCGAGGCCCTCGCGCAAGAGGTTGATGCCCACCAGCACGTCGTAGACCCCCGCGCGCAGTTCTGTCAGCAGTTCGACGCGGCGCAGCGTGTCGACATCGGAGTGCAGGTAGCGCACACGCACACCGTGCTCCCCCATGAAGTCGGTGAGCTCTTCGGCCATTTTCTTGGTGAGTGTGGTGACGAGAATGCGCTCGTCTTTGGCCACTCTGATGCGAATCTCTTCGAGCAGGTCGTCGATCTGGCCCTTCGAGGGCTTCACTACGATTTCGGGGTCGATGAGCCCGGTGGGGCGGATGATCTGCTCCACCACGCCGTCGGCGAGCCCCATTTCGTATTTTCCCGGCGTCGCCGAGAGGTAGACCTTCTGGCCCACCTTGTTGTTGAACTCGTTCCAGCGCAGCGGCCGGTTGTCGAGCGCGCTCGGAAGCCGGAAGCCGTGCTCGACCAGTGTGCGCTTGCGTGACGAGTCACCCTCGTACATGGCGCCGATCTGCGGCACGGTGACATGAGACTCGTCGATGACCACGAGAAAGTCGTCGGGAAAGTAGTCGATGAGGCAGTGCGGCGCTTCACCGGGCTGGCGGCCGTCGATGTGCCGCGAATAGTTCTCGATGCCCGATGTGAAGCCGATTTGCTGCATCATCTCGAGGTCGAAGGTCGTTCGCATGCGCAGCCGCTGCGCTTCGAGCAGCTTGCCCTCACGTTCGAGCTGCGTGAGCCGTAAGGCCAGTTCTTCTTGAATGGTGCCGATGGCGCGGTGCATGACGTTCGTATCGGCGACATAGTGCGAGCCGGGGAAGACCGAGATGGCGTCGCGTTTGGTGACGATGTCGCCGGTCAACGGGTGCAGCGTGTACAGCGCCTCAATCTCGTCGCCGAACATCTCGATGCGGATCGCGAGCTCTTCGTACATCGGAATGATTTCGATGGTGTCGCCGCGCACGCGGAAGTTGCCGCGCGAGAAGTCGACGTCGTTGCGCTGGTACTGCATGGAGATGAACTTACGAATGAGCCAGTCACGATCGACCTTCATACCGACTTGCAGCGCCATCATGGCTTTCATGTACTGCTCTGGCGTGCCGAGGCCGTAGATGCACGAAACGGTGGAGACGACGATGACGTCGCGCCGGCTCAGAAGCGAGTTCGTGGTGGAGTGCCGCAGCCGCTCGACTTCGGAGTTGATCGAGCTGTCTTTCTCGATGAACGTATCGGTCTGCGGCACGTAGGCCTCTGGCTGGTAGTAGTCGTAGTACGACACGAAGTACTCGACCGCGTTGTTCGGCATGAGCTCGCGGAACTCGTTCGCCAGCTGCGCCGCGAGCGTCTTGTTGTTCGCCAGAAAGAGGGTCGGGCGCTGCACGGCCTCGATGAGCCAAGCGGTGGTCGCCGACTTGCCCGTACCGGTCGCGCACAGCAGAACCACGTCGGTTTCACCCGCGTTGATGCGCGCCGTCAGCT
>JAODBC010000034.1 GCA_025463765.1 Subtercola sp. | reverse complement strand
AGCAGGCCGCACTGAAATGCTTGTATCTTGTCACCAGATCACTCGACCCGACCGGTGCGGGACGAGCCCGATGGACCATGCGCTGGAAGCCCGCGCTGAACGCGTTCGCCATCACCTTCGCCGACCGCTGGCCGGCCGCGGAAACCCACTAATGAAAACGCCAGAAACACCGTTACCGTTACAGACCCCGTCAGCACCGTGACCACACGGTGATGGTCGTCCGTGGTGGCGCTGGCGACTGGTGTTGACGGCGCCACCATTGGGGGAGTGTTACCAGGCGACGGGGCCGTTGACGTCGGTGAAGGTTCCGGTGGGTCCGTCTGCGGGGATGATCGCCATCGCGACGGCGGAGCGGGCGCCTTCTGCGGGGGTGAGGATGCCGTGGTGGTTGTTGAGGTCGGTGGCGACGAACCCCGGGCATACGGCGTTGACGAGGATGTGCTCGGAGGCGAGGTCGCGGGCATACATCATCGTCACGGCCGTCAGAGCAGTCTTGGACGGGACGTAGCCCAGAGCGATCGGGTCGGTGTTGGCGAAGTCGGAGATCGAGGCCAGGGACCCGGCGCTGCTGGAGACGTTCACGATGCGCGGCGAGTCGGAACGGCGAAGAAGCGGCAAGAACGCGGTGGTTACGGTGATGACGCCGAACACGTTGGTTTCGAACACGTACCGGATGTGGTCCACGTCTGCTGTGCGTGGGGATTGGCCGGCGAAGTCGGCGCCAGGCTGGTGACTGATCCCGGCGTTGTTGATCAGGGCGTCGATGCGTCCGTGCCGGGCTGTGATGGTGCCAGCGGCTGCAGAGACGGAAGCAGGGTCGGTGACGTCGAGCGTGACGGCGGTCACGTTGCCTCCGACTGCGCGGAGGTCCGCTGCGGCTTGTTCGCCGCGTTCGAGGCTTCGGGCTCCGATGATGACGGTGTGGCCAAGCGACGCGAGTTGCGCGGCGATCTCACGGCCGATGCCTTTGTTGCCGCCGGTAACGAGAGCGATCATGGGGGTGGTCATGGGCGAGTCCTTTCTTGCCGCGCCGAATGCGCGGAGGGGTGAGTGGGGAACCTGCCCCCAGGTCGCGGGCAGGAGTATGTCAAACGATGGAAGTCGGCACCATTGTGGAGGCCGCGAGGACATTGACGCGAGAGCGCTATCGCAGGGCGCCTACCAGGGCAGGGGGCCTTCGTCGCCGGAGAATGTTCCGGTTGGACCGTCTGGGCCGATGAGCGCCATTGCGACGATGTGCCGGGCGCCTTCTTCAACGGTTTTGGTGCCTTGGAAGTTGTTCAGCGCTGTCGCGGTGAATCCGGGATCAGCGACGTTGACCTTGATTCCCGTCCCTTCGAGAGCGGTCGCGAACCCTAGTGTTGCTGCGTGCAGCGCCGATTTCGCTGTCGGGTAGCACATCCAACCGACCGAACTCCGTGCGGGCGCGGGCCTTCGCCACTTGAAGGCCGATACCAGTATTGCCGCCAGTAACGAGTGCGACGGGAGCGTTGGGCATGATGTTCTTTCTACAGACCAGTCGTTCCGATCGGTGTTACCAGCGTGAGGCCTCCCGCCCGAATTTAGAATAACGGTGCGTCCCTATTTCATGCTCTATAGTCCAATCATGGCTATGGATCGACTCTCCGAAGTACTCGACCTCATCGAGGTCCGAAGCGTCGTCTCTGGTGGTTCAGCGGTGCGGGGGCGGTGGCGCACCCACAGTGTGATCGACGACGACCTCAAATTCATTGCTGTCGTCCGCGGCCACGCCACCCTCACCACTAACGGTCTGGATCATCCCCTGCAACTCGACGCAGGTGATGTCGCTGTTCTGAACGGCCGCTCCTGGCTCACTCTTGACGGCGGCAGCGGAACCGAGGAGCCAGTGGTCGTCGAGCCGCCATCTGCAGGATCAAGGATCAGCGACGAGGACGCCGACGCACCCGATGCCGACATCCTGATCGGCGGTCGCGTCGATCTGAACCCCACCGGGCGCGAACTCCTCCTCCGGGCACTGCCACCCGTCGCCCACATCGGAGCATCCAGCGCCGTCGGGCCACAACTCCGAGGACACGTCCAACGACTGTTCACCGAAATCGTCTCCGCCCAGATCGGATCCGACTTCGCGATCCGCCAGTATGGGCAGCTACTCATCCTCGACGTCGTCCGCGGATTCATCCACGACACCGACATGCCAGCCGGATGGTTGAAAGTACTCACCGACGAACGACTACGACCCGCTCTGGCCCTCATCCACGAACAACCCGCGAAAAGTTGGAGCCTGGAAGACCTCGCCCGCGCATCCTCCATGTCACGAACGACCTTCGCGCAACGCTTCAAAGACACTGCCGGCACACCACCACAGGCGTACCTCATCAACTGGCGCATGCTGCTCGCTCAACGAGAACTCCGAACAAACGACACCCGCGTCGGCCCGCTCGCCTTCACCCTCGGATACTCCTCAGAAAGCGCCTTCAGCTCAGCATTCAAACGCCACACCGGAGAATCACCGTCGGCCTACCGAACCCGAACCCAAAAGCACGCCTCGGTTCTCAACAACCGACGGCAAGCTCCGAGCTGAGCGAATCCGACGATCTCTCGGCTCCAGGCGACGGTCTCGCGCATCCGAGCAGTTGCGAACGCTTTCGCCATCGCGGAATGCTGGTCTAGTTGCACGCCGTTGTCTTGCATCGGCATCGAGCAGGTGTTTGAGCTAACGACGGTGGTGGGGCATTACTCCGCTGCTCGCCCTACAGCTGAACGCCTTTCGCGTTTCAACACCCTCACCGCGAGACCGAGACCGGGACCCGCCGCGGGCGTGAAGAGGTCGCGTCGTTCACCCCCGATTTCATCGATCAAGGCTGATCTGACTCTTCGTGAGCTCTTCCGATACCTGCCAGACGCGCTGTGCCTCCTGGACGCTCCGAAGTCGCGAGTAAAGTTTCTGCTCGGCAGGCGGCCCGCCGAGGTGGCCGAGCCCACTCGGTCCGTAGAACCCGCCGCCCTTCGCCTCAGGCGAGGTGGCGGCATAGAGCGCGCCAAGTTTCGCTGACTCCACGGTGCCGAGCAGAATCCCTCGTTTAGAGAGGGCCCGGATGATTCTTCGCCCTGACGTATCGCTGGCGCGCCCGAGTTCTGGCCGTGCGGCGAGCAGGTTTGTCGGAGCGACTCCAGGGTGTGAGATGTTGCTGGTGATGCCCCACCCGCCGGCAAGACTCCGTCGGTCGAGTTCGAGCCCGAAAAGCCCGAAGGCGATCTTCGACTGGCTGTAGGCCTTCATGCCGTCGTATGAGCGCTCCCAGTTCAGGTCGTCCCAGTTGATTGACCCGCTGTTCGCGGCGATGCTCAGTTGCGACGTAACGCGCGCATGGCCCGCGCGCAGCAGCGGCATCAGCTGACCAACCAGGGCGAAGTGGCCAAGATGGTTGGTGCCGAACTGAAGCTCGAACCCATCGGCGGTCGTCTGCCGGGCGGGCGGCGTCATCACTCCCGCATTGTTTATGAGAATGTGAATGGGCTCGCCCTCCTCTCGAAGAACCGCGCCGAGCGCCGCGACCGAATCGAGCGACGAGAGGTCGAGCTCGCGCAGCGACACGTTCGCATCGGGAGTTTCATGCCGAATCGCGGTCACGGCGGCCTCGCCTTTGCGCCTATTCCGAACCGGCAAGATCACGGTTGCACCTGCCGCAGCGAGTCTCGCGGCCAGGCTCACGCCCATGCCGTCGCTTGCGCCGGTCACCACCGCACGTTTGCCAGAAAGGTCAGGGATGGTGATATCGATGGGCTTGCGTGGCATGAGCGTGCTCCTGAAGGTCGGGTCGTTGCATCCACTCTGCGCCCCGGATGCCCGGTTATTCAGGGCCGGGCGATCCCCCGATAAATCGGCCCTGCTTCGGGTCAGTAGAAGGGGGGATCGGCAGGCCGTGGCTGATGAAGCCTCGTGTGCAGTAAGAATGAGGCAGAACCAGGAGGCAGAATGGCGATCGACCGAACTGGTCTGGCGGAGTTTCTTCGTCGCCGCCGCGAGGCGTTACAACCTGAAGACGTCGGGATGCCGCGGGGGCAACGCCGACGAACCAGCGGGCTCCGGCGAGAAGAAGTCGCGGCACTCAGCAACATGTCGACCGACTACTACTCGCGCATCGAGCAAAAGCGCGGGCCTCAGCCGTCGGAGCAGATGATCGCGTCGATCGCTCAAGGGCTCCATCTCAGCCTCGACGAACGGGACCACCTTTTTCGGCTCGCTGGCCATCATCCACCAACGCGCGGCGCCACCAGCGACTACATCAGCCCCGGCATGATGCGCATCTTCGATCGCCTCTCTGACACGCCGGCGGAGGTCGTCACCGAACTCGGCGAGACCCTGCGGCAGACCCCGCTGGGTGTTGCGCTCACCGGCAACCTCACCGCCTTGCAGGGCCCAGACCGAAGTATCGGCTACAGGTGGTTCACGAACCCTGCGTCTCGTCGGTTGTATGCGCCCGAAGATCATCTGTTTCTCGGCAGACTGTGGGCTTCGGGATTACGCAGCGTCGCCACGCTGCGAGGCCCGGGTTCCCGCGCCGCCCAACTCGTCGACCTCCTCGTGGCCCACAGCGAGGAGTTTCGTGAGGTCTGGGATCGCCACGAGGTCGGCCTTCGCCCCAACGAGGTCAAGCATTTGGTGCATCCCGAACTCGGCCCGCTCGAGCTCACCTGCCAGTCGCTGAGCGAACCGAACCAGTCGCACTCGCTTCTCGTATACACCGCCATTCCCGGCACCGAAAGCTACGACAAACTCCAGCTTCTTTCTATCATCGGAGCGCACTCGCTCGGCTGAAGAGGGGCGGAATGGTGATGAGGCTCTCGTCGCTATGGTAAATTCTTTTCGAACAGATCCCGTCCCGGGTCAGCTGCTGAGTTGGGATTCCACTGATTGCCGTCTTGCGACGCGGTGGAATCGAATGGGATGTTCTCATTGGTCATCGCTCGCCTAACCGAGAGCGAAGTTCATGGCCGACGCACCCGCCAATTCCCAGCATCCATTTCATCTTTCGTGGTTCTTGAACTACGGGGTCGACGAGTGGAACGATCCATGGGCCTCGGGGGGACAGAACCTCGACGGGACTTTCTACGTCGATGTGGCTCGCATGCTCGAACGCGCGGGCTTCGACTTTGTTCTGATCGAAGACAAGGTCGCGATCAGTGAGACGTACGGCGGTACCCGCGCGCATGACCTGAAGCATGCCCTCGCGCCGAAGCTTGACCCTGCACCTCTTGCAACGCTGATCGCAGCGGCTACCGAGCGCATCGGCATCGTGCCGACCCTCTCTACGAGCTTCTACCCTCCCTACATGCTTGCGAGATTGACGTCGACTATCGACCACATTTCACACGGCCGCGCAGGATGGAACATCGTCACTTCCGGTGAGGACTTGGCCGCCCGAAACTTCGGTCTCGACGCACTGGATGAGCACGACCATCGCTACGAACGGGCCGAAGAATACGTCGAGCTCGCAAAGCAGCTGTGGGATTCGTGGGAGCCAGACGCGATTATCCGGAACCGAGATTCGAACACCTACGCCGATGCGTCGAAGGTACGCACAATCGATTTCGAAGGGGAGTTCCACCGTAGCCGGGGGCCGTTGAATACGTCGCGATCGCCACAGGGTCGTCCGGTGCTGTGCCAAGCCGGCGCGTCGCCGCGGGGCCGTGCATTCGCGGCTCGGCACGCAGACGTGATCGTCGCTGTGGCAGTGAGCCCGGAAGAGATGCGCGAGTTCCGTGACGACATCCGTGCGCGGGTCGCCTCTGAAGGACGCGACCCTGACTCCTGCAAAGTTCTCTTCATCGTTGCCCCCATCATCGCCGACACAATGGATGAGGCTAAAGCCCGGCAGGATCGCCTGCTCGACAATCCCGAATTCGCCGAGCGGGTACTCGTGATGATTTCGTCGATCAGCGGTGTCGACTTCTCGCAATTCGACCTAGACGCGCCCGTGCCTGAGGAGGTACGCACGAACGGTGAGCGCGGGTCGCTGGCGCAGTGGCTGCGCAAGGGCGCCGGCAAAACACTCCGGGAGCATGCCCGGCGAGGGCTCGATGACGGTGTCGAACTGGTCGGAACTGCCGCGCATGTCGCAGAACGCATGGGCGAGGTGATGGAGATCGCTGGCGGCGACGGGTTCTTGATCACCAGCCCCGTGAACCGACTCAACCGGCGCTACGTCGTGGAGATCACAGAGGGGCTAGTGCCCGAGCTGCAACGGCGCGGGCTGTGCCGCACCGAGTACGCGTCGCCACTGTTCCGCGACAATCTCCTGGCGTTCTGAATGCCTGCAAATTTCGATTCGAACCTCGACCCACGACTCACCGATCCCGATGCCGCGCTCTTCGCCGCGCACCTGAACGCCGTTTCGAGTGGTCTGCCGATCGGCAGGGACGCCGGCGTGCAGGTGACCCGGCAGCGGCTTCAGATCGGCCGGGATGCAGATAACGCTGATGTCAGCAGCAGAGACATCAGCATTTCGGCCGGACCAGACGAGCTTCAGCTGCGACTGTACAGCCCGGCGAACTTCTCTGCAGGCAGCATCGTGTTCTTTCACGGCGGCGGGTGGATGATGGGCGATCTGAACACGAACGACACCCTCTGCCGGGAACTGTGCGCGGAGGCGCAGGCGAGTGTCGTCAGTGTCGAGTACCGGCTGGCACCGGAACATCCCTACCCGGCAGCAATCCACGACGGTGTTGCGGCTCTGCGATGGCTCGCCTCGGGCGCGGACGGTCTGGTTCAAGGCACCAATCGGATCGCTGTCGCGGGCCATAGCTCGGGTGGAAACATCGCAGCCGTACTGGCCCAGCTCGCCTCCACAGGCGAGGCGCCGACGGTCGTTCACCAACTACTACTCTCCGCTGTTTTGGACAGCGACCTCACACGTGACTCTTACCGCGAGAACGGCACAGGGCTTCTCATGACCTCGGCTGAAATGGAATGGTACTGGGAGCTGTACTGCCCCGACCCGAACAGGCGCGAAGAGCCGGCAGCCAGTCCGCTGCGCCGTGCCAGCCTCATCGGATTGGCACCAGCAACAGTTGTCATCGCAGAGCGCGACGTACTGCGCGACGAAGAGCTGCAGTACGCAGCCCGGTTGAAAGCCGCAGGAGTACCCGTTCACACCATATTCGTGACCGGGGTGCCTCACCTGTTCCTTACATTTCCGCCCATGCCCAGCAGGAACAACGCCCTCACCGAATCGGCCACACAACTGCGCCAGGCGCTCGCACCTTAGCAACGCCCATCAGAGGGGGAACGGATAGGCGTGACTCAGGGCTACCGCCGGCTCCGCCAACGGAAAATTCCCGAACCGATGACGATGCCCGCTGCTGTCAGCAGGAGGAGGGGAGCTCCCACCGCGAGTGCGGCCGAAGTGCCGACAAGTGCTGCAAGCAGAAGGCCGTCCAGAGCCCACGCCATTCGCACGGCCGCCATGGGATCGCCCATCGCTGTCGGGATCGGTGTGAGCAAAATCGGTGGAAGTGGCCCTTTCAGCGCATTGACGATGCGCACCACGAGACCAAGCAGCCCAAGCGAAAGGGCGCCGGCGATCGCGGCACCGGGCGAGGTACCAATGATCAGCGAGCACACGACTGTGGCAGCGAGCAGCACTATCACAGTGACAATCAGCGGAAAGATCGCGTGCCTGAGCATCAACTGTTCGTCGCTGATGCCGTACAACGGGAAGTCGGCGGACACCACTGCAGCATGCCGAATTCCGTCGCTCACCGGGCCGAGGCCTACGAAGACGGCTAGCCCGGCCGCCGCCCCGAGCAGCCACCCCGGCGCCGCGGGCGCGAACGCGAACGCGAGTATGACCCCACCTGCTATGAGAGCAAGGACGCCAACGATGAGCCTGCCGGGTGTGCGGGTCGCCCCGATCGCGTCACGTATAAAGAAAATCCACGCGAGCTGGCCGCGCAGGCGGACGGCCCGTGTTCGTCGTCGGATATGCGGTCGACCCTGATAGATCGTGGCCGCTGCACCGAAGTCCATGCCGGTCGCGTGGGTTGTCGCCGAGTGCCAGCGTGCTGCTTGCACGGTCATCGCATTCAGCCGGAGTCGACTCATCAACCATGGGGTCGCCGCGACTACTGCGACGGTCAAACCGGTGAGCGCCACAGGAGCAGGAGGGTTGCTGTTCGAAGGGTAGGCCAGACCGGCCCATCCCCACGGAGTGAATGCTTGGAGGCCCGGGACGGCAGCAGTTAGCGCCCCGAAAGCGAGAAGTGCGACAGCGACCGAAATGGCTGGGCGGGGAAATACTTGACCGGCCAGCCACAGCACTGTCGCGATGACTCCCACGAAAGCGCCAACGGACATGAACGATATGACGCCAAGCAGATCTGTCAGCGCGTGTTGGGCGAGACTCGCGCCGACGAAACCGGCAGTGATCGTGCACGCGGCGGTCACCAGCCCCCCAGATCGCAATAGCGGGCCCCGGAACGCCTCGGTCCGCGGCCGATCACTTGTAGCAAGAGCATGGGTCAGAAATGGCGGCCTAATCACCGCGCCACGGTCCCGCCCCAACAGCAACGCACAGGCCCACAACACGGCAACAATGAGTGCAGCTATGTTTGGTGCTGCAGGGGACGCAAGAACCGCGAGACCGCCCGGGCTGACAGCACTCAACCACACCGCCCGGCCGACCGGTGCAATGGCTACAAGAGCAACCATGAATACCATGTACACGAGGAACGACCGATCGCCGGCCGTTCGAATGGTGCGTGCACGCCAGATCGCCATCGCGGCGTGCGTGCGGTTACTCACGCCGCCGTCTCCAGATAGATGGTGCGATCGGCAAGTCCATCGGCGAGCGCCACGCTGTGAGTGGCGACCACCAAAGTCGCCCCGCGATCCCTTCGAGCACGGAGCACACTGATTACCGATTCGATGTGCCCCGGGTCCAGCCGTTGTTCCGGCTCATCGACAATCAGAACCTCGAACGGCCGGGCTAGTACCAGGGCAAGACCAAAGAGCTGCGTCTGCCCAGAAGACAACTCGTGAGGGAACCGCTCACCGAGCCTCTTCAACCCCAACTCCGCGATCACGCTCTGCGAAAGTCCCTCAGCCTCTTCTCTATCGACCCAAGTCGCGGCAACCAGCATGACGTGGTCAAATACCGTGAGATCCGGTGCCATCGGTGGCAAGCCGATCATTACAGAGACCCGGCGCCGAAAGTCGCGGTCGCGACCGTCGACGACGGCGTCACCGATGCGTACCGTGCCAGCCGTGGGCTTACGGGCACCAGCCAGAACACGCAGCAACGTCGATTTGCCCGTGCCATTTCTGCCCCGCACGATCAACGCTTCACCACGGCCCACCACCACTGAGACGGGCGCCAAAAGCGTCACGTCGCCTAAAGACACACCCACCCGGTCGACATCGATCATGTCGCCATTCTCGCAGGCCGGCGAATTCACGCGCCGCCCCAACTACGCGCGCGAGGTGTTGCCTGTTGGATGACGCTCGGACTTGCCGGCTGGTTGATGGTCAGGCTTCGAGGTCGCTCGGGGGAGTGGGGTTGGCGCGACGCACGGATCGGAGCCGCATGGCTCCTACGATGACCGATGCCAGAGCCGCGATGGCACACGCTGTGATCGAGACGGCAAGGCTAACTAAACAGATAACTGTGCAGTTAGCTGTGTAATGCTGATATGCTGAGATCATGAAGCCGACCACCGCGACATCGTCCGCGCAGAAAGCGCCGTCCAAGACGAGCGGGAGCGTACCCACAGCCGCCGCGCCAGCGGAGCACGACTCCACGGCGACCGAACTTCGCGTCGTGCTCGGTCAGCTGACGCGTCGGCTGCGCGAGCAGAGCAACGCCACAGGCGACTACACGCACTCGCAGGGGAGCGCCCTGCTGCGGCTGGAGCGCGAAGGGCCGCAGACCATCAGCGACCTCGCCCGCGCCGAGGGCGTGCGGCCCCAGTCGATGGCGGCAATCGTGCAGTTTCTGCTCGAAGCCGGGCTCGTCGAAGGCTCGCCTGACCCGAAAGACGGGCGTAAGACGCTCCTCTCCATCACCGACGAGGCGCGCGCCAAGTTCGCCAGTGGGCGTCTGGCGAAAGAAGATTGGCTCTTTCGCACCATCAGAACCACGCTCACGGCAGAGGAACAGGCAACGCTCGCCACGAGCATCCCGCTGCTGCGACGCCTCGCCACGTCGCCCTGACGGCACACCGCTTCGCCACGTCGCCCTGACGGCGCGGCACAGTTCGAACGACACACACCACGCACCACGCGTCACGCGGCAAGCGGCAAGCGGCAAGCGGATGACCGTGCCACGCATTGACGAGCCGAAATCGCCGCACCGCTTCTGCATGCCCCGAGACAGGGCGGCTTTGTCCTGCCCGAAAATTCAATGCCCGAAACCCGAACCCCCGAACCCCCGAACCCCCGAAACAAGGAGCCCCAGATGCCCATCACCGCCCTCGACGAACGCACCGCCCTCATCGTGATCGACCTGCAGGCCGGAATCGTGAAGATGCCGCTCATTCATCCCATCGAAGACGTCATTGCGCGCTCGGTCGCGCTCGCCGACGAGTTTCGGCGCCGGGGCCTGCCGGTGGTGCTCGTGACCGTCGATGGGCGACCCGGAGGCCGCACTGACGCCAACGGCGGTGGCGCTGCCATACCCTCGGCGCTTCCGGCCGATTGGCTCCCGCTTGTCGACGAGCTCGACCCGCAACCTACGGACATTCGCATCACGAAGCAGACCGGCAGCGCCTTTGTCGGCACCGGCCTCGACGAGAAGCTGAAGCAGCTCGGCGTCACCCAGGTGGTCGTCACGGGCGTTTCGACCAGTAACGGCGTCGAGTCGACGGCGCTGTATGCGTTCAATCACGGTTACCACGTCACGGTGCCGCTGGATGCCGTGACCGACGGCAGCGAAGAATCCCACGCCTACTCTGTCGGCACCCGCCTTCCCCGCATCGCTGAGACGGGCAGTACCGACGAGGTGCTCGCGCTGCTCGCCCGCTCCCGCTCATGAGTTCGCCCGCCGGGCCGTCTGGGGCTGCGGCCGATCACGCCGCCGAGGTGGATGCTCGCTCAGCCGCCCCGGCACCGCAAACTCAGCTGACCGGCGCGTCGGCGAAAGTCGAACCGGTCGCCGCGACACCGCAAGCTCAGCTGACCGGCGCGTCTGCGGAAGTAGAATCGGCCGCCGCGGCACTGGATGATCGCCGCCTCGATGAGCCCCCGGATGCTGCGCCCGCCGCACCCCCCGCACCCCCCGCTGCACCGCCGCCCGCGAAACCCTTCGGCTGGCGCTTCACCGCACCTCTCCTGCTCGGCTCGACCCTCAACCCGATCAACTCGTCGATGCTCGCCACCGGGCTCGTCTCGATCGGCCTCGACTTTCACACCGGCCCCGGCCAGACCGCCACGCTCATCTCGGTGCTCTACCTCTGCAGCGCCATCATGCAGCCCACTATGGGCAAGCTCTCCACGCTCTTCGGCCCTCGCCGGGTGTTTCTCGCGGGCATCATCATTCTGTTCGTGGCCGGCGTGATCGGCGCCACCGCGCCCGCGTTCGGGGTGCTCGTCATCTCACGCGCCCTCATCGGCATCGGCACCTCGGCCGCCTACCCGACCGCCATGGCGCTCGTGCGCCGTCGCGCCGACAGCGTCAGCATGGGCGTTCCTACGCGAGTGCTCGGCAACTTCTCGATTGCCGCGCAGATCACCACGGTGTTCGGCCTGCCGCTCGGCGGTGTGCTCGCCGGAACCTTCGGCTGGCGCGCGCTGTTCTTCGTGAACATTCCGCTGGCACTCGTAACCTTCGTGCTCACTCTGCTCGGCGTGGCGAAAGACGAGCGGATGCCGCGCAGCAGCCGAGGCTCGATCCTTCGCGCGGTCGATGTGCCGGGCATCCTGTTGTTCGCCGGTACGGTCACGAGCGTGCTGCTGTTTCTGGGCAGCCTGGCCTCACCGACGTGGTGGTTGCTGCCGGTGGTGGTCGTTCTTCTGGCGGTGTTCTTGCTGTGGGAGCGCCGGGCATCCAGCCCCCTGATCGACGTGCGGATGCTCGGGGCCAACCGTGCGCTACAGAGAACGTATCTGCGGCAGACCTTGGTCTCGCTCGGCATCTACTCGACCCTCTACGGCACGAGCCAGTGGATGGAGCAGTCTGCCGGCCTCAACCCCACCGAGGTGGGGCTCGTGCTGCTGCCGCTGTCGGGCTTGAGCATCGTCATCGCGCGGGTCGTGTCGCGGCGGGGCTGGGTGCGCTGGCCGCTCATTCTGGCGGGTGTCGCGTTGCTGCTTTCGGCGCTGGTGATGCTGTTCGTGACGGGCTCGTCGGGCATTCTGGTGCTGATCGGCATGTCGCTGCTGCTCGGTTTCGTCAACGGATTCAGCGGATTCGCCAACCAGGCGGCCCTCTACACGCAGGCGCCGGCGGGCGAGATCGCGGTCGCGTCGGGGCTGTACCGCACGTTCGCCTACATCGGAGCGATCTTCTCCTCGAGCCTCATCAGCATCACGTTCGGTGCGGAGGCGACGGATGCCGGGCTGCACGTTCTGGCCTGGGTGCTCGGCGGGCTCGGGGCGCTCGTGGTGCTTCTGGCGGTCTTCGACCGCGCCATTCCCGCGGTGGCGGCGAAGTAGCACTGCTGCGCGAGCCTTCGCCGGCGGTGCGCCCTCGTCCGAGAGTCTCATGAGACAGCCGCGTCAAAGTGAGGGCGGCGTACGCGCCTAGATTCGGCGCAGGTGGCTCACGAGAGGGCGACGCCCGCTGTGAAGCCCGGAGAGTGGAGAGTGGAGAGTGGCGAGTGGCGCGTGCTGCCGTGCTGCGTGCTGCGAGCTCCGGCGAGGATGGTGGAGCGGGGTACTGGCAGGATGGAGGCATGGAGCCTTCACGCGAGATCTGGGTCGGAACGTACACGACTGATTCGGGGCGTGACGGTGTCGGCATCGGCGCGTTGCGCCTGAACCCGGGCGGCGCTGCGGGCGCGACCGCCGCGCCCACCGCCGCGAGTGGTGCGCCTGCCACCGCCACCGCCGCGAATGCTGCGGTGGTCCGAGATACCGCGACTGCCACCTCCGCTCCGGTGGGTGTGACCGCTGAGTGGCTGGGCCGGGCCGTGGATGCCCCGTCGCCCTCGTTTCTCGCCGTGCATCCGTCGCTGCCTGTTGTGTATGCGGTTGCCGAACGCAGCGAAACCGTTGCCGCCTATCGCCGGGTTGCCGTGTCCGATAGCCAGGATGCTGCCGCCACGTTCGCCACGGGTGCGCCGCAGCTCGAGCCGTTCGGCGAGCCGTGGCCCGCGGGCGCGGCCGTGTGCCACGTCGCCGTCGACCCGCTCGGGCGGTTTGCCGTCGCATGCTGCTGGGGCGACGGGCAGGTGGTGCTCTACGAGCTCGACTCCGAGGGCGCCATCGTCGACCGCTTCGTCGGGGCTCCCGCGACCGACCCGCACGTCGAGGCGGCCGCGGCCGAGGCAGATGTGGCCGGGATGCTCGCCCGCACCGGCTTCGCTGCGCGCACCAGTCGCGCCCACTGTTCCCTCGTGCTGGCCGACGGCCGGATCATGACCACCGACCTCGGCTTCGACCTCGTGCGCGTCTGGACTTTCGTTCCCGGCGCCGGCCTCGCCCTCGACCATGAACTCGAGCTGCCGTTCTGGTCAGGCCCGCGGCATCTTGTCGCCCACCCCAACGGATCCGTGCTCATCGTCACGGAGTACTCCGTCGAGGTCGTCGTTCTCGCCCCGCAGCCCGCCGGCAGCGCCGAGCCCGCGGCCTCGGGACTTCCCCGTTTCACCGTCGCCCAGATCTCGCCCGCGACCGCCCGAGCCGCCCGACCGCTCGACGGTGGCGCCGAGATCGCCCTCAGCGACGACGCCCGTTTTGTGTACGTGACGGTACGCGGGTCGAACAGCCTCACGACTCTGCGAGTGGATGATCGGGGTCACGTGCATCCGCTCGCCGATCTCTCGACCGGCGGAGACTGGCCCCGTCATCATGTCGTGGTGGGTTCCACACTGCTCATCGCCCACGAACGCTCGAGCCAGGTCACCCTCTTCGCCCTACACGCGGCCTCAGGCCTCCCGTCGGGCCCTACCCAGCAGCTCGCCGTCGAGGCCCCGACCGCCCTCATTCCGGCTTGACCCTTGCCGCCCCGCTCGCCGAACCCACTCGTCGGGCCGGTTGGCTGGGAGTCCGTCGGCTGAAGTCGGTTGGCTGGCCGCGGGCGCGCGCCGGGCCGGTTGGCTGGAGTGCGTTGGCTGGATGGGCTGCTCGGAATGACCGCGAGCCCGGCCTCGTGGGGAGGGGCCGGGCTCGCGGAGTCGAGGTGGCGTCGAAGCGACGGCGACCACTGTCTAGTCGCGCGGCGGTTCGGGCGGGGGAGGCGATGGCGAGCGCTGCCGGACAGCCTTACTTCTACTGGCGGCGGCCGCGTCGCACGGAGCGTCGGTACGCCAGCGCGAGCAGTAGGGCCGCGACCCCGAGTGACGTCGCCGCCGCCCCGATGAGCACCGGGCTCTGCGTGGCGAGGCCGGTGCTCGCAAGCTGGCCCTCAGCGCTGGAAGAAGACCCGCCGCTACCGCCGGTGCCGGTGCCGGTGCCTGTGCTCGTTCCGGTTCCGCCGGAGCCCGCACCGCCGGAGCCGGCTCCACCCGAACCGCCGGTACTCGGTGTCGGCGTGGGGGTCGGAGTGGCCGTCGGAGGAGACGTGGGCGGACTCGTGGGCGGCGTGGTCGGCGGAATCGACGCCGTAGCCACCCCGGTCACCGGTACTGACTGTGTAATCCGCGGTGGCGCGGGATCTTCGACAAACTCCGTGCCGATCACCGTGAGAATGCCGGTGGTAGCGCCTGCGACGGTCGGCGAGTATGTGACGTCGAAGGTGGCCGTCTCTTCAGGCTGATAGACGTTGCCGAGGTCACCGAATGACGAGTTGGAGAACGCGACGTTCGGGAGGGGAGCGCCGGCTGTGTCGACGATGCTGATGTCGGAATTCTTGAAGGTCAGGCTGCGGGTGCCGTCGTTCGTCAAGGTGACTTTCTGGGTGACCGAATGCCCGGCCGTGATTGACCCGAAGTCGACGGCACTGCCGCCGCCGGAGGCGGTGGTGATGGTGAAATGCACGACGTCTGTGCCACCGGCGTGTGCAGGTGCAGACACCCCGACGACGGCCCCGGCTACCGCTGCGGCGGCAAGGAGCCACGCGGTGCGACGACCACTCGGCCGGCGTAGTGCGATTGTGGCGCTGTCGTGCGCAGAGGGCGTTCGAGCAGAATGAGGAGCCATGCGATTCGCGCTTTCGGTTCGTGAGTTAGTGAGCTTACGTCACGATAGTACAAAGGCGAACTATACTCAAATGGCTAGTCTGCGCGCGGAGGCTCGCTACCGTCAGGGATGACTTCAGTGTCGCCTTCCACGATGACAAGGGTGTCCGACGTGCCAGACGCAACCGGGCCAGACGCAACCGGGCCAGACGTAACCGGGCCAGGCGTAACCGCAGCAGCCGAAACCGAGGCATCCGAGTGCACTTCGGCCCGGGCATCCGGTCGCCCCTCCGCGGCAGCCTCCTCAGCGACACCTGCGGCAGCCGCCTCCGACGGCGTCAGCTTGTCGGCGGGCACGATCTCATCGACCGGCCGCTGCAGCAGCTCCACGAGGATGAGCACGATGACGGCGCCGAAGAGGGTCCAGAAGATGCCCGCGGGCGTAATCGGCCGGTTCAGCAGAATGATGAGCGCCCCGATCACCGCGACCGCAGCCCGGATGACGTAGCGAAGCTTGTAGACCCATTCGCCGAACACGCCGGTCGTGAATCCGCGCGAAGCAGCCGCACCACGCAACCACGCGGCGCCCGACGCCGCCAGCGAACGGAGTGCTCGAGGCGCACGGTACGGCCCCGCCAGCCAGCCGACCACCGCTACGACTACCGCCAGAACAGCGATTGCTGTCGCACTGCTCGACACCAGCGTGAGAATGCGCGTGTACAGCGTGTCGGCGACGTCACTGGGTATGTAGGTCGGCGACACCGCCCCGATGAAGATGATGTGCCCGATCGCCACCCCCGACGCCGTTGCGATCATCGCCAAAGCGAGAGCCACCGCGGCCCAGATCAGCGCCAGCGACCGCCGCCGCGCCACCAGTACGCCCGCGATCAAGAAGAGCAGGGCGATCCAGGGCAGCCAGGCTCCAATGGCGATCGCCAAGTTGTAGCCGAGCTGCGCCTGTACGACCGAATCCGATTGGGCTATCACGATTGTCTGATTGATGTCGGGAATCTGCGCTGCAAACGTCACCCCACGATCGACCAGCACCTGTTTCACCTGCGCGATGATCGGGCCGAGAGCGATGCCGACCTGGCCGTTGCCGTTGATCGTGAGCGCCGAGTTCGGATCGTTCTGCATCACGGAGATGAGCTGTTGATGGCTGGTGGTCAGCGCCTGCCGCCACACATCGGCGAACGCATCCGATTGCACGAACGCACTCACTGCGTTCGTCATCACGCTGCGGATGCCGTTGGCCGCCACTCCCTTGAACGAGTCCAGTGCCGTGGTCGCCGCCGGCCCCAGACCGAGCCCGGAGATCGAGTCGAACACGTCGGAGGTGAGCTTGTCGATGTCGATCTTCTGGTCGATCGCCGACACCACTTCGGTGGTCACGTAGGCCTGAACAGCAGGATCCTTGGCGAGCGGAGCGAAGGTATCGACGAAGGTCGTGGTGTCGGCGAGCTGCAGCTTGGCCCAGTTCGCCACAATGGCGACGGGCGAGAGCAGCGCGCCGATGAGAATGAGCACGGTCGCGAGCAGGGTCCAGCCGCGACCGCGCGGCTTGCGCACGCGCGGCTCAGCAGAGCCAGAACCGCCGCCCCGGGCATCCGGAACCGCGGCCTGAACCGACACGACCTGAAGCTCGTCGCGCAACGTGGTGTTCTCGTCGCGCAGTTGCTCGACGAGCTGCTCCAATTGTGCCTTCGTCAGCTGTGCCATCAGTGCCGCCCCGTTCTGCCCCGCGCCGCACGACTGCGATCAGCGACTGCTCTCTTGAACAGTAGCGCCAAGGCAGCGGCGGGCGGGAGAGAAAGGTCACACGTCATCCGAAGCGGATGATCGGTGCGGCAGCGCCGGGTGAAGTGGATGATCGGGGTGTGGCGGTGCCCGGCGAAGTGGGCGGCCAGCCCGCCACCGCGCCGGGTGAATCTGATAGTCGGGGTGTGGCCCCGCCGGGTGGAGTGGAGGATCGCGGTGTGGCCGCGCCGGGTGAAGTGGGGGCCGGCCCGCCGCCGCGCCCGCGTGGGGGATGCACCGCGCCCGCGTTGGGGATGCACCCCGCCCACTGCCGCCCACCACCGCGCCCTACGCGAACTGCGGGTACAGCGCCTCGATCGGTGCGGCGAGTCCGCGCTTCACATCGGTCGAGATCTGATCGGCCAGAACCTCGAGCTCTCCGGCCTCGAGGCCGTCGTAGGCCGCCGACACGATGTCGGCCGGGTCGCTCTTCGCGGCGTCGATGCCGGCGGTCATAGGAGTGTCGGCGTAGCCGAGGTGCAGCCCGGTGACCTGCGTGCCCTGCGGTGCGAGCTCGATGCGCAGCGAATTCGTCGCCGACCAGAACGCCGCCTTCGAGGCGCTGTAGGCGCCGGCCAGGCCGATCCAGCTGAGCACGGAGTGCACGTCGACGAACGCCCCGCCGCCGTTGGCGCCGACCACGGGTGCGAACCCGCGCGCGACGTTCAGTGCGCCGAAGAAGTTGGTCTCCATGATGCGCCGGATCTCGCTCATCTCGCCCGTGGCGATGGGTGCGTTGCCCGAGACGCCGGCGTTGTTGATGACGATCGTGGTGTCGGCAGCTGAGGCTGCCGCTGCGGCGACGGATGCCTCGTCGGTCACATCGAGCACCAGCCCGACGACGCGCTCGTCGCCCCAGTCGCGCGGTGAACGGGCGGTGGCATACACCTTGACCGCGCCGCGGGCGAGGGCCTGGGTGACGAACTCGATGCCGAGGCCTCCGTTCGCTCCGGTGACGAGAACGGTTGCGCCTGCGAGTGATGTCATGGGGTGCTCCTGAGTCGTGGGGTGAGCATGTTGCTCCCTCTCGACAACCACATCACCTAACTTGGATATTCCCACTCAGCTCCTCATTCTTCGTGGCTCACAAAGAATGGCCTGAAATCGCGAGCTGAGGTCGGTCATCGTGCTCCCTGTGATGCAGGGGTCAGGGGCAGTAGAGCTGGGTGCGAATGCCGGAACGGTCGACATCGTGAAGCGACATCGGCTGCCCACAGAGCGGGCACGCCCCGGCTTGGGCTCGGCGCGCCTTCGACTCGGCGGTTTCGGTATCGATCGGCCCGAGCGGCGGCGGCCCGAGGTATGGAAAGAGGCGCTTGTTCAGCCAGTTGCCGACACCCCCGGCCTCTCGTATGGTGACCTTATGCATTTTGTTCGTGCCCATATCATTAGTGTACTAACTAAATGCTCCGACCAGAAGGGTTTGAACCGATGACCAAGACCCAGGCGGCAGCGAATCACGCGACGGCGCTCACCGACGTGGCCGCCGAGCCGAACATCCTCGCGCTCGAGAACCAGGTGTGCTTCGCGCTGGCCATCGCCGCCCGCAACGTGATCTCGCTGTACCGCCCGCTGCTCGAGCCGCTCGGGCTCACGCATCCGCAGTACCTCGTGATGCTCGCGCTCTGGCAGCAGAGCCCGCGCTCGGTGCGCAACCTCGCCACGGCGCTCAGCCTCGAGCCTGCCACCCTGTCGCCGCTGCTCAAGCGGCTCGAGGCGGCGGGCTACGTGACTCGTGAGCGCAGCTCGGCAGACGAGCGGATGCTCGACCTCACCCTCACGCGCGCCGGAGCCGCGCTGCGCGACACCGCGCTCACCATTCCGCCGCGGGTGGCCTCGGCGCTGAACATGACCGTGCCCGACCTCGAGCATCTGCGTACCGTGCTGCACGGGGTGATCGCGGCGACGTCGTCGGGTGCCGCCTAGCCGCCCCGCGCCCAACCGCTTCCCCTCAGCGCCACGACCGCCTCCCCTCCGCGCGCCCGGTCGCCCCGCGCCCGCGAGAGCGACGTTTGCGGACCAGAGCGATAGGTGCAACCATCGCTCTCGTCCGCAGGTGTCGCTCTCATCAGCCGCGGCCGCGACGCGCAGTACCGCCCGATGTAGAGGAGATCACTCATGACGGCCGGAATCACCATCACCCGCACATTCGCCTCCCCCCGCGACCTCGTCTACGCCATGTGGACCACCCCCGAGCTCTTCTCAGTGTGGTTCGGCACCGATGCCGTGGAGGTTCCGCTCGATTCGGTAGCCATGAACGTCGAGGTCGGCGGCGCCTGGAGGCCTCGCGCGGTGCGGCGCGGCGCGGCGCGGCGCCACGCGGTGCGGGTTCCTCGGCGCAGACCCGCGCCGGGGCATCCGGCGGCCTGCCACCGTGTGCCGCCTGCAAGAACAGCGGAGGTTTCGAGGGTCTGGCGGCTATACGGCCTCACCATGTCGAAATCTCCGCTGTTTTTGCGCCCACCGCGCCCACCGCCGGTGCCACGGCGGGCGCCACGGCGCGCGCGCGACTCACGAGGCCACTGCAAGCCGCGTGGCTACCGCGCCCACGGCGGGCGTGCGACTCGGGAGGCCACCGTGCAACCCGCGTGCCTACCGCGCAGCGCCGCCGTCGCCGGCGCCCGTGATGCCCGAGGTACCCTCGACGACGTCGCCCATCTTCTTGGCGAGCGCCTCGTAGAACATCGACAGCGGAAACTCGTCGGGCAAGACCGCGTCGGTCAGCCCTTTCGGTGGGCCATCGAGAGGCAGGGCATCCGCGCCCCGGGCCCACACCGACGCCGGATTCGGCGTCACGACCGACGAAACGAGGTCATAGGCTGCGAGCCAGTGCGCCGTCTTCGGCCGATCGATCGAGCGCCAGTACAGGTCGTCGATGGCGGCACCGAGAGCGATGACCTGGTCGGCGATCTCGGGCCAGTCGATGGTGAGGCGGGTGTCGGTCCAGTGCAGAACGTGACGCTGATGCAGCCAGGCGAAGAGCAACTGGCCGCCGAGTCCGTCGTAGTTGCGCACCCGCGTGCCCGAGAGCGCGAAGCGAAAGATGCGGTCGAACAGAATCGCGTACTGCACCCGCTTGGCCGTCTCGACGGCCTTCGCCGAGTACTCGCCCTCGGCCGATCGCTCGATGCGCACCGACTCTCGAAAAGCGGTGAGGTCGCAGCGCAACTCTTCAAGTGTGTACAAGAAGTAGGGCATGCGCTGCTTGATCATGAACGGATCGAACGGCAGATCGCCGCGCATGTGCGTGCGGTCGTGAATGAGATCCCACATCACGAAGGTCTCTTCGGCCAGCGCCTGGTCGTCGAGCAACTGCTGTGCCCCCACCGGAAGCTCGAGCCTCGTGACTGCCGCGGCCTCGCGCACCACGACGCGAAAGCGCGCCGCCTCGCGGTCGGCGAAGATCGCGCCCCAGGTGAACGTCGGAATGGCCCGCATCGACACGGTCTCAGGAAAGAGCACGGCCGAGTTGGTGTCGTACCCGTCGGTGAAGTCGAGAAAGCGGATCGGCACGAACAGCTTGTTCGAGTAGTCGCCGGCCTCGAGCTCGGCCACGAACGACGGCCAGATGACCTCCATCGCCACGGCTTCGAAAAGTTTGTCGGGGCTGCCGTTCTGCGTATACATCGGGAAGACGACGACGTGCCGCCGACCATCCACTCGCCCGGCCTCGGGGTGAAAGGCCACCAGCGAATCGTAGAAGTCAGGAACGCCGAAGCCCTCGTTCGCCCACCGCTCGAAGTCGCGCACGGCGGCAGCGAGGTAGTCGGCGTCGTGCGCGAAGTCGGGGGTGAGTGCGCGCAAGCTGTCGACGATGGTGTCGACCAATTCGTGCACCTCGCGGCTGCGCGTCGACACGAGGGGATCGACCGAGCCGTCGGGGCGCTGAAATCCGCGCAACGACGTGACGGCCGACTTGAGGGTGGCCCAGTCGGGCGAAACGGATGCCCGGCGCACGCCAACCGTTGGTTCGATGTCGTTCGTGTTCGTGTTCGTGCTCGTGCTCGTGTTCGTGCTCCTGCCCGTGCCTGTGGTGGAGGCGTTGGCCGTGCCCGCGCCCGTGCCCGTGCCCGTGCCCGTAATCACGCCCGTGCCTGTGCCCGTGCCGGAGGTCGCGTTGCGCTCGTCTTCGACGACCTCGGGTTCGCCGGTGATGGCGTCTTTCGTGAATTGGGGCTTCGGGTGCTGAGACGTGGACTGGTGCATGTGAACCTCCGATCGTGCGCGAGAGTACTGTATGGGTGTGTCTCGACCCTAAGCAAAATTCGGCTGTGTTTTCGTGCCGTTCTGGCGGCTTTGTTGCGCCACCCGGCGCTTAGCGCCAAATCGCTGCGCCGAAGCCGGTAGAACGCTGGATTTGTCTCGCGCGGGATGAATCGGCTCCACACAGCAACGACATGCGTCGCTCACGCGGCAATTCATCCCGGCGACATCTTGCTCGAAGAGTTTCTGCGACCCATGGGCATCAGCCGGTACCGTCTGGCGCAGGCGATCGAGGTCTCGCCGCGGCGCATCAACGAAATAGTGCGTGGCACTCCGGAATCAGCCCGGCGACCGCGCTTTGTCTCTCACGCGCTCTTGGCACCTCTGACCTGTACTGGATCAACCCTGTACTGGATCGACCTGCAGAACCATTACGACCTCGATCGTGAGCGTGAAGCGCATGGCCCCGAGCTCGACCGCATACCGCTGCTGCTGAGCGCGTGACCGCCCTGAGCGTCTGAGCGTCTGAGAGCTTGAGCGTTTGACGCCAAAGCGCCCAGGGGCCCGCGCGCGTCAGCGGGTCTGGCCCATCAGCAGGTTCACGCGCAGGCCGTGTCGTGTCGACACGATGGCGGCCGGGATGCGCAGCGAACGCCCCGCTTCGTCGAGGCGCCTCAGAGTGTCGATGACGGGCGCTTCGAGCCCGCGCGGAATCCAGCCCACCACGTCGGTCATACGCGACTGGATGAACAGCCGCGCCGGCATCGGAGCGTCGATGCGCTCTTCTTCGACCGTTCGCGGGGCGATGAACACTTGCACGTCTGACGTGGCGCGGCTTTTCGCCTCGCGAATGACCTCGGCGTACGGGTCGCTGCCTGCCAACTGGATCGTGACGCGGGCGTTCTTCGGCAGCAGGCTGCCCTGGTAGTCGCGCAGCTTTCCGCTGCCCCGGTCGTTCTTGCCGAAGGGTGCCGGCGTGGTATTCGTCACCTGCTGATTTTACGTGCCACGGGTCTCGCGCCTCGCGCCTCCCCAACCTGGCGTCGCGCCTCCCCAACCTGCCGTAGCGACATCCACTTTGCGAAAAGGTCCCGAAAATCGAATTATTGGGGGCCCTTTCGCAAAGTCGAATTCGAAACGAGGGGGAGGGAGAGGCAGAGGGGGAGGGAGAGGGGAGAGGCAGGCAGGCAGGGGGGCAGGAGGCAGGGAGGCAGGCAGGCTCGGCTCGGCTCAGCTCGCGAGCCAGGCGTCGATGGTGAGCTTGGCCTGCGCCTTCAGTTCGGGCGAGGCGCCGCCGCACTCGATGGAGCTCCAGGCGCAGGCGGCGAGCTGGGCATCCGTCAGCCCGAGCACGTTACGGCAGAGCTCGTACTCCGAGAGGATGTTCGGCCCGAATAGCACCGGGTCGTCGGCGTTGATCGAGCAGCGCACGCCCGCCTCGAGCAGAACGCGCAGCGGGTGGGCGTCGATCTCGGGTACGACAGAGAGCAACAGGTTCGACGTGGGGCACACGTCGAGACAGATGCCGTCGGCGGCCAGCCGCGCCATCAGCGCCGGGTCTTGCACGCTCGTCACGCCGTGCAGAATGCGGTCGGCGTGCAGCACCTCGACGGCCTTCCACACCTGCTCGGGCCCGGCGAGCTCGCCGGCGTGCGGCGTCGAGAGCAGCCCAGCCGTCTTGCCGATGGCGAAGGCCTCTGCGAAGTCTTCAGCCGGATGCCCGCGCTCGTCATTCGCGAGCCCGAGAGACACGACTCCCCGACCCGCGAACGAGGCGGCGATCTCGGCATAGGCGTTCGCGGTTTCGACGCTCTCGGTGCGGTCGATGGTGATCATCAGGCCGATCTCGACACCGTACTTCTCGCCCGCCTCGGCGCACTTGTCGATGATGATCTGCAGGGCATCGGACGTGGAGCCGAAGGTTTCGGCGTAGAAGTGCGGGCTGGCGCCGAACTCGACGTAGACGACGCCCTCGCGGGCGGCGTCTACGACCGCCTCGTCGATGAGCCGAAAGAGGTTCGCCGGCGTCGTGAGCACCGCGAGCATGCTGCGGTACGTGTTGCTGAATGCGGTGAAGTCGCTGTAGGTCTGCGTCAGATCGGGCATCTCGATGTAGATGTCGGCCTCCTCGCCCATGTCTTGCAGAGTCTCGGCGCGGATCGCCGCCTCCATGTGCAGGTGCAGATGGCCTTTCGGCAGCAGTGCGAGGTCTCGAGTCGAGGTTTCGGTAGCGATATCGGTCATCGGGGTGGTGCCTCCTTAGGCATGCGACGACGGGTGCGTCGACGCTGAGTGGGTCAGTGGGTCGGACGGGTGAAAAGCGGGCGGTGCCGTCGGCCCGATCAGGGCCGCGAGAAAGGCGGTGTGAAAGGCGGGGTCGACCGCGGTCACGGCGATCGTGTCGCCGACGGCTTCGATCGGCCACGACACGGTGCGCCCCTCGGCCGTCTGCATCACACGGGCACGCGTGGTGAAGCCGTCGTGGGTGATGTTCGCGGGGCCGGTGACGCTCGAAGCGATCCATTCGGGGTGCAGCAGCAGCCCGGCGGCGAGCCCGTCGTGCACCGGGCTCACACGGCGCCCCCAGGCGAGCCGGTAGAAGTCGAGGTACGACTCGAGAATCTCGGCCGAGAATACGCCGGTGGCCGTGCCCGAGCGGTGCAGCGCCACCATGTCTTGCTCGTCGGTGACGACCTTTGCGGTGGCATTCACGCCCACCATCAAACGGCGCGTCGCCGGGGCCGAGAACACCAGCCGCGCTGCCTCCGCATCGTTCTGGATGTTCGCGTCGAACATGTCTGTCTGCCCGAGTTCGGGAAACGGCCCGCTGCCGCCCATGATGGTGATCGACCGCAAGAGCGTCAGCAGCTGAGGCTCGACCTGCAAGGCCAACGCGATGTTCGTGAGCGGCCCGAGTGTCAGCAGCTCGAACTCACCCGGGTGCGCCCGCGCCTGCTCGACCAGATACTCGGCCGCGCTCTGCGAAACCAGCGTCGAGGGCAGAGGCCGGTCTTCTGCGGCGAGCACGTCGCCGAGCCCGTCGTAGCCGTGCACGTAGTGAGCGATGTGCGGCTCCGCGTTCAGCGGCGCGGCGGCACCGCGCGCAACGGGAATACCCGTACGCCCTGCCAGCCCCAGCACGTAGGCGATGTTGCGCAGCGAGTCTTCGGTGACACAGTTGCCGTATACAGCGGTCACGCCGACGAACTCCACCTCGGGCTGCGCCGACAGGTACAGCAGCGCTAGGGCATCGTCGATGCCCGTGTCGGTGTCGACGATGATGCGCCGGGTGGTGATGCTCATGCTGAAACCGTACCCGCCCCGCCCGACACCCGGGGTACCGGATGCCCGGCGGCGCCCGCGTTGCGCAAAAGCACCGGAATCGTGTCTCGGAGGTGCGTTTGCGCAACGTCGGCGGCCGTTCGATCGGCGGCCGGGCCGCGCCGCGCTTGGGCCGCGCGCCCGCGCGCGCCGCCCGGCACCGGATGCCCGGCGTTCACAGGTCGAGCGCCACGGCCGCGTCGAGCGCCGCGACGATGCTGTTCTGCCAGCCGCGCTTGAGCGCATCCGCGTCGTGGTCGTACAGGCTCGTGCCGTCGACGAGGTTCGACGAGCACGCGCAGATCATGCCGGCCCGCAGCCCGCGCAGCCGCGACACGACGTAGAGCGCCGACGACTCCATCTCGACGTTCAAGATGCCGAGCGAGTTGAGTTCTGCGATCCATGCGGGCGTCTCGGCGTAGAACGCGTCGTCTGACGCGTTGATGCCAGAGAGCACCTGATACTCGGTTCCGGCGCCGGGAAGAGCCAGCGCCGCAGAACGCAGCGCGAGCGTCAACTCGAGGTCGGGCACCGCCGGAAAACCGGGGTGGGCGTACGCGGCGGTGGTGCCGTCGTTGCGCAGCGTTCCCTCGCTCACCAGCAGGTCGCCCGGGTTCACGCCGGGCTGCAGCCCCGCAGACGAACCCACACGGATGAACGAGGTCACCCCGACCCGGGCAAGCTCTTCGACCGCAATCGCCGTCGACGGGCATCCCATGCCCGTGGAGGTCGCGGTGATGAGCTTGCCCTTATAGAACCCCGTCATGGTGCGGTGCTCGCGGTTGTGTGCGACCTCTGTCACGTCGGTCAGAAACTCCGCGATCAGCGGCACTCTGAACGGGTCGCCCGGCAGCAGCGCCACCGTTCCGACCTCGCCCGGCGCAATGCCGATGTGGTACTGCCGGGCATTCTGGCCGGCCTCTGCTTTATCGATGATCTGTGCCATCACGGTTCTTTCTCATCGTGCGGGTGGATGCTGCGCCGTGATGTGGCGACGGATGCCCGGCGGCGCCGGCGAGCCTAGAAGCTGTGTTGCGTAGCGGTGAGCCGAGTCAGAGCCCTGTCGACTTGCCGGCGTTCGGACCCCACTTGGCGAGCACCGCCGTTTCGACGAACGTCGCGATCGTATAGAGCAGAATCGATGTCACCGTGATCACCACCACGATGGCCCAGATCTCGTTGTAGAGCGACTGCGATTTGGCCGTCGTGATTGCGGCTCCGAGCCCTTCGTATGTGAACAGCCACTCGTAGAGCATCGCCCCCGTGATGGCTCCGGGTACGGCGATGCGCATCGAGGCGAAGAAGTACGGCAGTGCGGTCGGAATCGCGACCTTGCGCATGATGGTCCAGCGGCTTCCGCCGTAGACCCGCACGAGGTCGACCGACTGCGCACTCACCGAGCGGAAGCCGAGCGTGAGGTTCACCAGCAGGGGGAAGAACACCACGATGCCGCCGATGAACGCCGCCGTGACGAGCCCGTTGCCGAAGATCAAGAAGATCACCGGAGCCATCGCCAGCAGCGGAACGACCCGCAGCAGCATGGCGATCGGCATGAACATGAACTCGATCGGCCGGATCAGCGTGAACGCGATCGAGATGACGATCGACGATCCGACGCCGAAGATGAAGCCGATCAGCGCGTGAAAGAGCGTGACCCACAGGAGCCCCGAGATCAGTTCGCGGTTCTCGGCAGCCGTCGTTTTGCTCTTGGGCGCATCGACGAACAGATAGTTGAACACGTCGACCGGCGTTTTCGCGATGAACGGGTTCGCGTGCAGCAGCTGAATCGCGAGGCTCCACAGCAGTACGAGAATCGCACTCGAGATCGCGATGGTGAGAACCGTCGTGCCGATACGGCGGAACACGTACCTGATCGTGCTCGCGGTCTGCGGGCTGATCGAGGCACGCGCCACCGATGGTGCCTGAGCGGGAGCTGCGGTTGCCATCAGAAACCCTCCCCTGCGCGCGAGTCGCCCTGCGACCATGGGGTGATGAGGTGGCCGATGCGGCCGATCACGAAGTACGCCAGGCCTGCTATGCCACCACAGATGAGCGCCAGCGCCCAGAGCTTGACCGACGCCGCTGTCGCCTGTGCGGCGAGCAACTGGATGCCGATGCCCGAGTCGACCCCGAGCAAGAAGTATTCACCCAGCACCGCGCCCAGAAAGGCTGCCGGTGCGGCGAGCTTCAGGGCAGCAAGGATGCTCGGCACAGCCGCAATCAGACGCACCTTGCGCAGCTGGGTGAACCTCGACCCGCCGTACGCCTTGACCACGTCGAGTTGTGTTTCGCTCGCCGCCCGCAACCCGAGCAGCGTTCCGATCACGGTCGTGAAGATCACACTGAGCGCTGCCAAGAAGATCGACGTCGTGCGGCTGCCCGCCGGCGAGAGCAGGGTCACGATCGGCGCGATGGCGGTGAGCGGGATGCACGAGCACACCACGGCGAGCTGGGTTGAGAGCCCCTCGAACCACGGAATGAGCAGCACGATGAACGCCAAGAAGAACGCGATCAAGTTGCCCCAGATGAAGCCCCAGAGCGCCGACATGCTGGTGACCGCGATGGCGTTCCAGTAGATGCTGTCGGTGAGGTCGTGCACGAGCTGCTGGAATACCTCCAGCGGCGGCGGCACTGACCCTGTCACAGAGAACGCGGTCACGGCCACGATCTGCCAGACGACCAGAATCACGACGATACCGATGACTGCGCCGATCCAGGGCGGCATCTTGTTGAACGAGCCGAGGAACGACCGCCGATTTGCGCCGGTCGCTTCTTCGGCGCCGAGCGCGAGGCTCTCGGCGTATCCGGTCTCTTGTTCGCGTAGATCAGTCATCTTCGACCGTTCCGTGGGCGCCGAAGAGGATCTCGGAGATCTGGTCGACGTAGGCGTGGAATTCCGGGCTGCGCGTGAGCTCGGGTAGTCGCGGGCGTGGCAGGTTGATCTCCACCACTTCGACGATGCGCCCGGGCCTGGCGCTCATCACCGCGACGACGTCGGAGAGAAAGACCGCTTCACTGATTCCGTGTGTGACCATCAGGGTGGTGGCGGGCTTCTCGCCCCAGATGCGCAACAGCTCCACGTTCATCCGCTGCCGGGTCATGTCGTCGAGAGCACCGAACGGCTCGTCGAGCAGCATGATGGTCGGTTCGACGGCCAGGCAACGGGCGATCGACACGCGCTGACGCATACCGCCAGAGAGCTGGGCCGGCTTCGCGTTCTCGAAGCCCTTGAGGCCGACGAGTTCGATGAGGCCGTCGACGAGCCCCGGTTTCGGGGTGATGCCGGCCACTTCGAGCGGCAGGCGGATGTTCTTGGTGACCGTTCGCCAGGGCAGCAAAGCCGAATCTTGAAACGCGATGCCGGTCTCGTGGCCGCGCTGAATCTCGACGGCGTTCTTGCCGTTGACGATCACAGTGCCGGCGCTGGGCTTTTCGAGCCCGGCGATGACGCGCAGGATGGTCGACTTACCGCAGCCGGAGGGGCCGAGCAGGGAGAGGAACGAGTCTTTTTTCGTTCCCAAGTTGATCGAGGAGAGGGCCTGAACCGACTTGCGGCCCATGGAGAAGGTCTTGGTCAGCCCTTGAATGTTGATGCCGGTGGCGAGTTCCGGTGTTTCCGCGGGGGTGCTTGTAGCAAACGCCGCGGCGCTGACAGACGAAGAGACCATGGTTCCTGACTTCTGTGTTTTTCGTGCGATGTGGGGATGCCCGCGAGCGGCACCCCCACATCGGCTCGCCGAAAGGCGCTTATGACGCGGTGGGGATGGTGAAGGTGGTGATGAGGTCGGGGTTCTCGGCGTAGACCTCTTTGATGAGGCTCATGTCGAAGAGCTGGTCGGCCGTGACGGTCGTGCCCATCGAGGTGAGCGACTTGATGTTCTCGGCGATCAGGTCGTCAGACATCGTGAACAGACCGTTCGAGTTGACATCGGCGGTGACGATAAGCGCGTTCTGCGCCGTCGCCTCTGAGGTCTGCTCGGTCTGGTCGAGGTCTTGGTCTGCGCCGTACTTGGTGACGGCGTAGGTGGCGGACTGCGCAGGGTCTTTCACCGCGTCGGTCCAGCCCTTGATCTCGGCGACCAAGAACGCCTTGAGCAGGTCGCGCTTGTTGTCGATGGTGTCTTGCGTCACCGTGAACGTCTCGGCGACGAACGGAAGGCCGTTGTCGGCGAAGGCCAGAACGACGGGGGTGAAGCCGTCTTTCGCAGCCAGAATCGGCTCGTTGGTGGTGTACGACATGTGGGCGTCGTAGGCGCCGGTCTCGAGCGGCGAGATGTCGTACTGCGTGGTCACGAGGGTGACGTCGGCGTCGGTGAGGCCGTTCGCGGCGAGAAAGCCCTCGAAGATGGTCTGGTTGCCACCGGACTGCACACCGATCTTCTTGCCCTTGAGGTCGGCGACCGTCTTGATCGGCGTCTTCTCGGCCAGCGACAGCAGACAGAACGGGTTCTTCTGGTACGTCGAGGCGATGATCTTCAGGGCTGCGCCCTGTTCGACCGAAGGGCCGGTGATCGACGGCGACGAGAGGCCGACAAGAGCCTGGCCCGAGAGCAGGGCCTCTTCGGCGCCGGTCTGGCCGCCACCGGCGAGCAGGGTGACTGCTTCGAAACCTGCGTCGGTGTAGTAGCCCTTTTCAGTGGCGAAGTATTCGCCGGCGAACTCGATGTTCTTGATCCATGACAGCTGCAGGGCGATGGTGCCGAGGCTGCCAGGAGCGGCAGTCGTTCCGGCGGCCGCCGCCGTGGTGCTGGTCGAGGTCGACGAGCCGGTGCTGCACGCGGCCAGAACGGCGGCTCCGCCGACGGCCAGGGCACTGAGTCCGCCGATGCGCAAGAAACCTCGGCGATCGAACTGCTTGGTGATCACGGGGGGCGGGGTGAATGCGTTCATGAAAACTCCAACCAAATCGGGTTCGCAGGGTGAGGGGCCGCGAAGTGCTGTGTTTCGCGCGCCGTCGTAACGGCGTGTTCGCCTTATCCGTGAAACGCTAGACCGCGATTGTTACCGCCGCATTTCGTCAGTGTTGCCTTCGCCGCAGAAGGCTATGAACTAGCTTCAATACATGACCGAGCGAAGAAGCGTCGACGCATGACCGACCAGAAGGAGGCCCTGCTCGAGCGCATCGTCGACTACGTGCTCGAGCACGGCGTCACACAATTGACGTTGCGAAGCCTGGCCGCGGCCGTCGACTCGAACAACCGCATGCTGCTGTACTACTTCGGCAGTCGTGAAGAACTCATCGTCACGGCGCTTGCGGGCGCCGAGACGCGCTTTCCGTCGATGACGCACGTGATCACGAATCTCGACGACGAGTCGCGCTCGTTGGATGATCGTCTCCTCGCCGCCTGGCAGACGATCTCCGACCCGGCGAACCTGCCCTTCCACCGATTGTTCTTCGAGATCTTCGGCCTCGCCGGCTTCGAGCAGCAGCGCTTCACCGCGTTTCTGGGCGAAGTCGGAAGCCAATGGATCGAGCACGTTGCAGCCGTCTTCGAGCACTCCGGTGTCGAGGCGGCGCGGGCGACGCGCTTCGCCCACGAAGTCGTCGCGCTGTGGCGCGGCTTTCAGGCGACGCTGCTCACGGGCGGCGACCCGGCCGTCATCGATCGCGCCGCCCGCGAAGCTACCCGCGCGCTGACCGATCGCGCCGCCGATGTCTCCTCCGCGTTACAGAATCGGCCGTCATATTAACTCTGTGTTTCCTCGCTCGCAATCCAGTGAACCATTTGGTTCAATGAGGCTATGAAGCAGATTCACCTCGGAGTATTCGAAGTCGCCGGCCCGCAAGTCGGCGGAACGTTGAGCTGGCCGCACCCGCGCAGCGAGTCGCTGCGCTTTCACGAACTCGACCACTGGATCGACGTGGCGAAGCTGCTCGACCGGTCAGGGTTCGACTTTCTGTTCTTCGCCGACGGGTACGGGTTTCCGTCGATCGGCGGCGACCTGCCCGAGATGGCGGCTCGGGGTGGCATCAACTTTCCTTCGATGGACCCTGCCCTGATGATCGCCGCCCTCGCACACGAGACCGAGCGCCTCGGCTTCGTCGTAACGAGTTCGACGGGGCTCGATCATCCGGTGCAGACCGCCCGCCGCTTCGCTACCCTCGACCACCTCACGGGGGGCCGCATCGGCTGGAACATTGTGACCGGTGCCTCGCAGAACACCGTCGCCGAGCTGTTCGGCCACGAGACCATGAACGCCCACGACGCCCGTTACGACCAGGCCGACGAGTACCTCGACCTGGCCATGACCCTCTGGGAGGGTTCGTGGGAAGACGACGCCTTCGTCGGCGACAAGGATGCCCAGATTCTCGCTCATCGCGACAAACTGCATCGGCACGAATTCACCGGTGAGCACTTTCGCTCGTCGGGGTATTTCACCGTCGATCCGTCGCCGCAACGCACGCCCGTGCTCTTTCAAGCCGGAACGTCGGCTCGGGGTCGGGCGTATGCCGCACGCAACGCCGAGTGCGTGTTCGTGCAGGGCACGACCGTCGAGGCGACGGCAGTGAACGTGGCCGACATTCGCCAGAAGGCCGCCGAGTGGGGCCGTGACCCGAACTCTCTCAAGATTCTCGTGGGGCTCACCGTGACGGTCGCGCCGACGCACGACGAGGCCGTCACTTTGCGCAAGGAGTTCGACGACATGCAGACCGACGAAGTGGTGGCCGTGCTCTACGCAGGCAACACCGGCATCGACCTGCTCTCGCTCGACCCCGACCGCGACCTCACTCAGATTCTCGACGCCGGCGGGCCCATCGGGCAGATGGGCCAGAGCAACATCGACCGGTTCGTTCCGAAAGACGGCAGCCCGGCCCCCACCGTGCGCCAGATTCTCGACCAGCTGAGTGGGCGCGGCACCCGTGGCCTGCAACTCGTCGGCAGTACTACTGAGGTGGCAGACGAGCTGGAACGGCTCATCGATGCCACAGACCTCGACGGCTTCTTGCTCGAGCCGATCTTTCCGCCGTCAGATCTCGAAGACTTCGCCACACTCGTTGTGCCCGAGCTGCGTCGCCGTGGCCGCATGCCGGCCGAGCCCGGCCACGGCAGCCTGCGTGAGCAGATGCTGGGCCGGCCGGGTGCCCACCTCTCGGCTGACCACCCGGGAACGCGCTTCAAAGTTTCGCCCGCAGCGGCTGCTTTAGCAGAGTAATGGCGCCGGCGCCAGTCACGGCACTGTCACGCGAACGGGAGTTAACTTGAGTCAAGACGAGCGAGGGAGCGACGGGTGATCGGCGAACGGGAGGCGTCGGCAGGCGCGGTAGTGGGCGAGGCGGGCGGGGCGGGCGCGTTGGGCGGGGCTCCGGGTCAGCTGGCGCGTCGCACGGCCGACGGCCGGCTGATCGAATGGGTCGACGTGCCGCCGATGGCGACTCGGCTGGCGCTCGAACCTCACCCCGAAGGCGGCTGGTATCGGCGTACCTGGGCTTCACCGGCGAGCGTTTCGGTGTGCGACGGCGGCGCCGTAGCGGGCCCGCGCCCGGCAGCCACCTCTATCTACTTCTATCTGCCGCCCGGAGAGGCGTCGGCCTGGCATCGGGTCGAGTTCGACGAGATCTGGTTCTGGCACGGCCCCGACCCGGTGATGTTCCAGCTCGGCGGCAGCGGCGAGAACCCGGCGTTCTCGGGTGAGAACGCTCGCATGATCACGCTCGGGGGCGATATCGCTCGTGACGAGCATCCGCAGGTCGTCATACCGCCGCACGTATGGCAGCGCACGCTGCCCGGCGACGGCGAAACGCTCGTCAGCTGCATCGTGTCACCTGGGTTCTCGTACGACGCGTGGATGCTCGCTGAATGACGCGAGACCAACTGCTGTGCGCCGATTTCGTGGTGACGATGAACGCCGACCTCGACGTCATCGCCGACGGCGCCGTGCTCGTGCGGGGTACGCAGATCGAGGCCGTGGGTGCGGCATCCGCTCTGCTCGCGGCGCACCCCGATGCCGAGGTCGTCGACCTGGCCGGCCGCTTGCTGATGCCCGGGCTCGTCAACGCCCACCACCACTCCGGCGTACTGCGCGGAACCGCCGAGCACCTGCCCGTGTGGGAGTGGCTGCGCCTGCACATCGACCCCATGCACCGCGTGCTTCGGCCCCACGAGGCCGAGGCGGCGTCGTGGCTCTGTTACGCCGAAGGCCTGCTTTCGGGCACGACCACGGTCGTCGACATGTGGCGCTACATGCAGGGCAGTGCTCGGGCGGCGGATGCACTCGGCAACCGCCTCGTGACCGTCAACTATGTCGGAGCCCACCCCGACTACGACTACTTCGACACCCTCGACGATAACGAGGCGATGCTCGAGCAGTGGGGAGCGGGCGGCTCGGCGGCTGGCGGCGGATCCGGCTCCGGCGGCGCGGCCAGCGGGCTCGGCGGCGGTGCGAGCGGCCGCATCTACCCGTGGGTGGGGCTCGAGCATCCGTTCTACGCCGACGAGGCCGGCCAGAAGCGGGCAATCGCGCTCGCGAACAAATACGACACCGGCTTCTACACGCACTGCAGCGAGAGCCAGATCGAGGTCGCTGAATTCGAAGCCCGCTACGGCGCTCGGCCGATGTTCGCGCTCGAGAAGCTCGGGTTCTTCGATGTTCCGCGGGCGATGATCGCGCATGCGGTGTGGCTCGACTCGTCGGAAGTGTCGCTGATCGCGGCGCGGGGCGTCGGCGTCTCGCACAACCCGGTGAGCAACATGAAGCTTGCCAGCGGCATGGCTCCCGTCTCCGACTACCTCGCGGCGGGCGTGGCCGTCGGAATCGGCACCGATGGCGAGAAGGAGAACAACAACCTCGACATGTTCGAAGAGATGAAGGTCGCCTCGCTGCTCGGCAAACTGCGCACCATGGATGCCGCCGCCATGGACAGCTGGCCCGTGCTGCAGATGGCGACCATGGGCGGTGCCCGCGCCCTGGGCCTTGACGGCGTCATCGGATCGCTCGAGCCCGGCAAGAAGGCCGACCTCATCGCCGTGCGCACCGACACGCCCCGCATGACGCCGCTGATCGGGGCGGGCCCGTACGCGAACATCCACCACAACCTCGTGCACGCGGTGCGCGGCAGTGACGTCGACCTGACCATGGTGGATGGTCGTGTGCTCGTTCGCGACGGTCAGCTCGTGACGGCCGATCTCGCGTCACTCATCGCGGATGCCCGTGCCGTCGTTCCGGCCCTCTTCGAGCGTCGCTCGGCCTACCTCGCCTCCGTCGCCGCTGCCTCCCCGTCAGGCCCTGCGGGCCTCTTCGCCTAGCGCGCCGCACCTCCTCACCTAGGGCTCCGCACCTCCTCACCTAGGGCGCCGCCCCTCTTCACCTAGGGCGCCGCACCTCCTCGCCGGCCCCACCGGCCGCCCCGCCGCTCTTGTACCTGACTCCTGAGACACCTACGCCGTATTGAGGCCGTTATACCGGCCTCAACTCGGCGTATCGGGCTCACCTCCAACAAAATAATGATGAATACTCGTAAACGTCGGTATTCTCGAGTGATGTCGAACGAAACCCGCCCACTCGAGCCGGGGGAGATGGCGCTCCTGCGAGCCATTACGCGCGGAGACTGGCCCGGGGCCGAAGAAGTGCGAGGCCAGATCGAATCCGCCCGCCATGCCGGTTGGTGGTTTGAGGGCTCCCAAAGTTTTAGCCTCGTCGTGGATCCAGATTGCCCACTCATTCCCCTGCCGAGCGACCTGATCGGCCCCACGCATCATCGCGTGTACGAAGACGATGAGGTGTCAGGAGGGGTTCTGCTTTGGGTGAATGATGGCCGGCTGACCAGTCTTGAGTACTACTGGTTCACTCCTGAAATGCCCTCTCGCCTCCCGGAACCGGCTCAGTTGCGAGCGACGTCAGAAGACCAAGTGTGACTTCTACCCGCCACGGCGACCGGAGCGGGCCGCGAACCTGTCGAGCGCAGCCAGTATCTCGTCGCTGCGCCAGAACACTGAAGACCTGTATTCTGCCTTCTTTTTCAGGATGCCCGCATCTTCTAGTCGGTTCAGCAGGCGGTAGACGTTCGTCGGGGTGAGCTCGAGGGAACGGGCCGCCGACTGGGCCGTGATCACGGGCTGACGTGCGACGAGATCAAGCAGCGCCCAGACGCCAGAGTCGCTTCGCGCCGTGACTCGCTCGCGCCACCCGATCTGGATGTTCCTGATGTCGCTCACCAACTCGCTGGCGTTCGTGACGGCCAAGAACGATGACTCCGCAGTGAGAGCGACGACTGTGTCGATGTCTCCTTCTCGGTATCGAGTGAGTGCCTCGTGGTAACCGTTGGTGTTTGTCAGAAGGCCGGCAGAAACGGGCACGGTGACGTTTCTCGTGAGCCCTTTCGATCGCATCATCGCCTGCATCAGGGCGCGCCCCGTGCGTCCATTGCCGTCAGTGAACGGGTGAATCGTCTCGAATTGTGCGTGCGCCACGGCCGTCTGCGCGAGCCGGGGGAGGTCGTCGCGTCGCGTAAACGACATCAGATCATCCATGAGCCCCGGCACCCGCAAGAAGTTCGGAGCGACATAGACAGCGCCGACGGGGCTGAGCGAACTCGTGCCGATCCAGACCGCTTCCTTACGCCAGGTTCCGCTGGCATGGTGCGGATCGCCCATCATGAGCGCCCGATGCATCTCGAGCACGGCATCGGTCGTGAGTTCGTCGGCAAGCTCTAGTGCGGCCTGCATGGCTCGTGTATTCGCGACGATGACCGCTGCGTTCTTGCGAGAGACGGTGGCACCGGATTCGATGCTCAATTCGGCCGTGAGAATAGCCCGAGCACTCGCCGTCAGGTTCTCGATGCGCGACGAGGCTGCTGCCTCAGACCGCAGGAGGAGTGGTGCGAACGGGGCGATCTCGCCGTTCAGCGATTCGTCGAACCTGATCAGCGCATCGCTGGCCTCTTCGGCAAGAGCGGCCGTATCAGACGAGAGCAATATGTCTCGTGAGGCAATGAACGGCGGCACGCTGGCGATGTAGGGTTCGGAGCCGGGTCTTTCAGTGGTTGCTTTCACGCCCCAGGCGGCGTGCTTGCTCACCCAGTGTTGCTTCTCGCCCTCGATGGATGGCCACGCTGGGGCAGGGAGCGGGGCCGCTGCCTCAACCATGCGGTCGACTCCTCTCAGCGAGCTAAGTGATAACGACTACTTCAGAAATTATCAGCTAGTCGATTATCTAATAATAACAGGTATCGTAATTATCACCTAGCGCGGCCAGGGCCGCGGTGGCGCGTGTTGCGACAGAATGGGGGGATGACGCACGCGATGTACGAGCTGCCCAAGGCCGAGTTGCACCTGCACATCGAAGGAACCCTCGAGCCCGAGATGGTGTTCGCGCTGGCCGAGCGCAACGGCATCGAGGTGCCATTCGAGAGCATCGACGACCTCAGAAGCCGGCTCGAGTTCACCGACCTGCAGTCGTTTCTCGACGTGTACTTCGCCTGCAGCGTGGTGCTGCGCGAGGAACAAGACTTCTACGACCTGGCCATCGCGTACCTTTCGAAGGCCCACAGCCAGGGCCTCCGGCACGTCGAGATGTTCTTCGACCCGCAGGCGCACACCGCCCGCGGAGTCGCCATCGACACCGTCATCGACGGGCTCAAACGGGCATTGGATGCCGCGGCCACCGAATTCGGCATCACCGGCGGTCTCATCATGTGCTTCTTGCGCGACCTCCCCGTCGAGAGCGCCTTCGCCACGCTCGAAGCGGTCGCCCCCCGCGCGCTCGCGAAAGACATCATCGGGGTCGGCCTCGACTCCACTGAGGTGGGCTACCCGCCCGAGCTCTTCGAGCAGGTCTACGCCCGCGCCCGCGAACTCGGCCTGCACTGTGTCGCCCACGCCGGCGAAGAGGGCGGTCCCGAGTTCGTCGAAGGATCGCTCGATGCGCTGAAGTGTGAGCGAATCGATCACGGAATCCGCAGCCTGCAGAGCCCCGCGCTGGTGGAGCGACTGCGCCGCGAGCAGGTTCCGCTCACGGTGTGCCCACTTTCGACCGTGCGGCTGCGCGGAGTCGACACGATGGCCGAGCATCCGCTTCCCCGCATGCTGGAGGCCGGCCTGCTGGTCACCGTCAACTCCGACGACCCCTCGTACTTCGGCGGTTACCTCGGCGACAATTACGTGGCGGTGCAAGACACGTTCGGGTTCAGCGATGAGGCAATGGCGGCGCTCGCGCTGAACTCGGTGCAGGCATCGTTCGCGCCGGATGATCGCAAGGCCGAATTGCGCACACAGATCGCCGAGTGGGTGGCGGGGCGCTAGATCGGCGGGCTGGTGTTCAGTGCTGTCAGGCGGCCGCGCCCAGCGGAACTTCAGCGCTGCCGGGTGGCGCGCCCAGCGGTACTTTCGTCGGAGCTGAGCCGGGCTGCCCGCAATACGTCGACATGTGGCCGGATCTCCGACGAAAGCCCCGACGATTCGGCGCGGGTGGCGGGTGGCCGTTCGGTGGCGGGCGGTAGGTGGTAGGCCGGGCGGGTGGCCGTTCGTTGGTAGGTGGCAGGTCGTAGCGGGTGGCCGTTGGTAGGCGGGCGGTAGGAGATCGTCAGCGGCGGCACCAGGTGGTCGCACCGGGCCAGGCCCGGGCGGCGGGTGGCGGGTGGCCGTTCGTCGGCGGGTGGTATAGGTGGTGGGCCGCGGCGCGCGACCGTTCGGCGGCGGGCGGCAGGTGGCCGGCGGCGGCGGCC
>JAODBC010000033.1 GCA_025463765.1 Subtercola sp. | reverse complement strand
GAGTGTCGAAGCGCAGCGCGCCTGGGGGCCGCGGATGACCGACCCGATCATCCTCGACGACGTCTCCGTTCAGCTGGGTGACAGCCTCGCCCTCGACTCGGTCTCACTGCGCCTCGATCAGCAGCGCATAGCCGTCATCGGATCCAACGGATCGGGCAAGTCGACCTTCGCCCGACTGCTCGGCGGCCTGGTGACGCCGACCTCGGGCACCCTCTCGGTGCTCGGCGTCGACCCGGTCACGCAGAGCAAGGCGCTGCGACGCCTCGTGGGGTTCGTCTTCAGCAATCCCGACGCGCAGATCATCATGCCGACCGTCGCCGAAGACGCCGCATTTTCGCTGCGCGGCGAGAAGCTGCCGAAGGCCGAGAGCGCCGAGCGTGTGCGCGTGGCGCTCGAGGAGTTCGGCCTGACCGACCTCGCCGACCGTGCCGCGCACGATCTCTCCGGGGGCCAGAAGCAGTTGCTCGCACTGTGCGGTGCAGTCATCCGCCGGCCGCAGCTCATGATCGCCGACGAGCCGACGGCCTACCTGGATGCCCGCAACAGCCGCCTGATCGCCGACCACCTGCTCGCTCCGAGCGATCGCCGCCTCGTGCTGGTGACCCACGACCTCGCGCTCGCCGCGCGCTGCGACGTTGCGGTGCTGTTCGAAGACGGGCGGCTGACCGGCGTCGGAGACCCGGCCGAGGTCGCAGAGCAGTACGAAGCGAGCCTCTCGTGCTGACCGCGGCACCGGCACCGGCACCGGCACCGGCACCGGCCATCCGAAATCCTCGCACCCTGACCCCAGCACCCACCACCCGCGAGGCCCAGCAATGCTGACCCCAGCACCCGCCAGCCGCGAGGCCCAGCGATGCTGACCCCAGCACCCACCACCCGCGAGGCTCAGCGATGCTGACCCTCTATCGCCCCGGAACCTCGTGGTTCTATCGCGCACCCGCCGGCCCGAAGGCTTTCGTTCTGCTGCTCGTGGTGCTCGCCGTCTCGCTGCTGCCCTCGACCTACCTCTCGGCGGCGATCGCCGGAGCCGTCACCGTGGTGGCGTACGTTTCTTCACGCGTCGGCGTGGCCGAGCTGGCCCGGCAGGTCGTGAGTGTTCGGTGGGTGATCCTCATCACCTTCGCCTTTCAGGTGTTCTTTCTGCCGATGGAAGCCGCCGTCGCGAACATCACGAGGGTCGTCGCCGCCATCGTCATCGCGGCCCTGCTTGTTCTGACCACCCGCGTCGCCGCTCTGCTCGACGCGTTCGAGCGCGGCCTGCGTCCGTTCGCGCGCTTCGGCGTCGACTCGGCACGAATCGCGCTCGTGCTGGCCGTCGCAATCACCACGGTGCCCGTTCTCATGCGCCTGGCGATCGGAGTGCGTGAAGCGCAGCGAGCGCGCGGCGTACGCCCCGGCCTGCGCGCGTTCGTCATTCCGTTTCTCGTGGTCTCGCTCAAGCACGCCGACGAGCTCGGCGACGCCCTCACGGCTCGCGGGGTGAGCTGAGATGCGCGTGCCTCCCGAGGGACCCGAGATGCGCGTGCTCGGAACCGTCGTCGACGACCAGACCCGCTGCATCCACTATCACTCGGCGCTCGACGTGATCGCTATCAAGTTCGCTTGCTGCGGCGAGTACTACCCCTGCCACCTCTGTCACGCCGAGTCGGCGGGGCACCCGGCGCAGGTCTGGCCGGTCAGCCAGCAGGGCGAGTTGGCCGTGCTGTGCGGCGTGTGCCAAGCCGAACTCAGCACCACCGAATACCTCAGTGTCGACGGATGCCCGCGCTGCGGTGCGGAGTTCAACCCCGGATGCCGGCTGCACTCGCATTTGTACTTCGAGTCGACCTGAGCGAGTGACAGGCTGTCCGTTCGGATACGAAGTGGTGCGAGTAGGCGATAGTAGAAGCATGAATTCGACGGGAAGCATCGGGGCCACGGGCAGGCTCATTGCCGACAAGCTGCGAGCAGAGATTCTGGCGGGCATCCTCACTCAAGGCGAACGGATCGGCCAAGATGCCGTGGCCGAGCGCTTCGCAGCCAGCCGTATTCCGGTTCGCGAGGGGCTGAAGGCGCTCGAAGCTGAAGGACTCGTGACGATCGTTCCGAATAGCGGAGCGTGGGTCTCGCGCTTGGATCGTTTCGAGTTCGATCAGACCTACAAACTTCGCGAATCCGTTGAATCTCTTGCCATTCGGGAGAGCATCGATAATCTGTCACCAGAGATGGTCGCGCGCCTTCATGAGCTCGCCGACGCCATCGAGGCGGCGACAGATGTCGAACACTTTCTCTCACTGGATCGGCAATTTCATCTGCTGACCTATGAGGGGGCGCGGTTCAGCCTCTTGCACGAACTCGTGCAGAGGTTCTGGAACTCGACTCAGCACTATCGCAGAGCGTGGGCGCAAATCAGGCAACCATCGTCGAACTGGGCCACCGACGCGGAGCATCACCTCATCGTCGATGCGATCGAACGTCATGACGGTGAGGCGGCCGCGAATCTCGTCTCCAGCCACATCCGCCGCACACGGCTGGCACTGGCGGAGCGGCCCGACATATTCTGAGTCGGATACGAACGAGTCTCTTGAGTTGTGATTACGGGCTATTTGTGGTCATATTGACCCTAATCGTATCCAATGGAGGATTTAGACATGCCGAACACCTGGTGGCCAGATACTGCTGCCTACTCAGAATTTCTTTCGCCAACCCTTATCGCCAGCGGCAGCGGTTCAGCCGCACAGACCGCTGACATTCTCGTCCGTCAGTTCGGCGTCGCGTCGGGCACCGTGCTTGTGGCAGTCGATGACATCGTGCTGTCGAACGGACTCGCTCAACCGGTGATCGATTCACTGAGCGGTCAGGGCTTCGACGTGGTACTCAGCAGCGGCTTCGGCAGCGAACCGTCGAGCGAAGTCGTCGACGCCGCCGCCGAGAAGGCGCGGGCGGCTGGAGCGGTCGCGATCATCGGAATCGGCGGCGGATCGGTACTCGATTCGGCGAAACTGCTCTCGTTGTTGGTGCGCAATACCGGCACGACTGCCGATTGGCTGGGCGCTGTCGATCCGCAGAACTCAGTCGCTCCTACGCTTCTCATTCCGACCACATGCGGAACCGGATCCGAAGCGACGCGTATCGCTATGGTGACCGTCGACGGGGCGAAGCGCGCCTCGTCGAGCGCTCGCTATGTGCCGGCAGCGGTCATCCTCGATCCGGTCATGGTCGCCTCGCTCCCCGGTTTCGTCGTCGCATCGACAGCGATGGACGCGCTCGCCCACGCCGTGGAGTCGCTCATGTCGACCGCGCATTCCCCGATGTCTGCGCATCACGCGCTCACAGCCATCGACCTTCTGGTGACAAACATCGCCGCGGCGAGCGAGGGTGACCAGAACGCGCTCGCGCAGTGCCTCTGGGGCGCGCACCTTGCAGGTCAGGCGCTGAACGCCGGAGTCGTCGTGGGGCACTCTCTCGCGTACTGCCTCGCGTACGAGCATCCGATGGCCCACGGAACATCGTGTGCTCTGGCATTGCCGTACTGCATCGCCTACAACCAGAACCTCGACCCGGCATTGGCGGCGGTTCTGGCGAGCGCACTCACTTCCGGCGCAAGCAGCGACTTGAGCGAGGCAGCCGCCTCGATCATGGCGCTCGCGCGTCGCCTCGGCCTGCCTACCACCCTCGAAGAGGTTCAGATTCCATCGAGTTCCGAAAAGGCGATCGCCTCTCGCATTGTCACGGAATACCCTCGGCCGACCAATCCCGAGCCACTCGATGTCGACAAGCTCGAGCGGCTGCTGCACGCGATGCATGAGGGAGACCTCGCGGCTGCATTCGCTGTCACAGCGGGGGAGGTTGTTCGATGACCGACGTTCTTACTCCCAATCTCATCGGCGGCGAATTCGTTCCGGCGCGCGACGGCTCCTTCATTGATGTCGTGAATCCGGCCACCGACGGCGAGATCGTCGGCCGTGTACCGGCAATGTCAGCCGACGATCTCGACGCCGTTTTCGATGCCGCTGCGGGCGCCGCGTCTTCGTGGCGGGCGCTGGGGCCCCTCGGCCGCGGCCGAATCCTCATCGATGCCGCTGCCCTCATTCGCGCCGAAGCCGATCAGCTCGCCGAGCTGATCGTCGCTGAAATGGGAAAGACCCGCGCCGAAGCGAAAGGCGAAGTGGGCAAGGCAGCCGAGTTCTTCGAATATTACGGGGGGCTTGCGCGTCTTCCCTTCGGCGAGATGATTCCGGATACCCGCGCCGGTACCTTCGCGACCCAAACTCGCGAACCGCTCGGCGTCGTGCTGCTCATCACCCCGTGGAACGATCCGCTTCTCACGCCAGCTCGGAAAATGGCGCCGGCCCTCGTCTCGGGAAACACTGTCGTGATCAAGCCTGCGACAGAAACGCCGCTGATCACTCTGCATCTCGCGGAGATACTCCACCGAGCAGGACTTCCCTCTGGCGTAATCGGAACCGTGACTGGACGAGGAGCGGAGATCGGCGACGTGCTCTCGGCTGATCGCCGGATCAAAGCAGTGTCGTTCACGGGGTCGACGACCGTCGGGTTGGATCTTCAGCGCCGGCTCGCCGGCAGCGGCGTTCGCGTTCAGACGGAGATGGGCGGAAAGAACGCTGCCGTCGTGCTCGATGACGCCGACCTCGATCTCGCAACCAGTGTCGTCATGGCCGCGGCGTTCGCCCAGGCCGGGCAACGATGCACAGCTACGAGTCGACTGATCGTGCAGGCGGGCGTGGCCGACGAAGTGCGACGCCGAGTCGCCGCGGCGGTCGAAAAGCTGCACATCGGCCGAGGCAGTGACGCCGGGGTCGATGTCGGCCCGGTAGTCAGCAAGGCCGCACAGAAAGACATCCGCGCCCGTGTTGAAGCTGGTCTCGCTGAAGGCGCGAGCATCATCGCCCGGTCGCCGCTGAACGATGAGCAGCAGATCGTCGGCGCTTTTGTCGAGCCCGCATTCGTGAACGTCGAACGCAGCAACTCACTCTGGCGAGAAGAGGTGTTCGGCCCCGTGCTCGGCATGATCGTCGTCGATACACTCGCTGAGGCGATCGACGCCGTGAACGACTCGGCTTACGGGCTCTCCAGTGCGGTCTTCACCCGAGATCTCGACGCCGCCTTCCGCTTCATCGATGGAGTGGACACCGGGCAGGTCTCCGTGAATCAGCCGACAAGCGGCTGGGACGTGCACCAACCTTTCGGCGGCTTCAAGGATTCCGGGTCTGCTTTCAAAGAGCAGGGCCTCGAGGCCCTGCACTTCTACACGCGTGTCAAGACCGCCGCAATCAGGACGCACTGATGGGGGGACTAGACGCCTTCTCGTTGAGCGGCAAACGCGCGCTCGTCACCGGAGCCGGCCGCGGTCTCGGTGCAGCCATGGCCAGAGGCCTCGCCGACGCCGGCGCACGTGTGGCGCTCGTCTCACGGAATGAGGCCGAATTGACTGCCACGGCGGCGACCATCGGTGAGAACGCGTGCGTCGTCGTTGCCGATATTTCTGATTCGAACCAAACGCTCGACCTTGTCGACAGGGTCGAGCGAGCGCTCGACGGTCCCATCGACATCGTCTTGCACGCGGCAGGCATACAACACCGTGAGCCGGCAGAAACTTTCGGTAGACAAGCATGGGATGACGTGATCGCAACCAACCTCACCGCTCCATTCTTTCTGAGTCAGGAGATCGGCGGGCGACAGCTGACAGCGGGCCGAACCGGAAGCCACATCTTCATCGGCTCACTCACCAGCCACCTTTCGGTGCGCGGAGTCTCCGCCTACACGGCGAGCAAATCCGGCATTTACGGCATCCTGCGCAATCTCAGCCTCGAGTGGTCCGCTCGGGGAGTTCGCGCCAACGGAATCGGTCCCGGTTACATCCGAACGGCGCTGACTCAGTCATTGGTCGACGATCCGGATCGCTATCGACAGCTCCTCGAACGGATACCAATGGGCAGGCTCGGCTCCCCCGACGACATGGCCGGTGCCGCGGTGTTCCTCGCCTCAGATGCGTCGTCATACATTACTGGGCAGCTCTTGATGGTCGATGGCGGATGGTCGGCGAGTTGAGCGAGCGAATCGGAATCATCGGCGGGGGTATCGTCGGAATCGCTCTGGCCAGGGCGCTCACTATGCGGGGCACGGCTGACGTAACCGTCTTCGAGAAAGAAGAGCGAGTTGCCGCGCATCAGACCGGCCATAACTCCGGCGTCGTACACGCGGGCCTCTACTACAAGCCCGGATCGCTGAAGGCGCAGCTCTGCGTCATCGGGCGAAACCAGATCCACGAGTTCTGCGACGAGAAGAAGCTGCCCTACCGTGAAGTAGGCAAGCTCGTCGTCGCGGTCGACGACTCCGAGCTGGATGCACTCGCCGACATCGAGCGCCGCTCGATCGCCAACGGGGTACCCGATCTCAGACGCATCGACGATCAGAGCGAACTGCACGACATCGAGCCGCATGTTCACGGTGTAGCAGCTGTGCACTCTCCGCACACAGCTGTCGTCGACTACGCAGCGATCACCGAGGCGATGGCTCAAGACGTTCGCCAGTCCGGCGGATCCATCCTGCTTGGCAGCGGAATCGTCGCAATGCGTCTGGAACGAAACAATACGGTGCGTGTGAAGACCGGCGCGTCAGAACACGTCTTCGATAGGGTTATCGCATGTGCGGGCCTGCAGTCCGATGTCGTCGCCGCACTGATCGGAGCCTCGCCGTCGCCCAAGATCCTGCCATTCCGCGGTGAATACTGGTCGCTCGCCTCGAAGCGCAACGATCTCGTACGCGGCATGATCTACCCGGTGCCCGACCCCCGCTTTCCCTTTCTCGGTGTTCACTTCACGCGCGGAGTATACGACGACATCCACGTAGGGCCGAATGCCGTGCCTGCACTCGCTCGTGAAGGCTACAAGTGGCTGACTCTATCGGCGCGGGATACATTCAGCTCGCTCAGATGGCCCGGTGCGGCACCACTGGCTCGACAGCATTGGCGGATGGGTATTGATGAGATCAGTGGCTCATTGATCAAACCGCTGTATTTCAATAAGGCACGCCGGTTCATTCCCGAGCTGCGGATGTCTGATCTCACAGCGAAGACGGCTGCCGGGGTTCGCGCACAAGCCTGGGGTCGTGACGGCTCGCTTCTCGACGATTTCGCGGTCGATCAGGTCGGCCCGGTGACACTGTTACGAAATGCACCGTCGCCGGCCGCGACTTCGTCGATGGCGATCGCCGACTACGTCATCGCCCACTACCTCGGCGCGTAGGGTGTGGAGCGACCTATTGCGTGCTCTTCAGCGGCACGTTGCCGGTCGAGCCACGCACGATCAAATTCGACGCGAACCGGTGATCGATGAACGGAGCATCAGGCTCGGCGATTCGCCGCACGAGCAACTCGACGGCGACCCGCGCCATATCGTCGACCGGCTGGCGCACCGAGCTGAGATCGAACGATTCCCACGAACACATCTCCGTATCGTCGTAACCAACCACCCAAACATCCGTAGGCACAACCCGATGAGTACGTCGGGCCGCATCGAGCACTCCGAAGCCATTAGGGTCGCCCAGGCAGAACACCGCGTCTGGATGGTCCTCTGCGGCGAGAATCGGCACAGCAGCCTCGAGGGCGAGATCGTGAGTGTAAGGTTCGTCTCCTTGCGTCTGCCACTCTGGCCGAAGAGGAATGCCCTGCCGCGTGAATTCATCGACGAATCCCTTGCGCCGAGCTCGCACCGTGCTCAGATCAGACGAGCTGCCGACGATGGCGACTTGATGGCGCCCGTTAGCGATGAAGTACTGCGCGACCTGCCTACCGCCGGCCTCATTGTCGCTGGTCACTTTGTCGCACTCCAGCTCATCGACTGTGCGATTCACTAGGACGAAGGGGATGCCCAGCTCGGCGACCTGGTGGAGGGTGGCGGAATGCGGCCGGGCCGAGGTGAAGATCAGTCCGTCGAGCAAGCCGGATCGAATGGTTTCCAGCGCCGCAGGCTCGCCACGGTTCTCTTCCGAGTTCCATAAGACCATGCGCAGATTACGGTCGGCTATGTTGGAGCCGATCGCGTCGATGAGCTGCGGAAAGAAAGGAGTCTTGATCTTGCCGCTCACCACTCCGATCGTTCCCGTTCGCTGCAGACGCATCGCGCGAGCTTGGGCATTCGGCACATAGTTCAGCTCAGCCATGGCCGCAAGCACTCTGGCTCGAGCCTCAGCGCCTACGCGTGCGTTGTCGTGCAGAACTCTCGATACCGTCGCCTGTGACACTCCTGCTCTGCGAGCGACATCGTTACTCGTCGTCATGCGTTCTCCAGACGCCGAGCTGGCCGCGGCGAATGCTCGAACGGATGACCCTCCACGTGCACAATGTATCAGCCGTCGACCGACGAAGCCTCATCATTCCGGGGCCAGACCAAGGTACAGACGTCGAAGAACTTCGGTACCTCGCAGCTCGGCGGGCGTAGACGTGAGCCGGATGGCGCCACGCGCCATAACGTGCACTTCTCGGCTTACTCCGAGAGCAATGGATGCGTTCTGCTCGGCCAACAGCACTCCCACGCCCGATTCGGCCAATCGCTCGATGGCTTCGATCACGCCGATGATCGCGATTGGAGAGAGCCCGATCGAAGGCTCGTCGAGCACAATGTACCGCGGCGCCGGCGCAAGAGCTCGCGCGATGCTCAGCGATTTCTGCTGACCGCCCGAGAGTTCGCTGCCGAGAGCGTTCTGTTTCTCGCCGATGATCGGAAAGAGATCGACGAGATAGTCCCAGCGATCAAGCCACCCGGCTCGTCCTCCCACGGCAAGTCGAATGTGCTCTTTCACCGAGATCTGCGGGAAGACCCCCCGGTCGTCTGGAACATAGGAAATACCATGATGAACTCGCCGATGAGTTCCTTTCCCGCGGATTTCCTTTCCGTCGAGTCGAACGGTTCCCGAACTCGCGATCGCTCCCATCACGGCTCTGACGGCACTGGTCTTACCTGCCCCGTTGGGCCCGATCAGACTCGTCACTCCACCGACGTCGACGACGAGGTCGAGATTGTCGACGGCCGTGACTGCTCCGTACTGTACGTGCAACGACGTGATCTCAAGTGTCATGAGCTCGTTCCCAGGTATGAGCGGACGACGGCAGCGTCTTTGAGAACGTCACCGGCCAACCCTTCGGCGATCAAGGCGCCGCGGTCCATCACGGCGATTCGGTCGGAAACCTCGGTCACGAATTCGACGTCGTGCTCGATCACCAAGAAGGCCGTGCCTTGCTTTCGAGCGATGCCTGTCACCACGCCCGAGATCGCAGCGCGCTCCTCGTCGCTAAGTCCTGCTGTGACCTCGTCGAGGAAGATCACGACGGGGCTCGATGCCAGAGCCATGGCTATCGTGAGCAGCCTGCGGTGCATGTAGGTCAGCTGGCTCGCCACCACAGATATCCGATCGGCCAGCCCGCAGTGCAGGGCGACCGACTGAAGCCGATCGTTGTCGATCCTGTTGCCGATGAATCGGCCCCGGGATGCAGCGACGCGGAGGTTGTCGAGAACGCTCAGATCATCGGCCACCAGCACCTGCTGAAACGTTCTCGACAGCCCCAAGCGAGCACGAGCGTGCGCTGATTTTGACGACACGTCTTGACCGCCCACCCACACCTCGCCTGAGGTAGTGTGCACCAATCCGGTCACCGCATTGACGAAGGTGGATTTGCCGGCGCCATTGGCGCCGATCAGTCCGAGCACCTCACCAGCTCGAATCGAAAGACTCACGTTGCTCACGGCCACGAGAGCGCCGAATCGCACGCCAATGCCCTCGGCCCGGAAGACCGGCTCAGACACGGCGTCAGCGACGGGGAGCATCGCGTGGTCTTGCTCGTCTTCGATCCATGGCAGCACCACAGGCACAGCGACATTAGAAATTTCAGTCGACGGGCGACGAACACGCGCTCGTAGCTTTTTCCATCCGGCGACGATCGCCCCTGCGATGCCCCGAGGCAAAAGGAGAACACAGAGGAACAGCACAATGGCCGCGAAGATCTGGTTGGCGATCGCGCTGAACCCGAGAAGTTGCGGTACGACGACCACGATAACCACACCGATCACCGCAGCCCAGGCTGAGCGCAGGCCTCCCACGGCGATGATCGCCAGAGGCGTTATCACATAGTAGGTACCGAAGGTGTTCGGGCTGACGAAATGCGCCTGCTCCGCGAAGACACCACCGACGAATCCGGCCAGCAGCCCGGACATGCCCGAAGCGATCACGCGCGACAGCCCCACGTTTATGCCGAGCATCTTCGCCAACGACGGGTCAGCACGTACCGTCTCGAGTGCCACACCCGTTCGTGAGCTCCGGAAAACCACGAACACTCCGATCACCAGCAGAAAGGCGCCACCCGTATAGATGAGCTGGCTCTGAGCGACTGTCAGGCTGCCCAGCCGAGCGAACCCCTTGACGCCGATCAGTCCCTCGTCCTGGCCAAGGAACTTGCTTGACGAGACGATGACCGCTCCGAGACTGGCCAGCGCAAATGTCGCGACCGCGAAATACGCCTGCGACAAACGCACCGTGATGGCAGCCACGGCGACTCCCGCGAGCAGCCCGAAGACCGCACCGACGATCAAAGCCACAACGAGATTCACACCGTGCGATGTCAGAGCGCCGTAACTGTAGGCACCCACCCCGAAGAGAGCAGCCTGGCCCAAGCTCAGCTGGCCGAGAATTCCATAGACGATCTGAAACGACACGGCCAATGCCGCCATGATTGCGGCCAGACTCAGCAAGCCCGCCGTCGAGCCGCTGGTCACCGATCCCGCAATGAAGAGCGCCGCCACCGCGAGAATGCAGCTGAGCACACTTCGAGGAAGGGATCCGGGTCGGCGGAATGCACTCATCCATGGCCGGGGCATGACAGCCTCCTTCAAGTCGGTTTCGCGTGGGGTTTTCATTCGCCCTTAAACACCCCCTTCGGAAAAAACAACAAAGTGACGATGAGCAGGGCGTAAATGAACGCCGAGGCGAAGGCGGGGCTCGCGTATCCGCTGAAGAGGCTCTCTGCTACACCCATTCCCACGCCCACGATGACGGCACCCCACAGCCTGCCCATGCCAGCTAATGCAGCCACCGTGAACGCCTTGAGCAAGATGGCGTCACCACTGAAGGCATCCACAGTAGATGTCGGTCCATACAAGGCTCCCGCCAGGGCGGCCAACACGATTCCTATGACGACTGCGATTGTGAAAGTCGTATTGGTGTTGACCCCCGTCGCCTCGGCGAGAGCCGGGTTCTGCGCCGTGGCACGGATCTGAAGCCCTGTGCTCGTGCGTCGCATGAACATCACCAGAGCAAGCGTTGCGATCGGCGCCGCGACGAGGGCGATGATCGCTTGAGTCGAGATGAGAGCGTCGCCGAGGTGGAGTACCTGCTTCGCGAACGAACCCTCAATGAACTGTGCTTGTGATCCGAAGACTAGTTGAGCGAGATTCGCTAGCAAAAGGCTGATGGCCAGCGTGGAGATCATGACCGCACTCTCGCTGACGTTGATCACCGGCAAAACGGCGATCCGCGCGAAGACGAACGCCAAGACCGCCATGATCGCGATCATGATGAGGCACGCCAGCAGGTATCCCTGCCCGAGCGCCGATCCTGCGAAGAACGCCACCAAGAGGGTGGCGATCATGTACATCGTTCCGTACGCGAAGTTGAACACTCTCGCCGTACCGATGGTGAAGGAGAGCCCCACGCCGACCAGGGCATAACCTCCGCCAGCGGCCAGTCCGTTCAGCAGATAGCCGTATAACACTCGCGGTCATCCTCTCGTGCGGTGGGTCTGTTTGTAGCCACCCGGCATCGACCGAGTACTCGCTCCGCATACCGAGCACCTAAACACGGTCGGCGGAGGTTCGTCGCGATTGTGCACTATGCCTGATGGTCGCCGGCGATTCGGGAGCCGGAACACAGCGCCGTGCCGCGCGAATCGACGGTTGGTCGACTCGATTGGACACGATGGGGAACTTCCGTGCGACGTTCTTCCGGCGAGCTCTAGCGTTTACCGAGCGATCGATCACGTTCATCTCGGAGCGCCGTCGGCGCGCACCTTACCTTCAACGACGACAGGGACCTCAATGATTTCGACACGTAAGAAAACGATCGGAGCCCTCGGCTCCGGAATCGCGCTGGCGCTGGCTTTGTCGGCATGCTCGGGCTCCACAGGGGGTGATGCATCCTCGAGCGGGGCGGCTAACACTCTGCAGATCGGCATGATCGACTCCCTTACCGGCAGCGGGGCAACGGGCGGAACGTCGAACCAATGCTCTGCGTTGATCGCTGAGCAGGCGATCAACGCAGGCGATACCGCAGCTACCTCCGGCTGGAAGGTCGATCTGACAATCGTCGATGACCAGACGAACCCGGCCATCTCGGCCAGCCAGGCGACGAACCTCACGTCGGCCGGTACTCAGCTCTTCGTGGGGGGCACCCTATCGTCAACAATCCTGGCCGCCATGCCGATCATCGATGCAGCTGGAGGCCTGCACACGGGCGGCACCAGCAAGAGCGTCGACTTTCTGAAATCAGGAACCAACGTCGTTCGCCTGAACGACAGCAACACTCAGTCAGCAGTGGCGAGCGCAGACCAGCTCAAGCAACTCGGAATCAAGTCCGTCGTGATCGTGGCCGACAAAGGCGCGTACGGTGAGGGTGGCGCCACCGCGCTCACGCAGAACCTCGGCGGCGATGTGCAAGCCACAACGGTCGTGGTCGACCCCACACAGAACAACTTCGACCCCGTGATAACGCAGATCTCCAGCGCCAAGCCGGATGCGGTCGTTGCGGTTCTCGCGGGCGGTGCCCATCTCGACTCATTCTTCAAGTCGGTGCACGATTCGGGCCTCGACGTGAAGTCGATCGGATTCGCGAGCACGATCACCGGCGCAACTCTCGCGCCCAGCAATGGCGCGATTGACGGAGTCATCACGACCTCGATCTACGATCCGAGCTTCGACAACCCGGCGAATGACGCCTACAAAGCCGCGTTCGCGAAATACGCCCCCACCATCAACGAATGCAGCGGCAAGTCACCTGAATTTCAGGGTGCTCTGACGTGGTCGCAGATTCTGCTTCTCGCTCAAGCCGCGGCTAAGACCGGCAGCTCCGACCCGTCGACTCTTCGGCAAGCAATCGTCGCTGGTAGCTGGAATCTGCCTCAGGGCGCCGTCACATTCGGCAGCGACGGCCAGGCGAACGGCACCTATCAGGCACTGATCGGCGCAGAGATAGACGGAAAGCCCTCACTCGCTCCGTACACCGGAAACTGACGTGACCTCGGTCACGTCCCTCTGAAGAAAGAAGAGAATACACATGGTCAATATCTGGGACGGCACCTGGCATCTGGACGTGAACAGCGCTCGCGTTTGGGACGACGCGTTGCGCAAGCACGTGGCTGATGAGGTGGGCCGCGAGGTGATCACCTTTGAGCATGACGGTGACGTACAGAACTACGAAGTGCTTTACGGCGACGATCCGGTCATCCGCATGGGTTTCACCGCTCGGTTCGACGACACGAGATGGGTCCCCTACTCCGTTCGGCAGGTGACATACTCCGAGCAGGCGGGAGAGGAATCGGTCGAGGCGTTCAAGAAGCGAATCAAGGCGAGTGGTGGCGTACGCGATCGTAGTTTCGAGGTGGGCACGAACTACGGCAATGTGCGCCTTGTGAGTGTCGACGAACTCACTCACTATCGCGTGAGCCGCGACGATGCCGGTCACGCACAATCCGTGCTTCTTCGACGGATGTCCGAAGATCACCAGTCCTACCTCACCCATGTGCTCGACGTGTATGGCAACGTGTATAGGATCAGGAATTTCATTCGCGAAGGGCAGTCATGAGTACGGAGGAACAGCGCCTCGGCGCTCCGGCACGGTTCGGCGGGGCCAATGTGATTCGCGGCCTAGCGTCGGTAGTGACGGGCCAGATCATCTCGCTCAACCTCGAACTCGACGATCCGATTGTTCCGTTCAACAGGCCACGTTTCACTCGTACCATGCGCCTGCTGAACGATGTACGCCCGCTGCCCGATGGGCGGTACGTGGTGATCAATGACGACCAGATCCAGGTGGCGCTCCAGGGCAGTTCGCAATGGGACTCGTTCGCGCACTTCGGTGTGATCGACGACACAGAGCGCTCCGTATATTTTGGCGGTTATGGGCTCGAGGAGACTTTTCGGCAGCCAACACCGGAGCATCTCGGCATTCAAGCTCTCGGCCCGGCGATCGTCGCCCGAGGCGTGCTCGTCGACCTCGTCGCTGAATTCGGTGACGGTCAGATGCTCCCTGAAGGCACGCGCGTGAACCGCGCGATGGTCGAACAGGCGCTTCGAGCGCAGTCCACGAGCGTCTACCCGGGCGATGCCGTGCTGCTGTACACCGGCTTCGAAAACGTGCGCGAGGCCAGCGGCGGGCAGTACCCGGAGGTGATCGCCGGGGTCGACGGATCGACGACAGCTCTGTGGGATGAGCTGCAGATCATTGCTCTTATCAGCGACAACCCTGCGGTGGAGGCGCTGCCTACCGACAACGCGGTTCACATTGAAACTCTGCGCGGGCAAGGCATTCCGCTGGGAGAACTGTGGGCGTTACGCGCGCTCACCGCGGCATGCCGAGCAGATGCGCGATACGACTTTCTGCTGACGAGTGTGCCACTGAGCATCCACGGCGCATATGGCTCAACGGCCAACGCGGTGGCGATCCGCTGACCAGTTCTCTGGGCGGTCGCTAATGACCATCACCTGAGTGCCGTGCCCCGAATCGGTCACGGCACTCAGTTAGCTGTGGCGTACGCCGACGTATCCCTGGCGACATGCCGCAAAACCTCGATGCGGGAGCGCCGGATCTGGATACGCAGAAGCTCACCCGCCTGGCGAATGTCGCGCTCACGTATGGCGCCCATCAACAGGGCGTACTCATGCACCGCGACACTCTTTCGCCGTTGGAAGTCTTGAGCAAGGTAGGTGCGTCGATACACTTCGGTGCTGACCCATGAATCGCTCACCAGCTCTTTGAGAACGGTGAACGGTGAAGGTCGGTAACTCAGCGAGTGGAATTCGCGGTCGCAGCGAAGAAAGTCGTCGAGTGTCGTCGAGCGCGTCGCTCGGCCCGCGAGTGCGGACAGCGAATCCACCGTCGATTCCGTATATAGCGTGATGGCCGAATCCAGCAAGACCGGCTCGATTCGTTCGAGAATGAGGTACTGCTCAAGGAGATTCGTCTTTCCACGGGAGGCCACCCACGCTCCCGAATTCACTCTGAGCTCGACTAGACCCTCAGTCGAGAGGATCTTCAGCGCGTCGCGTACGGGAGTTCGCGACACTCGGTACTCCGCGGCGATCTGTTCTTGCCGCAAGCGTTCGCCCGGCCGTAGTCGCCCTGCCAGGATGCCGTCCCGAATGTCGGAGGCGATCTGTCTTCCGGCATCGGAACGAGCAGCGACGCTAGGTCGCATCTGATCGCCGCCATCGAGGAGCATTCGCTGCAAGACCACCGGAACCGCCTTCCCTTTGTTTGATGTCTGCCGACGGCTTCGGATTGCGAACAGTCCGGCATAGTTCCGGCGACAGTGCGCGAATCAAAGGGTGGCACTGCTGAGTGTATACGAATTCACAATTCGTGTGTATACGTATCCACGGCGTGATCGGGGCGGTTTGGCCCTCGATGGCCTTTGTGATCCTGCAGAACATGGGCCCACCGATCGTTCGGTCGCAAGGCCAGCTCTAAGTTCTTCCGTGCGCCGACGATCGACATCTTGCTCAGGCGCAGAAGCTCAAGGCATAGAATTGAAGCGAATCTAGTAGTGGGCCTCGATTTGGGCTTTTGGTTGATGATTGCCGAAACCTTTGAGGAACGCCGTGCCCGCTGTACGCCTGCCGAGCCTGTCTGCCACGCGAACGATCGGCGGCGGCGCATCGTCTGCCCGCGCGTTCTCTGAACCCGCGGTAGGCGCCGGCACGCCCGTCATTCAGCGCTTCACGCCCCGTGCCGCCGAGCTGCAGGATGCCCTGGCGAGTGCCGAGGCCGGGCATCCACTGGCCCCGCAGCAGTACGAGACGCTACTGCACGCGCGCGGTGAGTCGCTCGAGCGGCTGCTCGAGGTCGCCAGCGCCCTTCGCGACGAGGGACTCGCCGCCGCGGGGCGCCCGGGCATCATCACGTACTCGCGCAAAGTCTTCATTCCGCTCACCCATCTATGCCAAGACCGCTGCCACTACTGCATCTTCGTGTCGACACCCGGCAAGCTCGCCAAAGAGGGCAAGGCGCCGTATCTGCCCATCGAGGAGGTGCTCGAGGTGGCCCGGGCCGGCGCGGCTATGGGCTGCAAAGAGGCGCTGTTCACACTCGGCGACCGCCCCGAGAACCGCTGGCCGGCGGCGCGGGCCTGGCTCGACGAGCACGGCTATGCGTCGACGCTCGACTACGTCGCGGATGCCGCGCAGCGCGTACTCGATGAAACCGGGCTGCTGCCGCACCTCAACCCCGGGGTCATGACGTGGGCCGAGATGCAGCGGCTGAAGCCGGTAGGACCGTCGATGGGCATGATGCTCGAGACCACGGCGACGCGGCTCTGGTCAGAGAAAAGTGGAGCGCACTACGGGTCGCCCGATAAAGATCCGGCGGTGCGCCTGCGGGTGCTCGACGATGCGGGGCGTTCGAAGATTCCGTTCACCACGGGGGTGCTGTTCGGCATCGGGGAGAACTACGCCGAACGGGTCGATTCGATGCTGGCTATTCGGGCATCCGCTCGCCTGTGGGGGCACGTGCAAGAGACCATCGTGCAGAACTTTCGCGCCAAAGACGCCACCGCCATGATGCACGAGGTCGATCTCGAGACCGAGGAGTACATCGCGTCGGTCGCCGTGACGCGGCTGGTGATGGGGGCGGATGCCCGGCTTCAGGCCCCGCCGAACCTCACCGACGCGGCAGAACTCGCGCTGCTCATTCGGGCGGGAATCGACGACTGGGGCGGGGTCAGCCCGCTCACGCCAGATCATGTGAACCCCGAGCGCCCGTGGCCGCAGATCGACGAGCTGGCGCGGCTGACGGCGGCGAGCGGGTTCGAGCTGCGCGAGCGGCTGACCGCGCATCCGCACTACATTCGCGAGCCAGAGGGGTGGATCGACGACGCCGTGCTGCCGGCGGTGCTGGCGCTGGCCGACGCGAGCGGGCTGGCGCGGGTGGATGATCTGGCGCGGGTGGGCGCCTCGGCCCGCGTCGGAGGCGTGGCCCGAGCGGCAGGGCCGAGTGATGGCGCGGCCGCGGCGGTGCCTGACGGCGCAACTGCGGCCACAAATAAAGAGCTGTCGAGTACCGAGGAGAATACGGGCTCGAAGGCGAGTATCTCCTTCTTTGTCGACGACCCTGCCGAGATTCGCGACGCACTGAGTGCCGCCGAGGCGATCCCCGCCGGGCTGAGCGACCGAGAGTACGAGTTGTTGCTGGGCGCACGGGGCGACGAACTCGAGCAGCTGGCGCGGTTGGCAGATGCGGTGCGCGAGGAGGCTCTCGGCGCAACGCTGACCTACGCCGTCAACCGCAACCTCGACTCGTCGCTGGTGCGGGCGCGCAGAGCACCGGGCATCCTGACCCTCGACGATGTGGAGACTCTGGCCGCCGAGGCGTGGGAGCTCGGCGCCACCGAGATCTGCATGCAGGGCGCCGCTCACGCCGACCTCGGGCCGACGGCCTACGCCGACCTGGTGCGGGCTGTGAAGCGCGGGGCCCTGGGCCTGCATCTGCACGCGTTCCGGCCCGCCGAGCTGCTCGACGGCGCCCAGCGTGCCGGGCTTTCGCTCGATGAGCACCTGGCGGAGCTGCGTTCGGCAGGACTCGATTCGGTGCCCGGAACAGGAGCGCGCATTCTCGACGACGACATTCGTGCGCGCCTCAGCGGAGGAACCGACTTGCCCTCGGCCGAGTGGATGCGCGTGATCACTGCAGCGCACCGCGCCGGGCTCCGCTCCACCGCCACGATGGTCTACGGGCACATCGAGACCCCGGCCCAGCAGGTGGCGCACCTGCGAACACTGCTGCGGATGCACGACGAGACGGGCGGCTTCACCGAGTTCATTCCCATGCCGTTCGTGCCGGCGGATGCTCCGCCCGTGGCATCGGCACCAGTCGAAAAGACTCCGGTTCACGGCAGCTCAGAGGCCGACCGCTCTCGCAACGGCCACGACCGCCCTCGCCACGGCCACGACCGCTCCGCCACCGGCCCCGATCGCCGCGAGACGCGGGCCCTGCACGCGGTGGCGCGGCTGATGCTCGCCGGGCGCATCGATCACGTGCAAGCGGCCTGGACCAAGCTCGGCTTCGCCGACTCCCGCGCCGTACTGCGCGGCGGCGCCGACGACCTCGGCGGGCTGCTACTCGACGGGTCGATCAACGCCGCAGCGGGCGCCGAGGCCGGGCGATCGCTCGAGCTGACCGACGTCAACGCGACGGCCGCGGCACTCGGCCGCGAGGCTCGCCAGCGCAGCACCCTGTACGCGCCGGTCGAGGCGAGCATCCGTGTCGGCTGAGCGCCGCGAGGGCGCTGGGCCCGGCGCCGCGGCCCCTGCGGCCGCAGCCGGACCCGCTGGGCTCACCCCCGACGCGCGAGCAGAGGCCCTGCCCGACCACGCGAGTATAAGCCGCCCCGCGCGCACGCAAGCCGCGCTCACCCATGCCGCGCTACCTCACGCCGAACTCACCCATGCCGACGTCGTCATCATCGGGGCCGGGTTCGCCGGCATCGGGCTCGGTATGCGCCTGCGCCACGCCGGCCGCGACGACTTCGTGATTCTCGAGCGCGCCACGGCCGTCGGCGGAACGTGGCGCGACAACACGTACCCCGGCGTGGCCTGCGACATTCCGGCGCAGCTCTACTCGTACTCGTTCCGGCAGAAGGCCGACTGGTCTCGGGTCTTCGCTCCCGGTGACGAGATCAACAGCTACCTGAGCGAGTGCGTCGCGGCCGAGGGGCTCGAGCCGAACATCCACTTCGGTGCCGAGCTGCTCGAGGCACGATGGGATGCCCGCGAGAACCGCTGGCGCCTGACGACGTCGCGCGGCGACTACACCGCGCGCGTGCTGGTGACCGCCGCGGGCCGGCTCTCAGAGCCCATGTTGCCTGCGGTCGACGGACTGGAGTCGTTCGCCGGCCCGCGTTTTCACACGGCCGCCTGGGATCACTCGGTCGACCTCACCGGCAAACGCGTCGGCGTCGTCGGAACGGGCGCTTCGGCGGTGCAACTCGTTCCGCAGCTCGCGGCGGCGGGTGCTGAGGTCGTGGTGTTTCAGCGCAGCGCGCCCTATGTGATTCCGCGCGGCGATCGCGCCTTCACTCCGGCCGAACGGGAGTTCTTCGCCGGGCATCCGCAGGCCCTCGACCGCGCACGAGCCGACATTTTTCGAGCGGCCGAGGCGGGATTCGCCCAGAAGCGGCACGGCAGCGCCGAGGCGGCGCAGCATCGTGAGCGCGCGCTCAGCCATCTCGAACGCCAGGTGGCAGACCCGGTGCTCAGGCGAATGCTCACTCCCGACTACGAAATCGGGTGCAAACGCGTGCTGATCTCTGACGACTACTACCCGGCGCTGGGGCTGTCGACCGTGACACTCGAGCCCTCTGCCTTGAGGAGTGTCGCGGGCATCCGCGCCACCGCGGCCAGCGGAACGGAGTACGACCTCGACGTACTGGTCTTCGCGACCGGATTCGAAACGACAGAGCTGCCCTTCAGCCGGCTCGTGGTCGGTCGCTCGGGCGCAACCCTCGCCGAGCACTGGATGAACGGCATGAGCGCCTTCGCCTCGACCAGTGTGCACGGCTTTCCGAACCTGTACATCGTCGACGGGCCGCTCGCGAGTCTCGGCCACAACTCGGCGGTCGAGATGATCGAGACGCAGATCGAGTACATTCTCGGCGCCCTCGCCGAACCGGCGCAGGTGCTCGAGGTCTCGGCCGAGGCCGAGCACGACTACACCGCCGAGCTCGACCGCGCCAACGCCGATACGGTGTGGCTGCGGGGCGGATGCACGAGCTGGTACCTCGACCCGCGCACCGGGCGCCAGACGCTGCTCTGGCCGGGCACCGCCCGCGCCTTTCGCGAGCGCAACGCCCGCTTCGACCCCACCCCCTACGCCGCCTCTGGTGCCGTGGCCCTCGCCCCCCTCTGAGCCCCTTCTCCCTCCGCCTCCTCCCCCCCCTCCCCCCTCTCCCCCTCTCTCCTCCCCTTCCCCTCCTCCCTCTCCTTCCCCCCTTTTCTCTTATCCCCCTCTCCCCCTCCCCACACCCGTCGACTTTGCGAAAAAGCCCCTTCCCGAGGGTTTTTAGGGGCCTTCTCGCAAAGTCGACGGGCGCCCGAGGGAGGGAGAGGGGGGAGGAAGGATGGGCGGCGCGGGCGCGCGGGGCGAGGGAGGGTAGAAGCACTTTCACGGCGCGAAACAGGCACTTCTGCGCCACGTCGACCGACCTCGACGCGTGGCACGGCTGGGTCTTGCGGCGCGCACAGAGTGGCCCGTCACCGGGGCGTGCTAGCGTGATCGGCGTGAAGCGACCACTCGAAACCGCCCGTGCCTGAGTCGGGGGCGCCGGGGCGCGGAGTACACCCGCTCGTCATCGTCGCGGGGGTTACGGGGGCGGGCAAGTCGACCATCGGCACAGCCATAGCCGTGAAGCTCGGCGTGCCGTTCGTCGACGCGGATTCGCTGCACTCGCCGGCGAACATCGCCAAGATGGCGGCCGGTCATCCGCTCACCGACGCCGACCGGGAGCCCTGGCTCGAACGTATCGGCGCCGAGCTGCACGGGCACGACGACTCCGGAGTCGTCATCGCCTGTTCGTCTTTGAAGCGGCAGTACCGCGACCTCATCCGCTCGGCGGCGCCGAGCACCTTCTTCGTCGTGCTCACCGGCTCCCGCGAACTCATCGCGAGCCGCCTGGCTGCTCGCACCGGGCACTTCATGCCGCCCGCGCTGCTCGACTCGCAGCTGGCCGCGTTCGAGCCGCTGACAGCGGATGAACGGGGCGTCGACCTCTCGATCGACACCGACATCAACTCCATCGTCGACGCCGGTGTGTCTGCCATCGTGGCCGCGGCCCGGCAGTACTAGCGCACCGCAGTACTCACGCACCCCAGTACTCACGCACCGCAGTACTAACGCACAGCAGTACTCACGCACCGCAGTACTAGCGCACACCAGCACGAACGCGCAGCAGTATTAGCGCGCGACCGCACGAGCGTGACGCACCCGCGAGCTAGTAGCCCGAAACACTGACGCTCGCCGAGACCACCGCCGTCAGTACGGCGATCACGATATACAGCACCGTGAAGACGAGCCCGAGTACCACCGCCGCAAGCGCCAGGCCATGACCGCGTTCACCTGTGCGTTTGATCTGCCCGAGGGCGACGAACCCGATGATCGCCCCGACCAGCGGCACGACGAAGGCACCGATGATTGCGACGATCGAGAGAATGTTGAAGCGGGCCTGAGCAACGGCAGGCGTGTTCGAGGTGGTCATGATGATCCTTTGGCGTGAAGGCGATGTGTGAAGTGATAGATTATCACTTCACGCTAAACGATGTCGAGGATTATTTCAACTCAGTCGCACCCCCGTGAGTCGCGTGGATTGCTCAGCAATCTGGCCCTCTTTCTGGGGTCATTGTTACAATTCTGTGAAAGCACGCTCAGATTCACTGGCGTGTCTGCCTTCGAGGAATAGCATCGGCTTGCAGGGTTGCCCGGGGTCGCAGCTCGGGCGGCCGCTACCCGTCTGCGACATGTATCCCGAGGTTCACAATGGCGAGAAGACAACGCAAATCAGCGCGCTCGAAATACCTTCAGAGTTCTGGCCCCATCTTCATTCCCACGACGAACGACCACGGTCACGTGATGGCCATCGTCGATGCCGTCAACGCTTTCGGCGGCCAGCCCTACGCGCGCATCTACCGCGACAAATTCGGCAGCCGCACCACCACGATCGTCAGCCTGCGTTTCAGCATGTACCGCGCGAAAATCGGTGAACTGACCGGAGACGTGGCGGCCAAGCTGCGCGTGAGCGTGTTCTTCAACTCGCTGCGCAACCGCGCCATCAGCGTTCCCGCCCGCATCGACACCGACCCGGATTCGCCGACCTATCTCGGCGTCTGGATCAATGTTCCCCCGGGATCCGCCGGCTGATCGCCCCCGTCGGCCGCCAGTCGTCGGTTAGGTCAGCAGCAGCTCCTCCGCGGATGAGCTGCCGACCATCCGTTCGTCACCCGCCGCCCCGCGCTTTCGTGTGCACCCGGGTCAGTACACGTGACGGTGGAGTCAACACCTCGTCGTCGGGGCGGTAGCGAAAGGCTCGCAGCATGTACTCGCCGAATCGGCGCCACGCATCGGGCGCCGAACGCCGAGTGCCGCGGATGAGCCCGGCATTGGCGGTCGTCAACAGGTACAGATCGCTGTGGTCGAAATCGGATCGAAGAGCCCCGGCGGCAACGGCCCGATCGACCAGCGTGATCGATGCCGCAAGAGCACGATTCATCTGCACGCGAAAGTGCTCGGTGCCGCGATTCGGCGACGCGATGACGTCGCTGAACGCGAGATCGAGCGCCTGCTGCTCGAGGATGTAGAGCACGTAGTCGCGAAAAGCCGCCCACGGCTCGGTCAGTGCCTGTTCGGCCGCCGCTTCGGACCTGTCGGCGTACAGGCCCATCTTCTCTTCGAAGACGACACCGATGAGCTCTTCGACCGAGGCGAACCGGCGATAGATCGTTCCGACGCCGACGCCGGCCTCACGCGCGATCGCCTCGAGAGTCACATCAGTGCCGTGCGCCGCGAAGACGGCTGCCGCGGCACAGAGAATCGACTGCCGATTGCGCTCGGCGTCGGCCCGCAACGTTCGAGAGTCGGTAGCCATGACCCGATTCTATCGCAATTGGAATTTTTGCTCCGATTAGTGGTTGAATGAAAAACGGAGCATCTATTCCGCTCCCGCCCGAACAACGCGAACACCCCGAACAACGCGAACACCCCGAACCACCCGAACACCCCGAACCACCCCGACAAGAACAGGAACCACGCCGTCATGAAGGCAGTCGCATTCAGCGCATTCGACCACTCCCCCGAGCTCATCGACATCGACGCACCCACTGCGGCAGAAGGCGAAATACGGGTGCGCATCGAAGCGGCCTCCGTGAACGGCTTCGACCTCGCCGTCGCGAACGGCTACCTCAACGGAATGATGGAACACCGTTTTCCCGTGGTACTTGGCAAAGACTTCGCCGGAACCGTCGACCAGGTCGGCTCCGGCGTCGACGGCTACGAGATCGGCGACCGCGTCTTCGGCGTCGTGACCAAAGACTTTCTGGGCGACGGCTCGTTCGCCGAGTTCGTGACCGTGCCGGCGGCGATCGGCGTCGCCAAGCTGCCCGACAGCATCACGTTCAGCGATGCGGCCGGTCTCGGTCTCGCCGGAACAGCCGCCGTCGACTCGTTCGACGCCGCGCAGGTCGAGACGGGCACCACCGTGCTCATCGCGGGCGCGACCGGTGGTGTCGGCAACCAAGCCCTGCAGCTCGCCCTTCGCGCCGGCGCAGACGTCGTCGTCACGGCGCATTCTGCAGAAGAGATCGAAGCGGTAAAGGCCCTCGGTGCTACCCAGATCGTCGACTACACCGGCGACGTCATTGCACAGGTTCGCGCACTGCATGCCGACGGTGTCGACGTCGTGCTGCACTTCGCCGGAGACCCTGCAACGCTCGCCTCCGCCACGAAGAAGGGCGGCCGGTTCGTATCGACGCTGGCCCAGTCCGCCGAGCAGTTGGGCGACGTCGACGACGTACAGTTCACCTCGATCTTCGCCGCTCCCACGACGCAGACGCTCGACCGTCTCGCGAAGAATCAAGCGGAGGGCCACACCGCCGTGAGCATTCAGCGCGCGTATTCGCTCGCCGAAGCCCCCGCGGCATTCGCCGACTTCGCCGGGGGCACGCTCGGCAAACTGATTATCACGATCTGACACAGTGGATGCCCGGGGTCGTACCCTCGGCGGGGCAGTGCCCCGGGCATCCGCACCCCGTAGCAGGAGGAGACAGCATGGAACTCGGCATCTACTCGTTCGGCGAGCTCGTCGCGAACCCCGACGGAGGCTCGGCCACCAGCATCCACGAGCGATTCGACCAGGTGATCGAACTGGCGAAACTGGCCGATGCCGGCGGACTCGACGCCATCTCGCTCGGCGAACATCACCGCGCCGACTTCAGCATGTCGGCGCCCGAGATCGTGCTCGCAGCAATGGCGAGCGTGACGAAGCGACTGCGGCTCGCCAGCGGAGTGACGGTCATCTCGAGCCAAGACCCCGTGCGTGTCTTCGAGCAGTTCGCAACGCTCGACCACGTGTCGAACGGGCGCGCCGAGATCATCGTGGGGCGCGGCGCGTTCACCGAGTCGTTTCCGCTCTTCGGCTACGACCTCGCCGATTACGACGCACTCTTCGACGAGAAGCTGCGGTTGCTGCTGGAGATTCGCGATCACCCGGTGGTCAGCTGGAACGGGCGCTTTCGCTCTGCCCTCGAGAACGTTGAGATTTCCCCGCGCCCCCTGCAAGACCCGCTGCCCATCTGGGTGGGAATCGGCGGAACCCCCGCGTCAGCCGTACGCGCCGGAATACTCGGCCTGCCCATGATGATGGGATTCTTCGCCGGCCCCGAGCAGTTCGTCTCGCGCGTCGATCTCTACCAGCGCGCCGGCGCTCAGGCCGGGCATGACCCGGCGGCCCTGCGACTCGGCGTGAGCGGGCACATGTACGTCGGCAAGACCTCGCAGAAGGCTCGCGACGACTTCTACCCCTACTACTCGCGCTACTTTCAGCAGGGCGGCGCGTCGTTCGCCGCCAACGGCTTTCCGCGCGAAGCGTACGACGCCTGGATCGCCGGGGGCCTGCCGGTCGGCAGCCCGCAGCAGGTGATCGACGCCATTATGCGGCGCGTCGAACTGCTCGGCATCGACCGGTTCATGGGTCAGATCGACGTCGGTAACCTGCCCTGGAGCATGACTCGCGAGTCGCTGGAGTTGTATATGACCGAGGTCGCCCCTGTCGTGCGACGCGAAACGGCGGATGCCCGACAGGCGTGATGGGTGACCTGTACGATGAAGGCGTAAGCACTTCAATGCGGTAGTGAATATCTATGCACGCCGGCCGCTCGAGAGAACAGGATCATCGAATGACGCTCGTCGCCTCAGCCATGTACCAGAACCAGTTCACCGGCCGCACAGCGGTCGTGACCGGCGCGGGCAGGGGCATCGGGCTGGCCATCGCGCAGTCGTTCGCCGAGTCGGGGGCCTCCGTACTGCTCATCGACCGCGACGAGGTCGTCGAAGAGGCCGCCGAGACGCTGCGTGCGGCCGGCTTCGACGTGCGCGGGCTGAGGGCCGACGTGACCGACGAAGAGGCGATGAAGAGCGCCTTCCGCTGGGTCGACGAGCTGTGGGGGCGACTGGATGTTCTGGTCAACAATGCCGGAATCATCACCATCTCGAACCTCGACGACCTGAGCCTCGCCGAGTTCCAGCGCGTACTGAACGTGAACACCACCGCCATGTTCCTCTGCTGTCGCGAGGCCGCGCCGCTGTTGCGCAAGAGCCCGAGCGGCGTCATCTTGAATGCGGCCTCGGGCCAGGCCCGGCAGGGCTTCATCTACACACCGCACTACGCCGCGAGCAAGTTCGGCGTTGTGGGCCTCAGCCAGTCACTGGCGAAAGAGCTCGCGGCCGACAACATCCGCGTCAATTCGTACTGCCCGGGCATCGTGAAGACCGACATGTGGCAGTACAACGACCGCGAGTGGGGCAAACGGCTCGGCGACTATGCGCCGGGCGAGCTCATTCAGGAGTGGATCGACGACATTCCGTTGAAGCGGGCGGCCGAGGCCAGCGACGTTGCGAACCTGTTGCTCTTTCTGGCCTCCGATGCGGCGTCGTACATCACCGGCCAGGCGATCAACATCGACGGCGGCATGTTCATGAGCTGACGCCGGTGCGGCTCAGGCGTCGCGCGGCGGCGCGCTCTCGAGCGGCTTCGCCTCGAGCAGCTTGACCTGAGGCAGCTTCGTCTCGAGCAGCTCCGCCAGGTGCAGTGACGCAACGCCCGCGAGATCGTCGAGCTGAGTGCGACACGAGAAGCCGTCGGCCAGTACGACCGCGTTCGCGGGCGCTGCAGTCACGGCTGGCAGCAGGTTCTGCTCGGCGATCGCCACCGACACCTCGTAATGCCCGCGCTCGAGGCCGAAGTTGCCGGCCAGCCCGCAGCATCCGCTGACCCTGGTCACCTCGGCTCCCAGTGACTCGAGCAGCTTGTGGTCGGCGTTCCAGCCCATGACCGCGTGGTGGTGGCAGTGCGGCTGCGCGACGATCTGCATGCCCGAGAGATCGGGCCCGACCCACGCCTCGCGATCGGCTGTCGCCGCCGCTGTCAGCAGCTCGGCCAGCGTCGTCGTCGCGCGTGCCACGCTGCGGGCCGCGTCGCTTGCGAGCAACTCGACCGCGTCGCTGCGCAGCACTGCCGTGCACGACGGCTCGATGCCCACGATCGGCATTCCGGACGCGGCGGAGTGCTGCAGAGCATCCACCGTCTCGGTCAGAATGGCACGGGCCGACGTCAGCTGCCCGGTGGTGATCCAGGTCAGCCCGCAACACACCTCGCGTTCGGTGATCTGCGGCGCGAACCCCGCCGACTCGAGCACCGCGACCATCGACTTCGCCACTTTCGGCTCGAAGTGGTTCGTGAAGCTGTCGACGAACAGCAGCACGGGCACACCCGCCGGGGCGCTAGGGCGCCGAAGAAACCACTCGCGAAACGTTTCGCGCGCAAAGGGCGGAATCGTTCGTCTGCTGTCGACGCCCGCCGCAAACAGGCCGGCTCGACGGATGCCCGGCAACCGCAACGCGAGGTTCGCCAGCGCCGGGGCCCGATGGGCGAGCCGGCTCCACTGCGGCAGTCGCCCGATGCTGTAGTGCGCCCGCGGTCGAAGCCGCCCTCGGTAACGCTGCTGCAGCGCTTCGGACTTGTAGGCGGCCATGTCGACACCCGTCGGGCAATCGGATGCACAGCCTTTGCATGACAGACAGAGATCCAGCGCGTCTTCGACCTCTGGCGACTTCCACGACAGCAGCCGGTCGCCCCGAATCACCTCTTCGAGCACGCGCGCGCGGCCGCGGGTGGAATCTTTCTCTTCGCGGGTCGCCCCGAACGACGGGCACATCACTCCCTCGGCTGCGCTGTTGTCGGCCCGGCATGACCCCACCCCGGTGCAGCGATGCACCGCCTGGGCGAAGTCGCCGTTGTCAGATGTGTAGCCGAACATCAGGTCGACGGGCGTGCGCAGCGGGGCGGCGACACGGATGCCCGCATCGAGCGCCTCCGCATCGACAAGCACCCCGGGGTTCAGCACGTTGCCCGGATCGAAGGCGTGTTTGATCTCAGCGAACATGCGCATGGCGTCTGCCGAGTACATCCGCCCTAACAGTTCGCTGCGCGCCCGGCCGTCGCCGTGCTCGCCCGACAGCGAACCGCCGAACCGCCCGACGAGGTCTGCCGCGTCGGTGACGAATTCGCGGAAGGTGTCGGTGCCGCCCGGGGAACCGAGCGGATAGTCGAGGCGCACGTGCACGCATCCGTCACCGAAGTGGCCGTAGGGCATCGCGCTCATGCCGTACCGAGCGACGAGTTCGTCGAATTCGCGCAGGTAGGCGCCGAGCGCCGCGGGCGGCACGGCCGAGTCTTCCCAGCCCGCCCAGGCCGGCAGCCCAGAGGGTGCTCGGCCAGCGAGCCCTGCGCCGGCCTCGCGAATGTGCCACAGCGCCGCCGCCTCCGCCGCGCTGGTGACGACACGGCTCTCGATTCCGAAACCGGCCGCGGCCAGCTCGCGAGCACGAGCGGCGGCGAGACCGGCGTCGTCGTCGGAGATCTCGACGAACAGCCAGGCGTTTCCGCGCGGCAGGTCGGGCACCAGCGCCTGGCCTCGGCGTGACCGCACGACGTCGACGATGCGGGCGTCGAGCCCTTCGCACGCGGTGGGGCTGAACACGAGAACGGCGGGCGCCGCATCGGCGGCCGAAGCGATGTCGACGAAGCCGATCGCCACGACGACCCGGTAGAGCGGTTCGGGCACGAGCCGAAGCGTGGCCTCGGTCACGATTGCGAGGGTTCCCTCGCTGCCGACCAGCAGCTTCGTGAGGTCGAGCTTGTTCTCGGGCAGGAGGTGCTCGGCGGCGTACCCAGAGACCTGCCGCCCGAAACGGGCGAACTCGGTGCGGGCCGTGCTGAGATGCCGTGACGCCACGCCCCGTAACGCCGAGGCGAGCTCGTCGGCGCCGTGGGTACCGGCGCCGTTCCCTTCGGTCCCGTGCAGCGTCGGCAGCCCGTGCTCGTCGTAGCCGGTCGCGAAGCGCTTTCCCCCGGCTCCGACCACCTCGAGCCCGAGCACGTTGTCAGAGGTGCGGCCGTAAACGAGGCTGTGCGATCCGCACGCGTTGTTGCCGATCATGCCCCCGATGGTGCAGCGGGTGTGCGTCGACGGATCGGGGCCGAACCGCAGACCGTGCGGCCGAACGCGCTTCTGCACGTCGGCCTGCACCACCCCGGGCTGCACCCGCGCCCACCGCTCATCGATGTCGACCTCGAGCACCTGGTCGAAATGACGACTGAAATCGACCACCAGCCCGCGGCCGATCGCGTTGCCCGCGACCGACGTGCCGCCGCCGCGGGCGGTCACCGGCACGCCGAGACGCTCGGCGGTGCTGACGATGGTCGCGACCTCGTCTGCCGAGCGCGGCCGGGCGACGCCGATCGGCGGAACCCGGTACAGCGAGGCGTCACTGGAGTACATCACGATGCTGCCCGCGTCGTCTTTCACGTCGATACCCGCACGGCGTAGCGACCGGAACAGCTCGCGGTTTCGCTTGAGTTCGCCCATGAACACGATGCTAGGCGCTCTGGGTCGCCGCGGCCGCCGGTCTCGTCGACCGCCGTTACTCCAGCAGCCTTCGAGCAATCAGCAGCTGCTGAATCTCGTTGGTTCCCTCACCCAGAATGAGCAGCATGGCGTCGCGGTAGAGCCGCTCGACCATGAACTCCTGCGAGTAGCCGTAGCCGCCGTGGATGCGCATCGACTCCGTGGCGACCTCTAACGCGGTCTCAGTGGCGAAGTACTTGGCCATTCCGGCTTCGAGATCGACCCGGCCGCCCTCGGCCTTCTTTTCGGCCGCGTCGAAGACGAGAAGCTCGGAGGCCTTTATCTTCGTGCCCATCTGGGCGATCTTCAGCTGAATCGCCTGATGCTTGCTGATTTTCTTGCCGAATGTCTCGCGTTCGTTTGCGTACTTCACAGCCTGTTCGAGGGCACAGGTCGCAAGGCCCACTGCGCGGGCACCCACATTCACCCGGCCAAGCTCGACGGCTGCCATGAAGTGCTTGAAACCAGCACCGATATTGACTTCGCCGCCGAGCACCGACGACACAGGCGTGCGGAACCCCTCGAAAATCAGTTCGGTGGATTCGACCCCCTTGTAGCCCATCTTCTTCAGCTGAGGCGGCACGATGAGCCCGGGCTGATGCGAGACGCCGGCCTCTTTCTCGAGAATGAATGCTGTCATTCCGCGGTGTCGGGGCTCGGCCGTCGGGTCGGTCACCGTCAAGATCATGATCATGTCGGCTCGCAAACCGTTCGTGACCCACATCTTCGATCCGTCAATGACGAACTCGTCGCCCTCCCGCCTGGCGCGAGTCGTGATGGCCTGCACGTCGGAGCCGGCTTGCGGCTCGGTCATCGAGTAGGCGCTACGCATTTCGCCGGTGACCATGCGGGGAAGGTAATGCTGCTTCTGCTCGTCGGTGCCGTAGGTCATGATCATCCACGCGGCCATGAAATGAGTGTTGACGACACCTGCGAGCGAGATCCAGCCGCGCGCCAGCTCCTTGATGACGAGAGCGTAAGTGAGCAGGTCGAGACCGAGACCACCGTATTCCTCGGGAATCGTCACTCCGAACAGACCCATCTCTTTCATCGCTTCGACAAGCTCTTCAGGAAATTCGTCTCGGTGATCGAAGTCGGAGGCGACCGGTAGTACCTCTTGGTCGACCCATGATCGAACGAGTTGGGTGAGTTCTTCTTGCTCAACGCTGAGTCGGGTCATTCGGCGGATCCTTTGGTTTCAGAACGGCTAGCTGAGATTGCGGCTATTGATGCGTATAATTATGACGGATACGAAGGTGGGACGCAATGAACCAATTCCTGCTGCATTCGAGTGCGAACGATGCGGAACTACGAAATACCGCTGAAACTCTGCTCGACGGCAGAGCGGCGGTGACGGTCTGTGCGGCGATGTCGCCTCAGCAGCCGACCTTCCTGCTTGCCGCACTGGTTCGCGAAGCCCGCCGACTCGGCATCGCGATTCGGCTGCTCGTCGCCGATGTCGAGGGCACGTTCGACTTTCTCGACGAAGACGGCCGCAACGATCTCGCCTCAGGACGCCTGCAGATCTCGATGCTGGCCGGGGGCGTTCCTCGCGCCCTGAGCGGCCTCGTCGACAGCTGGCCGCATTCGCTGTGGGACGCCGACCGGATGCTCGGCAGCGGTCAGATCGCGTGCGACATCTACGCGGTTCGGGTGCAACCGGGCCTCTTCGACGGCGCATTCGACCTCGGCAACATGGTCGCCTACACCCCAACCCTGGCGGCACGCCCCGACGTTGTGCTCGCCCTCGAGGTCTCGCATTCTCAGCAGTACGCAACGGGCTTCGCCACACTCGACACAGACGCCGCCGCACGGGCCACCGTCTGGCACGACACCGTGACGCCCTACGAGGCTGCCCCGCCGACTCCACAGCGACACGACGCCGAGCGGGAGCACATTGCGCGCCTGATCGCCTCGATTGTGCCCCCAGACGCGACGGTACAAATCGGTATCGGCGGGGCGGCTGAAGCGATCATCGGAGCACTTTCGATCAACGGCCGCACGGGCATCCACACCGGTATTCTGCCGAACTCGCTGCGCGCCGAGCTCGCCGCCGGGCGGTTCACCGGGGCGGCGAAGACGTTCGACGAGGGCCGCGTGGTGGCGACCGGCCTCTCGCCCACCGCCGGCCGCGGTGCGTGGCCTCAGACGGTCGAGTTGCGGCCCATCTCGCAGACCCACTCGCCGATCGAGCTCGCTCGGCACCCGAACCTGTGGTCGATCAACTCGGCGTTCTCGGTCGACCTGAGCGGTCAGACAAACGCCGAGTGGATGAACGGACAGAAGCTCGTCTGCGGCGGCGGGCAGGCCGACTTCATGCGGGCGGCGCATCTGAGCGCTGAAGGTGCGTCGGTGATAGCACTACCGTCGCGCAGCGCAAAAGCTCACAGTCGCATCGTCGACGCACTGCACGGAGCAACGGCAACGACAGCGGGTGGGGATGTCGATTACGTCGTGACCGAATACGGCATTGCGCACCTCACGGGGCGCACATTGTTCGAGCGACGCGAGCTGCTCGCCCAGATCGCGCACCCAGATGACCGGGCGGGTCTTCGCACCTAGCACGGAATTTCGGTGAGAACGACTCGCTTGCGGCGCACGTCGCAACCCCGAATACTATGATCATGAATGTTCTTATCGTTCGGACGGACAGGGGTATCGATGACTGAGTCTGAGTCGAAGTCGGCGTGGCCCACCAATTTCAGCGCATCGGCCATCGGGCGTCAGGTCAAGACCTCTGAGCGCGTCGCCTCGGCCATCGTCACTCTCATCGTCGACAACGGCCTAAAACCAGGCGATCGATTGCCCAATGAGGCCGAGATGATCGAGCAGTTCGAGGTCGGTCGCGGCTCACTGCGCGAGGCTCTGCGCATTCTGGAGACCTACGGCATGATCAGCCTGCGCTCAGGCCCCGGCGGCGGTCCCGTGCTGCTGAGCGTCAATCCGCGCGACGTCAGCCGCAGCTTCTCGCTGTACCTCAACATCAGCGGCGCCACGATTCAGGAGCTGGTCGATGCGCGCCTCATCATCGACCCGCAAGCGGCCCGCATGGCCGCCGAAGCGATCAGCGACGAGTCGAAGGCCGCGATTCTCGCCACCCTCGACCGCGAGGAGTCGGTGCGCCCGACCGCCGGAACCGTGGTCGAAGCAGCGAACGACTTTCATTATCTGCTTGCCACGCTCACCGGAAACAGCGTGTTCAACCTCGTCGCCACGGCCCTGAAAGAAATGTATACGACCCGCGTCGTGGGCGTGGGTCTCGCCGAGAAGACCACGAAGCCGACGATCAGGCATGAACACCGCCGCATTGGCGACGCCGTGATCGCCGGCGACGGTGATCTGGCCGAGAGACTCATGCGTGAGCACCTCACCGAGCACTTCGCTCAGACTCTCGAGGCCTCGCCCGGATTCGGGCCGTCGGTCATCAACTGGGGCTGACGACCGACGGAGGTCGAGTCGGCGAGGTCGTTGCGCGCGGGCATCCGCTCGCGCACGGGCGCTGCGATTACGCGCGCTTGAGCAGCAGCTCGGCGACCCGGTAGTCGGGCAGCGTGATTACTCGCCCATTGAGTACTGCAGCCGGGTCGCCCTGTGCGGTGGCCGCATCGTAGGCCTCGACGACCTCTTTCGCCTTCGTGATCTCGGCGGCAGACGGGCGCATGACCTCGTTGATGATCGGCAGATGGGCCGGCGACACGGCGATGCACGCGGTGTATCCGAGGTCTGACCACGACTGGATGAGCGCCCGCACTTTGTCGAGATCTTTGTAGTCGGGAATCAGTGAGCCGCCCGTTGCGAAAAGCCCGTAGGCCGCCGCCGCGATGGCGATCTTCGATCGCGCGTAGCCACTGGTCAGCATCGACAGCTCGCCGTTCGCATCGAACGGGCGACTGCCCACGTCTGCCGCGAAGTCGACGTAGCCGAAGTGCAGGCCGGCCACGGCCTCGTGCGACGCGATCTGGTCGATCTCGATCAGTGCGCGCGCGGTCTCGATCATGACGTGCAGTGGATGCGCGTTGCCTGCAGCCGCGAGAATGCCGGCCACTTCGTCGAGCTCCGCGCGCCGCTCGACCTTGGGATACGACACCACGATATCGGCCGACACGGCGCCGAGGGCTTCGAGGTCGTCTCGGCCCCACGGGGTGGCGAGGTTGTTGCACCGCACGATGACGCGGCGCCCGCCGAAGTACGACATATCGCCGAGCGCCTCGATGATCGCCGTGCGCACCGCCGCCTTGTTCGCCGGTGTCGCGGAGTCTTCGAGGTCGAGCATGATCGCGTCGGCCTGCACCTCGGGCACCTTCGACCAGTATTTGGGATTCAGAATAGGCACCTCGATGAGGCTCGTCATCGTCGCGAAATCAGCGCGTGCGGTCATGCGGTCACCTTCTCGGCGGCGAGAAAGTCTTGCACTGCAGCGATGAACTCTTCGGGCTGTTCACGTGGAATGTAGTGGCCGGTCTCGAACCAGAGCGCCACGGCGTCGGGCATGACGGTGGTCATCTTTTCGACGATGCCCTCGTCGAGCACGTTGCTCGTGCGACCGATCATCAGCAGGGTGGGCATGCTCGCCTGGGCGCACATCTTCCACAGGTAGGGAATGTCGGGCAGGCTCGCCGACCCAGTGATCCACTGCACGTCGGGGTCGGCCTTCAGCACGAGCTTGCCGGCCCAGTTCTTGCGCAGCTGGTGCTCGACGTGCAGGTCGATGAACTCTTCGACCCACTCAGGGTGCTCTTTCTTGTAGTACTCGCGCGCCTCGGCCGAGTTGCGGAACCCGCGAATCGAGACGGTGCGCTGAATGAAGTCGCGCATGAACTCCGCACCCGCGCGGGTGGTCTCGGGGCCCGCGTCAGACAAGATCAGCTTCTTCACGATGTCGGGGCGTTCGCCCGCCAGCGAGAGCGCGACGCGCACACCCGCCGAATGCCCCAGCAGGTCGAATTCGCCGATGCCGAGTGCATCGACGAAGAGGCTGATGTCGTTCGACATCGAACGCACTCGGTATCCCGTCTTCGACCAGTCGCTCTCACCGTGCCCGCGCAGATCGGGCGTGAACACGTGGTAGTCGCTCGCAAGGCGACGGGAGATCGGATCCCACGTGTGGGCCTGAACGTTCAGGCCGTGCAGCATCACCAGCGGCGGCTTGCCCGGGGTGCCCCACTCGAGGTAATGCATTTTGAGGCCGCCGACGCGAACTTCACCATCTTGATAGTCGTGCATGATCCATAACTCCTCGCTGAGCGAACAACTCCACCAACATCATTCTTATCAATGTTACTATATGCATGAATTGCCATTCCACTGAAGTGAGGTTCACATGACCATTCCCGCTGGCGTGAGTCCGGTGACCTCGAGCAGTGTCTATGGTTCCGGCGGAATGGCGCACGCGCTCGCCGAGAAGATCTACGACTTGGCCGCTGCCCCGCTGACATCGTCTTCGGGCACGGCCGTCTCGAATCGCCTCACGCACTCCCTCGGAGTAAGCCTCGCCAGCACAGCGCTAGAGCCGTTCAGCACCGCGCTCGACGCACTCACGACAGAGTCGGGCGATGCCGTCGTCGTCGGTTCATCCACTCGCCTTGCGCCGGGCGCAGCGGCCTTCGTGAACGCGGTAACGGCGCACAGCAGCCTGCAAGAAGACTGCGGGCCCGGCGGGTTTCGCGAAGGCAGCCACCCTGGCACGTACGTCATTCCCGCGGCGCTGGCGGCCGCAGACCTGAGTGGATGCTCGGGCGACCGATTGCAGCGTGCCATCATCGCCGGGTACGAGGCCGTTCACCGGCTGGGTCTTGCCGTTCCGCCCGCACTGAGCGCACGTCGGTTTCGGCCGGTCGGCGTCATGGGGCCGTTCGGCGCCGCGGTTGCCGCCGCCTACGCCCTCGGCGGCGACGCCGAAGTCATCGGGCGCGCCATCGGCATCGCCGCCAATACATCGGCCGGCACCAGCCAGGGCTTCGTCTCTGGCAGCATGGAACCGTACTTCCATGCCGGGTTCGCGGCCCGAAACGGTCTGCTGGCGGCCTCACTGGCCGTCGCCGGAGCCCCGAGCGCAGAATTGGCCCTCGAGGGCGAACACGGGTTCTTCGCCGTTTACGCCGGGCAGGCGGCGATTCCCGATCCGCTCTTCTCCGACGACGAGCGGCTCGCCCTCGAGGGGCTGGGAAGCAAGAAGTACGCGGTGTGCTTGCAGAACCAAGAGAGCATCGAACTCGCTGGCGAGGTGCGCGAGTTGATCGGCGACCGCGAGATCGAGGCCGTCGTGCTTCGACGCCCGAACACCCCCGAGAACGGCACCGCCAGCCCGGGAGTCGGCGCCGACGGGCCCTATGAAACGCGGCTGCAGCGACAGATGTCGGCGAGATTCACCGCGGCCGCGGCCCTGCTCGGCCGGCCGGTCAACCGCCCGTTCTATTTCGAGTCCGCGGGCTCTGACGAGGCTACCCATGATCTCGCCGAACGCATTCATCTTCAGACATCGGTCAGCGGCGACGTTGAGTATGTCGTGCACCTGAGCGATGGCGAGACGGTGACGCTGGCCGGGCGCCGGCCGGGCATCCTGTTTCCCGACGACGATTCTTTCGCGCGCCTGTTTCTCGTGCGTGCAACGCCCGTGCTCGGCGAAGCGAAGGCGACGGCTGCGCTGCAGCACATCAGTCTGCTCGGCAGCGCCGCCGACGCCCGTTCCCTGACGAATTCTTTTGTGCTCTAGAGACTGCCCGAACCGTCGCCGACGATCGTCTCAGCCATGACGATGGGGAACACCTCGGTGGTGCCGCCGTCGACGGGAATGGTGTGGCCCGTCACATACGAGGCCTCGTCGCTGGCGAGGTAGAGTACCGCGAACGCGACATCCCACCCCGTGCCTTCGGTTCCGAGCATCGTCGCCTTCGCGCGGCGACGGCGCATCTCGCCGGTTCCGCCGCCATTCCAGCCCGCGAAACCGAGGCCCATGGGAATGGCGACGTGCCCGGGAGCGACCGTGTTCACGCGCACCCCACGCGGACCATACTCGTATGCCTGAGCCTTGGCCATTGCGATGAGCCCGCCCTTCGACGCCGAGTACCCGATGCCCCCGCCGGCGCGCAGACCGGCCACCGAGGTGATGTGGATGATCGAACCCGCACCCTTTTCGAACATGCTCGGCAACACCGCGTCAGACATGAGTTTCACTGCCGTCAGGTTGAGCGCGATGATCTTGTCCCACATCGACCGCAAATTCTCTTGCTCGCCGGGAGCGATGGCCGCATTGTTCACCAGAATGTCGACGCCACCGAACTCGCGAACACACTTGTCGACGGCGTCTTCGCACTCCTCTTGTTCGGTGATGTCGGCGATTGCGACGAGACAGGTGCCGCCGACCCGTTCGACCGCTTCGGCGGTGTGCCAGGCGCGGGCTTCGTCGACATCGAGAATCATGACGTTCGCCCCCTTCGCGGCCAGAAGCACCGCGATATCCGAACCGGTGCCGCCCATCTCGCCGGCAGAGCCCGCTCCGGTCACGATGGCGGTTCGACCGGCGAGCCGTGTGTCACTCGTGAATTCGGGAATGTCGAGGCGCTGTGCGTCAGCCATTGGTGTCTCCTTTGACGTTGAGAGTGGTGAAAGTTCGGATGAATCAGAGTCGCCGCCGGTGCGCCGCACGATGGGCTACGACGAGATGCCGCCGTCGACCCAGTGGCCGCTGCCCTCGAGACCGAGGCCGTGGCTCAGGTCTTCGGCGAAGAACCGGCGAGCGGCGATCGACACCGCCGCCTTCGAGAATCGCAGCACGGGAACGCTCAGCGTTGCAAGCCGCTCAGCGACGGCGTGAGCCCGCGGCAGAACATCGTCGTACGGCAGAACCTCGTGCACGAATCCGATGGTTCTGCCTTCGTGGGCGTCGATGGTCGCCGCGGTGAGCAGAAAGTATTTCACCCGAGACGGGCCGAGCAGGTTCGCCCAGACCGCGTGCGCGCCATCACCCGGCGCGGTTCGACGAGTGATGTGGATATGGTCACCGAACACCGCGGTATCAGAAGCGATGACGATGTCGGCCAGCACCGCGATCTCTGCGTGGGCGGTCGCCGGGCCGTTGACGGCCGCGATGACCGGAACATCGATGTCGGTGATGTTCTGCAACATGCGCCGCCCCTCCCACCAGATCTCATCCCACGGCATGCCCTTGAACGACGCAACGTCGATACTCGAACAGAACGTCTCGCCGGTGCCGGTGATGATCACCGCTTTGGTCGAACGGCGCGAACCGGCCCAGCCGAAAGCCTCCATGACTTCGCGATGCGCGGTTGCACTCCATACGAGCGACTGCTCGCCGGAATGCAGCCGCAACTCGATGATGTCGTCTGCGACCGACACAGCGACCGTCTGCCACTCGGGAACAACTTCACTCATGGAGCACACTCCTTCGGGCGTCCGCGCTGACCGGTCGCACCCTAGATCGTACCGGCGGCGCGCAGTTCGGCGATCTGCTCTGGCGTGCGCCCGAGCGCCTGGCTGTACACCGCATCACTGTCTTCGCCGAGTGCCGGAGCAGTGCGCCAGACCTTTCCGGCGTAGTTGGCCAACCGGGGAAAGACGTTCTGCATCTTCACCATGCCCAGGTCGGGGTCTTCGATCTCGACAACGTTCTCACGTTCGCGGTAGGTCGGGTCGGCCAGAATGTCTTCGACCGTGAAGATCGGCGACGCGACGACCTCGAGGCGGGTCATCTCGGCGATGCACTCGTCGAGCGTGTGCTGCAGAATCCACTGGCGAACCATCTCGTCGAGCCGCGCCTTGCGCACCACCTGCATGGCGGCGGTGGCATACTCCTCGATCGGCTCACCGACGAGAGCGGCCACGTTCTGAACCGAACGCGGGGTGCCCGACGTGACGGTGATCCAACGATCATCCGAAGTCTTGAAGGTGTTGATGACCGCGGCCGGCGCGGCCGACAACTCGTTGCCGACGCGGGTGGGATTTTCACCGAGCTGGTCGTAGAAAATGACCTGCCACTCGATGAGCCGGAACAGTCCGTCGTACAGCGCGAGATCGATCCATTCACCACGAAACTCTGGATCGGTGTTCTTACGGTAGAGGGCCGCCATCACTGAGAACGCACCCATCAGACCGGTCACGGAGTCGCCGTGCGAGAAGCCGGTATGCACGGGCGGTCCGTCGGGAAAACCGGTGATGTTCACAACACCGCTCATGGCCTCGCCGACCTTACCGAAGCCGGGTGAATTGCGCTTCGACGACGTGTTGCCGAAGCCTGTGACCTGCAGCATGATCAGCTTCGGGTTGATCTTGTTCAACGAGACGAAGTCGAGTTCCCACTTCTCGAGCGTCTCGACTCGGAAGTTGCAGATCACGACATCGGCCCACATCGCGAGCTCCCGTGCGAGAACTCGGCCCTCTTCGGTGCGCAGATTGAGCGTGACCGACTTCTTGTTTCGTGCCGAAACCTTCCACCACAGGTGGGTGCCGTCTTTCGCGGGACCGGCATTTCGCTGCGGGTCGCCGCGCCCCGGATCTTCGACATGCACGACGTCGGCGCCAAGGTCCGCCATCAGCGTGCCGGCCAACGGGCCCGCGATTACGTGCGCGAACTCGACGATCTTCAGACCGGCCAGTGCTCTCAGGTCGGTCGGGCCAAGCGGTTCGGTGATGATGGGCTGGTCGGTGATGCTCACTGGTTACAACTCCTCGGGGTGTTTGCGAAACTCGGGCGTCATCGCACGAGCGGTGAGAAATGGATCAGACCCGCCACTCAGAGGCGGGTTCAGGAAAACGGCTGACCGCCTGCGGGGCACTGCGGCGGTACATCATGAAGGTGCGCAAGTACTCGACGACAGTTTCGCCACGCTGATTCACGCCTCTGGTGCGGATGCCCACAATGCCCTGATGTGGTCGCGACTTAGACTCTCGCTTCGACAGCACCTCGCTCTCGGCCCAGAGCGTGTCGCCGGCGAAGACCGGTGTCGGCATAGAGATTGAGTCCCAGCCGAGATTCGCCATGGCGTTTTCGCTGGTGTCTGCCACTGAGAGGCCGACGACGATCGAAAGCGTCAGACACGAATTGACCAGCGGCTCTTTGAATTCCGTCGCCGCCGCGAACTCGCTATTGAAGTGCACTTGGTTCGTATTGCAGGTGAGCAGGGTGAACCAGGTGTTGTCGGTCTGCTCGATGGTGCGCCCCAGCCGACTGCGATAGACGTCGCCGACCTCCATGTCTTCGAAGTATCGACCTCGCCATTCTTTCGGCGCCTGCACGGTCGCTGTGTTCGTCATCTTTGTTCCTCTCCGCGAATGGTCGCGCTCTGCATCGACGGTGCGTTATGCATCGCAAGAATCCGTTGGGCCTGCAATACGACCGGAAGGTCGACGAGCTTGCCGTTGACAGACGTCACTCCGAGGCCGGCCTGCCGGGCATCCGCATAGGCCTCGACGACGTCGCGAGCCTCGCTGACTTCGCCTGCACTCGGGCTGAACACGCGATTCACCACGTCGAGCTGGGCAGGGTGGATGCACGCCTTGGCCGTGAATCCGAGCGCCTTGCCGCGCCGGCTGCTCTCGAGCAGGGCCTCGGGGTCTGCTACACCGAGGTGCACGACGTCGATCGGGGCCTCGCGCAGTGCCGCCGCCGACGCGAACGCGACCCGTGCACGCGGATACTGCATCTCGATCTCGTCGACCGAAAGGGCGATTCCGAGTTCTGCAGCCAGGTCGGCCGAGCCGAGCATCAGCCGCATCACTTGACGGTGCGATGCGATCACGAAGGCCTGCTCGACTCCGAGCGCCGTCTCGATCAGAGCGACTATTTCGGCTCCGGGCGCGAGGGCGGCCAACTCGCGAAGGCTGGCCTCCGTGGCCTTCGGCAGCATGATCGCGACCGTCTTCGTGGCCGCGACAGCCCTGAGGTCGTCGACGAAGAACGGCGTGCCCGCGGCGTTGATGCGCACCACGAGTTCGGCAGATCCCGCATACGACCCGATGAAGGAGAGCACCCGTTGTCGTGCGGCGCTCTTGTTCTCTGGCGCGACGGCGTCTTCGAGGTCGACGATCAGGGCATCCGCGGCCGTCGTGGCAGCCCTGCTGAGCTTGCGGTCGTCATCGCCAGGAACGAAAAGAAACGAACGCAGACCCGAGCGCACTACTCCGCCCTCCGGCGTTGCGGGCGAATTCGCTTCGAGCTGCAGAATACCGCCGTGCCGCGCACGTCGACCTGATAGACGCCGATTCGCCCGAGGATGGCCCCGCCGACGCTCGCACCGGTCTTCAGTTCGAACTCGTAGCCGTGCCAGGGGCACGTCACGACCTCGCCTTCTTGCGCGAAGACGTATTCGTTACGATCGGAGGGCTCCATGGTGCCCTTGATCGCGCCGTCGCACATCGGGCCGCCCTGATGCGGGCAGCTGGAGCCGATGGCAAAAACGCCGGCCACGGTGCGAACGACGCCGATCTCTCGACCGCCGACCGCTGAACGCCGAATCTTGTTCGGCACCAGCTCGTCGAGCTCGCAGATGTATTCGAAACCGTCGTCGGCCACGCCGGGCGTGACCGCCCCAGGTGCGCCAGCGGCGGCATCAGCGGTCACAGTCGAACCGAGGCGTTCTGACGTCATGCTCGTACCGAGACGAAGGGCAGCAACGCTGCGCCGTTGCCGAGCACGAGTGCCGCGTCGGTTTCGCCCAATTGCTCGACCACGTCAGACGGAGCGTCGCCATCGAAGGGCGCATGCGAACCGAAGACGATTCGGCTGCGCAGGGTTTCTGTGCTGAACAAACGGTGCCAGTCGTCATCCATCGTGGCCTCCTGGAGTGGCCAGGTCGTCAGCCAGACGTTCTCGAGTACGTACTCGCTCGGCACTCGCTTCACCCATGGCACGTCGTGCCGGAACGTTCGCCACTCCCGATCGAGTCGCCAGAGCAACGACGGCAGCCAGCTGAACCCGAATCCTGAGAACACGACCCGAAGCTGTGGAAAGCGTTCGAAGACTCCCTCGAACGCCAGGCTGGTAATCGTCGATTCGGCGAGTTGAGGCAGCAGTACCAGCCGCGAGAACGCCGTCTGGTGAATGCCGCCGCCGAGCCCGGGAGCTCCATCGTAAAAGCCTTCGACACCCGAGAAGTGAAAGACGATCGGCAGTCCCGCGTTCGAGGCCGCCTCGTAAATCGGGTCGTAATATTTCGAGCCGGCCAGCGTCGCCCCGAGCGGAAGCGCGACGGCGCCGAAACCACCGTCACCCGCGCGACGCGTGATCTCGCGCGCCGACCATTCCGGGTCGGCAGCAGAAACGACAATGGCGGGGGCCGATTTCTCGCTCACCCAGTTCTCTGCGGCGAAGCTGTTGAATGCCTCGACGAAGACTACTGCGGCGACGTTGTCGGCCCAGCCGTTGACGGTCAGTGCCTGGTGCGGCACGAGCAGAGTATGGTCTGCCTCGACCAGCGCCGGGGCAGATTCAGGCGCATCGCCGAATCTGCTCGAGACCCTGATGTGGTTCGACGACTCCGCGATGGAACCGACGAACTCCTTTCGTTCGAAATGCTTCTGCCAGGAGTGTTCCATGAACGGAAAGATCTCGCTGTAACTCTGAACCGCGACGTGGCGGTCAACGTCAAAAATCATGACGTACCTCTCTGTAGGTCTGGGCTTGCTGCGCGGCGCGGTGCCGGGCGACGGATGCTCGTGGCTGCGCCTCAGGCGACGGCACGCAGAATCTCGGGCCCAAACACCCCGACCGCGTTTTGGTAGCAGAGCGCGGCCCGCAATTCTTCTGGAATCTTGTTCTGCAGCACGAATCGGGGGTCATCGGTGTCGTAGTGCGGGTAGTCCGAGCTGAACAGCAACATGTCGCTGAGCCCACTAGCAGAGAAGAGCGCCTTTCGGTCGGCTTGCGTCTCGACCTCGTCAAGCGGCTGCGTGGTGAAGGTGAAGTGCTTCTGGATGTACTCGCTCGGAAGCTTCTTGATGCGCAGGGCGGCTGAAGGGTCACGCTGCCAGAACAGATCAAGTCGGTTGCTCAGCGACGGAAGCCAGCTGAACCCCCACTCGACCATGACGACCTTGAGTTCAGGAAAACGCTCAAAGGCCCCACCCACCACCATGTCTGCGACATTCGCTGCGCCGACCTGAGTCAGCACCACGTGACGTTCGCCGTATGACCGCGGAACACCGACTGCCGGGCCTTGAGAGTACGTGAAGCACCCTTCTGCCCCGCTCTGGTGCATTGCGATCGGAAGACCGGCCTCGCAGGCGGCTTCGTAGATCGGGTCATACCAGGTGTCGCCCAGCATGCGATCCATCAGCAGCAGCTGTACCGCAATCACCCCGGGGGTGTCCGCGTGCCGGCGGATCTCCGCGGCGGCGGCGGCGGGGTCGTGCGGCGAGACCGTTACCGCGAGGCTGTAGCGCTCGTCGTAGCCGACCCACTTTTCGACGAAGAAGTCGTTGGTGGCCGAGATGAAGGCGCTGGCCGCGTCGACGTCTCCCCACGACGTGACGCCGTACGGCTGCTGCGGCAGCAACAGCGCCACGCTGATGCCGAAAGGGTCGAGGTGACGCGCGATGGTCATCGCAGGGTCTGAGCCCGCAGGCCCCCCGTCTTCAGGGTACGCGTCGAGCCGCTGGGTGTCGGCGGGGTGGTTGTACCGGTCACGAGCCCGGGCGTAGGTTCGAATGCCGCGCTCGTCGAAGTGCTGACGCCAGGCCGATGAGAGATAGGGATAGAAGTCCGCCGTCGACGGAGCCATGGGGTGAATATCGCAATCCACGATGGGGTACGTGGTCTCCGACCCGAACACGGGTGCGGGAGTTGCTAACTGCGTTGTCATGGCATCCTCCGAAACTTAGGTGCTTACTATGATCATGATTATATTGATCTTGTATATGCGAAGCAAGCACGCCAAGCTTGTCGAGAGGTCGCTTCAGAGAGGAAAAGCCGGACGTGCAGCATCCATCGACGAAGGTGTCAGCACCATCAGCTCTGGTCTGGGGCGTCAAGACGAGCTTTCGGCGCTACCTGCGAACGGCCGGCGGAACGGTAGAAGTGCAATCGCCCGCCACAGAAGACGGTTTCTTTTTCGTCTTTCCACTCGTGTCTGACGCGGCCTCGGGTAGTGGCAGCGACGACCAGGACACCCGATTCGCCGGCACGATTCACTTCTCCGCCCACTTCGGCGCGCTCGACTTCTCACTGCGCGACCCTGCCGTCATCGTGCGCCACGGCGCCGCCTGGCTGACGGTGGACGGTGCCACGTCGACAAACGGGGGTGCAGAACGGCTCATGATCGCCCTTCTCACTGGCGGCCCCGATCGCGCCGAGGCGGAGCGTACACACGCAGAGCTGATCGAGACTGAGCAGATCGAGCTCTGGCCGGTGCTGACGGCAGAGGGCTCCCACCTGTTCGGTGACGTTTACCCCGCCGAAACGATGCTCGACCCGCTGTATGTTCCGCGCTCGGTGATCGCCCCCGCGTCTCGATGAGCCGGGCGAATTCGGGTCTGTCGCCCCGCATCCTCTCTGCGACCATTCCCGTGGCATTCGTCGTCATCGTTGCTGGGCCAAATCTGCCCAACCCGCTTCTGCCTCTGTACGGCCGAACGCTCGGTCTGGATCCGGCGGATCTGTCGATCGTCTACAGCTCCTTTCTCATCGCGCTCACCATCACCCTTGCAGCCATGGCCCGGCCGCGTATGCAATCCCGACCGGGTGCGGCGCTGGTGGCGGCGCTGCTCATGGCGGTGGTCGCCGACCTCGTTCTCTCGTTAGCCACGCACCCGGCTCTCATCGTCGGCCGTGCCCTCAACGGAATCAGCCTCGGCCTCGGCACCGGAGCAGCCGCCAGCCTCGCCCTGGCACTCCGGGGCGAACGCGCACGAACTCTCGCAGCGACGGGCACCATCGTCGGCGCGGTCGTCGGAAGCATCATCGCCGTTACACTCGCCCAATTCGGCCCCGCGCCACTGATCGCGGGATACGCCATTCATGCGGCCGTCACGTGCGCGGCGCTCATCGCCGTGATCGTAGGGCTCGTGCGCTGGCCCCGGTCATCGTGGGCACTCGATCGGCAGGTCGCCATCAACACGGCCGTTCCGCGCGATCTGCCTGCCCGCTGGACGGGCTACCTGATGGGCTCGCTCGCCTGGATCTCGGGCGGCATCATTGTGGCGCTCGTTCCGCTCGCCATCAGCCAAGACCTCAACACCACATCGTTGCTGATCGCCGGCTTGGGTACGATCGCGTTGCTCGTCTTCGCGAACATCGGGCAGTTCTCGGTGGGGGGCAGATCGATCAGGCATATGTCGGCTCTGGCCATGATCTGCATGGGAGCCGGAGTCGTGATCATCGCTGCCTCGGTCGCGGCAGGCCTGGTTCCGTTCGTCGTGCTCGGTTGCGCCTTCGTCGGGTTCGGGCAGGGTGCCGGCTACCGCCTGGGGTTGCGCATCGCCTCGGCCGGGCTGACCCCTCGACTACAGGGGGGCAGAGCGTCGGTGTACGCCTGCATCTCTTACGCGGCCTGCGCGCTGTTCGTGATCGCCGGAGGCGAGGTAGCAACGCGAGTGGGCCTGACGAACGGGCTGTGGATCGTCGCAGCGGTGTTGACTCCGCTCTTCGTGGTGGCCGCGTCGACCGCCAGCCGCCGGGCGCGAGAAAGGGTACCGCAGCACGAGTGATGCGGTACCCGAGATCTCCCGGCGTCGACCGGATCAGACCGAAGCAGCGGTCTTCTTCACGAGAATGGCGGCGACGGGGCACACATCGGCGGCCGTCTCGACCTCGTGCTCGTCACCCGGTTCGACGTCTGAGCGCAGCAGCACCACTGTACCGTCGATGGAATCCTGGTCGAAGTAGTCCGGTGACACCTCGGCGCAGTTTCCGGCACCCATGCACCGTTCGCGCATGACCTCGATTTTGACTGACATTGTTCATACCTTTCTGAAGCTACGGGCGGTGAGCGAATTCACCAGGTGACGGGCAAAGCGACGACCCCGTAGATGAGCGAGTCTTTGAAGCGCAGCTCGTTCTCGGGTACGGCGAGACGGATGTTCGGCAGCCGCTGGAACAGCTTGCCGAACACGGCCTGCAGCTCGACCCGGGCGAGCGCCTGACCGAGACACTGGTGCACCCCATAGCCGAAGGCGAGGTGACCCCGGGCGTCCCGCTGAATGTCGAACGTGTGAGGCGAGGGAAAGACCTCGGGGTCGTAGTTCGCGGCCATAAGTGGAGCGATCACGCCGTCACCCTCCCTGATGCTCCGGCCGGCGATCTCGATCGGCCCCGCAGCGATGCGATAGGCCACGTGATGGGCGACGGTGAGATAACGCAAGAGCTCTTCGACTGCGTTCGGCAAGAGGCTCGGGTCGTCGAGCAGCACCTGCAGCTGGTCGGGGTGCTGGATGAACGTGAGAGTGCCCAGCGCGATCATGTTCGCCGTGGTGTCGAAGCCACCCACGAGGATGAGTCCGAGCATGTGCTGGAGCTCGGCACGGGAGAGCTGGCCCGTGAGCAGACGCTCGCGAATCAACCGGCTGACGAGGTCGTCGGCGGTGCTTTCGAGTCGGGAGGTGATGAGACGATCGAAGTAGGCGAGCGAGTCGGCTCCGGCCTGTGCCGACACGGCCGGCTCGACTTCGAGGCTCATCCACGTGTTGACACGCTCGAGAAAGAACTCGCTGTCTTCGGGCGGCAGGTCGAGAAGGCGAGTGATAATGTTCGCCGGAACAGGCTGAGCCAGCACCTTGACGAGGTCGACGGGGCCTTCTGAGGCTTGCATGTCGTCAAGAAAGTTGTCGATGAGTTCATCGAGATACGGCCGCAATTCGCGAACGTGACGCACCATGAAGTCGGCCGTCAACATGAGACGGTGCTCGTCGTGCTGCGGCGGATCCATGCGCGCGAAGACCCTCTGGCCACCCCGAAACGAGGCCGCCGTGGCGTTGGCCTGCGGAAAGCCTTCGCGCATGGTGTCCGAGCTCAGATTGGGGTTGTGCAGAAGGGCTCGAATGTCTTCGTAGCGCGTCGCGAGCCAGGCGCGGTTGCCGTTCCACAACTCCACTTGCGTCACCGGATCGTTCGTACGCAACTCATCGAATTCGGGCGCGGGCGCAAGCGGCGACGTGCGCGTGAACGGGTAGCGCTTTATCGCAGGCGCTTCGGTCTGACCTGTCGGTGTCATCGTTTCTCTCCTTCGAGTTGTGGGTGCGGGGGTGATCTGCCGGGGTATCCGGTCAGTAGCCTTTTCCGGTGGTCCAGCCGCCGTCGGCGTGGATCACGGCTCCGGTGATGAACTTCGCCGCCGGCGTGCAGAGAAAGACAACGGGTGCAGCTACGTCTTCTGGCTGACCCCAATGACCCATCGGCGTGCCATCGAGGATGACCGGGGTCACCGGTGAATCGCGAAGGTACTCCGAGTTGAGGGGCGTCTCCACGATGCCCGGCGCCACCGCGTTGCATCGCACACCGTGTACCCCGAGCTCTCGCGCGATGGACTTTGTCAGCATCACCAGCGCCGCTTTCGACGAGTTGTATGCGGCTCTGTTACCGAACGCCAGATCGGCCGCGACCGACGTGACATTGACCAAGCTGCCCCCACCGCCCTGCGCGACCATGATCTTCGCGGCCTCGCGGCAGATCAAAAACGGAGCCGTGACGTTCAGGGCGAAGGTTCGCTCCCAGTCCGCGAGTGGATAGTCGAGAAACGCGTAGACTCCGCGGCGCCCCGCGTTGTTCACCGCGATGTCGAGTTGCCCGAAGTCGTCGGCAACCCGACCGGGAAGCGATTGGGCGATTTCGGGCAATGAAAGATCGGCCAGGTACCCGCGCACGTCGTCGCTTTGGCCGCCGAGCGATTCCACGGCTTCGTTCAGCATCTCTTCTTGAACGTCGACTAGAGCGACCTGAGCCCCCGCAGCGCGAAGCCCGGCCGCGATGGCGAGTCCGATTCCCTGAGCTGCGCCGGTGACCAGTGCCACCTGCCCGTCGAGCACGAGGTCCGTGCTCATGCCGTGCGCTCCAGCACCTGGCGTTTGGCTTCGGCGGCTTCGCGCAGAGCCCGAGCGTGCGAGCGCACGTCATCGAGCGAGCCCCCACTGTTCACGAGCGCGCGGTAACGAAAGATCGATGCCCCAGCCTTCATGCCGGCGACCGCGACGAGACGACCGTTCTGCAGGTAGGCGACCAGCAGCAGCTCCGGGTCGTCATCGAGTACGACCGCCTCGTCATGGCCGAACGTCGAACCGATGCTCTGAATACGCGAGCCGTATTGGTCGGACCAGAAGTATGGTGCGCTGACGAACCCGTCGGGGTCGTGGATGCCCAGCAGCCGTTTTGCAGCATAAGCTCCCTGCTCTATGGCATTCGTCCAATGCTCGACACGCATCTGACGCCGATAGAGGGAGTTGTACCAGGTGACCGCGTCACCAGCCGCAACGATTCCTTCGATGACATCGCTGTTCTCGTCGAGCACGGCGCAGGTGGCGTCGCAGACGACACCCTGACTGATGTCAATGCCCGAGCCGGCCAGCCACGCGGTGGCCGGAACCGATCCGATCGCCACGAGAACGACGTCGGCGGGAATGCGACTTCCGTCGCCCAAGACGACTTCGCTCACGGCACCGCTGTCGCCTCGCTCGAGCGAAGCCACAGTCGCCGCCAGGCGAACGTCGACACCTTGCAGTTGGTGATTCTTCAGCAATTGCAAACTGAACTCCTCACCGAAGACTCGCTCCAGCGGCAAGGCGGCCGCTTCGACGACGGTGACCGACTTTCCGAGGGCACGCGCAACGGCGGCGACCTCGAGCCCGATGAAACCGCCACCGACCACGACGAGGTTGCGGGCATCCACCAGCTCGTCGCGCATCTTGATGGAATCGGTGTAGTTGCGCAAAGAATGCACACCAGGGATGCCCTCGCCGAACGGTGACGGGCGAGAGACTGTTCCGGTGGCGATGATGAGGCCGTCGAAGCCGATCTCACGGGCTTCACCCTCGCTGCTGATCGACACCGTGCGGGCGGCGAGGTCAAGACCGGTCAGCTCGACGCCGACCAGTCGTTCTGCGTCGAGGCCCTCGGGCCAGGGCATGCTCACCTTGTCGAGGCCGAGAACGCCCGAGAGCAGTGCTTTCGAGACCTCGGGGCGACGGTAGGGAGAATGCGGGTCTCGGTCGATGACGGTCAGATGGCCGGCGTAACCTTGCGCACGAAGTTCACGAGCAGCGGTCACCCCCGCCACCGAGGCTCCGGCGATCACCACGTTCTTCAAGACCATTACAAGAACTCCGTCGTTCGAATCGGGCACGAGTCGATAATTCATTACCAGCATGCTAACTATACGCACAGATTATCGATATGCCCAGTCATCCCGACTCTGTCACTCTTCGCACCGTTGCGCCCGGCATACGGAATAAGAGCAAAGTCAATATCCAATCGAATAATCCTTTTCATACGCAGCAATTTGCGCGATACTTGAGGGCACCAACACCACCTACAAGGGAGTAGCTATGAGCCAAGTCGTTCAGGGTACCGTCGAACAGACGCTGACGAACCACGTAATCGACATCGACATTCCCGAGCCTGACGCCGTGTTCGTGGGCGGAGAGTGGATCAAGCTCGCCGAAGCGGGAACAATCGATGTCATCGACCCGACGACAGAGCAGGTTCTGCTGAAGGTCGCTCGTCCCGGTGTGGCCGAAGCAGATGCTGCCGTCGCTGCAGCACGGGCTGCCTTCGATAAGGGCGAGTGGCCCCGCATGTCGCCGGGTGAACGTGTCGCAGCTGTTCGCCGCTTCACCGATGCCATCACCGAGAAGCTCGAAGACCTCAACCGGGCGTGGGCGTTCGAATCAGGCCCGACTCTGGCGCACGCTCGCATCATCAACAACGGCGCGGCAGTAATCTCGTGGAACAGTTCGATCAACATCGCCGAGAGCCTGCCGTGGGAAGAAGACCGCGGAGACGCGATCATCCGTCGGGAGCCGACCGGAACCGTTCTGGCCATTCTGACCAACAACGGCCCGACCGTTCTCATCGGCATGAAGGTAGTTCCGGCACTGCTTGCCGGCTGCACCGTCGTGGTCAAGCACGCCCCCGAATCGCAGCTGAGCGCGCACATTCTGGCCGAAGCAGCCCGCACCTCCGGGCTGCCGAAAGGCGTCATCAACTTCGTGCCGGCCGAGCTCGACATCACGCAGTACCTTGTTGGGCACAACGGAATCGACATGGTGACCATTACCGGCAGCCAGCGCGCCGCCACCGACATCGTGCAGCGCACCGCCGGCCGGCTCGCCCGCACCGCGCTCGAACTGGGCGGAAAGTCGCCGGCCATTCTGGGTGAAGACTTCGACCTCGAATCAGTCATTCCGAACCTCGCCGAGGGCGCCCAGGCGTTCAACGGTCAGGTCTGTGTGGCGCTGTCGCGCATCTTGGTGCCGAGCAGCCGTTACGACGAGACGGCCGCTGCTTTCGCCGACTACTTCAGTAAGTTCACGCTGGGCGACCCCTTCAACCCCGACACCACACGTGGGCCGCTGGCCACCGCGCGTTCGGTGACCCGGGTCGAAGGATTCGTGCAGGGTGCACTCGCTCAGGGCGCCGACGTCGTCATCGGCGGCAAACAGCCCGACGGATTCGAACACGGCTACTTCTACGAGCCCACGGTGCTCGGCAATGTGACCCGTGACATGACGGTCGCCCAAGAAGAGGTCTTCGGCCCGGTGACCGTGCTGATGCGCTACGACGGCATCGAAGAAGCCGTCGATATCGCCAACGACACCGACTACGGTCTCGCTGCCTCGATCTTCACGCAAGACAACGACTTCGCCCTGCAGATCGCCCGTCGCATTCGTTCGGGTACCGTCGGCGTCAACGTCTCGGGCATGTCACTAGGGCAGCCGTTCGGCGGCATGAAGAAGTCGGGCTGGGGTCGCGAATGCGGACCAGAGGGCATCTTGGAGTTCACAGACATCAAGCAGATGCTTCTGCCGTCGGGCACTTCATACCTCGACGCCTGATAAAACTGGGCCAGGCGCCCGGCACAAGCCAAGAGCTCCCGGCAGATCTCATCCATCTGCCGGGAGCTTTTGTGTGTGCTGCACACGGTTTCGACACCGCGAAGAGCTAAACGACGGCTCGTAGTAGTAGCCGTGCTCCAACTCCGGAGGCCGGCGGTCGCCGTACGCGACGGCTCGTGACGCGCGATTGCGTCGCCGCGGTCTTCTTCCCAGACGATCTGGTGCGAAGCAGCCAGAGCCGCATCCCAGGGGCCGTCAGCGAAAGCGGTGCGAGCCGCATCAACCGCAGCAGAACACGTGGGTTGCGATCATGGCGCTCATGCTTTGTCTCGCCTGTTGGGGATGCGTCAGCTCACGCCGGTGAGAGCCGGCGAGTCGTGGCGCTCGGCCGCTTCGTTCGGCGGCTCGACTTCTTTCGACTGCTTAGACCCCTTGCTTCGCGAGCGGCCACGGCTGACGGCGAGTGCGACGGCCGCGATCAGCGCGATGCCATTGAACATCGGGCTGAGCCAGGTGACTCCCGAGAGCAGCTGGAGGCCCTGAACGCCGAGCGCCAGAACGAAGATGGCGAGAAGGGTTCCCCACACGTTGAACCGGCCGGGGAAGAGCTGCGTCGAGCCGAGGAACACTGCCGCGAACGCGGGCAACAACAAGGTCGCGCCGAAGGTGAAGGAGGGGCCGGTGAGCGACGTGTAGAGAATGCCGCCGATGCCGGCGATTCCGCCCGATAGCACAAGAGCGATCCACGACCAGCGATTGACTCGAACGCCCGCCAGGCGAGCCGCGTCGCGGTTGCTGCCGATGGCGTGCAGATAGCGGCCGGCGGGGGTGAACTCCAAAAGCCACCAGGCAAGCAGGGCAAGCACGATCAGGTAGACGATGACGATCTGAAAGCCGCCGAACTCGAACTGCGTCAAACTCTTCCACCCGGCTGACGTGGGCTGAGGCGGAACGACAGAGTTCGTGACGATGATCACCGAAGCGGTCAGGATCGACGAGACACCCAGTGTGGCGATGAACGAATCCACCTTCAGCACCACCACGATGAAGCCGTTCACGAAGCCGATCAGTACCCCCAAGGCGACACCCGCGACCAGCGCGGCGGGCAATGACCAGCCCCAGTAACCCTGCAGCGCGACGACGACGAGCCCGGTGAGGTTTGCGTTCGTGCCCACCGACAGGTCGTACTGCCCGGCGACCATGGGTATCAGCAGGGCGATGGCGATGATGCCTGCGATCGACTGGCTCGACGCGATGACGTGAAAGGTTGCAGGCGTCAAGAATTCGGGGGTTGCGAACCCGAAGACGATGATGAGAATGACGCCGAGGTATACGCCGCTGAACCGATCCAGCCCGAGTTTTGAAATGACGCTGTTCATGCGTGGACCAGTCCTTCGCGATTGATGTCCGAGTGGAAACTTGTGTTGATGTCTTTAACCGTCACCCGCGCGCCGGTCAGTTCTTCGGCCACATGACCGTCTCGAAGCACGAGAACACGTTCGCAGAGCGAAGCGAGTTCTTCGACGTCAGACGATCCGATGATCACCGCGGTGCCGTTGGTCGCGGCGAGCGCGATCTGCTTGTGCACCTCGAGCTTCGCGCCCACGTCGACACCCTGGCTCGGTTCGTCGAGCAGCATGACTTTCGGATCGATGCGCAGCCACTTGCCGAGCAGAATCTTCTGCTGGTTACCACCACTGAAGGTGCTGAGCAGGGCCTCTTCAGCCTTCTGCGGCTGCACGTTCAAGCGCTCGAACCAGCGAGCGGCTTCGGCCACTTCGGGCTTCTTTCGCAAGAACCCGCCGCGAAAGAACTGCTTCATGCTGAGCAAAGTCATGTTATGCCGGGCGGTCTGGCTCATGAAGCCGCCCAGCGTTTTGCGGTCGGGGGGCATATAGCCGATTCCGAGCCGAATGGCTGCATCGGGCCGGCCCATCTCCAGCGTCTTACCCTGAACCACGATGGTTCCGGCGTCGGCCGACAGCGACCCGAAGATGGCGGGCAGAATCTCTTCACGACCCGAACCGGTCAGGCCATACAGGCCGACGATCTCGCCAGGACGCACGCTGATCGAGAAGTCCTCGAGCCGCCCGGCCTGGAGCCCGGAGACGACAATCGCTGGGGAGGCCGAGAGGTCGCTGTCGACCTTGTCGCGCTGAGTGTTCATCTCTGCGGCGAGGGCCTCGCCGATCAAGTGCTCGACGAGCTCGCGATGCGAAATCTCGGCGGTCTTCCACGTTCCGACCAGGCGGCCGTTGCGCAGCACACTGACGCGCTGGGCGAAGTTCGGAATCTCGTCGAGGTGATGGGTGACGTACAGAATCCCCACGCCGGCCGCCGCCGTGCGTCGAACCGTTGCGAGCAGCGCTTGCACCTCGATCGTCGGCAACGATGCGGTCGGCTCGTCGAGAACGAGAACACTCGGCGTTTCGTTATTATGCGACAGCAATGCTCGGGCGACCGCGAGCCCCGTGCGCTCGGCCGGGCGGAGGTCTTTGACGAAAGTGTCGAGGTCGAGGTCGAGCCCGACAGTCTCGAGAGCTCGCTTCGCGCGGCGGCGACCCTCGCGCTTGTCAACCACGCCCATCCGCATGGGAAAGGAGCTGCTCATGAACATGTTGTCGAGCACGGACATGTCCAAGATCAGCGCGAGGTCTTGGTGCACGAATCGGCACCCGAGAGCGAAAGAGTCTTTGGGTGAGCCGAACGCAAGGTCTTTGCCGCCAACGGCGACGAATGACCCTGCGTCCGGCTCGTGGTACCCCGCCAGCGCCTTGATGAAGGTCGACTTGCCTGAGCCGTTCTGACCGAGCAGGGCGTGAATCTCGCCCGGCTCGATGGTCAGATCGAAGTCTTGCAGCACAGCTTTGCCTGCGAACGACTTCGTCATCGAACGAACGTCGAGAGCGTACTCTTCGGTGCTCATTTGGTCTCCCTTGACACGAACCGGGTGGTGTGGATGTTCGGTGTTACTTGAGCTGCCAGAGCTTCGAGAACTGCGCCAGCGCGTCGGTCGGCAAGTTCCATGGCACCGTCACGGTGCTTGCGTTGGCCGACGTGACGAGCTGCACCGGCTGCACAGCGTTGTTGGTGGTCAGATCGACACCCTGCTGCTTGCGGAAGGCCAGGTCCATCGAGGCGTACCCGGTGTACTCGAAGCCGATCGTGGTCCAGGCAGACGTGCCGCCGGCTGCGAGGTCAGAGATATCTTTCGGCTCCGGCGCGATGCCGGCGACCTTGACGTTCGTCAGACCAGCAGCAGCGAGCTTGCTGTCGATGCCCACCGCGAACTGGCCGTTGTCGAAGAACAGGTAGCCGGTGTTCGGGCTACGACGAAGCGCTGCGACGGCGGTGTCTTGGTTAGTGCCGGCCTGAATGTCAGCGAGGCTGATGTCGGTAACACTCACTGTGCAGCCTGGGCAGAGCGCCTGAACCTCGGGGATGAAGCCGTCGGGCATGCCTTTCAGGCTCGGAAAGCTCGAGACACTAGCGATGATCGCGTTGCCGGTTCCTTTGGAATCCACAATGAACCAGTCGGCCAAGATCTTGCCCATGGCCTTGTTCAACGCGTAACCGTTCGGAATCTGAGTCGAATCGGCCACGACCGGAGCGTCGGCGACAACAGGTTCTGCGCTATTGACGATGATGCCGACGCCGGCTGCCTTGTAGGCGGCCAGTACGGAGTCGCCGAACTGCGACTGCGGGGTGCCGGCCTCAGTAACGAAGGTAGGGTTCTTCGCCAGGGCGTTCATCATCGCCGCCTGCAGCGAAGCCGGGCTCGCCGCGTCGAAAGACATCGTCTGAAACTCCCAGCCCGCCGCTTCGGCTGCAGCCTGCACACCTGCTCCGATTCGAAGCGAGCCAGGAAGGCCGTTGTCGACATCGATGACCAGCCCGTGTGCCGGCGCCTTCGGCAACGGAACGGTCTGGGTGATTGCTGTCGGGGCCTTGAGCGCAGCATCCACTGCCGTCTGGGCCGCGGCAAGGTCTGCCGGTGCCGCCGACCCGCTGCTGCTGCTACTACTACCGCCTGAGCTGCAGCCCACCAGCCCGGTTGCGACTGAAGCGACGGTGAGCGCCGCCATCATCGTGAACGCCATGCGCGCCCGCGTAGATCTTGCCATGTGTTTCTCCTTTGAAACGGTAGAAGTGCAGCTGAAAAGCGAATGTGACTTGCTAGCACTGAATATAACCATAATCATGAATAGGATGCAATGAGCATTGTCAAAGGAGACCACATGTCTGATCACCATCGATCTGTATTCGTCACGGGAGCCGGCAGCGGAATCGGCCGCGCGACAGCATTACGCTTCGCGGGACTCGGCGACTATGTGTCTGTTGTGGACCGAAACGCCGACGCGGCGCAGGCAACCGTGCAAGCTATCGTCGATGTCGGCGGGCAGGCCGTCGCCACTCAGACCGACATCTCGAATTCGAAATCGTGCGACGATGCCATCGCGTCAGCCGTCGCCCACTGGGGTCGGCTGAACGTTGTTGTCAACTGCGCGGGAATAGTCGCCCTCGAAGAGGTCGAAGCTACCTCCAACGAGCAATGGGATGCTCTGCTCGCCGTTCTGCTCAGCGGCACTTTCTACCTCAACCGTGCGGCGATTCCGGCATTCGAGGTTGGCCACGCCGGTCGCATCATCAACATCACGTCGGTGGCCGGCATCAAAGCGATCACGCGGCGAGGCGCATACGCAGCCGCGAAAGCGGGCGTCGTACAACTGACGAAGACTCTTGCGCTCGAGGTCGGCGAGCGCGGAATAACCGTGAACGCCATCGCGCCTGGGCCGATTCAGACTGCGCTTGTGCAACAGGCGCACGCTTCGTCGACGCACGACGCCTGGCTGAAGCACCTCGCAGTGAAGCGGTTCGGTCGACCTGAAGAGATCGCGGCGGCGGTCACGTTTCTCGCCTCCGACGAAGCCGGATTCATCACCGGTCAGGTCTTGGCCGTTGATGGCGGGTTTACGGCCGGCGCGTTCATGGAGGGGTGAAAGGCACGCAACCACGTCGTGAATCGACAACCACCGGCGCACCCTCGAGGGCGCGCCGGTGGTTCGTCTTAGTTGGCGAGTCTCTCTGGCGAGAACGTCAGATGTTGGTGTTACCCGCATCGACCTTGAGCTGCGTTCCGGTGACCCACTGCGATTCGTCAGAGGCCAGGAACAGGACGGCGTTGCTGATCTCGACGGGCTCGAGCAGGTCGATCGGCATCGGGTTCGTGAAGATGGGTCCCATCTTCGGGTCTTCGGCGATGAACTGGTTGAGCACCTCGAAGCCGTTCGTGGCGAGGGGCGTATTCACGCCCGTGGGGTGAACCGTGTTTACTCGAATGTTGTGGCGCGCGAGCTCGTTGGCCATCATGCGCACAATGCCGACCACGCCATGCTTGGCGGCCACGTACGGGCCGAGCCACGGGGTGCCCTTGATGCCCGAGGTCGAGCTGGTGGCGATGATCGACCCACCGCCGTTCGCGATCAGGTGGGGCGTGCAAGCGACCATGGTGTTCCACACACCGGTGAGGTTCACATCGAGCGTGTCTTGCCACACCTGCGCCGAGGTGTCGTCCCACTTCTGCCACGAGCAGATTGCGGCGTTCGCCACGACGACATCGAGTTTGCCGAATTCGGCGACACCATCGCCGACAGCCTTTGCGAGCCCGGGGGCGTCACGAACATCCACCTTGCTGGCAATGATGCGGCGGTCGAGCGCCTCGACGAGCCGCACGGTTTCTTGCAGGTCTTCCTCACTGGCCATGTCGTAACGAACGGTGTCGAAGTTGATACACGCGTCGATGGCGATGATATCTGCGCCTTCTTGCGCGAGACGAATGGCGTGTGCGCGGCCCTGGCCTCGCCCTGCACCGGTGATGAAGGCGACTTTGCCTTTCAGACGGTCTCCCATGGAGTACTCCTTTGTAGTCGGTTATGCGTTCCCTCAGTGTATTGCTGCGAATGAATTGGAGCAATCGAATCATTCGTAATGTATGGTTTTGACATGATTGAGCCACTCATCGGGTTCGGCGATGCCGACGCGGCTGACCGGGCATGTATCGCGCTCGGCATCACACCGACCCGTATCGAGATCTTGCGAATCGTGCTCGCCTCAGGCGACGTGAGTGCAAGCCAGCTCGCCATGAATCTCGGTCTGAGTCGCAACGGGGTGCTTCATCACCTGCGAGCCCTTACCGAGGGCGGCCTGCTCCGCGCCCGACATTGCACGCATCCCCGTGGCAGCGGCCCGATCACGTACTGCCGAGCTGACGAAGAAGAGGTGCGAACGGTTTTGCGCGACGTGAACCGTCACCTCTTCACCGACGCCGACCGATCCCCCGTCCGTCCCTGAAAATATGCATGCACTACCTTGTATTTAGTAGGACATGCAGATAGTTTTGAGTTCATGAAGATCGTTGTGCTGCTGAAAGAGGTCCCCGATACTTACGGCGACCGCAAACTCCATCTGGAAAGCGGGCTGGCAGACCGAGGCGCGAGCGACGCGACCGCCGACGAGGTCGACGAGCGTGCCCTCGAGCTCGCGTTGACGTACGCCGACTCGAACCCGGGCACCGAGGTCGTGCTGGTATCGATGGCTCCCGAGTCCGCCGTCACCACGCTGCGTAAGGGCCTCGCGATGGGGGGCACCTCCGTCGTGCAGATCGTCGATGAGCGTCTCGTCGGCGCCGACACCGGCCTGACCGCCGAAGTGCTCGCCGCGGCGACCGCGCAAACGGGGTTCGATCTCGTGATAGCGGGCAACGTGTCGACCGACGGATACGGCGGTGTCGTGCCCGCAATGATCGCAGAGCTGCTCGGCGTGCCGCAGGCCACGAACCTCGAACAGGTACAGATCTTCGCCGATCACGTCGCGGGCACCCGTGCGACCGAGGCCGGAACCTTCACCGTGACTGCACCGCTGCCGGCCGTGATCAGCGTGACCGAGAAGCTGCCGGAGGCCCGCTTTCCGAACTTCAAGGGCATCATGGCGGCGAAGAAGAAGCCGCATGAAACACTCACTCTCGCCGATCTCGGTATCGATCCCGACGATGCATCGAAAGCCCGATCGATCGTGATCGCTGTCGCTGAACGGCCGGCGCGCGCCGCAGGAGTGACCATCGTCGACGAAGGAACCGCGGGCGAGCAGCTCGCCGACTACCTCATCTCGAACAGACTCGCGTAGGAGAATCCCATGCCACAGAACTCCATCTTGGTGCTCGCCGAAATCACCCCCGACGGCACCGTGCATAAGAACACCGCGGGCCTGATCGGTGCCGCCGCTCTGATCGGCGAGCCCGTCGCACTTGTCGTCACCGGCGTCGGCCAGGCGGCCGAGGCCGCGCAGGCTGTCGCACAGCTCGGCGCCGCCCGAGTTTTGACCGTCGAAACCGACCAGTTCAGCACCGTGCTCACCGTGCCCGTGCTCGACGCGCTCACCGCCGCGTTCGCGGCCGTGGCTCCCGACGCAGTACTGATCTCGAACGGCGTCGACGGCAGAGACCTCGCCGCCCGGTTCGCCGTTCGCGCCCGGCTCGGCCTGGCAGTGGATGCCGTCGGCCTCAGCCGCGACGAAGAGGGGGTCGTGGCATCCCACTCCGTGTACGGCGGGGCCTACAACGTCGACTCCGCCGCCAGCATGGGCGCACTCGTCGTGACCGTGCGCCAAGGGTCGATCGATGCCCGCGCAGAAGCCCGAGAAGCCGTCATCGAGGCCCTCGACGTGCCCGCCTCGGCGGCGGCCGCGGCTGAGATCACTGGCTTTCAGCCCCTCGTCTCCAACTCTGCCCGACCCGACCTGCGCGGTGCGGCCAAAGTCGTCTCCGGCGGTCGCGGTCTGCAATCCGGTGAGAAATTCGTGCTCGTCGAACAACTCGCCGATGCCCTCGGTGCTGCCGTCGGCGCCTCCCGCGCCGCCGTCGACGCCGGCTATGTGCCGCAGAACTTTCAGGTCGGCCAGACCGGCGTCTCCGTCTCGCCACAGTTGTACATCGCGCTCGGCATCTCGGGCGCCATTCAGCACCGAGCCGGAATGCAGACCGCGAAGACCATCGTCGCGATTAACAAAGACGCCGACGCGCCCATCTTCGCCATCGCCGACTTCGGCATCGTCGGTGACGTATTCTCGGTCGTACCCCAATTGATCCACACTCTGGAGACCAGAAAGGCCTAAGAGTGACCACGCCCCCACCACCTCGCCGACGGCAAGGCCTGCCCCGACCGGGTCAGCCGGCGACCCCGGCACCGGTCGAAGTCGCCCCCTCGACTACAGAGAACGTGGCGGCAACGCCCGCTGCGGCCCAGACGCCGACAGCTGAACCGGTAGCAGAAGCGGTCGCCCCGGCAGCCGCCCCCGCACGGCGGCAGGGTCTGCCGCGCTCCGGTCAACCGGCATCCGCCGCTTCGGCCCCCGTCGCCGCACCGCCCGTTGCCGCACCGCCCGTTGCCGCACCGCCTGTTGCCGCACCGTCGGCAGTCGAAGCACCCTCCGCAGCGGCGCCGTCGCGGCGACAAGGTCTGCCCCGCGCGGCCGCAGTGTCGTCCGCTGCCGCCCCCGCACTCTCTCCCGCAACGGCCCCTGCACCGGCCGACGCATCTGCACAGGTCGCCGAAGCGGCACCGGCCGCCGCTCGGCCCTCGGGTCGCGTCGGGCTGTCGGCCGCTTCGTCGGCGACCGCCGCCACGACCCCCACAACCACAACCACAACCGCTACGACTGCGGCCTCCCCCGCTACTGCCCGGGCGAGCACGACCTCAGCCCCGCCCCTCTCTGACGAGCAGCTCGCACGGCGCAAACGGCGTCGCCGCTACATCACTGGTGCAATCGTTCTCGTGCTGGCCGCGGCGGTCGTCGTGCTGATCGCCCGGGTGCTCGTCTCGATGACGGCGGTGCAAGATTTTCTCGTGACCTATCCGGGCGAGACCCCGCTACCGGCCGCCGCCCCCGTCGGAATACCCATCTGGCTCGAATGGCAGCACTTTCTCAACGCGTTCTTCATCGTGCTGATCATCCGCTCAGGCTGGCTCGTGCGAACCACGAAACGACCCCCCGCCTCCTGGATCCGCAACAACGAAGGCCTCATCAAAACCAAGGGCCGCCCGAAACGAATCAGCCTGGACCTGTGGTTTCACCTCACCATGGACTCGTTCTGGTTTCTCAACGGCATCGTTTTCATCGTGCTGCTCTTCGCAACCGGGCAATGGATGCGCATCGTGCCCACCAGCTGGGCCATCGTTCCCAACACGATCTCTGCCGCCCTGCAGTACGCCTCGCTGAACTGGCCCACCGAAGACGGCTGGGTCAACTACAACAGCCTGCAAGTGCTGACCTACTTCGCCACAGTGTTCCTCGCCGCACCCCTCGCCGCGATCACGGGCATCCGCATGTCTGGAGCCTGGCCCTCGAAAGCGAAGATCAACCGGTTCTACCCCATCGAACTCGCCCGCGCCATCCACTTCCCCGTCATGCTCTACTTCGTGGTGTTCATCATCATCCACGTCACGCTCGTGCTCGCCACCGGCGCCCTGCGCAACCTCAACCACATGTACGGCGGCCAAGACGCCATCAACTGGTGGGGCTTCGGCATCTTCACCGCCTCGCTCCTCGTCATGGCCGGGGCGGTACTCGCGGCACGGCCGATCATCCTCGCCCCCATCGCGGGACTCATGGGCAAAGTCGGCCGCTGAGCACCTCGGCGCAGGGGCCGTCGATGGTCGCAGCGTCGCCCGGTATGCTTCCAAGACTGATCTGTACGCGTCGAAAGGACCGAACTGTGCCCCCGTCGTCGCCCCTTCCGATCGATCCCATCGCGGAAGCGAAACGGCAATGGCTCGATCACGGCTGGGGCGATGCGGCGAGCGGTATGGCCGCGGTCACGTCGATCATGCGTGCGCAGCAGATCATGCTCGCCCGCGTGGAGGGTGCACTGAAACCGTTCGGCCTGTCGTTCGCACGCTTCGAGCTGCTGCGCCTGCTGGCGTTCTCTCGCGGGGGCGCGCTGCCGATGTCGAGCGCGACCGCGCGGCTTCAGGTGCATCCGACCAGCGTCACGAATACCGTGGACCGACTCGAGCGGGCGGGGCTCGTGAAGCGGTCGCCACACCCGACCGATGGTCGTGCGACCCTGCTCGAGCTCACCGACACCGGCGCGGAGGTCGTGCGGCAAGCCACCGATGCGCTCAACGAGACGGTCTTCTCCAAGCCCGGTTTCGCCGACGACGACCTCGCAGATCTGGTGAGCATTCTGGCGCAGTTCCGTCGTCGTTCGGGCGACTTCGGCGACCCGCCGACGATTCCCGACCCGCTCTAGACCTGCGTCAGAAGCGTCGGCGGGCCACCCGAGACTCGCTCGAGACCCGCTCAGCTGTTGGTGAAGTCGGGCTTTCGCTTCTCGAGGAAGGCGAGCATCCCCTCGCTCTGATCGTTCAGTGCGAAAGTTGCATAGAAGGTGCGTCGTTCGAAGCGCAGGCCCTCTGCGAGGGTGGATTCGGCCGCGACCTTGACGGCCTCTTTCGCTGCCCGGATGACCGGAAGCGAGTGATTCGCGACCGTCGTCGCGGTGGCGATGGCGTCGTCGAGCAGCTCGGCCGCCGGCACGACGCGGGCCACAAGACCGGCGGCCTCGGCCTCAACTGCGCCCATCGTGCGACCCGTGAGAATCAACTCCATGGCTTTGGCTTTGCCGATGGCTCGGGTGAGGCGCTGCGTGCCGCCGATGCCCGGAATGACGCCGAGATTCACCTCCGGCTGGCCGAACTTCGCCGTGTCGGCAGCGATGATGAAGTCGCACATCATCGCCACTTCGCAGCCGCCGCCGAGCGCGTAGCCCGCTACCGCAGCGATGGTGGGAGTTCGTAGGCTCGCGAAGGCATCCCAGCCGGCGAAGAGGTTCTGCTCTGACACCTCGACGAATCCGAGGCTCGACATTTCTTTGATGTCGGCGCCGGCGGCGAACGCGCGTTCGGAGCCGGTGAGAACAATGGCGCCGACCCCGGGATCGCGGTCGAAGGCGCTCGCCGCTTCGACGACTTCGAGCATGAGGGCGGTATTCAGGGCATTCAGCGCCTTCGGCCGGTTCAGCGTGATGATTCCCACTCGCCCACGCTGTTCGACGATGATGTTCTCGTAGTCGCTCATGCTGCGCCCTGCGCCGCACTGCGCTCACGAATGTCGTTGATGATTCCCGAGAAGTCGGCGTTTGCGCCGGCGCCCTCGGCGAATCGTTGATAGATCTCGTTCGCGAGCTTGCCGATCAGAGCGTCTACACCGGTCGATTCGAACGCCTGGGCGGCGAGGCCGAGATCTTTCGCCATCAGCGCCCCGGCGAACCCCGGCTGATAGTCGCGGTTCGCGGGGCTGGTGGGCACGGGCCCGGGAACAGGGCAGTTCGTGGTGAGAGCCCAGCATTGCCCCGAGGCGTTCGAGGCGACGTCGTAGAGCGCTTGGTGTTCGAGCCCCAGCTTTTCGCCCAGCACAAACGCCTCACTCACCCCGATCATCGAGATGCCGAGAATCAGGTTGTTGCAGACCTTCGCCGCTTGTCCGAGCCCCGAACCGCCGCAGTGCACGATGCGCTTGCCCATCACCTGCAGAATCGGCTCGGCCGCAGCGAAGTCTTCGGATGATCCGCCGACCATGAAGGCGAGCGTGCCCGCTTCGGCGCCGACGGTGCCGCCCGAGACGGGGGCATCCATCGCGCGGTGCCCGGCCGCCACAGCGAGGTCGTGCGCAGTTCGCGCGTCATCGACGGCAATGGTCGACGAATCGATGAACAGTGTTCCCGGTCGGGCGTAAGCCAGCAGCCCCTTGTCGTCGCCCGATGCAGAGTACGCGCCGATGACATGCCGGCCGGCCGGCAGCATCGTGATCACGACGTCTGCCGTCGCCACGGCTTCTGCTGCGCTGCCGGCGATCAGAATGTCATGCCCGGCGACGGCGTCCAGAGCCGCCTGCGACAGGTCGAAGCCCGTCACGGCGTGCCCGGCTTTCGCCAGGTTGATCGCCATCGGGCCGCCCATGTGGCCGAGACCGATGAATGCGATTGAGGTGGTCATGTGCTTTCCATTCCTTCGCGGTATTTCAAGTGTTGCAGAGTGCCGAACGGATGCTCATCGATCGACTATGACGAGTTCGTCGTCGCCCAGCGATTCGAAGTACGCCTCGACGAGCGATGCGTCGACGGCATCGATCTCGGCCGGCCGCCACTTCGGCGAGCGGTCTTTGTCGATGACCTGGGCGCGCACACCTTCGGCGAAGTCAGGCGCCCGTACGGCTCGAAGCGAGACCCGGAACTCCTGCTCGATGCACGAGGTGAGATCGAGGTCTTTGGCCCGGCGAAGCGATTCGAGGGTGACCGCGAGGGCCGTCGGCGATTTGGCAGCCACGGTGCTCGCGGTATCGCGCGCGGCGTCGACCGCAGAGGCAGACAACCGATCGACGATCGCCGAGACGCTGCTGCCGACGAACGCACGATCGATCCACTCCTGCTGCGCCAGCAGTTTCGACTCTGGCGGCTCGGTGGCCAGCAACAGCACGACCTCGCCCGCATCCGCGCGTTCGAGGGCCGACAGCAGCTGCGCGATCGACGAGGAGGGCAGCCACCAATCGGCGAGACCCAGGGCGATGGCGTCGGCCCCGCTCGCTGAGCCTGCGGTCAGGGCGAGAAAGGTGCCGAGTTCACCAGGCGCATGCGAGAGCAGCCAGGTTCCGCCCACGTCGGGCACAAAGCCGATTCCGGTTTCGGGCATGCCGACTTTCGTGCGCTCCGTGACGATTCGGTGCGAGCCGTGCGCCGAGATGCCGATTCCCCCGCCCAGCACGATGCCGTCCATCACCGCGACGTAGGGTTTCGGGTAATTCGCAATCAAGATGTTCAATGCATACTCGTCGCGCCAGAACTGAACGGTGCCCGAGAGGTCGCCGCTCTGGGTTTCACGGTAGATCGAGACGATGTCGCCGCCCGCGCACAGCCCTCGCTCACCCGAACCCGTGATCGCCACCGTCGAAATCGTGTCGTCATCTCTCCAAGCCGACAACGCCTCGTGAATCGAGGTGACCATCGCGTGATTGAGAGCATTGATCGCTCGCGGTCGGTTCAACGTGATGAGTCCGAGCCTGCCACGCTGTTCGAAGAGCACGTCGGGTTCGGGCACGGTTTCTGCTGTCATCGCGCGGTCTCCAGAAGGGCCCGACCTACGATCACGCGCATGATCTCGTTCGATCCCTCGAGAATCTGGTGCACACGCAGATCGCGAACCACCTTCTCGATTCCGTAGTCTGCAAGATAGCCGTAACCGCCGTGAAGCTGCAGGGCCGAGTTCGCCGCGGTGAATGCCGCATCGGTCGCGAACCGTTTCGCCATGGCGCAGATAGTCGCGACATCGGGGTCGTCGTTATCCATCGCCAGCGCGGCTTGGCGCAGCATTCCGCGCGCAGCCTGAAGTTCGGTCTCCATGTCGGCGAGGGTGAAGACGAGCGACTGCTGCGCGGCGAGCGGCTTGCCGAACGCTTCTCGTTCGTTCAGGTGCGCGATCGTCTGCTCGAGTGCCCACTGGGCTCCACCCAGCGAACAGGCGCCCATATTGACGCGACCGCCGTTCAGGCCCTTCATGGCGATACGAAAGCCGCCACCCTCTTCGCCGAGACGGTTCGTCACCGGAACCCGCAACTCGTCGAAGATGACCTGGCGGGTGGGCTGCGCGTTCCAGCCCATCTTCTTCTCGTTCGCACCGAAAGAGAGCCCGGGCGTGTCTGCCGGAACGACGATGGCGCTGATTCCGTGCGGCCCCTGGCCGCCCGTGCGCGCCATGACGACATAGATGCTCGATGATCCTGCGCCGGAGATGAACTGCTTGGTGCCGTTCAGCACGTACTCGTCGCCTTCGCGGCGGGCGGTCGTCTGCAGCGCTGCGGCATCTGATCCCGCGCCGGGCTCGGTAAGGCAGTAACTGCCGAGCTGCTGCATCGAGGCGAGTTCGGGCACCCAGCGATGACGTTGTTCGTCGTTGCCGAAGGTGTCGATCATCCACACCACCATGTTGTGAATGGAGATGTAGGCGGCGATCGTGGTGTCGCCCCGAGCCAGCTCTTCGAAAATCAGCACCGCATCACTGCGGGTCAGACCGGCGCCACCGACGTCTTCGCGTGTGTAAATGCCACCGAGGCCGAGTTCGCCGGCCTGCTTCAGAACGTCGACGGGAAAGAACTTGGTCTGATCCCACTCGATGGCATGCGGAGCCAGAGCCGACTCCGCGAAGTCGCGAACAACGTCGACGAGGGCCTTCTGGTCTTCGTTCAGGTCGTACATGTCTCAGTCCATCGTCGGGATCGAGAAGCTGGCTCCCTCTTTCAGGCCCGAGGGCCAGCGCGATGTCACCGTCTTGGTCTTGGTGTAGAAACGGAAGGCGTCGGGGCCGTGCTGATTCAGGTCACCGAAGCCCGACTTCTTCCAGCCACCGAAGGTGTGGTACGCGATCGGCACCGGGATCGGTACGTTCACCCCGACCATTCCGACGTTCACCCGGGCGGTGAAGTCGCGGGCGGTATCGCCGTCGCGGGTGAAGATCGACACGCCGTTGCCGTACATGTGCTCGGAGGGCAGCCGCAGGGCCTCTTCATAGTCTTTCGCGCGGGCGATGATCAGCACCGGGCCGAAGATCTCTTCGAGGTAGATCGTCATGTCGGGGGTGACGTTGTCGAAGAGCGTCGGGCCGAGGTAAAAGCCGTTCTCGTAGCCCTCGACCACGTGACCGCGACCGTCGGCGAGCAGGGTCGCTCCTTCGTCGATGCCGATCTGGATGTATCCGCTCACCTTGTCGACGGCGGCCTGAGTGACCAGGGGGCCGTAGTCGCTGGTCTCGTCGAGCGCCGGGCCGATCTTCAGCTCTTTGACGCGCTCGGTGAGCTTCGCCGCCAGGGCGTTCGCGGTCGCCTCCCCCACGGGCACTGCGACGGAGATTGCCATGCAGCGCTCGCCGGCCGAGCCGTAGCCCGCCCCGATGAGAGCGTCGGCGACCTGGTCGAGGTCTGCGTCGGGCATCACGATCATGTGATTCTTGGCACCGCCGAAGCACTGCGCGCGCTTACCGTTCTGCGCGGCCGTCTCGTAGATGTACTGCGCGATGGGGGTCGAACCGACGAAGCCGATGGCCTTCACTCGGTCATCGTGCAGCAGGGCATCCACGCTGACCTTGTCGCCGATGACGACGTTGAAGACGCCGGGCGGCATGCCTGCCTCGATGAAGAGTTCGGCCAGAGCGAGGGGAACTGACGGGTCGCGCTCGCTCGGCTTCAAGATGAAAGCATTGCCAGCGGCGAGCGCCGGCCCGCATTTCCACAGCGGAATCATGGCCGGAAAGTTGAACGGAGTGATTCCGGCGACGACCCCGAGCGGCTGGCGCATCGAGTAGACATCGATTCCGGTGCCTGCGCCGGTGGTGTACTCGCCCTTCAGCAGGTGCGGGCCACCGACGGCGAACTCGACGACCTCGACCCCGCGCTGAATGTCGCCCTTCGCGTCGGCGACCGTCTTGCCGTGTTCAGAGCTGAGCAACCGGGCGAGCTTGTCGAGGTCACGCTCGACGAGAGTGAGGAACTTGGCGAGCACCCGAGCTCGGCGCTGTGGGTTCCACGCCCCCCAGACGAGTTGCGCTTCTTCGGCGTTCGCGATGGCCGCTTCGACCTCTTCGGTCGTCGCCAATGGCACGCGGGCCTGCACCTCGCCTGTGCTCGGATCGAACACATCGCTGAAGCGGCCCGATGTTCCGGCGACCGCCACGCCGCCGACGAAATGTGTCAATTCGCGAACCATGAAGCCTCTTCCTCACCCGCCACCACCGTGGTGCACGTTGATTTCAATATAGTAGGAATGGAGACTATTTACTAGGTCTTAGTTGTATCTGCTAGCAGTACCATTGGATAGCGTGAACTTCGCACAGGGAGGTGCCGTATGGCAACCAGCGTCATCGTCTCAGGAGCACGGACTCCGATCGGCAAACTCTTGGGTGCGCTCTCGACCCTCACCGCACCCGAGCTGGGCGGCATTGCCATCCGCGCGGCGATCGAACGCTCCGGCGTACCGGTCGAGTCCTTCGAGGCCGCGTTTCTCGGCAATGTGGTTCAGGCTGGAGTCGGGCCCAACCCCGCCCGCCTGGCCGCCGTCGCAGGGGGCCTGCCGCTGGATGTGCCGGCGACGACGCTCAACAAGCTCTGCCTGTCAGGGCTCACTGCTATCGCGACGGCCGACGCGTTCATCCGGGCCGGCCAGTACCGCACCGTTCTAGCGGGCGGCTTCGAATCGATGTCGAACGCGCCGTATCTCGAGCGGGGCGTGCGCGCCGGCCTGAAGTACGGTCGGGCCGACCTCGAAGACGCGCTCGACCGAGACGCGCTGATCTGCGGAATCGATGGTGACATCATGGGCCTGGCGACCGAGAAGTACCAACGGCCCTTCCATTTCACGCGTACGCAGCTCGACGAGTTCGCAGCACTCTCGCATACCCGCGCGAGCGCGGCGCGCATCGACGGCCGGTTCGCCGACGAACTCGTCAACGTTGCTGTCACGACGCGCGCCGGCGTCACCGACGTCGTCGACGACGAGGGCGTACGGCCTGCAACCACCGTCGAGAGCCTCTCGAAACTGCGGCCCGCCTTTCTGCCCGACGGCACAATCACCGCCGGATCGTCGTCGCAGCTCTCTGACGGTGGTGCCGCCCTCGTCGTCATGCAGAAAGAGGAGGCCGAACGACAGGGCCTCGAGTGGCTCGCCGAGATCGTGAGCTACGGCTCGGTGGGCGGCCCCGATCCGTCACTCGTCTTGCAGCCCGCCGGCGCGATCGAGAATGCCCTGGCGCATGCCTCGGCGCTCGGGGCCGGCTCGTTGACCGCAGCCGACCTCGACCTGATCGAAATCAACGAGGCCTTCGCAGGCGTGGCGCTCGGCTCGATGAGCCAGCTGCGGGTCGACCCCGACATCGTGAACGTGAACGGCGGCGCCATCGCCCTGGGCCACCCGGTGGGCATGAGCGGCGCGCGCCTGGTTCTGACTCTCGCGCTCGAACTCAAACGGCGCGGCGGCGGCCTCGGTGCTGCCGCTCTGTGTGGCGGCGGCGGTCAAGGCGACGCCCTGATCATCCGCGTTCCCTAACCGGCTCTTCTCACGACCGTTCTCTGCCGTCAGCCCATTCGCCCGTTCTTGGAGTCGCCATGACCTACCCCGCTTTCGAAACACTCGCCGTCAGCCGATCGGAGTCTGGCATCGTGACCGTGGTGCTCAATCGGCCCGATCGGATGAACGCGATGACGTCGAGCATGTTCGACGAGTTCGATCTGCTCGCCAGGGCCGTGACCGCAGACCGCAGCGCTCGGGTGCTCATTCTGACCGGCGCCGGCAGAGCGTTCTGCGCGGGTTACGACACAGACGAGGCGCAGCAGCTCTCGGTCATGTCGGCCATGGACTTTCTCGAACTGCAAGAGCGTGCCGCTCGAGCGCTCACAGGCATCCGATCGGTGCGAGTACCCGTGATCGCCGCCGTGAACGGGGTCGCGGCAGGAGGCGGACTCTCTCTGGCTCTCGCCGCCGACATTCGCCTCGCGTCGCCGTCGGCTCGCTTCAACGCCGCTTTTGTTCGCATCGGGCTCTCTGTGGGCGATCTCGGCGCCTCGTGGTTGCTGCCGCGTCTGGTGGGGCCGGGTGTCGCCGCCGAGATCGCCTTCACGGGCAGACTGGTGGGGGCTTCGGAGGCCGCCAGAATCGGCCTGGTGAATTCCGTCAGCGCCGATGGGCAGCTCTTGGCCGACGCGGAAGCGATGGCCGAACTGATCTGCTCGAATTCACCGAGCGGCGTGGCACTGTCGAAACGGGCCCTGCAAGCGAATGCCGAAATCGGTTCGTACGCGGCGGCGATGGAATTGGAGAACCGCGGACAAGCTCTTCTCACGCGCACAGCAGACATGCCCGAAGCGCTGGCCGCTTTTCTCGACAAGCGCGCGCCGGACTTCACGGGCCAGTGAAGCCGCCCGGTGAATCTAAGCTGTCGTAATGACCCAGATATCTGAACTCTTCGACGAGTCGGTGTGGATGCCCGTCGACGGCTTCGCCGACCTCACCGACATCACCTACCACCACGACCGCGCCGGGAGGGTGGCCCGCGTCGCCTTCAACCGCCCGGAGGTACTGAACGCTTTTCGCCCGCAATCGGTCGACGAACTGTTCCGCGTGCTTGAAGACTCCCGCCAGAACACCCGCATCGGGGTCATTCTGCTGACCGGCAACGGGCCTAGCCCGAAAGACGGCAACTGGGCGTTCTGCTCCGGGGGCGACCAGCGCATCCGCGGCCGCGACGGCTACCAGTACAAAGACGGCACGCACTCGACGGGCCGACTGCACATTCTCGAGGTGCAGCGCCTGATTCGGTTCATGCCCAAGGTAGTGATCGCGGTTGTTCCCGGCTGGGCCGCGGGCGGGGGTCACTCGCTGCACGTCACCTGCGATCTCACCATCGCGAGCGCCGAGCACGGCAAGTTCAAGCAGACCGACGCGAACGTCGGCTCGTTCGACGGCGGGTACGGAAGCGCCTATCTGGCACGGCAGGTGGGCCAGAAATTCGCCCGCGAGATCTTCTTTCTGGGCCAGGAGTACAGCGCTCAGCGGGCGTACGAAATGGGCGCGATCAACGCAGTCGTGCCGCATGCCGAGTTGGAGACGACGGCGTATGCCTGGGCGAACACCATTCTGACGAAGTCGCCGACGTCGATCCGTATGCTCAAATTCTCGTTCAACGCCGTCGACGACGGCCTGGTCGGTCAGCAGTTGTTCGCCGGCGAAGCGACCCGCCTCGCATACGGAACAGACGAAGCCGTCGAGGGCCGCGATTCGTTCCTCGAAAAGCGCGAGCCCGACTGGGGGCCCTACCCCTGGCAGTTCTGAGCGGGCTCACCCCCGGCGCGACGCAAGCCGGGCCCGGACAACTGTCTCGAACAAGCTCGACGACTCGTCTTCTGAACTCAGCGCGACGATCGTCTCGGCCTCGAGGTCGAGGTTCTGCTGACAAGATCTGCCGCCCGAGGTTCTGAGCAGCATGCGCGTCTGCCCCAGCGCACGGGGTGCGCTCTCAAGCACGCGGCGTGCGACTTGGCGCGCCCGAGTCTCGACCTCTGCCGCGGGAACGACCTCGGTCACCAGCCCCCAGGCCAGGGCATCCTGAGCGGTGAGTTTGCGACCGCCCACCGAGAACTGCAGCGCCCGCTGCACACCGACGGCAGCCGGGAGCCGCGCACTGACACCGCAATCGGGCGTGAACCCCAGGCGGTCGTAAGCAGAGAAAAACGTGGAGTCTTCGCCCGCGATGATGAGGTCGCCGGCCAGCATCATGCCGACGCCTCCCCCGGCGACGACGCCGTGAACCGCGACCACGACGACGACGGGCAGGCTGGCGAGCAGGCCGAACGCACCGTGCAGCTGCACAGCCAACTCGGTCATGTACTCGCGGCGATCGACCGCCTCAGAGATGCCGTCGAGGTCTCCTCCCGCGCAGAACGCGGGCCCGCGAGCCTCGATCAGCACGACTCCGACGTCAGGTCGCGCGGCGATGTCAGTGACAGCGGCGAACAGCCCGACGGCGAGGTCCATCGACATCGCGTTATACTTGGAGTCCCGGTTCAGCGTGATCACCGCCATACCGTCGGTGATTTCGAGCAGAATGGGCCGGGCTTCGTCGTTCATGCTCAGAGTCTCCCTCGACGGTTTGGTCTGATAATAAGATCATTTACCTCGATCGTCAAACCTTGGGCCAGCGTAGGCGGCCCGCGAAGGCGGTCGTGCGTCGCGTCGCTCAGTCCATCAATCGTTTGGTGAGATCGTCGGTCAGGCTCGCACCGTTCTCATCGACGAGTGAACCGAAGTACTGCTCTCGGGTCGACTGTCGAGGTTCGATGAACAAGGCCGATGCGGTGGCGAAGACGACATCGGGCTGCGACGAGACGGTGATGCTGCCCTCGATCCACGTCTTGCGGCCCTCTGCCGACGAGACCGTCGCCTTCATCGTCAATTCGGTGTCGAGCGGCAGAGCGCGCCGATAGTCGACGGTCAGCTGAGCCGTCATGCCCCAGCGCCCGGCCCGTGCCATGGCGGTGCCCAGCAGCTCATCGAAGAGCAGCGCCGAGATACCGCCGTGCACGAACCCGGGAGGCCCTTCGAATCGGCGGTCGAAAGTGCCGCGCGCCTCGACGCCTTGCGGCGTCGTCTCGAAGGTGAGCGGCGGCGACATGGGGTTGCCCGCCCCGATGACAGGGCTGAAGAAGCGCTTGCCCTCGGCGAGATCGTCGAACGGCGATACTTCGTTCAACGGCCGAACGATGTCGCCGAGAACACCGATGGCACTACGAACGGCGCCCGCCGCCGATGCCAGCTGCTCTGCGGTGGCGTCGACACCCGTCAACACGATGTTCGCCTGCCTCAGGGCATCGGCCAGATCGACTGCGGCGGCACGCCGCCGCTCGAGGTCGTCGTTTTCACGCGGGCGCGGGGCAGAAGTCGGCATACTCCATTGTCTCGCCTCAACGAACAGCCTCTGGCCGCAATGGTCTGTCCGTTGATACGGTAAGTCCAATATGACAACGTCGAAGAAGTCGATCTTCGCCCCCGATGTTCTGGCGGGCAAGCGCATCCTCATCACCGGCGGCGGCACGGGGCTCGGCAGAGGCGTGGCCAAACACCTCGTCGATCACGGTGCCGAGGTGCACCTGTGGGGCCGCCGAATCGCTGTGCTCGAAGAGGCGGCGGCCGAGGCATCCGGTGGTCGTGACGGTCTCGTGTTCTGCCAGGCAGTGGATGTTCGAAAGGCCGATCTCGTCGATGACGCCATGGGCGTGATCTGGCACGAGCACGGCCCCCTGACGAGCGTGATCAACAACGCCGCCGGAAACTTCATCGCTCCCACCGCGAGCCTCAGCTCACGGGCGTTCGAGGCGGTGAGCTCGACGGTGATGAACGGGTCGTTCAACACCACTCATGCCGCGGGAAAGCGCTGGATCGCAGACGGCCTTCCGGGCTGCGTGCTCTCGACGCTCACCACCTGGGTGTGGACGGGCTCGGCCTTCGTTGTTCCCTCCGCCATGGCGAAGGCGGCCGTGCACGCCATGACCATGTCGCTCGCCGTCGAGTGGGCTCGGTACGGCATTCGGCTGAACGCCCTGGCTCCCGGCCCGATTCCCACCGACTACGCCTGGGAGATGCTCAGCCCCACCGGCAGCAGTGCCGTCGGCGCGACACAACCCGACCAGATTCCGATGAAGCGTGTGGGCACCATCGAAGAGCTTGCGGCGCTGACGATCTTTCTGCTCTCTGACGCGTGCGACTACCTCACCGGCGAGACCATCGCGATGGATGGCGGGCAGCGCCTCGCGGGCCCCGCGACCTTCGCCGGCCTCACCTCGCTCAGCGATCAGGACTGGGCCGATGTACGCGCGGCCAGCCAGGCCGCGTCTGAAGCCAGCAAGACCCAGCGCAGCGTCTGAGTGCGACAAGGGCGCCGTCTGAACGGTCGGTGCGGATTCTAGCGATGCTTTTGGTTATCCATTGCAATGGACAGACCAAAAATGTACTCTGATGCTGGTTCGACAGTGTCGTGAATCTCCGACGGCCGTGAACCCACAACGAGAGGTCGGTGAAGTCAATGACGACTACCGAAGCCAACCACGCCCTGGCCCGCTACACCCCGCAGCAGATCGAGGCGTTCGAGAGCAGTGGCCAGTGGGATGCCGGCACGCTCACGTCGTACGTCGACGACCTTGCGATCGCCGCCCCCGACAAAATCGCCCTCACCGACGGATACGGCTCGCTCACCCGCGGCGAACTGCACGACCGTTCACGCCGGCTGGCGCTGTCGCTGAAGAACCTCGGCATCACCCACGGCGCCCGCGTGCAGGTTCAGCTGCCGAACTGGAACGAGTTCGCGGTCATCTACCTCGCTCTCGCCCGGCTCGGAGCGATTCTCGTGCCGACGATGCCGGTGTACCGAGACGATGAAGTGAAGTTCGTCATCGATAATTCGGGCGCGAAAATGTCGATCGTCACCTCGAACTTTCGCCACTTCGACTACGTCGCGATGATCGAGGGAATTCGTGCAGTCACCCCGGCCCTCGAGAATGTCATCGTGGTGCGCGGAGCAGGCTCGGCATCGACGCTCTCGTACGACGAACTCATCGCCGGCGAGCACGTGCCGACAGATGCTGAACTCGGCCGCGGGCCATCGTCAGAAGACACCCACGCCATCATCTACACGTCGGGAACCGAGTCTCGGCCCAAGGGCTGCGAACACACCTTCGCGACCATGGCATTCACCGCTCGGCGCTTGGCTGTGGACGTCTTTCAGCTGTCACAAGACGACGTGATGCTCATGCCGACGCCGATCACGCACGCAACGGGGCTCGCCGCAGGGCTCATGATGCCGCTGCTGTACGGTGCGTCCATCCATCTCGTCGACGTGTGGGAGCCGCACGACGCGCTGCACCGCATCGCCGAATACAAAACGACTGTGAGCATGAGCGCCACGCCGTTTCTGCAGATGACCCTCGGTGCACTGAAAGCCGACCCCACACACGACATGTCGAGCATGCGCGTCTGGGCCAGCGCCGGCGCGCCGATTCCCGAGTCGATGTTGCGTGCGTGGCGAGACCTCGCTCCCGGGTGCCTCGCGCTGCCCGTCTACGGCAACAGCGAGGCGCTGATCGTCACCGCGATGCAGCACGACGACCCGGCCGAGAAAGCTCTGGTGTCAGATGGGCGCCCGGCAGACGGGGTGACCCTCGAGATTCGCGACGAGTCGGGTGCCGCCGTCACCGACGGCAGCGAAGGCGAGATCGTGTTCCGAAGCCCCGGGTTGCTGCTCGGCTACTGGAACGACCCGCAGAAGACCGCCGGCGCCATCGGGGCCGATGGATTCTTTGCCAGCGGCGACCTGGGCAAGGTCACCGACGGCTACCTGCGCGTCACCGGGCGCATCAAAGACCTGATCATTCGCGGTGGCCTGAACATTTCTGCGCGCGAGGTCGAAGAGAACGCCGCCTACCATCCGGCGATTGCCGCGATCGCCGCCGTGTCTATGCCCGACGAACGGCTGGGCGAGAAGGTGTGCGCCTTCATCGTGGCCGCCGGAGACGAACGACTGACCGTCGGCGAACTCGCCGCCTTCTTGCAGGGCGAGCGACACATCGCGGCGCACAAATGCCCCGAACGCCTCATCTACATCGACGAACTGCCGACGACCGCGACCGGCAAGGTCAAGAAGTTCGAACTGCGTCAGCGCGCCGCGGTCGGATGAGCGGCTCATCTTGTGGGCCGTAAGTGCGGGTTCCTCTCGCTGAAGCACACACTTCGAGCCCACACGATGCTTTCGCCACGGCGGTCACGACGACGGATCGGCGACGGAGGCTTCGGCCGTTACGACGATGGTCGGGCCGGCCGAAGCCGTGAGGGAGATCTGCGTCACGCCGGATTCGGCGGAGCCCACTTTCGCCGACACCTCGATGGTGTCACCGAGCCGCACGGGGGCGACGAATCGCACCTCGAGCGAGCGCAGATTCTCGACCCCGACCCAGTCGGTCAGAAAACCGGCAAGAACTCCCGCCTGAAACTGCCCCATGGCGATAACGTCGTCGAATCCAGCCCTGCGAGCGGCCTCCGGGTCGTGATGCAGGGGATTGAAGTCTCCGCCGGCACCAGCGAAGCGCACGATGTCGGTGCGCGTGACGGGGCCGACTCGGCGTGACGGGGGTGGTCTGAGGGTCATGCGCTCGGCCTTTCAATGAGTACTTCGCGCTGCACCAAGGCGGTCTCGCCGCCTTGATCGACGAACTCGGTGGCGAGGGTGACCAGGCGCATGGGGCCACGCTTGCTCTCGCGCACGAGGTCGGCTTCGACCCGGCGGGTGGCCACGAGGCGATCGCCCGCCAGCAGCGGCCGTGAATACTGCCACGACACCGATCCCACGACGATGCGCTCGATGGCGAGCCCGAGCCGGGCGACGAAGTCTCGCTGATCGCGGTAGTGCCCGGTGACCACGGAGTGGGTCGCCGTGGCCAGTTCGCGGGTGAGGTGGCGCGGGTCTTCGGTGAACGTGGCGCGGGCGAATTCTCGAATCTTTCCGGCTTCTACCGTGAACTCGACGACGTCGACGATGCCTCCGATGGGAATTCCAGCCACTTTCACCTCTTTTGGTCTGACCAATAGTATCATCAGACCTGAAACATGTGAGGAAGTGTAATGGACCTGTCGGATTCGCCCGAAGAAGCACGATTCCGCGCCGAAGCTCGAGCCTTCATCGAGACGACGCTGCCGACCCTGCCCTGGCCGGAACCCGCCGATCTGGTGGCGAAAGTTCCGTTCTGGACCAAGTGGCAGAAGGCGCTGTTCGAGGGCGGGTATGCCGGGCTGTCGTGGCCGAAAGAGTATGGCGGCGGCGGCGCCGGGCCGAACATCCGGGCGATCTTCGCAGAAGAGCTCGATCTGGCCGGGGCCCCCGAGCGCCTGAACACCATCGGCGAAGACTTCTCGGGCCCGACGATCATCGATTTCGGCACCCCTGAGCAGAAAGAGCGCTTTCTGCGACCGATTCTGGCCGGCGACGACATCTGGTGCCAGCTCTTCTCCGAGCCGGAGGCCGGGTCAGACCTGGCCTCGCTGCGCACGAAAGCGACGAAGGTCGAAGGCGGGTTCTCGATCACCGGCCAGAAGATCTGGACCAGCCGTGCGCACATCGCCTCGTATGCCATCTTGCTCGCCCGCACCGGAACCGAGCCGCGGCACAAGGGAATCACCTTCTTCATCTTGCCCCTGAACAGCCCCGGCGTCACGATTCGCCCGCTGCGGCACATGCTCGGCGAGGCCGAATTCAACGAGGTCTTTCTCGACGAGGTCTTCGTGCCTGACGACTTGGTCGTCGGCGAGGTCGACGGCGGCTGGGCCGTGACCATGGGCACCCTCGCGTACGAACGTGTGGCGATCGCCACCGGTCGAGTGAACACCCAGCGCGCCGTTCGCGACATCGTCAGAGACGTGCACGCCGCGACCGATAGCGCCGGCCGCCCTCTCGGCGCCGACTCTCGCGTGCGCGACACCGTCGCCGACCTGTACGGCCGGGCGCTCATCCACTACCTCATCGGCCAGCGAGTCGTTTCGCTGGCCACCGACGACGGCCCTCCCGGCCCCGTGACGTCGATCGGCAAGCTGTTCTTCTGCCCGCTCGTCGAAGATCTCGCCGACTTCCGGGTGTCGCTCTCACCCCTCGGGGGGCAACTCGCGCCCGAGGGTGACGACCCGGAGACGGCGCGCTGGGTGCGCCTGGCCTACCAAGCCCGCGGCACGGCCATCGCCGGCGGTTCCACCTTCATTCAGCGCAATATTGTCGCCGAACGGATGCTCGACATGCCTAGGAGCGCACGATGACCGACTACGAATGGCAGCCGACTGCCGACTACATCGAGAACGCGAACGTCACCCGGCTCGGGCGCAGCAACGGCCTGGAGACGCTGCCCGAGCTGCGAGCCCGATCGGTCGCCGACATCGGCTGGTACTGGAACGCCGTGGTGACCGATCTCGGTCTGCCGTTCCGCACGCCGTACGAGGAGGTCGTCGATGTCTCGGCGGGCATCGAGCGCCCCGAGTGGTTCACCGGGTCGACGATGAATATCGTCGATGCCTGCCTGACCCGGTGGCAGACGCCGCAACATGCCGAGAAGGTCGCCGTCGCCCACGAGGCCGAAGACGGCACCGTCACGAAGCTGACCTACCGTGAACTCGCCGAAAAGGCGGCCGCGATCGCGGCCGGGTTGAGCTCGCTCGGCGTGAAGCGCGGCGACCCCGTCGCACTGTTTCTGCCGATGATTCCCGAGGCCGTGATCGCCTGTTACGCCATCGCCTCGCTCGGCGCCATCATCGTGCCGCTGTTCTCGGGTTTCGCGCCCTCGGCCATCGCCGCGCGCATCCACGACGCCGGAGCCGTCGCCGTGATCGTCGCCGATGGCACCCTTCGCCGCCACCGCCGCGTCGAGATGAAGAGACTGCTCGATGAGGCTGTAGCGAGCTGCCCGAGCGTGCAGCACGTCATCGTGGTCGAGAACGTCGGGGGCGAGACGCCGGCATCCACTCTCGACATCGCGTGGAACACCCTGCTCGAGACGTCGACGCCGCCCGGCGAAGCGCTCGGGGTCTCTGCCACCGAGACGTTGCTGTTGGCGTACACCTCGGGCACCACCGGAAAGCCGAAGGGTGCAATTCATACCCACGCCGGATTCTTAGTGAAGACCGCCAGCGAGGTCGCGTACTCGTTCGACGTCGGGCCAGACGGCGTGTTCTGCTGGATCACCGACATGGGCTGGATCATGGGGCCGCTCTCGATCTTCGGCACACACGCCAACGGGGCGACGCTCGTGCTCTACGAGGGCTCACCCGACGTTCCCGACATCGATCGGTTGTGGGCGCTCGTTCAGGCCCATCGGGTGACCATGCTGGGCGTTTCGCCGACACTGATCCGAACGCTGCGAGCGGCGAATTCGACCACCTACGCCGACTACGACCTGTCGAGCGTGCACGTTCTGGGTTCGACGGGCGAACCGTGGGATCCGAGCGCCTACGAATGGCTCGCTGTCGAGGTGTTCGGCGACCGCGTTCCCATCATCAACTTCTCGGGCGGAACCGAGGTCGGCGGGTCGTTTCTCGCGCCCTACCCGGTCGAGAGCATTCGCAGTTGTTCGCTCGGCGGCCCGTCGCTCGGCATGGATGTCGACGTGGTCGACGCGAACGGCGACTCGGTGCGCGGCGAGGTGGGTGAGCTGGTCTGCCGCCAGCCCTGGCCGGCGATGACGCGAGGAATCTGGAAAGACGACGCCCGTTACCTCGACGCGTACTGGAACACGTTCCCCGGCCTGTGGCACCACGGCGACTTCGCCCTCGTCGACGACGGCCAGTGGTTCATTCTCGGCCGATCAGACGACGTCATGAACGTGGCGGGCAAACGACTGGCGCCGGCCGAGGTCGAATCGGTGCTGATCACTCATCCCGCCGTGGTCGAAGCCGCCGCGGTCGGTGTGCCCGACTCCACGAAGGGCGAGACCGTCTGGGCGTTCTGGGTGCCGCGGGCCTCCTCGACCGAAGACGTGTCAGACGAGTTGCGCGCTCTCGTTGCGAGCGAACTGGGCAAACCGTTTGCGCCGTCGCTGGTGCGGCGCGTCAGCCAGCTGCCGAAGACCCGTTCGCAGAAGATCATGCGCCGCGCCGTTCGGGCCGCGGCCCTCAACCTGCCTCAAGGCGATCTGTCGGGGGCCGAGAATCCGGATGCGGTCGACGAGATCGCTCGCGCCGTGGGAAGCCAAACCACCAAATGACGTCGGCCAACCATATGAAGGCGGATGACCGGGCTCGCGGTTACGGCAGCTCGATCTCGGTTCGTTCGTCGCGCTTCAGAATCTCTTGAGCATAGGAATGCACATGGCGCTTCATACGACGCACGGCCGCCTCGCCGTCTTTGTCACGGATGGCCGCGGTGATGGTCTCGTGCGACCGGATCGTAGTGTGCCGCACCTCGGTGTCGACGAAGTTCTCGTCTTCGGTCGCGGTGTAGATCGCGCGCGACAGAGCCGTCATCATGCCAGAGAGCAGCTCGTTGTGGCTCGCGCGCGCCACCGCGACGTGCCAGTCGACGTTGGCCTGCAAGAACTTCGCCAAGCCGCCGGCGTCGTCGGAGATCGCCGCGTTTGCGGCATCGAGGGCGGCGAGATCTTCGTCGGTTCGGGCACCTGCCGCGAGCTGGGCGCAGAATGGCTCGATCGCCTCACGGGTCTCGAGCAGGGCGGCGAGCCGAATCTGACGCCCGCGGATGAGCAGGTTGACGGTTCGCGCCATGGCCTCTTCGCCCGGCTGCTGCACGAAGGCGCCGCCGGTGCGGCCGGCCTTGATGCGAATGAGGCCCTGCACCTCGAGAATGCGCAGTGCCTCGCGCACCGTCGTGCGGCTCATTCCGGTCTGGGTGACGAGATCACGTTCGGCCGGAAGCCCCATGCCCTCGGCGAATTCACCGGTCAGAATGCGCTCGCGAAGCTCGTTCGCAAGCACGTCAGACGCCTTCGGAACCTTCATCGGAGACAGCTGGATGCTCGAGCGCCCGCCTCGACCCTGCGCGTTCGCTTCCGACATGGAATCCCCTTTTATGGCCTGATATTTAGTTCCAATGTATCATTGACGCTTCGCCATTTACCGTTGAACGGTACCTGCGCGGGCACCTCGCGAAGGAGCACCACATGCGGTGGGCAGTAGATCCAGAACAGCAGATGTTCGTCGAAGCGTTCTCCGATTGGCTCGATCGCTTCGCCACGGCAGAACGAGTGCGCGCGTGGCTCGATGAGGGCGACGCCGCGACATTCGAGAACGGGCTCGCCGAAGAAGGCTGGCTCGCCGTGGGTCTGGCCGAGGAGCGCGGCGGCCAGGGCGGCGGGTTGCTCGAACTCGCCCTGATCGCCGAACAACTCTCGCGCCGCGCCGCGCCGTCATCGGCGTGGCTCGCAACAGTGCTCGCGCTGCCGGCCCTCGACGCAGAGCAGGCGACGACCTTCGTAGAGGAGGGCCGCTTTCTCGCCCTCGCTGTCAGCGCCGACAGCGCGGCGCTGACGAGTGACTTCACCGTCGAAGCCGGCCTCATCAGCGGGGTGGCGCACACGGTGCTCGGCGCCGATCGGGCACACTCGCTCGTCGTCTCTGCCGGCGGCGTGCTCTATCTGGTCGAGGCGACCTCGCCGGGAGTCACGATCGAGTCGACGCCGTTGCTCGACCGAAGCCGCAGTGCGGCAACCGTGACCCTCACCGGCGCAACCGGCACCCCGCTTGAGGCCGTCGCCGACGACTTTCTCAAGACGGCGCTGCTTCGAGCCGCCGTTCTCGTAGCCGCCGACAGTCTCGGCGCGGCGTCTCGGCTGCTCGAGCTGGCCGTCGAATACAGCAAGCAGCGTACGCAGTTCGGCGCAGCGATCGGTTCGTTTCAGGCCATGAAACACGCTGCCGCAACGATGTTGGTCGACGAGGAGGCGTCGCGTTCGATCGTGTACTTCGCAGCAGCATCCGTCGACCAGAATCTGCCAGAGTGCGCGCTTCACGCGGCGACTGCCAAGGCTCAGGGCACGGCGAGCGCATCGCATTCGGCCGAGTCCGCACTCACTATGCACGGGGCCATCGGCTACACCTGGGAGCACGATCTTCAGCTTCTGTACAAGCGCACCAAGCTCGACGTGCCGTTGTTCGGCAGCCCTGCCGAGTGGAACGAACGAATCGCCGCAGCATTGGAGTTGGTGCCGGTAGCCTAAATGGTCAGTCCTTTGATAAGGTAAGTCCAAGAACGCGAAACGGAGTCATTGTGGATTTTGAGCTCACCGAAGATCAGGTGACGATACGTGACGCCGTCACCGACCTCGCCGATCGGTTCGACGACGACTACTGGATGCATAAAGACCTCGACAAAGAATTTCCCACCGAGTTCTACAACGCCATGGCCGAGGGCGGCTGGCTCGGCATCACCACCCCCGAAGAATACGGCGGCCACGGTTTCGGCATCACCGAGGCCTCGCTTCTCATCGAGGCGGTCGCCGCCTCTGGCGGTGGGATGAACGCCGCCAGCTCAATTCACCTCAGCATCTTCGGCATGCACCCGGTGATCGTGCACGGCTCCGACGAGATGAAGCAGCAGAACCTGCCACGCATCGTCAACGGCGACCTGCACGTCTGTTTCGGGGTGACCGAGCCCGACGCCGGGCTCGACACGACCCGCATCACCACCTTCGCCAAACGCGACGGCGATCACTACGTGGTCAACGGTAAAAAGGTGTGGATCTCGAAGGCCATGGAGTCAGAGAAGATTCTGCTGCTGACCCGCACCGCGAAGTTCGAAGACTCCCCCAAGAAGACCGATGGGTTGACCCTCTTCTTCACCGATCTCGACCGCTCGGCAATCGAGGTGAAGCCCATCAAGAAGATGGGCCGAAACGCCGTCAGCTCGAACGAGCTCTTCATCGACAACCTGCAGATTCCGGTCGAAGACCGCATCGGCGATGAGGGCAAAGGCTTTCGCTACATTCTCGACGGCCTGAACCCCGAACGGATGCTCGTCGCAGCCGAAGCGCTCGGAATCGGCCGAGCCGCCCTTCGCCGTGCGGTGCAATACGGCAACGACCGTCACGTCTTCGGCCGGCCCATCGGCATGAACCAGGGGCTGCAGTTTCCGCTCGCCGATGCACTGGCCCGGCTCGACGCGGCGGAACTGATGCTGCGCAAGGCGACCTGGCTCTACGACAAGGGCTTGCCGTGCGCCCGCGAGGCGAACATGGCGAAATACCTGTGCGCCGACGCCGGCTTCGAGGCCGCCGACCGCGCGCTGCAGACGCATGGCGGCATGGGCTACGCCGAGGAATACCACGTGGCGCGGTACTTCAGAGAGTCCCGGCTGCTGCGTATCGCTCCGCTCAGTCAGGAGATGGTGCTCAACTACATCGGCGAGCACGTGCTCGGCCTGCCGAGGAGCTACTGATGGGCATCCTCTCGGGTCGATCGGCGCTGGTTACCGGCGCGGGCGGCGGAATCGGCGCAGCGGTGTCTCGCGCGCTCGCGCGAAACGGCGCGGCCGTACTGGTTACCGATATCAACGGCGAGGCGGCGCAAGCCGTCGCCGATGCCCTCGTGGCCGACGGCTTCACCGCTGAAGCGTTCGGGTTCGACGTTCGCGACAGTGCGTCGGCCGCCGAAGCCGCCGCCGCGGCCGCCCGTCTCGCAGGCGGCACGCTGCACATTCTCGTCAACAATGCCGGCGCAATCGCCCCCGCCATGTTCAAGAACCTCGACGAAGACGACTTTCGCCGCATTGTGGAGATTCACCTGATGGGCAGCTTCATCTGCAGCAAAGCGGCGCTCGGCTACCTTCCCGACGACGGCTCGGGGCGCATCATCAACGTGACCTCTGCCGCCGGCATCGTCGGCACCATCGGGCAGGCGAACTACGGTGCGGCGAAGGCCGGCATCATCGGGCTGACAAAATCGTTGGCCAAAGAGCTGGCTCGCCGGTCGATCACCGTCAACGCGATCGCCCCCCTCGCTGCGACGGCTATGACTCAGAACATCCGCGACAACGAGAAGCTCGCCGCAGTCACACTCGCTCGCATTCCCCTCGGTCGGTGGGCCGAACCCGACGAGATCGCCGAGACGTTCGTCTTCTTCGCCTCAGACGCGGCGGGGTACATCACCGGGCAAGTGCTGCCGGTCGACGGTGGAACGGTGATCTGATGGCCTTCGACAATCCCTTCATCGCTTCGGGCCGTGAGGCCCTCATCGCCGAGGCGGTGCGCACCCCGATGGGCAAGGCCAACCCCGAAAAGGGCTGGTTCCGCGACACGCACCCGAACGTCTTGCTCGGAGCGGTGTATACAGACCTGCTGAACCGAAGCGGCGTCGACCCGAGCGACATCGACGACCTCATCATCGGCTGCACCGCACAGTTCGGCGAGCAGTCCCGCAACATCGGGCGCAACGCCTGGCTGCAGGCCGGTTACCCGCCCGAGGTTCCCGCCGTGATGGTCGACCGACGCTGCGGCTCCGCCCAGACCTCCGTGGCCATGGCCGCGGCGTTCGTCGCCTCAGGCATGCACGAGCTGGTGATCGCCGGCGGTGTAGAGAGCATGACCCGCGTGCCGATGAACTCGGTCGGTAAAATCGAAGAGCTCTACGGCAAGGCCTGGCCGCAAGAACTGCTCGACCGCTACGAGATGGTCACCCAGGGTGAGAGCGCCGAACTCATCGCCGAACGCTGGAACATCAGCCGCACCGAGATGGACGAGTTCGCCGTTCGATCGCACGCGCTGGCTGCTGCCGCGACAGCAGCCGGGCGTTTCGACGCCGAGATGGTGCCCATGACACTCGACGGCGAACAGCGCATGAGCGACCAGAGCGTCCGCCCCGGCACCAGTCTTGAGACTCTCGCCGGTCTGAAAACCGTCTTCCGCCCCGAGAACGGGCGCGTCACAGCCGGCACCTCGTCTCCACTCACCGACGGTGCGGCGGGCGTGCTTCTCGCCTCGCGGGCCGCCTCCGAGAAGCACGGGCTCAAGGTCAGGGCCAGAATTCTCGACCAGACCACCGTGGGCGTCGACCCGATCATCATGCTCACCGGGCCGATTCCGGCGACGCGCAAACTGCTCGCTCGCAATGGCCTGACCATCGGCGACATCGACCTCATCGAGATCAACGAAGCGTTCGGCTCCGTCGTTCTGGCCTGGCAGCAAGAGCTCGAACCCGACATGCAGCGGGTCAACGTCAACGGTGGCGCTATCGCTCTCGGGCATCCGGTCGGTGCGACGGGCTCGCGTCTCATCGCCACCCTTCTCGCCGAGATGGAGCGCCGCGACGTCGAGCTCGGCCTCGTCACGATGTGCTGCGGCGGTGGCCTCGGCACCGCAACACTCATCCAGCGGCTCGAGACATGATAGATCTCACCGGCCTGATCAGGGCGGGCGACCAAGTCTGGTGGAGCCAGACCAGCGCCGAGCCGACCCCGCTCGTGCACGCCCTGCTCGACCAGCTGTCGGCCATCGGGCCGGTCACGGCGTTCGTCGGCCTGACCTTCGACAAGCGCGTCACCCGCACCCCGCCTGACGAACTGACCGTCATCTCGTACGGCGCCCTCGGCGACCTTCGGCACCTCAGCAAAGAGGGCCGACTCGAAGTCATTCCGGCGAACTACTCGGCACTGCCCGAACTGTTCGCAACCGGTGAGCTGCCCTGCGACGTGGCGCTCGTGCAAGTTTCACCCCCCGATGAGAACGGGCTCTGCTCGCTCGGCGTCGGCGTCGACTACGCAGCAGACGCACTTCGGCACACCCGAGTGATCATCGCCGAGATCAACGAGCGGATGCCCGCCACCGTCGGCAGCGAACGCATTGCCCTCTCGCGGTTCGCCGCAACGGTGCGAACCGATCGGCCGTTGCTGCAAGCCCCGCTCACCTCGCCGACGCCCGTCGACACGGCCATCGCAGCCGTCATTGCCGACCTGATCGAAGACGGCGACACCATTCAGCTCGGCGTCGGCGCCCTGCCGAGTGCGGTACTCGCCGATCTCAGCGAACACCGTGACCTCGGCGTGCACTCCGGCCTGATCACCGACGGTATCGCCGACCTGGTCGACCTCGGGGTGATCACTGGCGCTCTCAAAGAGATCGACACAGGCCTCATCGTGACGGGCGCCGCTCTCGGCAGCACCGCCTTCTACGAACGGCTCGCTTCACTCCCGGTCGAATTCAGGCCGGCCAGCTACACCCACGATGCGAGCATTTTGTCGCAGCTTCGTTCGCTCGTCTCGATCAACTCGGCCATCGAGGTCGACCTCAGCGGCCAGGTCAACGCCGAGATGCGGGGCGGCACGTATATCGGAGCCGTCGGCGGGCAGTCCGACTTCTCGCGGGCGGCGAGCCAGTCGGGCGCGCGGTCGATCATCGCCCTGCGCTCTCGCGGCGGCTCGCACTCCACCATCGTTCCGGCCGTCTCCACGGTCACCACCTCGCGCACCGACGTCGATGTCGTCGTCACCGAATACGGGGCGGCCCACTTACGCGGCTGCGGTTTCGCCGAGCGCACCCGGCGCCTGATCGACATCGCTGCGCCCGAACACCGCGAGGCGCTCGAGCGCGCCGCCGGCAACCGAGCGGAGCTGACGGCATGACCGAGTTCACCGGCACGGCCACGCTGACCAGCACGACCAGCATCACCAGCATCACCAGCATCGAGAGAAGGAGAGGCGCATGACGAGTCGCAGACCGGGCAGCGTGCTCATTAGAGAGGTCGGGCCTCGTGACGGCTTTCAGAACGAGCCCGAAGTCATTCCCACCGCTGAGAAGATTCGCCTGATCAATGCCCTGGGCCGGGCCGGCTTCAGCCGTATCGAGGTGGCGAGTTTCGTTCGCCCCGACGTGATTCCCCAGCTCTCTGACGGCGTCGCGGTATTAAAAGGTATCGATCTGCCCCCCGAGGTGTCGCGCATGGTGCTCATTCCGAACAGCAAGGGGCTCGATAACGCGCTTGCCGTGCGCGAGTATTTCGACGAGGCGTCCATTTTCGTCAGTGCTTCAGAGACGCACAACATGAAGAACATCAATCGCACGGTCGAGCAGACCATGGCCGACGACACCGTGATGGCCGCCCGCATTCTCGATGCCGGGCTGAAACTCGACGCGGTCATCGCCACCTCGTTCGGCTGCCCCTACGAAGGAAAGGTGCCGCTCGACCGCGTTCTGGGGCTCGCCGAGCGATTCGCCGAGCTGGGAGCAACCGAGATCGGCTTCGGCGACACCACTGGCATGGCCAACCCCGCTTACGTCACCGACTTCTTCGAGGCCGCCTTCGAACGCCTTCCCGGCGTCGAACTGACCGCGCACTTTCACAACACGCGCGGTCAGGGCCTGACGAACGCCTACGCGGCGCTCGAGGTGGGCTGCCACAGTTTCGAGTCGAGCTTCGGCGAACTGGGTGGATGCCCGGTTCCGGCCGGCTCGACCGGGAACATCGCCACAGAAGACCTGGTCAGCATGTTCGAAGAGATGGGTGTCGATACCGGTCTCGATCTCGGCCTTGTCATCGAAGCGGCTCGCGAGGCGCAGACGTGCCTCGGGCGAAAGCTCACCAGCCACTCGATTCTGGCCGGCCCTGTCGACTGGACAGGCACGCTCGTCAGTCACTGAACACCGCTGTTACCGCTGAACACCCGAATCAGCGCCCGCAACACCCACCCGCTACAGACATCGATGGAGATCAAGAATGAGTAACAGAGTCGCGTTCGTCACGGGCGGAGCCTCGGGCATCGGCAAGGGAATCGCCCTTGCCCTCGGCGCAGCCGGCTACCGGGTCGCCGTCGCCGACCTGAACGCAGAGGCAGCGAGCGGCGTGGCCGACGAGATCTCTGCGGCCGGCGGTGAAGCGCTGCCGGTCACCATCAACGTGACAGACAGTGCCTCGGTCGGTGCGGCGGTTCAGACCGTCAGCACCGAGTTCGGCCCCATCGAGATCGTGGTCAACTGCGCCGGCTGGGACGACTTCATGAACTTCGTCGACACCACAGAAGACTTCTGGGACAAGATCATCGACCTCAACTTCAAGGGCCAGCTGCGCGTAACCCACGCCGTTGTGCCCGGCATGATCGAGCGCGGCTGGGGGCGCGTCATCAACATCGGTTCCGACGCCGGGCGTGTGGGGTCTTCGCTCGAGGCGGTGTATTCCGGCGCGAAGGGCGGCACCATCGCCTTCACGAAGACACTGGCCCGCGAGGTCGCGACGAGCGGCGTCACCGCGAATACCGTCTGCCCCGGCCCCACCGACACCCCCGCACTGCGCAAGTTCGCCGACCAGTCCGGCGCCGACGCCGAGAAGGTCATCTCGGGCATGACCCGGGCCGTTCCCATGCGCCGCCTCGGCAAACCGAGCGACATTGCGGCCGCCGTCGTCTTCTTCGCCTCCGACGAGACGAGCTACATCACCGGTCAGACGCTGTCGGTCAGCGGCGGCCTCACGATGGCGTAGGGGCAGCCGATGCCCGAAAACACCTCAGAGGCAGTGAGCTGGCAGTGGGACTCGCCCGGCGTTCTGCTCGTCGACCTGCACAGCGCGCCCGCCAATGCGCTCGGCACCGCCCTCATCACCGGTCTCGATGCCGCGCTCGACGCAGCGCTCGCGCCCGACGCCGGCACGAAGGTCATTGTCATCTCGTCGTCGATCGCGGGATTCTTCGCGGCCGGCGCCGACATCAAACTCATGGCCTCGATCGATTTCGCGGGGTTCGAGAGCTACGGCGATCAACTGCGGGCCGTGGTCGACCGCCTGGCGAATGCACCCGTACTGGCGATCGCCGCCGTTGAGGGGCTGGCCCTCGGCGGCGGGCTGGAATTGACACTCGCCTGCACCCTTCGGGTTGCGGGCGGCGAGGCCCAGTTCGGGCTGCCTGAGGTAAAACTCGGGCTCATTCCAGGCGCCGGCGGAACCCAGCGACTGCCGCGGCTGGTCGGTCGTGGCCGAGCCCTCGACATCATGCTCACCGGTCGTCAGGTCAGCGCTGCGGATGCACATTCCATCGGCCTCGTCGATCGCTTGGCTGTTGCGGGCCAGGCTCTCACCGATGCGCTCGCGCTTGCGAAAACGCTGACCCGGGCATCCGCACCCGCCCAAGCAGCGGTGGTGCGTACCGTCGACGCGGCCTTCGACCTGCCGCTGGCCGAAGGGAACGCTTTCGAGCGGGCGCAGATCGCCGAGCTCTTTCAGCACGGCGAAGGCCAAGAGGGCATCGCCGCCTTCGTCGAAAAACGCCGACCCGATTTCTCGTGATTCACCCCTCTGCACCAATCGCCACTCCCGAAAGGACACCCCCGACATCATGGAATTCACCGATATCACCTACGAGGTCGAGAACGGCCTCGCCTGGATCACCATCAACCGACCGGAACGCTACAACTCGTTCCGCGCTCGAACCGTCGATGAGCTCATCCACGCCTTCAAACTCGCCTGGGGCAGCGACGACGTGGGAGCCATCACTCTCACCGGGGCGGGCGACAAAGCGTTCTGCACCGGCGGCGATCAGAAGCAGCGAGCCGAGACGGGCGACTACGGCCCCTCGGAGTCCGGCCTGTTCGAGGTGGAGTCGCTGCACCGCGTCATTCGTGACGTGCCGAAGCCGGTCATCGCGGCGGTGAATGGTTTCGCCATCGGCGGCGGCCACGTTCTGCACATGCTCTGCGACCTGACGATCGCGTCAGACAACGCCATCTTCGGCCAGAACGGCCCGCGCGTCGGCTCGTTCGACGCCGGGTTCGGCACCGGGTACATGGCCCGCATCATCGGCGAGAAGCGCGCCCGGGAGATCTGGTTTCTCTGCCGCAAGTACTCGGCAGAGCAGGCAGAGGCCTGGGGCCTCATCAACAAGGTCGTCGCGCCCGATCAGCTGAAAGCCGAAGTGCGGCAGTGGGCCGACGAGATCTTGAACCTTTCACCGACCTCGCTGAAGGTGCTCAAGCAGTCTTTCAACACTGACACCGAGCACTTCGCGGGCATCGGGCAGATGGCGTATTCGAGTCTTCGCCTGTTCGGAGAATCGCCAGAGGCCCTCGAGGGCATCACCGCGTTCAACGAAAAGCGCGCCCCGAATTTCGCGCCGTACCGCGGAAACTGATCCATCGACGCGGATCTCGCTAAATGGTTGAATTAACGTATGGTTAGTCCTAATCTAATGTACGACGGTTTTGTCTAATTCGTCATAGAACGTGTAGTGCTTTCGAGATCGCGGCGTGTAGCGACCTGCACTGAACGTAAACGACCTGCAATGAAGGAGAGTCGATGAATGCTCTGAACGCACCGCTCACGGTGTCGAGTTGGCCCGCCGAGGCGAGCAAGGGCGTGCGTGAGATAGCACTGCCCGGGTTGTTGCGCGAAGCGGCAGCCGACGTGCCAGACCGTCTTGCCCTCGTCGACGGTGTCGCCGAGCCCTCCGCCCGCCGCCACTGGAACTACGCGGAGTTTCTCGCCGACACCGAAAAAGTCGCCCGCGGGCTCCTGCGGTCGTTCGAACCAGGTGACCGCATCGCGATCTGGGCGCCGAATGCCGCGGAGTGGGTCATTCTGCAGCAGGCGATCGCCATGGCCGGCATGCTCGTCGTGGCGATCAACCCCGCCTACCGAGAACACGAACTCGAGTACGTGCTCTCGCAGTCGGGGGCGGTCGGCATCTTCTTCGTCGACGAGTACCGCGGCTGCAATCTTCGCGAAATAATTCTCTCGGTCTCGCCGCGCACCCCGGCCCTTCGCAAATTGATCAGTTTCACCGAGTGGAACGACTTTCGGGAGTCCGGCGATCCGTCAACAGAGCTTCCGGCGGTGAAGCCCCTCGACCCCGTGCAGATTCAGTACACCTCTGGCACGACCGGTTTTCCGAAGGGCGCGCTGCTGCACCACAAGGGCATCGTCAACGAGGCGGCCTTCGTCGGCCAACGGGCTGGCATGACCGACGGAGCCGTGTGCATCAACGGAATGCCGATGTACCACATCGGCGGCGGAGCAGTCACAGAGCTGGCGACCATCGCGGCTCATGGCACCTACGTCGTGATGCCCGCCTTCGACGCCGCGCTGACTCTCGAACTCTTCGAGACCTATCGGGGTACTCACTCCCTCATGGTGCCGACGATGCTTCTGGCCGTTCTCGAGCATCCAGACAGCCAGACTCGAGATCTGTCGAGCATCCAGACCATCTTGTCGGGGGCGGCGACCGTCGCAGAGGCTCTGGTCTTGCGGGTGAACGAGCAACTCGGCTGTGACTTCAGCATTCTCTTCGGTCAGACCGAGATGCACGGCGTGATTAGTCAGACCAGAATCAGCGACTCGCCTGCCGACCAGGCGACCACGGTCGGGCAACCGCTGCCCGAACTCGAGGTGAAGATCGTCGACCTCGAGACCGGCGAGGTGATGCCGCTCGGTGAGCAAGGCGAGATTCTCTGCCGGGGCTATCAGAACATGCTCGGCTACTACAACATGCCCGAGGAGACCGCGGCGACCATCGAAGATGACGGGTGGCTGCACATGGGCGACCTCGGCACCATGGACGAGCGGGGCTTCATCAAGATCACTGGGCGCGTGAAAGACATGATCATTCGTGGCGGCATGAACCTCTACCCGCGCGAGATCGAAGAACTGCTGTTCTCGCACCCCGACATCGCCGAGGTCGTGGTGGTGGGAATACCCGACGAGAAGTGGGGCGAACAGGCTGGTGCCGTCATCCGGCTGAAAGCGGGCGTTACACCGCCCTCACCCGCCGAACTCAAGTCGTGGTGCCGCGAACGCATCTCTGCGCACAAGACACCCGCGCACTGGTTCTTCACCGAGGCCTACCCGATGACACCGTCAGGCAAGGTTCAGAAGTTCGTGCTGCTCGAGCGCATCACGGCTGGCGAGCTGGTGGCGGTCGAGGTGCCGCTGGAGGTCGCCCAGCACTGACCGTCGACCAGCGCTGACGGCCCGCCGAAACTTAGCGGTTCGGCGAATTGATTCGCTGCCACTGCTGGGCGACGTCTGCCGCCCAGCTGGCCCGCAGTGCCTGAAGGTGGCGCGCGGTGCGCCGGCCCACCCAATCGGGCAGCAGGGCCTCGGGGAGCTGTGGGTCGGAGAACGGAAAGCGCTGCAGCTCGCTCAAGATGCGAATGTGCGTGAAGAGCTGATCGTCTCCCGGCTGCGGATTCGGGTCGCGAAACTCTTCGAGCACGGCCTCGTAGTCTTCGGCCACCGCGTCGAGGTCCCAGCCGCGCCTCACGATGTCCGGCTCGCTGAGCCCCACGGAATCGGCCGTACCGAGAAACGACATCGTCTCTTCTGTCAGGTCGAGCCGCTCGATCACGGCGGCCACCTGATCGCGGCGTTCGGTGTGCGGGCTCAGCCAGACTCCTGCTGAGGGATTGCCGAAGCCGGCCCACTCCAGATCGCTGTAGAGGCGCTTGCGTTTGGCGCGCAGAGCCTGCGGCACGGTCACCAGCAGAACGAGCCAGCGGCCGTCCCACGAGTCGAACGGGTCGCTCAGCGATGCGACGCGGCGCGAGCCCTCGGCAAAGGTCTGCACCAGCGAGGGGCTCAGGGTCCAGCTCACCTCACGGCCGTGCCGGTGCGCTTCAATCCAGCCCGAATCCGAGCCGCGCACGATGGCCTGCCGAGCCGTGCGCTCTTCGATTCCGACGCCGTTCATGGCGTAGAGCAAGGCCGACGTTCGCGCGGGCTCGCCGCTGTGCCAGACCAGTTCGCCCAGAATGGTCAGCAGCAGAGACCGTGCGCTACCGCGGGTCAGATCGGCGTGGCCGCCCTTGCGCTCGCGTTGTGCGGTCGCCGCCGCCGGTGTCGCTGATGCTGATGTCGCCGCCACTGATGTCGCTGCTGCCGACGTCATACGCCACCTCTCTGCCGAATGTCGGCCTGAGAGCCGCTTAATCCATTCTGCACGAGAGGCGGGGCGCTACCGGCCCTCCGGTCGCAGACCCGCCCCGACGAGGTGGTTCAGCTGCAAGATGACCGAGACAGGTCGATGCTCGTGCGAGTCGAGGTGACCGTCGCAGTCGGCGCAGTGCGGTGCGCCGGCCGACTGCGCCGAGATGAGCTGCCGCTCCGTATCCACGTCGGCGATGCCTTTCGACAGAGTGCCCAGGTGTTCGTCGCGCGCGATCAGCGCGGCACCGAGAGCGCCGGCGATCTGCGGATCGTCGAGCACTTCGATGGGCTGACGCAGCGCCTCCGAGAGAAACTTGATGAGAGCGGGATTCTTCGCCACTCCGCCGGTCATCACCACCGGGCTCGCCTTACCCACTTGGGCGATCAGACCGAGCGTGCGCCCGGCCACCGCCCGATGCACCGACGCCGAGATGTCGGCCTTATCGGCCCCCTGCGCCAGCAACGAGATGACTTC
>JAODBC010000116.1 GCA_025463765.1 Subtercola sp. | reverse complement strand
CGTAGTGCCGAACTGGGCGCAGGCTGGTGGCGATGACAGCACCAGCAGAATTACGGCAGCACCCATGTAGCGCTTAAGCGTCTGCATGCATCTTCCTCCTTTGAAGCTGGGCCGATCGTTTGTGAGACAGAAATGCCTCGCCGAAGCCATCTCGACCGAATTCGGACAGGACCGTTTCCATGGCGTTTAGGTCTTCTTTGCTCGAAGAGCCCAGTATGGTCAGCGCCGTGGGTGATAGGCCGAGCTGAAACAGCCGATTGCCGGTGCGGCTTTGGTAATAGTATTGGGCCTTGGGAATAGCCTGCGCGATGATCTGGATCTGCCTGCGACTGAGCCCGAAGCTTTCGTAGAGTTCGCGCGTTTTTGGCTCTTCCGCGCGATCGTTGGGCAGAAAGATGCGGGTCGGGCAATTTTCGATGAGGGCACTGGCGATCTTGCTATTCGCGATGTCGTCCAGGCTTTGAGAAGCGAAAACGACCGACACATTGCGTCGCCGCAGTGTCTTCAGCCATTCGCGTATTTTTCCCGCAAATAGCGGATCGTCCAAAAACAGCCATGCCTCGTCGAGAACTAGGAGCGTAGGGCGACCGTCAAATCTTCCTTCCAGGCGGTGGAACAGATAGTCCAACGTCGGCGCAATTGCCGGTTGACGGTTGTAGAGAGCTTCCATCTCGAAGGTCTGCCAGTCGCCGTGGGCCAACGTGGTCGCATTGGCGTCTAAGATATCGGCGTACGGCCCTGAGCCGGCGAAGGGTTCCAGCGCTGCTTTGATGGCGGCGTTCTGAACGAGCGCGCGAAATAGCGTCATTGTCCGCTGTTCGCGTGGCCGGCTCGCCAATCCAGTCAGCGCGTCCCAAACCTCTTTCCGCAATTCCGGCGTAAGCGGCACATTCTGACGCACGACCAGGCCGCCGATCCACTCGGACGCCCATGCGCGATCATGTTCGCCGTCGATGTTGGCTAGAGGTTGGAACGTGGCATCCCCGGCTCCGGAACCGAGGGCGTAAAACTCTCCTCCGACGAAATACGTCGAGCCGCGGGCTGAACTTCCCTTGTCGAAAAAGAAGACTTGAGCTCCTTTATAGCGCCGAAATTGCAGCGCCATAAAATTGAGCAGGACGGACTTGCCCGCCCCTGTCGGACCTACAATCATCGTGTGTCCGACGTCTCCTTGATGAATCGCCAACCGGAATGGCGTGGAGCCGGCGGTCTGCGTCATCATCAACGGCGGCCCGTTGAGGTGCTCGTCGCGGTCCGGGCCAGCCCAAATTGCAGACAGGGGCATCAGGTCAACGAGATTGGCCGAGGACACAATCGGGCGTCGGCAATTGGCGTAGGCCTGGCCGGGGAGGGATGATAGCCACGCTTCCACGGCATTGGTGTCTTCTAACCGAGACACCAGGCCTTGCTGGTCCAAGACCTGCTGGACGGCTCGACGCTTGAATTCAAGCTGATTGAGGTCTTCGTCCATGATCGTAATAGTGGGCGTGAAGTAGCCGAAGGAGGCGAGGTCAGCGCCCAGTACCTCGAGCGCGGCGTTCGCGTCGGCCGCTTTGTTGATAGCGTCCGCGTCCTCCAAAGGGCTTTCGGAGTTTGAGACGGCTTCTTTGACCAAGGTCCAAATGCCCTTGCGCTTGGCAAACCAGCGCTGCCGCAGGGTTGTGAGCGCCTTCGTCGCATCTTGCTTGTCTAAGGGAAGAAACCGAGACACCCAGCGATACCCGAAGGGCAGATTGTTCAGGGCGTCTAGGACACCCGGGACGGTTTGGCCGACAAAGGCATTCACGCCGATTGTCCGCATATGAAGCGAACCGAGCCGGGGCTGCAGGCCGCCGACCAAATGGCTGTCGGCCAGGATGGCGTCCAACCCGAAGGGGACATCAGGTGTTGCAATCCCATGCCGCTGATCGGACACGCAGTCGTGCAAATAGGTGAGGGTCTCGTCGTCATCGAGCGGCCTGACGAAGGGCATAAACCCCTCCAGGATCGCTACGATATTGGAAACGGTGTCCAGGAACCGTGTCCGCTCGGCCGCGTAGAGGCCGCCGGATGCCCGCTGCGTGTTCTCCAACATGGCTGCTTCGGCGCGGCCAACCCGTTCGGCTGGGGGCAAATAGGTGAAGGTCAGGAAGTAATCGCTCTCGAAGGCCTGCACCGACCGATCCTCGAACGCCTTTCGGCGCTCCTCGTCGACCATCGCGCTGTAGACATCTGGAAACGTCGATTTGGGATAATGCGGGGCAGGGCGCCGGCGCGCCTCGATATGCAGACACCAATTCGATCCAAGGCGGCGCAGGGCGTTATTCACGCGTCCGCGGGTGGCGACCAGTTGCTCCTTGGTGCTGCTGGCAAGGTCGGGTCCCCGAAACGCGATGGTCTTTTGGAACGCCCCATCCTTGTTGACGATTAGGCCCTTGCCGAGAAAGAAGCCCCACGGCAGGAGATCCGATAGAACCGCCGGTCGCCGTTGAAACTCACCGAGTCCCCGGCCACGCTTGTTGCTGTAAACGCCCACGTTGAACATTTGTCAGTCCCAGTAGGATTCCTGGCGGACGTGCCGCATCAGGATTTCGAAGAAGTGGGGATCGCGTTTGGTCATCCACGCGGCAACTGCATGGGCGGCCAGCCCTAGGGGGACACCCAAGATGGGTAAACCCAGAGGAAGGGCGATTACTGCCGTCATGGTGCCATTGAGG
>JAODBC010000040.1 GCA_025463765.1 Subtercola sp. | reverse complement strand
GTCCAGAGGCCTTCTTCGGCGTTGAGTGCGGTGTCGTAGAGGGCTGGCGTATCGGGTTTTTCGGCTGATTCGGGGGTCGGGTGTGTGGGGTTCGTGGGCTGTTGGTTGGCGTGGCTGAGGGCGTCGGGGATGCTGAGTTCGTGGAGGGTGAGGTACCACTCGGCGGCGCGTTTCATGTGGGGTTCGGTCATGCCGCGGTGGGCGCGGAGTCGGGCCCGGATTTGGGCGTTGATGCCGCCCTCGAGGGGGCTCGTGGTGCGCGGGTTGCCGTAGGTCACGTAGGTGAACAGGGTGCCGTCGCGGGTCACTTTTGAGAGCAGTTGCCACGCTTTTCTGAGCCGTTCGTGGGTGAACCAGAACTTCCCGTCCCGGATCACGGTGCGTTCTTTGGTGAGGTGCCCGAAGGCCTGCCACCACTGATCGAGTTGTACCCGCCAATCGATCGCGTCGTGTTCGGTGTGTACTTTCGAGAGCGCTTTCGAGAGGCCGAGGAGTGCCCGGCCGGCGTCGGTTCGGGGTTTGAAGGTCAGGTGGCGGCTGATGTTCATTTGGATGTGGAACAGGCAGCGTTGATGCTTCGTTTCTGGCCAACACTTCCGGATCGCTGACGGCAGGCCTGTGCCTCCGTCGGACACGATCACTGCTGGTGCGGGGATCTGTTCAAGCAGCGCTGTCCATGCGGCGGTGGATTCGTTAGAGCACCATTGCCAGCCCAGAACGTCGAGCTGGTCACTGACCGCGATGAGTAGGCACCAGGTCCCGACCCAGAGCCCGTCGACGAGCACCGCGTGATGTGTTTTCGTTGATGGGCCAAGGGTGGGTTGGATATCCCAGCACCATGCTGTCTGGTACCGGAATGACCGGCCCGTGCTGGTGTCACCGAGCCGGGGTTGCGGGTCGTTGCTGCTCAGCCATTCCAGGAACCGGCGCAGCTGCTCCCTCCGTGTCACGTCGGGGCGTTTCCGGGTTGAGGACGACCCGCAACTCGGGCATCGCCAGCGCTGCGTCCCAGCCGCCGTGCGACCGTTCTTCACGAGAACGGTTTCGCATATCACACAGGTTGTCGTGTTCGAGGAAAAAGCCACACCCAAGGGTGCCCGACCATAACAACACCCGTTTCAGCCCGGAACCACGCGGCTAAACACCAATCCCATCCACACGTTTCCGCCTATAACCCTGATGTGTCGAGCGTCCAACTCGAGACTGCGATGGGCTGCAAAATACGACGGATCTGAGCCGTCTCCGTCCATACTGACGAATGCATAGCTGTCAGCGGCCCGATGTTCGTCGTTCCAAAGTGTCACGAGTGCTTGATAGACGGACGCCCGCTGACCGTAGTATTCGGATCCGCGCGCGGGAGTGCGGCGGAACACGCATCCGACCTTGAGGTCGGTGCAGGCTGCCAAGAATTCAAGACAATCGACGGCGATGGCTCGTCCCAGAGGTTTCCATTCCGTCGGGTCGATCGCGGCGTCGACAGTCGAGATGCGAGACCTCCCATTGACGAACTTCGTAGCGTGAAGTTCTGCGGCAGGAGGCACACTGTAGTCGCGATAGAGCGCCTTTCGAAGCTCAAGTATGCCGCGTAGGGCGTTGCGCCATCGCTCCGGTGTGCATTCAATCCACCCGTAGATGATGAGTCCGCTTGTTTCGGAGCCGGAGTCGTCCACATACAGCATCCGGTCGATACTCACTTTTTCGGCTCGTCATATGGAAGCTGAGTGATGGTCGTATCCATTTCGGTAATATAGTGAGGATTAATCGCCTTCACTCATATCAAACCACAGTATGGTGCTAGAGAAATCAGGAGGCGAGGGCCTTCTGGATGCGCTGCAGGGAGACGGGGCCGTCGGTGCCCAGCGACTGGGCGAAGAGGCTGATGCGCAGTTCTTCGAGCATCCATCGCACCCGCAGCAGCGGCGGGCTCACGAGGGCGAGCGCGTTCGCGGGCAGGGGGAGCGGCCCACCCGCTGCCTCGTAGCGTGCTGTGGCATTCTGTACCTCCGTCATCCAGGCCCGGTCTCGTGCCGGGGCGTCAGGCAACTTTTGCAGGCGCTGCTCGATGCCTGTCAAGTACCGTGGATAACGTGCGAGCTGGGCCGTGCCTGTGGAAGAAACAAACCCGGGGTAGATGAGCGCCTCGAGCTGCCCTCGTGCGTCGCTGAGTGCAGACAGCAGCGAGACGCTGGTGGCCGCCTTGAGGGCTCGTTCGGCATCCCGAGCCTTCATCAGACTCGTTGCAACGAGGGCGACGGTTGCGTACATCTCGTGCATGAGGCCGGCCGAGAGCCGGTCGCGTGCGGCTTCGAAGTCGACCCGCGTGAAGAAGAGGCCGTCGGGGTGCAGCTCACGGATGACGGCATCGGCCAAGGCGCGCAGGCAGTCGTCGAAGAGTGCCTGGATGCTCGGATACGGGCTCGTAGCGAGAATCAGCTTCTCGTTCTGGGTGAGGTGCTCGCGCACGTACGACACCGGCGACGGCACCGCGAGCAGAAGCAAGGCCCGAACACCGAGCTGGGTGAGCCGGTCGGCCTCTTCGCGCGTGCTCATCAGCTGAATCGAGACCGAACCCGAGTTATCCACAAGCGCCGGATACGCGCGAATTACACTGCCCGGCATTTTCGTGTCGATCTGGCGCGGCAGCTCCGTAAAGTCCCATGAAGTGATTCCGCTGCGCTCGACGTGGTTGGCGGTGGCACTGGATGCACGGGCCACGCTCTCACGAGCGACAGCTCGGTAACGCGACTGCAGTTCGGCCAGGTCTTTCGAGGCCGCGATGGTCGTGCCCCGCTCATCCACGACCCGAAACGAAACAGAAAGGTGTGAAGGAATGCGTGATCTGTCGAAGTCGGCGGCGGTGACTGGAGTGAAGCCGAGGCGTGACATGGTGCGAGCGAGGTCTGCGAGAAACGAGTCGCCGCCGGCTTCAGCCGGAAGCGCGGCGAGCAGCTTGACTGCCCAGTCTGTGGCCGGCACGAAGTTCTTACGAATGTTCTTCGGCAACGAGCGGATGAGTGCGGTGACCAGCTCTTCACGCAACCCCGGCACCTGCGACTCGAATGCCTGCGGCTGCAGGCGCGGCAGCAGCGCCAGCGGCACGGTCACACTCACGCCGTCGTCTTCTGTTCCCGGCTCGAACCGGTAGTTCAGCGCCAGTTGCTGGTCGCCCTGCTGCCACGAGGTCGGAAACTTCGTCTCGTCGATCTCGGGTGCGCCCTCGGGCACCAGAGATTCCACCGTCATCGTCAACAGATCGGGAGTGTCATGCCGAGCTTTTTTCCACCACCCGTCAAAACTGCGGGCGGTGTTCACCTCACGCGGAACGCGGGCGTCGTAGAACTCGAACACGGCCTCGTCGTCGAGCAGCAGATCGCGGCGGCGGCTGCGTTCTTCTATCTCGGCCAGCTCGCTGCGAAAACGTCGATTGGCACGGTCGAACGCGTGCTGCGACTCCCATTCGCCGTCGACCAGCGCGTGCCGAATGAACAATTCGCGCGCATACGGCGGGTCGATGCGCGCGAACTGCACGCGGCGCTTCGGCACGATCGGCACTCCGTAGAGCGTCACTCGTTCGAACGCGACGACCGCGCCCTGTTTCTTCTCCCAGTGCGGCTCAGAGAACGTGCGCTTGCAGAGGTCGCCGGCCAGGCTCTCGGCCCACGCCGGGTCGATCGCCGCGTTCATGCGGGCGAACAACCGGCTCGTCTCGACGAGTTCGGCGCTCATCACCGCATTCGGCTGCTTCTTCGCCAGGGCAGAGCCGGGAAAGATGCTGAACCGAGTCTGGCGGGCGCCGGCATAGTCTTTCTTCGCCAGGTCTTTCAGGCCGATGTGCGACAGCAGCCCCGAGAGAATCGAGCGGTGGATGCCGTCGGGGTTCACCGACGGTTCGCCGATCGTGAGGTCGAGGGGCCGAGCCAGCTGGCGCAGCTGCCGGTAGACGTCTTGCCATTCGCGAACGCGAAGGTAGTTGAGGTGCTCGGCTTTGCACAGCCGGCGAAATGCGCTCGACGACAGTTCGGCCTGCTTGGTCTCGAGGTAGTTCCAGAGATTGAGAAGCGAGAGAAAGTCGCTCGTCTGATCGGTGAAACGCGCGTGCAGCTCATCGGCGCGCTGACGCTTCTCCAGCGGGCGTTCGCGTGGGTCTTGCACCGTGAGCCCGGCCACGATGATCATCACCTCGCGGCTGGTCGAGTGCTTCTTCGACTCGACGACCATGCGCCCGAAGCGCGGCTCGATGGGAATGCGCGAGAGATCGCGCCCCACCCGCGTGAGGGTCGGGGTGTCATCCGACGGTGGGGCGGCATCGCGCCCGGCGCGACCTCGCGCGTTGCCACCGACGAGGTTCACCGCACCCAGTTCGCTCAGCAGGTCGAGGCCGTCTTTGATGCCGCGCGAGTCTGGTGGCTGCAGAAACGGGAACGAGGCGATGTCGCCGAGCCCCAGCGAGATCATCTGCAGAATCACGGCGGCGAGATTGGTGCGCAGAATCTCGGGCTCGGTGAACTTCGGCCGCGCGAGGTAGTCGGCCTCCGAGTAGAGCCGAATGCAGATTCCGTCGCTGGTGCGCCCGCTGCGGCCGGCCCGCTGGTTGGCCGAGGCCTGCGAGATGGCCTCGATCGGCAGGCGCTGCACCTTCGAGCGCACGCTGTAGCGGCTGATGCGGGCGGTGCCGGTGTCGATCACGTACTTGATTCCGGGAACGGTCAGGCTCGTCTCTGCGACGTTGGTCGCCAGAACGATGCGGCGGCGGATGCCCGGGGCCGACGACTTCTGAAACACCTTGTGCTGATCTGCCGCCGACAACCTTCCGTACAGAGGAAGCACCTCGGTTGCGGCGCCGAGTGCACCGCCCGCGCCGGAGTTGAGCCTGCCCCGAATCGCCTCTTCTGCGTCTCGAATCTCGTTCTCGCCAGAAAAGAACACCAGAACGTCTCCGTCGCCCTCGCGGGCGAGCTCGTCGAGCGCCTCGTTGACGGCGTCGAGCGGGTCGCGGTTCGCTGCCGACTGCCCTGGTTGCGCCGACTGCCCTGGTTGCGCCTGGCCGGAAGCCGCAGGCTTGCCGGGGCGCTCGGGCGGGTCGTCGTCGTCGACGTCATCAGGCAGATCTGTGTCGCCATCGGCCACCAGCGGCCGGTACCTGACCTCCACCGGGTAGGTGCGCCCCGACACCTCGATGATGGGTGCCCCGCCGAAGTGGCGCGAGAAGCTCTCGGGGTCGATGGTGGCAGAGGTGACGATCACCTTGAGGTCGGGGCGTTGCGGCAGCAGCTGACGAAGGTAGCCGAGCAGAAAGTCGATGGTCAGGCTGCGCTCGTGCGCCTCGTCGATGATGATCGTGTCGTACTTCTTGAGCAGACGATCGCGGTGAATCTCGTTCAGCAGAATGCCGTCGGTCATCAGCTTGATGCGCGTATCGGCGCCGACCTTGTCGGTGAACCGAACCTGGTAGCCCACGAGTTCACCGACGCTCTGCCCGAGCTCTTCGGCGATACGTTCGGCGATGGTGCGCGCCGCAATGCGCCGGGGCTGGGTGTGCCCGATGCTCGTTCTGCCGAGCTCGAGACAGATCTTCGGCAGCTGCGTGGTTTTGCCCGAACCGGTTTCGCCCGCCACGATGACCACCTGGTTCGCGGCGATCGTGCGGGCGATTTCGTCGCGCAGCTGACTGACGGGCAGTTCTGGCGGAAAGTAGATCGAGGCAGGAATCATCAGCCCTTCAGTGTAATGCTGGTGAGTATGGTCAACAGACTTGCCGCCGTCATCAGTCCATATCTGCGTTCGCACGCCGACAACCCCGTCGACTGGTTCGCCTGGGGCGAAGATGCTTTCGCCGAAGCGAAGCGCCGCGACGTGCCGGTGCTCGTGTCCATCGGCTACTCGACGTGCCACTGGTGCCACGTGATGGCGCGCGAGAGCTTCAGCGACCCCGTGCTCGCCGCCCAGCTCAACGACAATTTCGTGGCGATCAAGGTCGATCGTGAAGAGCATCCCGAGGTCGACGCGTTCTACCTTGCGGCGGCCGGTGCCTTTACACAGAACCTGGGCTGGCCGCTCAACGTGTTCACGACACCGGATGCCCGGCCGTTCTTCGGCGGAACGTACTCGCCACCGATCGCGGTGCAGGGCAACCCGTCGTTCGCGCAGGTGCTGGGCGCGGTCACAGATGCCTGGCTGAATCGTCGCGCAGACGTCGACGACACCGCCGAGCAATTGACGACGGCGCTCGCCGCCGCAGGTGAAGTTGTGCGGGGCGCGGGTGGTGCGGGCGCGGATGCCGACGACAGCCCCGGCAGTATCCGTGCCGCTGTGCCGACGCCCGAACAGTTCGCCCGTGTCACGAGCGAGCTCGAGGCATACGAAGACGCCGTGCACGGCGGATTCGGGGGCGCACCGAAGTTTCCGGTCGCGCCTGTGCTCTCGTTCTTGCTGCAGGCGGATGCCCCGCTAGCGCTGCGCACCCTGAAAGCCATGGCAGCCTCCGACCTGCGAGACCCCGTCGAGGGCGGCTTCTTTCGGTATGCCACCCGCGCCGACTGGAGCGACCCGCACTACGAACGCATGCTCTACGACAATGCGCTGCTGCTCGACGCGTACACAACCGCAGCCGAGCTGCCCGACGTCGATGACGGCTCGTGGGCGACAGCCGCTGCCACCGGAATCGCCGAGTACCTCATCGCCGTGCTGCGGGTCGACGGCGGGGGGTTCGCGTCGGCACAAGACTCCGAGAGCATCGTCGCGGGCCGGCAGTCAGAGGGAGGCTATTACGCCCTCGACGCCGAGCACCGAGCAGTCGAGGTGCCGCCGAAGCTCGACCAGAAGATCTTGACCGGCTGGAACGGCCTCGCCATCGGTGCCCTCGCTCACGCTGCGGTCGTGTTCGACAACGACAGGTGGATGACCGCCGCACGATCGGCGGCAGACTACCTGCTCGAGCACCACCTGCGGGCCGACGGCACTCTGCTTCGAGCCTCGCTCGGCGGTCGCACCTCAGATGCCCGTTCCACCCTCGAAGACTACGGAATGCTCGCACTGGGCCTGGGCCGGCTGGCGGCCGCGACCGGTGAACAAGACTTTCTGCGCACCAGTAAACGGCTCGTCGACGCGACGCTGCAGAGCGGCGCGACCGCGGTTTTCGCTGTGCCCGGCGGGGGAGACCCCGTGCTGGCCTCGCACGGCCTGCTGTCAGAGGGTGACGTCTCGGAGGGCGCCTATCCGTCGGGCCTCAGCGCGATGGCGACCGCCGCGTTCGAGCTCTTTCTGGTCACCGGTGAGGGCGTATACCTCACGGCGTCACGAGCTTCAGTGGTGCCGATCACCGCTCAGGCGCTGTCTCGCCCGATCGGTTTCGGCGCCACCCTCGAACTGCTCTACAGACTCGGTGCGGCGGCCGAGCCGACAGACACCACGGGTGCCGACGGATCTGCCACCCACTCGTTGAGCGACCCGTCGTAGACGGCGACGTTCGTCTCTCCGAGCAGCACGAGCGCGAGAGCGTCGGCTGCCGCCGCGATTCCTGCACCGCAATACAGCACGATGCGTCGCTCGGGTAGTGTCTCGTCGACAACCGCGTCGAAGGCATCGCGCAGCGCTTCCCCCCGCAGCAGCACGTGTGAGGTGCGGTCGGCGAGGCGGCCGGCCGTGACGTTCACGCTGCCCGGGATGTGTCCGAGTCGGCTGCGGGGGCCGGCGGTTCCCGCGAATTCCGCCGTAGGCAGCGCACAGACCAGCCGGGCATCCGTTCGCCCCTCGACGACAGACTCGACGTAGGCCTTGTCGACCCACAGATCGGGTCGTTCGCTGGCGACGAAGGGGCCGTCAGAGTGCGCCGGCTCGACGTACCCGGTTTCGACGGGTCGCTCGTCGAGATTCCATTTGGTGAGCCCGCCGTCGAGCACCGCGACCCGGTCATAGCCGAAGGCCCGGAACAACCACCAGAGACGTGCGGCCCATTGCCCCAACGCGTTGTCGTAGACCACGACGGTCGTCGAATTCGTAATGCCGAGCGCCGTCGCCGCGGCCGCGAACTGTGCTGCAGACGGTCGCGCGAACCCGTAGGGCTTGTCGGCGTCAGAGAACGACTCGAGCAGGTCGGCGAACAGGGCACCCGGAATGTGCCCGTCGATCAGGTAGGCGTCGAGCCCACTCAGCCACGTCGGTTTGGCGTCGAATCCGGCGATAGAGAGAACCGTCGCGTCGAGAACGATGAGCACATCTGAGCCCAGGTGGTCGCACAGCCACTGGGTCGAAACCAGGGGAGACGCGAGAACAGGGGATGCCGTGGCCGTGAGCGATGAAGTAGTCACGCGACAACGGTAGCCGCGCGATGCGTCTCGGGCCTGTGTATTGCAACAGAAAGTCACGATTCCGTAACAGAGGCTCCGCACATGTCAGGCGTGAGCGGAATGTAAGCGCTCTGTGAGTGCCGCGTGAGTGGCCCGAGCGAGAGTTGTGTCATCAGTTCGTGACCTATCGAAAGGGCTCACACATGACAACACTTATCCCCTGGGGCGTGGCCGCAAGCGTGGCTTCCGCGGGCCTGACACCCGCACAACACGCCGGCTCGAACTCCGAGTGGGCGGTCGAGGCGAACGGCCTCGTCAAGCTGTTCGGCGCCAACCGTGCCGTCGACGGGGTCGACCTGCGCGTCAAGACCGGCACCGTGTACGGGGTGCTCGGGCCGAACGGCGCCGGTAAGACCACGACCATCCGCATGCTCGCCACCCTGCTCAAGCTCGACGGCGGCGAGGCCACCATCTTCGGCCACGACGTTCGGCGCGAGCCGCAGATCGTGCGTCAGCTCATCGGCGTGACCGGCCAATACGCCTCGGTCGACGAGAACCTCTCGGCCACCGAGAACCTCGTGCTCTTCTCGCGCCTTCTAGGCCTCTCGCGTAAGCAGTCGCGGGCCAAGTCGGCCGAGTTGCTCGAGCAGTTCGGGCTTACCGAGGCCGCCAAGCGCCCGCTCAAGCAGTTCTCCGGTGGCATGCGCCGCCGGCTCGACCTCGCGGCCAGCCTCATTGCGCAGCCCCCGCTGATCTTTCTCGACGAGCCGACCACGGGCCTGGACCCGCGCACGCGGGCTCAGATGTGGGAGACGATTCGTGAGCTGGTATCGACCGGTTCGACCGTGCTGCTCACCACGCAGTACCTCGATGAGGCCGACCAGCTCGCAGACCGTATTGCGGTCATCGACCGCGGAACCGTCGTGGCCGAAGGCACCACCGACGACCTCAAGTCGTCGATCGGCTCGTCGTCGTTGCAGGTTCGGGTGGCCGACCCGAAAGAGGTGGTGGATGCCCGCGAGATCATCGAGCGCGTGCTCGGCGCCACGGCCGTCGTCTCGCCGGAGGGCTCGCGTATCACCGCCCCGATGGATCGGGTTTCTGCGGTCACCGACCTGCTCGTTGTGCTGCGCGAACGCGGCATCGAGCTGAGCGAACTCTCGGTGCAGAAACCAACCCTCGACGAGGTGTTTCTCTCGCTCACCGGGCACTCGGTCAGCGACGAAGAAGCCGAAGACGCGGCGTCGGCTGCAGCCGCAGCGGCTTCGGCCGACGGCAACTCGAGCAACGATTCATCCACTCCTTCACAGCAGAAAGCACAGGTCAACGCATGAGCTCCCTCACCCTGCGCCCGACGATCACGCCCGGCTCCCAGCGCGAACTCAAGAACCACGTCACCTTCAGCCAGAGCGTGTCGAACGCCCTCTCGATGGCCGGTCGCGGCCTCATCAAGGTGCGCCGCACACCCGAGCAGCTGTTCGACGTCACCCTGCAGCCGATCATCTTCACCGTGATGTTCACCTACATCTTCGGCGGCGCCATCTCGGGCAGCGTGCAGAACTATCTGCCGCTGATCATTCCCGGAATTCTGGTGCAGACGGTGATCACCACCTCGGTCGTCACCGGCGTTCAGCTGCGAGAAGACATGGACAAGGGCGTTTTCGACCGCTTCAAATCCCTGCCGATCGCTCGCATAGCCCCGCTCGCCGGCGCGCTTCTCGCAGACACACTGCGTTACGCCATCGCGACGACGATCACGTTCATCACCGGATTCATCATGGGCTACCGCCCGGCCGGTGGCATCTGGGGCATCGTCGGTGCCGCGCTTCTCGTGATCGCCTGTTCGTGGGCCATCAGCTGGATCTGGGCGTTCTTCGGCATGATCGGCCGCAGTGCATCCAGTGTTCAGGGCATCTCGATGCTGATCTTGTTCCCGCTCACGTTCTTATCGAACGCTTTCGTGCCGGCCGACACGATGCCGAGCTGGCTGCAGTGGTTCGTGAACATCAACCCGGTCTCATTTCTCGTCACCGCGGTGCGAAACCTGACCAATAGCGGCACCATCGGGTACGACGCCCTCTTGGCTCTCGTCGGTGCGATCGCGGTGGACGCC
>JAODBC010000080.1 GCA_025463765.1 Subtercola sp. | reverse complement strand
GACGACGGGCGCGAGGTTCTTCGCGAAGCGGTGAGCGGTGGCGGCGTCGACGAGTTCACACACCACTGGGAAGGTGTGTTCGCCAAGCCGTACCTGGCCGGCCAGGGCGGTACCGGTCGCGCCGGCGCCGGTGATGCCTGTAGCGACGGGGCCTGTAGCGACGGGGCCCGTCACGCCGAGACGGCTGGCGACCGGCCGCGCCGCTGCGGCAGCCGTGGCGGCGGCGCCCACGGGCGCGGCCCCGGCGCTGTCGATGCTGACAAAGCTGCGGCACGCCGCGGGCAGGGCGCTGATCGAAGGAGCCGACCAGACGATGTGCACGTCGGCATCGGCGCCGCGTTCGGCGAGCCGGGTGAGTCGGCCGCGGTCGAGGGGCGCATCGTGCTCGATGACGACGATGACCGACGGAACGAGGGGCGCCGGCTTCTCAGCGGGTGCCTCTGCACGGCCTCCGCGCGCCTTCGGGCCCGGGTTCTCGACCCCGCCGCGCAGCGAGACCACCCCGCCGGTACGCTCGGCGACGAGCTCTTCGAGCCGTGCGAGCAGGGCGAGTCCGCTGCCGGGATTGTCGGAGAGATGGTCGCCCGAGATCGGGCTGTGCGCCGAGGAGGTGTGCGGGAGCCATTCCAGCCACTCCCAGGTGGGGCGCGAGGTGGGTGAGACAAGGGCGCAGATCACCACTTCGGCCGGGGAGTGCAGCCCTGCCAGCTGCGAGACGATGGCGCGGGCCACGCCCTGACGGGCATCCGCCGGCCCGGCGACCCCCAGGGCACCCGCACTTCGCAGATCGGCCACGACAGGCACGCCGTCGATGCGGCTGAAGGTGTCGGCGACTTCTTCGAGCTGCTGCCAGTACTCGGGCAGGGTGTCGTTCGCGCTCGGCAGGCCGACCTTGTCGCGGCTGGAAGCTTGACCCACGCCCAGACGCACAGTGAGAAAGGAATCGTGTTCTGGCCGGTGGGTGAAGAGCAGGGTGTCGAGTCGAAGCGCCTGATCGATGGTGTCGGCGACGGCAGGGGCCTCGCTGAGCCGCACAGCGCGTTGCACTCGTTCACGGCTGCGAAGACCTGTGACGAAGGCGTCGAGCGAGGTCGTGAACTGAGCGATGGCGTCTTTCAGCTGGCGCCGGGTGGTGATCTTGTGGTCGACATAGGTGCCCACCATGAGAATGGGGCTGAGCGCAATGAACACGACGCTCAGGATGCTCTGGGTGAACACGAACAGCAGAACACCCATGACCAGCGGAGCGACGAGCGCGATGAGCGGAAAGCGTTGTGGTTGCGGGCGTTGCGGCGGTGCGGGCGCGGGGTATTCGGCGCCGGGATAGCGCGCGACCACCCGCGGAGAACGGGTGAACTCGACGACGGGGGTGGAGGGAGCCGCCCCACCGAGGCGTTGCAGCGGAACGACGCAGATGGCCGTGTCACCGAGAACAACCACGTCGGCACTGGTGAGTGCGGTGCGCGCGACCTGCTGGCCGCCCATGAGCAGCCCGTTCGCTGAATTCATGTCGATGATCTCGACGTTCTCGCCCACATTGATGCGGGCGTGACGCTTGGAGACGAGAGGATCGTTCAGCCGAACATCTACCCCCCGCTCGCGCCCGAGATAACTCGAGCCGAACGGCAGCTCGTACTCGGCCCCTGCGTCGGGGCCGCTGAGAACGCGCACCACGGCGGCGGCCGGCCCGCGCTCGCGGCCGGCGAACTCGGTGCTGTGCTGCCGCAGCTCGACGAGCGAACCGGAACGGAACCCGGAGTCGAGCAGATTCGAGTGCGGGTCGAGCAGACGGCTCTCACCGCTCGGGCCGGTGACCTGCAGGGTGAGAGAACCCGTCGTGGGGCCGGCGGTCGAGACCGAGGCATTCTCGGGGTCGGCGGCGAACAGAGCGTCGGCGATGTTGCCGACGCTCGTGGTGGCGTCGGCCGTGACGGCGAGGTTAGCCTGACTGCCGCCTGGCCTACGGAGCGTGATCTTGATGCGCATGAGTTACAGCCTGCCGCTGGGGGTGCTCGGGGTGGGGTGAGACGGCGAAGATTGTGGAGAAGTGGTGCGCGTGGCCGGTTGTGGAATGCTGGCGGCGGCGTGCGAGGCGTCGAGCTGCCCGAGCTGGTCGCGACTGACCAACCGCGACAACACGGCGTATTCCACCAGGCGGGCTCGGCGGTTGGTGGCAAGTGCGCCCACTCCCCCGCGCAACCCGTCGACTCCCGAGCGGCTGAGCTTGTCGCAGACGTTGTCGAGCTTGCGATTGAATCGGCTCAACGCCCATCCCAAGCGTTCGGCGGCTGCGGCCGACGACGGGATCTCGCTCGTTCCGGTGCCGTCGCGTTTCAGCATCGGCTCGGCGAGAGCGAGAATCAGCAGCCGCTGGCTCGGCGTCAGCGCGACGGCCCCGAACGTGGTTGCGCCATCGCCCTCAGGCATCGGCGACGAATCCACGAACGGGGGCGCGGAGGTGTGCACGGTGAACTCGTAGCTCGTCGGCCCGGCCGTGAAAACGATGGTGGTCAGCCGAAACACGAGAGGCAACCGCGCCCCGGGCGCAAGCCAGGCCTGCACTCCCCCCGAGGAATCCGACATGGTGGCCGACAGCCTGGAACCGACGTTTCCCAGCCACCAGAGCCCCTCGGAATAGGTGATCTGCAGAAAATGCCGATGCAGGTACTGGTTGTCGTCGATGTGCAGGTCGGCGTCGCGGCCGATGGTGAAGGTTCCGGCGGGGTCGAGCTTGTACCACTCGCCGATGTATTCGACGCTCGCGTCGTTCGTTGTCGTCATGGCGCGCACTTCGTCACGGGGTCGGAGGCATGGCCGTCGGTGCGCCTGACGCTGACTTCGATGCAGACCTGGCCGCTGGCGGGCGCGGGCACGGTGACGGTCGGCGTGCTGATGGCCGCGAGTTGAGGGTCGGTTCCGGGCGTCACGGTCGCCCACAAGAAGACGTCGCCGGTCTTCGGTGCGGGGTTGGTCCAGGTGAACACGATGCCGGCGGCCCCCGGCTGGCCGACGAGGTTGGTCGGAGCCGCCACTGTTTCGGCAGGGGCGATAGCAACGGGCGCATCCGCTTGCTGGGTGGTCTCTGCGGCAGGGCTTCCGGTGCCCGCGTTGACCGCGAACACGATGCCGACGACGACGAGAATCACGACGACCGCAGCGGCGCCGAGCACGATCGGCAGCCGCTTACGCGACGCCGGGGCCTCGATGGTTCGCTGTGTGGGTGCGGGCTCTGCAGCGCTGCGTCTGATGGTCTCTTCGGCCGGAGTCGATATCCCGGCCGAAGTCGATGCCCCGGCCGGCGTGGGTGCACTGCCGGCGCCGGCCGCTGCGAGGGGTGGATGCCCGGGCGGCGCGCCGATCGGAGGGACTGCGCCGGTGCTTGCCGAGGTGGTAGGCGCAGCGCCGAGGCTCGGCGGACCGGAGGAGAACGTCGTGGCGGCAGCGCCGACGGCCGGAACAGCAGATCGGGCGACCGTCACTGTCATGTCGACCGGACCCTGCGACGGGGTGCCTGCCGGTCGGCCGGTGGTGGGCGGCCCAGCCGGGTCGATCGTCACGATGCCACGAATGCGGGTGTTGCCGTCATCTTCTTCTTCGTCGGCCGTCGCGGGCAGCGACTCGTCGAGCACGTCGGCCGGCGTCACCGACAGGCTCAGCTCGAGCTGTATCTTCTGCAGCGCGCGAGCGAATTCGAGCGCCGACGAATACCGATCGGCCGTGCGCCTGGCCATGGCGACGCGCAGCACCGCTTCGAGCGACTCCGGAACATCGGGCCGGCCCGTGGGCAGCAGCCCGGCCGACTGGATGCGCGAAATCAGCTCCAGCCCCGAGTTCGCCCCGCCCGGCAGTTCGAACGGCGATCGACCCGCCAGCAGCGTGTAGATCGTCGCGCCGAGAGAGTAGATATCGGCAGCGGCTCCGCTGGAGCGCGCGTCGTCGAAGACCTCCGGCGGCGACCACGGAATGGACATCCCTACCGATTCGCTCTCGGCGCCGCCGACCAGCGCGACCGAGATGCCGAAGTCGGTCAGGGCGGGGCGGTTGTATTCCGTCACGAGAATATTCGCGGGCTTGATATCGCGGTGCAGAATGCCGGCGCGGTGCGAGGTCTCGACTGCGCCGGCCACCTGGATGCCGATGCGCAGCGCTTCAGAGACGCTGATCTTCTCTCGACGGTAGCGTGCCCCGAGGTTCGGGCGGGAGCAGTACTCCATGGCGAGATACGGGCGCCCGTCTGCGGCGATATCGGCCTGGTAGATCGTGACGATAGAGGGGTGCGTCGAAAGCTGCGCCATGAGGTTCGCTTCGGCGTCGAAACTCTCGCGCGCTCCGGCCGAGAGGGTTTCGGGCAAGAGCACTTTGATCGCGACGCGGCGGCGGGGCATGCGCTGCTCGTAGAGAAAAACGTCGGCGAAGCCGCCAGAGCCGAGCAGTTCGACGTAGCTGAAGCCCGGAATCTCGGGCGGGAGCGAGGGTGGGCGACGCGCGCTCATGCGAGATCTTCAAAAGTGAGGGTGACCCCGTCGCCGAGATCGATGACATCGCCGTTCAGCACGAGCGTGGGCTCGAGCGGCGAGAGCCGGGCCGGCGGGGCGCCCGTGCGGTGCAGTACGGATCCGTTGGTCGTGTCGAGGTCGATCGCCAGCACGTGGCGACCTTCGGTGCGTACTTCGAGGTGGTTGCGCGAGACATCGTGCTCGGGGCTCGGCACGGTGACGAGGGTGGGCATGGTCTCGGCGTCGACCCGGTTGGCGCGCGGTCGTCGACCGACGATGAGGGTGCGGTCGAGTGAGACGGTTCCTCCGGTCGAGAGCACGACTCGGCCGGGTGGGGGGAGGGCGGGGGCGGCGTTGGCGCCGGAAGCTGGGTCCGAATCCGAGTCCGAGTCCGAGCCTGTGCCTGGGTCGCCGGCCGGGTGGGCGGTGGCGAGTTCTGCGAGGCGGCGCATGGCCTCGAGTTCCGAGACGGTGACGGTGAGACCGTCATGATCGGTGGGGCTGGCGTCAGCGGCCGTGGTCGGCGGGGACGCCAAGGCGTCGGGTGCTGACACGGGGGGCTGTGCTGGCGCGGGAGGCTGTGCCGGTGCCGGTGCCGGTGCCGGTGCCGGTGCTGGGGCGCCGATGGCCGGGAAGTCGGGCACGCGGTCGATGAGTCGGGTGGCGGGGGGTACGGTCCATTCCGCGGGTGGGCGCGGGGGCGATGGATGCCCGGCCACCGGCGGGGGCTGGAGGGCGGGCTCGGCCTCGAGTTCTGGCACGTGCGCGGTGAGCCGCGCGGTGAGCTGAGCAGGGAGGGGCACGCGTGCCGCCTGGTCGAGCGCGGTGGGAATTGGAGACGGGGCGGGCGCCTCGTCGTCATCGTCGAACTCTCGAACGGCGGCCGACTCGACCGACTTGGCCACGGTCTCACCCCAGAGGTGGTCGTATGCCTCTTCGGGAATGTCGGTTCGGGTCGACTCGATCTCTTCGGCGAGGGGCGGCGCCGAGACGGTGTCGTCGCCCGAGGTCGGCGGAGGAGTGGCGATCGCTGGAGCCGCGGGCGCGGGTGTGGGTGTGGGCGCGGCTACGGGTGTGGGATCTTGGCCCGGCGCTTCGGTCGATGCAGATGCCTGTTCCGGCTGGGGAGCCGAGGATCGCGACGCAACATCGCCGACCGGCGTCAGGTCGATCACCATGGAGTCGGCCAAGACGATGCCGCTGTCGATGAGGAACTGGTCGCCTTCAGGACGCGATGCGTCATCGACAGGGTCATCGACGCCGACGCCGACGCCGACGCCCACACCGACACCGACACCGACGTGTACGACGTGGGCGCCTGCCGTGACACGCTCGCTCCACGTGGTGATGTCAGCACCACTCATCGAGAACGTATTCTCGGCGGTGTTGCCCACGACCTCGATGGCGAGCTCACCGCGCACGGCGAGACGCAGCCAGCCGCCCGAGCGGCCGGAGTCGAAGACGGCGACCGCGAACGGGGGAATCGCGGTGAGGCTCGAGCCGAACGCGTCGGTGAGCTGCTGCAGCACGGCGGCGAAGCCGCCGCCCGCCACGAGAGCGGCGTGGATGGCGTCGAGAGTCTGCACCGGCACAGCCGGCGGGAGCAACACGAGGGCCTCGGGTGTGACGATGGCACGCCAGGATCCGGGGTGGTAGTGCACGACGGCCATCATCAGCTTCTTTCTGCGCGAGCGGCGTTTCGCGGAATGGTGTCGTCGCCATCGGCGTCGGTCGGTATGGGGTCGGTATTCAGGCCTACGTCGGAACGGGCATCCATTGTCACATCGAAAGCATCGACCACGATAGCGGTGAGATTGTCACGGCCGCCGCGTGCCGTGCCCTCGCGAACGAGGCGTCGAGCAGCCGCAGGAGCGCTATATTCCGTTCGCAGAATGTAAGAGACCGCGGTGTCGTCGAGTTCGCCCGAGACGCCGTCGGAACAGATCAGCAAGCGGTCGGCAGGCTCGATGGGCACGAGCCAGTAGTCCGGCCGGAAGTGCGATCCGGCGCCGAGAGCACGAGTGATGACGTTGCGGGAGGGGTGCGCCGCTGCCGAGGCCCGGTTCAGTTCGCCCCCGTCGACGAGCTCTTGCACGACGGAGTGATCGACGCTGATCTGCTCGAGTTCGCCGTCGCTGAAGCGGTAGACGCGCGAGTCGCCGAGGTTGAAGATGAGCCAGTACGCATTCTGGTCGGATGCGGCGATGGCGACTCCGGCCACGGTGGTTCCGGCGCTGCGAGGCCCGGTGTGGCCGAGGGCGGTGATGGATGCCCGGGCTCGATCGAAGGCGAGCGAGACGTCGTCGGTGCTCACGGTGGCCCGACCCACCAGCGGCAGAAAGGCGTCAACCGCCAGCGCACTGGCGATTTCGCCCGCCTCGTGCCCTCCCATGCCGTCGGCGACGAGAAAGACCGGCGACGCGGCAAGGTGTGAGTCTTCGTTGGTTGCGCGTTTGAGGCCGACGTCGGTCGCCGAGCCGAAGCGCAGGCCGAGGTCGGAGAGGCGGATGGATTCGGGCGTAATGGATGCACTCATCGGGCCTCCTCGACGGTGAACGAGCGGGTGCCGACCGTGACGGTGTCGCCGGGATCGACCGTGCGCCGCACGCCGGCAAGCAGGCGGCTCGTGTCGCCCGTGCGGCCGTCGCGCAGCACGGTGCCGTTCGTGGAGGCGCGGTCGGCGATCCAGAGGGTGGTGGCTGCGGAGCGGAGGGGGTCCCCAGGGGCGGAGTCAGCCAGGCCCGAATCGGGGCCGAAGCCGAATTCGAGGTGGGTCTTGGAGACGGAGCTGGCCGCGCCGGGCACCGCGATGAAAAGGGGCTCGGCTGCGGTGGCTGCGGGTGGCTCGGCGAGCGCGCTGGGAGCGGCAGGCGCCGGGTCGCGGCCGAGGAGGCCGTCGCGCGTCACCGAGACCGTCTCGCCGGTGTCGAATCGAAACGTGAAGCCGAGCGCTCGGGCACCCGCCGCTGCCGCTGCTGGGGGTGTCGCCGGTGCCGGCAGGCTGCTGCGCGGGGCGCTCAACCGGGTGCTGTCGTCGATGCTGTCGTCGCTGTCGTCGTCGCTGTCGCTGTCGTCGTCGTCGGCGGCCGGTGTAAGCGGTGCCGAATCCGCTGCCGAATCCGGGGCGGCCGAATCCGGGGCGGCCAGTGGCGCAGACGGAGCGAACGAGACCGTGGCTGAGGTGCCTGGCGTCGCAGCCGGCGCGGCCCCGAGGTCGACCGCAGGAAGCGGCGCCGCATCTAGGGTGGCGGGGGTTTCGGGCGGTCCGAAAGAGGCGGCTACCGACGCGGCGGCGTGAGCCTCTGGCGCGGGCGGCGCGATGGTGGTGGTTACTGGCGCGGGCGGCGCGAAGGAGGTGGTTACGGGCGCCGCGGTCGGGGGCCGCAGCGGATTCGGGCCGCGACGCACGTCGACGACCCAGGTGCGCGCGGCCCTGTCGTGCCAACCGAGGCCGAGGTGGCGGGCATCCCACAGCGGAGACAGGTAGATCACGAGCTGTCCGATGCCGAAAACGAGGCTGGCGGCAGCGACGACGAGGTCGCGCACGATCATGCGCCCGAGCCCCGGCAGACCGAATGTGTCGCTGCGCACGACGCGCAGCCCCATGACGAGTTTGCCCACCGTGAACCCCAGGAACGCCTGCATCAGCAGCATGACCAACGGGTAGACGAGGTAGCCGAGGGTCACGACGAGAAACGGCACGCCCGAGATCGCGACCGCGCCCGGCCTCGATGAGGTGAAGCCGCCGGCGAAGGCGACGATCACGATGACGATGAAGCCGATGACCCCGCTGATGGCGAAGTCGATGACGAATGCGAGCACGCGCCAGCCGTAGTTCGAGGGCACCAGTGCGGTGGTGCCGGCGGGGGCTACCGGATGCCCGGGGTGCTCGCCGCCCGAAGCCCCGCCCCGAGGCGCGCCGAGGTGCGCCCCGGCTGCGGGTGCGAGAGCGGGCGCCAGTGAGGGAGAGGCTGAGGGATCGGCTGCGAGAGCCGTTGCCGGTGCCCCTGCGCTCGGCGCCCAGCTCGCGCTCGGCGCCCAGCTCGCGCTCGGGCCTCCGAGCGCCGCAGCCCGGCTGCGCGTCGAGACCGGGGAACCACAGGCGAGGCAGAATTGCGACTCGGCAGGCACGGGTGATGCGCACACGGCGCACGGGAACGAGCCGGTGGCGGCGCGGGCCGACCCCGTGGGAGGCGGGGGTGGGTTCGTCACGATGGCTCCTCGTCGGTGGGTGAGTTCTCGGCCGGCTTCTGCCGCTGTTCGGAGGGGGTCGGCGCTGCGGGCTCAGCGGTGCCGGGTGCCTGTGGCGTCGTCGTCGTTGGGGTGGCCAGCGCAGCCGCTCGAGCATCCCGCGCCGCCGTGCCTCTGGCCTCTTCGCGCCGGGTGCGCGCCTCGCCGCGCCTCGCCGCGAACGACCGCACGGAGAGCCGCGCCCGCAGCCGCTGCCAGCGCGAGCGTGAGGTCGCCATGCCCGCCAGAATGCGCTCCACTTCGCCCCAGAACGCCGAAACGTCGGCCTCCGCAGGCTCGTCGGGCCCGAACACACCGGTGTCGGCGCGTTCGGCGACCCCGATCATGCCGGTGACCGGGTAGGCATCGGCAAGAGTGGCCGCACCTTCTCGCCGGGTAATGCCACGCGACAACGGCGTGCCGAGGTCGCCGGCGCGGTCGACGATCTCGTCCCACCCGCCGCTGAGCCGATCGGCGGCGCGCTCGGCCGTGCGCCGGCGTCGCTGACGGCGCAGCTTGAGCGCCCCGATCACCACGAACGGCAGCAGAATGATGAGCAACAGCAGCAGCCCCCCGCCGGCCGCGACGAACACATACACCGGGATGCCGGTATTCGACGGTAATTGGTCTTGGTCGGAGTTGTCGGTGCGAACATCCGGAGGCAGATCGGCCGGCTGCTGCGGCGGCGGGGGCGGCTGCAGTACTTGCGCTTTCGGGTTCGACTTGGGCTTGGGCGCCTCTTCGGTAGGCACCTGGTCTTTCGGCGGTGTCGGGTCGAAGGCCACCCAGCCTGCCCCGGCGAAGTCGACCTCGACCCAGGCGTGCAGGTTGTCGCCCGTGATCTTCTGCGTCGAATCGGCGCCCGTGTAGGTGTCGGGGTAGAAACCCATCACGACGCGCGCGGGAATGCCGAGATCGCGCGCCATCAGCGCCATCAGCACCGAATACTGTTCGTCGTCGCCGACCATCTGCGGGGCCGCGAGCATGGCAGCGAGCCGCTCTTCGCCGTGCCCGGCGCGCGAGGTGGCCTCGCCGTCGAGGCCGTGGCTGAAGAAGCCGTTCTGGCTGAGGCCGGTGGCGAGGTTGCGCACCTGCGTCAGCGGGTCTTCGGCGTCGCCGGCGTACTGCGTGGCGAGCGTGCTGATGGCGTCGGGCACTCCGGTGACCTTCGGCATCGAGAGCTTGGCGAGCGGGTCGGCCTTGAGCTGATCGTCGGTGAGGGCGGGCGGCAAGGTCACGGTCATCGAGTAGCTGTCGCCCGAAGCGAGCCCGTCGGTGCTGAGCGCGACCCCGGTCGCGGCGTTGTAGTGCACCGAGTTCGCGAGAGTGGATGCCCGGGGCCCCGTGAACCGAAGGGAATCGAGGTACCCGGCATCTGGTATCCACACCCCGCCGAGGTCGCCCACGGTCACCGACAGGTTCGCTGTGCTGCCCGCGGGGTTCTGGTTCGGTACCTCTTCGCTGACGCGCTGAAAGCTGCCCGAGGCGGCCGATCCGTCGCCGGCCACGCTGTAGACGATGCCGTCGTAGGCATCGAGGGTGGCGAGCCGCACGCGGGCGTTGTTCGGCAGGCCCTGCACCGAGAACAGCGTCTGGTCTTTGTCGTCGCGAACGTACTTGCGGAACGACTCGAGCGGGCTGGCGTAGTTGTGCACATCGAGCGGGGGCTCGACGGCGTCGCGCAGGGCGTCGCGTGACGGGGAGCCGAGGGCGGCGCCGGCGGCAGAGCCGATGAGCAGCGCGACCACGACGAGCCCGGCGCCGGTGGCCAGGCGAACGGTGCGCACGCTGCGGGCGGCGGCCGCAGCGGCCGGGTCGAGAGTTTGGCTCGCCGCGTCGCGCTCGACGACGGTGGCCCGGTTCTCGGTGAACTGCAGTTCTGCGCGCCGCCAGGCCCACCACGCTAGGGCGACCCCGGCGAAAACGGCGCCTTGCACGAGGGGCGCGGCGGCGTCGCGAGTGCCGAAGACGATGGCGGTCACGAAGAGGGCGGTCGCGGGCAGCAGTGCCCAGGCGGCGACGCGAAGACGCAGCGCGAAGCTGACGGCCAGAACGCTCGCGACAAGAGTGGAGAGGAACGGCACTACCAGCACGGCCGGAAAACCGCCGACCGGGGTCTGCAGGGTGAGCACGTCTTTCCAGGAGAAAACCGCGCCGAGGGCGAGCTGGCGAATGCTGTCGCCGCTGGGGAGCACCCCGGCGATGGCCGAGCTCGGCACGGCGAGCAGGGCGCCGAAAAGGAGGTAGGCGACGAGGGTGAAGGCCGTGATGATGAAGATGTTCCACGTAAAACGTGCGCCGAGAACGGCGATGCCAGGCCCGAGCAACAGCCCACCGCCGGCCGCGACGAGGTAGCCGGTGCCGCCGAAGGCCGGCCCGAAACCGAGGATGCCCGCCAGCAGCAGCACGGCCATGGCGGCGCAGTCGACGGCCCAGCGCCACGCGGGCCGGGGCGGTCGGGCGGGGCGGCTCGCGTGCACCGGCCGCCCACCCCGCACGGCGCGCGGCGCGCGCGGGGTGGAGGCGCCGCTGGGCACTGCCCCGGGCATCCGCTCGCCGCCGGATGGGGCCGTCATGCGTTCGCCCGTCGCAGGGCGCGCGGCAGCTCGTCGAGGTCGCCGATGGTGAGCAGGGTGAGGTCGCCGATCTGGCGCCGGCTCACGGCCACACCGGGCTGGCAGCTGACGGCGATCACCCGCACGCCCAGTGGCAGGTGCACCGAGGCGGCCTGAAGCTGGGTCGCCGTCACGCCGCCGCCGAACAGCAGCACGGCGACCGAGGCGTTCGGCACGGCCGCGCCCGCGACCTTGGCGAGATGCACGATGGTGTCGCGGCGGTCTGTCTGCTCGACGGCAGAGAGATCATCCAGTAGCCGTCGGCCCGTCTCGGAGTGCAACGTCTCGCCCTGCACGAGCACGGTGAGGTCGCGCTCTTCGGTGAGCGCCTGCAGGCCGAGCGATCCGCACGAAGAGACGGCGAGCTCGAACTGCTCGGGGTCGCCGTAGTCGGCGAGGCTGGTCGACAGGGCGACGGCGAGGTGCGAGCGGCGGGTCTCTTCGAACTGGCGCACCATGAGGGTGCCGGTGCGGGCGGTGGTCTTCCAGTGGATGTACCGCCGGTCGTCCCCCGGCACGTACTCCCGCAGCGCGTGAAACGAGACGTCGTTGTTCGAGAGGTCTTTGGTCTCTTGGCCCTCGAGGTCACGGATGAACCCCGACGACGAGCCGTCGAGCCGCACGGTGCGTGGATGCACGAACAGCTCCATCGCGTCGGTCCAGCGGATCTCGCGGCGCACCAGCCCCAGCGGATCTCCGCGCACCGAGCGCGCCGGGCCGACGTCGATGACGGCGCGCCGGGCGGTGGGGATGCCGAACAGGTCGTCGTGCTCGCCGCCGGGCGCGAGCCGCGGCACGCGGAACGACGCGAACGACGACCCGACAGGCAGCTCGACTTGGCTCGGCAGCAGAGCGCGCTCGGACGAGTTGCCGATGACGATGCTGCCCACCGCGCGCGAGCCCACCACGACGCGGTTCGCGGCGAGGTTGAGGTTCACGGTATAGGCCGAGCGCCCGATGACGAAGAGCCCGGCAATGGCCAGCACGGCGAAGCAGGTGACGGCGATGACGGCGAGCTCGATCCAGCCGAAGGCAGAGGCGGCGATGGCTGCCGTGAGGCCCGCGGTGAGCACCACCCAGCCGAACACCGAGACGGCGGCGAGCACGGGGCCGACCGCGCGCGCCACGCCGTGGGCGGCAGGGCGCATGACCGGGCTCACCTTCGGCCACACCTTCGCCGCCGATGCGGTGGCCACGCCGGTGACCGCCCCCGTGACGGCCAGCGCCGTCGGCCGCAACCGTGCCGCCGTGGCCGCGCGAGCGCTGC
>JAODBC010000095.1 GCA_025463765.1 Subtercola sp. | reverse complement strand
CCGGCGCACAGCCCCCGCGCCTGCGACGGAGCGCTGGTTCGCGTCTTCGGCTTCCTGGGCAAGCGCTGGAACGGCGTCATCATCGGCGTGCTCGCCGAGGGGCCGTCCTCGTTCAGCGAACTGCGCCGCGCGGTCCACGGGATCAGCGACTCGGTGCTCTCCGACCGGCTCACCGAGCTGGCCGCCACCGGTCTGGTCCACCGGACGGTCGCGGAAGGCCCTCCGGTCGCGGTCCGCTACGAGCTGACCGACTCCGGCACCAAGCTCATGCCCGCACTGCGCGAGCTGGCCCGATGGGCCGACGACAACCTGAAGGCGACCGCGCCAACCGCGTAGGACTCCGTCGCGGCGTTCCCGACCGCTCGCTCAGGGACACCGGGGCTCCTGCTCCGTCGTCGACGGCGCGTGGTCACGATGGACGTTGTTGCGCAGGGTTGACGCCGTCGATCTCGATGAGGAGGTGGCAGGTTTCGAGCGATCCGACCGCAGTGAGGAGGCGTCCGCCATGCCTCGTTGTGGCTCTCCGCGCCAGCCCTACGGGCGGACAGCCCCAGACCGACACGTCGGGGGCGGTGGTCTACACATGGTGGTCACCATGCACGGTGCCGTTGGCAAGGCGACCTTGGCCGCAGCGGCGATCGACACGCACACCGCATACGAAGCCATCCGCCGCCGCCTGGGCTACAGGCCTGAGGTAACCCTCGACGCCGCAACATTTCTCGCCGCCCACCACCTCCGGTATCGGTTAGACCGGAAGCAATTTGCCCAATTGGGGGACGAGAAGCCCCCGAGCATTCCTTTCGTGCTTTCATTCGCAGACGACGAGGTCATCTGCGTCGTCTTTTCCCTGCAGTCGCAGCGCCACGTCCTCGTCGCCGCCACCGACGGCCAGGTCTACTACATGGGCAGAATCGAGAATCCATCAGACCCTGCCTGATGCACTAGCAGGCCTTTTGATCCCTTGACAATCATTGCGATAGATTGTACAAATAGATAAGCCGAGAATTCGTCCGACAATCCCGCACCCGGGAGTCGACGAGTCCGAACTGCATTCTATGATTATCTCGATCGCCAGTCAGAAAGGTGGGACTGGCAAGACATCAACAACCATCTCCTTGGCCGCGGGCCTCGCTCGCAAGGGCAAGCGCGTCCTCTTAGTTGACATGGACTCGCAAGCAAACTCCTCCAAGGTCCTCTTGCATAATTACTCCGCCATACCGAAAGAGCGCACCGCCTACGCCACAATACTGGAGCGCCAGCCCCTGCCGCTGCACCCCACCTCGACACCCAACCTTGAGATTGCTCCTGCGCACATCTTTCTCTCCAACACCGATGTTGAGCTGACAACGGCACTCGATCACCGCGAGGAACGGCTCAAGCGGGAGCTCGACAAGGTCTCTGGCGACTACGACTTTGTGTTCATCGATTGCCCACCCGCCCTGGGGTGGCTGACGATCAACGCATTCACTGCATCCGATCGCGTGCTAGTAGTCGTGGCACCCGGGTATTTCGAGCTCGACTCCGTCAAACAGATCAGCAAAAGCATCCAGCAGGTGCGAGAGACATTCAACCCGGACCTGGAACTCGCCGGCTATCTGTTCACCATGAGTGACGCGACCATCAACACGCGCACCTCGCTGCAGGTCCTGCGCCAGACGTATACCGACGCCGTCCTCAAGACCATCATCCCCCGGAACACTGACCTGCGTGATGCCCACTTTCAGAAAGCCGACATCTTCGCGTATAACCCCGATGCTAACGCTGCGCACGCCTACAGCAGGTTAATCGCCGAACTGTTTGACCTATGAGCAAGAAGACACTCAACACTGACAGCATCCATAACGAGCTGGCCGAGGGGTCAGTCTTTTTCCAACCTCGTTCCGTCACCGAGCAATCCCCTCACAGACAAGCGCCTCAGCCGGCGACAGAGCGCCGGCCGGCCCCCGTACAACCGCCACGGAGCGGTGAGCGAAAGCTCCCGCTCAAGGCGTATCTGACCGAAGCCCAGGTGAAGCAGTTGAGACTGCTGCTCTTTCGGCTCAATGGCGAAAGCGGCAAGCTTGACCGCAGTGAGCTCATCGGACTCGGCGTCGAGCTCCTCGTCTCCATGCTCGGTACCCACCCCGCCGCGGTCGCAGACATCCACGCCTTACGCGCCCTGCTGGTCACCAAAGGCCTTAAGGACCAAGGGGACTAAGGACTAAAGGGACAGATCCCCTCAGGACCAAGGGGACTAAGGACCAAGGGGACTTACCGGATCGGCGTCACCGCACGAACTCAAGCAACAGCTTGAGTCGCGTCGTATATAGGGGCAGAACGGGTCCGCGCGGACCAAGGGGACTGGGGACTGGCGGACCATGGGGCTTAGGGACCAAGGGGACGACGGACCAACATATCAGCCGTTATGGCGTTCGCCCGAATAGTCGGACGGACACCAGAGCACCTGATGGAGCTTTGACCTTGGGCGGTAGTGCACTTGCACAGCACCAGGGAGGGTAGCCCCTCATTTGCACAACTGCTGGCGGTCGGGCCTTAAGCCTAGCCAGCTAGGAACCCGGATGAAACATCGCCGGGCACTCCGAGATACTTGCCGGACGAGTTATAGATTGCTGCGCCGTTGAGAAAAAATCGACGGCGCAGCCGTCGGACAAGCTACGACAGAAGACCCCTACTTATAGAGAGGGGGGTCATAGGGGGGAACCCTTGTCGTGGAAAACGGGCACAGAAGGTGAACGAGCAAGCTTCGTGCTCACACGCGACGCTGCGCTGGCCTACCCGCCGGCAGGTCATGCCAGGCGGGTACGGCGAGATGCACTCCGGCTGGCACGCACGCCCGGTACGGGCTGCCTGTGCCGACGGGTCCTCACAGACCGAAAGCAGTGGCCCCTGACGGGGCAACAGCGGCCCTGTAAGCAGGGCGGATACTGGGAGGAGGGTCCAGCTGTCGCTGGACAGTGACGGCCCAAGAAGGACACGGACGGGGGGGTCGGCCGCGGGCCTTCGGCCAGAAGGCATGCGCCGCTTTCGCGGCCGACCCCCCCGTCCTCTCCGTCTGCATCACCGCGGGAAAAAACCACCACGGATCACCGTGAGCACCATCTGTGATCGATGCAGCGTGGTCGGCTCTCAAGCGGGGCGGTGATGCAGACTCCGAGTCCTCCTCCCTAAAGGGCAGTCACGGCGGCCAGCGGATTCCTCCCAGACCCTCCTCCGCTGTACCGCAAAGCAGTGGGCGTGACCGCCGAGAGAAGAGGCTGACGCACAAAGCACGGCCTGGCCAGAACAAACCACCAGGGTCCTCCTCGCGCTTTCTCAGGATGTCACACGCTTGCAGCCCTGCGTCAAGACTGCTCCCGTTGGTCGCATCCTCACGGACGATGCTGCCGCATCGGTCTTGACCCAGGTCTCCGCGTGCGGAGCTGTCTTGTTGCGCGATAAGGACGCGCAGAAAGGAGGTGAGCGAAGCCATGACGTTTACGGTGACGATGTATCTCACTATCGACGCCGAAAGTGAGGAGCAGGCACGAACCATCCTCGACGGCATCGAGGTCAGGAGTCGCGACGACGAGAGCATCTTCTGGAGCAGCTTGCAGACAGAGCTGGAAGCAGAAGATCACGAATAGCTGTGTCGCTCACACAGAGAAAGGAGGTGGAGGATGCCATGAAGTACTTTAAGATTGTCCGCAGCTGGTCCGTCAAGGCCGAGGATGAAGCCGACGCATTCCGGCTGGTGGCTGCCGATCCGGGCAAGTACCTCGAGTCCGAGGCCGTGACCCGGACTGAGTACAAGCGGCCACAACAGGAATCGGCCGGCTGGACACACGGGATCGTGGACCAGCTCACCGGGTCAAGCCGCAGGCGTTGAGCCCGTATCGCTCCTCCCAGTGCGAACTGGAGGGAGCCACACGAGTTCAAAAAGGGAGGCGGGGTCTGGCGAGCCGAGAGGGTTCTCCCTGTTTCGTGTGGCGTTTCCCCGTGCGCTCGCTCCTTCGTCGCTCGCGCCGAGCGTGCTTTAAGATGTCTCGGTTTGAGCTTCTCGCATTGCCTCAAGGAGTTGCGTCTCTGATACCGTGCGGCGGTTGTCGGAGAGCGCCTTCCATTCGCGAGCTAACCAGCTGAGGAGTAGCGCGCCTCCGAGCGTACGTGCATCGCCCACAATCACAAGGTTATCGTGGCCACTGAGGAAGG
>JAODBC010000101.1 GCA_025463765.1 Subtercola sp. | reverse complement strand
TCACCGGTACACGTTGCACCACCTTGACGTAGTTTCCGGTCGCGTTTTCTGGCGGCAAGATACCGAAGGCCTGCCCCGCACCGCGCTGGATGGAATCCACGTGGCCGTCGATGTCCTTGCCACAGCTGTCCACCGTCACCGTGACGGCCTGGCGCGGACGCATCAGCGCCAGCTGGGTTTCCTTGAAGTTGGCGGTCACCCATAGCTGGTTGGGCACCAGCGCCATCAGTTCCTGCCCCGGCGAAACGTAATTGCCCGGCGCCGCGGTGCGCTGGGTGACATGGCCCGCGACCGGCGACAAAATCTGCGCATAGGATAGCTGCAACCGGGCCGCCGCGATCTGCGCGTCCAGCACCTGGATCTGCGCCCGGGCTGACGCGATCTGCGCGGATGCCTGATCTCGCTGTGCCGCCGCGTTGCGTTGCGCGGTGACGGCCTGGTCCACCTGCTGCTGTGCCACTGCCAGCGGCGCGGTGGCCTGTAAGGCACGGTAGCGCGCGACATCGCGGCTGGCATTGGTCAATTGCGCATCGGCGGCGCGGCTCTGGGCCTGGGCCTGCTCAACCTGCGTCAAGGCCTGGAGCCGCTGCGCCATGGCTTGCTCCAGCGACGCCATCTGGTTCCTGGCGTCAATCTCGACCAGCGGCTGACCGGCCTTCACCACCTGATTGTCGGTGACGTGGATCAGAAGGACCTGGCCGGCGATCTGCGGAGAAACATGCACGATATGCGTATCCACGAAAGCGTCGTCGGTGCTTTCGTACTGGCGTGCGATCAGCCACCACACCAGGGCGCCCACAAGCAACAGGACGACGACCACCGCGATGGAGACCTTGACCCAAGTCTTTGCGAACAGAGACGGCTTCTTGTCCTTGCCCTCCTCGTCGCTATCCCCATCTTCCTCGTCTTCCGACTCTTTATCGTTCTCCGAGCCCGCCTGTTGCGCCTGCTGGGCCCAGCGATCCAGTGCGTCCATATTGTCGGCGTTTTCCCGGTCCGACGGCTCTTTCCGGTCTCTCGCCATTGCGTGTCACAAATATGGAAAAATCCCGCGCCAGAATAAGCGCGTTGGCAATAACGCCGCAGGTCCCAACGGGTTCCTAGGGCTGGCCGTCGCCGCCCGACGCGCCATATAGTGCCCTTTGGCGTCGCTGGCGGCGAGCTGGACCAGATCGAGGCCAGGTCTGCCGGCTGGCCGGGCCGTCCCAGCGGGGTTTGCCCGCCGAATTTTTCCAGATTGCCCATATCGGTGCCGCCGCTGACCTGCAGCGGCGACCGGATCGGACCGGCGCCACGCGGTTGAGGCGGATGCCTGGGACCAAGCTGTTTGGCAAGCGAATTTACATAATTCGTCGTCGCCGCGCCGCCGGTGATCAGCGTGTTGCGCCGCGTCAGCCGGCCGGAGCCGCGATAAGATCCTCGCCATAGTTCCCGGGCGGCTCGATTTTTGGAATCAAGCCCCGACCAGGGCTGCGACTGCGCTTGAACGGCGGCGCGGGATACTTGCCCAGCGGGTTTTCCAGGCCGCGTAGGCCCGTTTCAACTCCTGTCCATGATGGTCTCAGGGCGGGGATGCGGCTGCTTGGCCCACGTCTCCGCACCTTGGCGCCGCGCATCTTGGGCAGGCGCCATATAGGCTGCGGCGGTCGCGGGTGTGGGACATCCTTTCCCTTGGCCGTGGGATCGCGCCTGCCGTCCAGCTTCTTGTCCATGCTGCTCTGCTTCACTTGCCGTTCGCGGAAGCGCCGATTTCCTGCGCTACCTTGTTTTCCTTCAGTCCGCTGACCGGATGGCCGTAGCCGGAACTGGATTTTCCCATGATCCCGATGTCGAAGATGATGGCGTCGTTATCGTCGGCGGTGATCCCGCCCGGCACCTTGTCCAGGCCCAGGGCCCTCCTAATCCGCCAGGCGATGTTGTGGTCGCCGGGCGAGGTGTCGCCGGAAACCCCCAGCGCGCCCACGATGGCGCCGCCGTCGTAAAGCGCCAATCCGCCGCCGAACACCACCACGCCGCTGGCCTTTTGGCCCACCATCGGATCGTCGGCGCTGCCATACGCGGCTGGATCGCCGGCATACATGGTGGCCGTATCGACCGGGTTGGTTTGCAGGATGCCGTAGAGGACGCCGCCGGGCTGGGCGCCCGAATAGAGATTGGCGGTGGAGAAAGCAAAGGAGGGCAGGCTCAGCCCGTTGGCGGTATTGGCCTTCTCAATGGCGATGGCGCGGCTGCCGGGCCACTGCTCTCCCGGCTCGCCGCTGCGGCAGACGGCGCGCACAATGCCCTGGCGATCCACCGCCGCGGCCCACATGTGGTTGTCCAGGCCGCCATTGCTGGGCCCGCCAGCCGGCTTGATGCTGGCTTTCAGGGCGCGCAGCAGGCCGTCATGGCTGACGGCAAGGGACGTGAAATATTGGGACTTGTCGGGCATGGCGATCTCCGGGATGCCTTACGAAAAGCGCGCATCCGGGGAAGCGTTCCCTGACATTTTGCGAGCGGCGGGTTCCCGAGCCGGGCCAGCGATCTCCGGCAGGTGCACATAGGCCGGGTCGAAACCGCCGCGCGTATCAGGGTGTGGATATTAGGCACCAGCAGGGCGATCTCCAGCACGATCAGCCCGTCCTTGCGCAGCGCCTGCAAGGACCGGTTCACATGGGTGGACAGGCCTGGGGGATGTAACTAGCAAATGTTAAAAGGCGCGCATGGTAAAATGAGGAGGCGATTTAAGCATCGGCCACCGTTTCTTCCTTGAGCGTTTGACATGCCGGTTTGGATGGAAGCGCTCTCGCATTGCTCATCAGAACATCCATCCGATATTGGCTTTAATTGCCATTGTCGCGAGCATCGGAAAATTGGCCAGTAATAAGACAAGA
>JAODBC010000054.1 GCA_025463765.1 Subtercola sp. | reverse complement strand
TCAGGAAGCGGCCCGCAAGCGCAACTCGGTAGGGCTGGTCAGCGAGCAGTCGCTGTACAACCTGCTGACGCGCGACCTCGAGCTCGAGGTGATTCCGGCCGCACAGGCGAACGGTCTGGGCATCATCCCGTGGTCGCCGTTGCAGGGTGGCCTGCTCGGAGGTGTTCTCAAGAAGAATAGCGAGGGCAAGCGCCGCCTCGAGTCACGTTCTGCAGAGAGCCTGGCGAGTCATCGCCCACAGATCGAGGCGTACGAGGCGTTCGCCGATGAACTCGGTCACGAACCGGGAGACATCGCGCTCGCGTGGCTGCTTCACCAGCCTGCCGTCACCGCGCCGATCGTCGGGCCACGAACCCAGGGGCAACTCGACTCCGCGCTGCGTGCGGTCGACCTGAAACTGGATGCTGCGGCCCTCGCCAGACTCGACGAGATCTTTCCCGGCAAAAAGCCGGCACCCGAGCAGTACGCCTGGTAGCGTGCGCCTGCCGGGGTCGGTGTAGAGCCGACCTCGGCAGGGGCAATACTCCACAGCAGCCAGATGTCGCGAACTCTCCACATTTGGGCGAATATCGAGATGAAGCGGGTTTCGCTGTCTCATCGTTGAAACATGAAAGAACAAAGTTATGAGCCACCGGCACTGACGTCCGCGCAACCCGGAGAGGGATGGGGTCAACTCGCTGCGCGATACCCGCAGACCGGGCTTCGGCCTGTGTTCTTCGACGAAAGGTGTGATCGGGATCGTTCGTGGGCCGTTCATTCTCACTGGCGTGGAGGGGCGGCACGTTTGGCAGCCAAAACCATCCGCGAACAGTTTCATCTCGACCGCCAGGAATGGGACATTCAAGAGGACGATTACTGCTTCGAGTGCGGCGTGGTTCGAGACCGGTCGGGTGAACTGTGCATCGGAGACGAATCTCATGATCTAGGCATTCTGAAGACGCTCGATGCAAACAGGTTTGGTTCGGTAACACGCGGTGCATTCACGCTCGGCGTGTCCGAGGCCGACGTGTGCCCCGCTTTGGTCGAGGTGAAGCATCCCGCCGACTGCCTGGCAGAACTCGGCTGGACCGGGGCAATCAACGCGGGGATGCTCGGGGCTGACGCGCGAGTGGTACTCGAGTCATGGCAGCGGCGCTTCGGCGCCTACGTCTATTCGGCTTCAAATAGTCGCCTGGCACTCATGGTGACCCGTCCGCCCACCGACATCGTTCAGGCGCGACTCGTTGCCAGAGAGCATTTTCATTTCTGCAGGTACGACTCTCAATTCCACGGGTTAGGTGGCATCGGGCCCTATGTCGGCGAGCTCGTTGGCAACAATTTCTGGAGTTTCTGGTGGGACTAAAGGTTGACCAACTAGACTTGGTCAACATGACCGAGACCATTAACGTGCAGGAAGCCAAAACCAGGCTCTCCGAGCTGCTGGCCCGGGTCGAGCGTGGCGAAGAGTTCGTATTGGCGCGGAGCGGTCGCCCGATTGCGACACTGAGGGCGGTCTACCCTCCGCCACGACGCCAACTCGGCTTTGCTCCAGGGCCTGCGTTGCCTGAGTCGTTCTGGGATCCGTTGACAGACGATGAGTTGAACGAATGGGGCACGTGATGCGACTGCTTCTCGATACCCACACCTTCTACTGGGCGGTTAGCGAACCCAGCCGCATTCCAACGGCCGCAGTCGACCTCATCGAGCACCCGCAGAACGAGCTGCTCGTCTCGGCGATCACTCCGTGGGAGCTCGGCATCAAGTTTCGCAAAGGCAAATTCCCTGAGGCGGGGCCATTCCTCGCCGCATTCCCCCACCACGTGGGCGCTCTCGGTGCGATCGAGCTACCGATTTCAAGCGAGCACGCCCTTTTTGCGGCGCAGATCGATTGGTCGCACCGCGATCCGTTCGATCGGATGCTCGCGGCTCAGGCGATTCTCGAGAACGCCGTTCTGATCACAGCCGACACTGCGTTTGCATCGCTCGGCGGTCTTCGTGCGAGTTGGAGTTAGCGCTTGTCAGCAACGCTGCGCGAGTACCTCCGGCAATTCGTCGTGGCTGCATCGATCGGCATAACGTCCCGGTAAAGATGGCATAACAACGCCGTTACACACCACGATCTCAACCTGAAGGCTGCCTATCGTTGAGCCATGAAACGAAAAAGTCTCGTCATCATCGGTGTCGCAGCCGTTCTCCTGCTTTCCGGATGCTCGGCGGGCTCGTCATCGAACTCATCGAGCGGCTCGCAGGGCTCTGGTGCCGTCGGGCCCGCGCAAGCCCCTGCGGGGGTCGCCGACGGAGGCGTCTCAGGTGCAGCAGGCACCGGATCCGCCGCGGCCGACGCGTTGTTGCCCGACACGCAGGTCGTGACGACGGGCTCGCTCGCATTGCTGGCGGGCGATCCATCCGCCGTCGCCGATCAAGCAGTAGCTCTGGTCGAGACGGCCGGCGGTCATGTCGACAACCGCACTCAGCAGAGCGCGAGTGACGGCAATGACGCTCGCGCAGATCTCGTTCTCCGCGTGCCGAGCGCCAACGTCAGCTCGACGATCGAATCGCTGAAGAAGCTCGCAACCGTCGAATCGGTCTCGATCTCTGCGTCCGACGTCACGACCCAGGTGCAAGACGTCGATGCTCGCATCGTCGCTCTGCAGACATCGGTGAACCGCCTGCTCGACCTGATGTCGAAGGCGACAAACACCACCGACCTCATCGCCCTCGAATCGACGCTCTCGTCGCGCCAGGCAGACCTCGACAGCCTCGTCGCCCAAAAGGCTTCGATCACGGATCAGGTGCAGTATTCGTCGCTGACAGTCGGCATCAGCAGCACGCCAGCGGCAGCGACAGTGGCGCCGTCAGATTTCTGGAGCGGGCTCGGCATCGGGTGGACATCCGTTGTCGCAGCCCTCTCGGGTGCGCTCGTTGCTCTTGGTGTTGCGCTGCCCTGGCTCGTCATCGTGGGTGTGATCGCGCTGATTGTCATATTGATCGTGCGCTTCGCTGGCCGCAAGACGCGGCGCGAGAACGCCTCGACCGGGGCGTGATTCCCGCGCTGCGGTAGTGCATTGATCGTTTTTGCTCCGGCTGTCAATGCGTGAGCGCTTGAAAAATGGTGCCATTAATGACACCATGGCGTGTGCCATCGCTCCATCGAATCGTCGCCCAGATGAGGGATCAACCCCAAAACATCGCCTTCGCCGACCTACAAAAAGTGTGCCGAACGTTCTTCGGTGATCCGCGCCAGATCGGCACGAGCCACATGGTGTTCCGGGTGCCTTGGCAAGGCGACCCTCGGGTGAATATTCAGAATGACCACGGCAAGGCTAAGCAATATCAGGTGAGACAAGTGTTACGAGCAATCGATAGGCTTGAAGGCGAGGAATCATGAGCAACGTAAACCACTACACCTATCGAGTCGTATGGTCGGCTGATGACGACGAATATGTCGGTCAGGTCGTCGAGTTCCCCTCTCTGTCGTGGCTGGCCGCTACACCTGTCGAAGCGTTTGAAGGAATCCATAGGGTCGTGGCTGGCGTGATCGATGACATGGCGGCGAACGGTGAAATCGTTCCAAGCCCGTTCTCGGAGCGTCAATACAGCGGTGAGTTCAAAGTGCGTATTCCCCCCGAGCTCCACCGCGCACTCGTTATTCAGGCCGCCGAGGAGCAGGTGAGCCTGAATAGGCTCGTCAGTGCGCGGCTGGCGTCGTAGCAGGATGCGCGGGTACTCCGCCGCCAGTCGTCTACGGTTGAGTCACAATGAACCTCGACGACATCGACCGCCTGTGGCAGCGGCGCGCGGCGTGGCATCTGTTGCGTGTGCCGAGTGCGCCGCTGGTGCTGTCGTTTCTGGGGCGACACTTGAGCGGCTTGGCACGCGGTGCTGAATTCGTGCCCATCGACCTGCCCCTACGAGGGCCGGCGGCAGCCGACCTCGGTGACCACTTCGATGCGGCACGAGACTGGGCCGACTTCATCTAGCGGCCTTTCACGCGGCAGGGCTCCGGCCTAACGGGAGCCGTTCGAGCGGGAGGCGCGGCGAGCGCCCCAGCGATCGATGGCGAGCACGTAGATGGTGAGCACGGCGACGACGGGCAAAGAGGGCGGGGCGGCTACCAGCAGCCGCCCCGCCCGATTCGCCTCGATTCTCCTCGACGGCTGACTACTTCAGGAGCCAGCCCGCATCGACCGGCAGCGCAACGCCCGTGACGTACCGTGCCTCGTCTGAGGCCAGAAACAGCAGCGCGTTCGAGATGTCGACGGGTTCGACCCACGGAATGGGCAGGGCGTTCATGGCTGTGAAGCGGGGTTGGATGTTCTCGAGCGTCTGCTCGGCGGTCGGCAGATCTGGCGCGAACAGGGCGTAGGTCGCCGCATTCTTGATCATGTCGGTGTTCACTGTCGTGGGGTTCAACGTGTTCACCCTGATGTAGTGCGGCGCGAGTTCGAGCGCCAGCGTGCGCATGAGCCCGACCACACCGTGCTTTGCTGCCACATAGTGCGGGATGTTCGCCATTCCCTTCAGCCCGGCGTCTGAGCTCGTGAGAATCATCGAGCCGCCGCCCGCGGCCTTCAGGTGCGGGATGGTCGCCTTGGCCACGTGCCACACACCGGTGAGGTTCACATCGAGCATGTCTTGCCAGTGCTGCTCGTCGAGCACATCGCTCTCGCCGAAGCTGAAGATGCCGGCGTTGGCTGAAACGATGTCGAGGCGCCCGAGCTGGGCAACGCCGTCGTCGACGGCCGCCTTGACGGCGTCGAAATCACGAACATCCGCTTTCGTCGCAATGATGCGCCGGTCGAGCGCTTCGATCTGACGCACCGTTTCGGCCATGTCTTCGGGGGTCGACATGCCGTACGGCACCGAGTCGATCTGCCCTTCGATGTCGATGGCGATGATGTCGGCGCCCTCTTGAGCAAGGCGAAGCGCGTGGCTCCGACCTTGCCCGCGAGCGGCACCTGAGACGAATGCGACCTTGCCTTCCACGCGTCCCATGATCACTTCACCAACTGTCCGGCGTCGACGGGGAAGACTACGCCCGTGATATAGCGCGCTTCGTCGCTGGCGAGAAACAGCACGGCGTTCGAGATGTCGATCGGCTCCACCCAGGGGATCGGGATCGCGTTCATCGTCTTGAACCGTTCACCGAGAACTTCGCGAGTGCGTTCTTCGACCGGCAGGTCGGGGGCGAACAGTGCAGCGGTCGCGGCGTTCTGGATCATGTCGGTATTGACGCTGGTCGGGTTCACGGTATTGACCCGGATCATGTCTGGCGCCAGCTCGAGGGCCAGGGTCTTCATCAGCCCGATCACGCCGTGCTTTGCAGCGACGTAGTGCCCGATGTTCGGCACAGCCTTCACACCTGCAGATGAGCTGGTGAGAATCATCGAGCCGCCCTTGTTTGCGCGCAGGTGCGGAATCGCCGCTTTTGCGGTGTGCCAAACGCCCTTCAGATTGACGTCTTGCAGTTCATCCCACTCGAGGTCTGTCAGCTCCTCCATCGTGCCGAAGCTGAAGATGCCGGCGTTGGCCGAGACGATGTCGAGCTTGCCGAGCTGGGCCACCCCATCATCCAGTGCCGCCTTGACGGCGTCGAAGTCGCGCACATCAGCTTTCGTGGCGATGATGCGCCGGTCGAGCGCTTCGACCAGGCGCACTGTCTCTTGCATGTCGGCGGGTGTGGCCATGTCGTACGGCACCGTACCCATTTGATCTTCGATATCGATCGCGATGATGTCTGCGCCTTCTTGCGCCATTCTCAACGCGTGACTGCGCCCCTGCCCTCGTGCTGCTCCGGTGATGAAGGCGACTTTGCCATCCAGTCTTCCCATGATCTTCGTGCTTCTTTCTTTTGTTGTTGATGGTTCTGCCGGCGTTTGCGAACCGGCTATTTGATGTTCGAGCCGGCGTCGACCGAGAGGGTCACACCGGTGATGTAGCGGGCCTCGTCAGAGGCGAGAAACAGAACGGCATTCGAAATGTCGATGGCCTCCACCCACGGAATCGGCAGGGCGTTCATCGTCTGCGACGCGGGCGCGAAATCTTCGCGCGTCGGGTGTTCGAGGTCGGGCCGGAATAAGCGGTAGGTCGCCTCGTTCTGGATCATGTCGGTGTCGACCTGGGTCGGATGGATGCTGTTCACCCGAATCATGTGCGGCGCGAGTTCAAGGGCGAGAGTGCGCATCAGGCCGACCACGCCGTGTTTGGCCGAGACATAAGCGCTGGCATTGGCATAGGCGCGCAGCCCGGCGGCCGAGCTCGTCAGAACGATCGACCCACCGTTGCCGGCGGCTTTCATGTGCGGAATCGCCGCCTTGGCTGCGCGCCACACACCCGACAGGTTGACGTCGAGCATGTCGGTCCAGACCTCTTCGGGAACGTCTTCAGTGAGCCGGGGGTCGACTCCGATTCCGGCGTTCGCTGAAACGATGTCGAGGCGCCCGAGTTGTGCGACGCCGTCACCTACCGCGGCCTTCAGTGCGGCGAAGTCGCGAACATCCGCCTTCGTGGCGATGATGCGCCGGTCGAGCGCTTCGACCAGTCGCACGGTTTCAGCCAGGTCGGCTTCGGTCGCCCCGGGGTAGGGGATGTTCGGCTGATCTTCGCAGGCATCGATCGCAATGATGTCTGCGCCTTCTTGGGCGAGCCGAATCGCGTGACTCCGACCCTGGCCCCGAGCGGCCCCGGTGATGAACGCTACTTTTCCTTCTACACGCCCCATTGCGTGGTCCTTTCCATCGATCTAGTCGAGGCCGGGGATCCGGTCCGGCTGATCCGCTGCACGAGAGGTGTGCACCGGAAGTCCGTTTTAGTGACGCGATTCAGTCGTGCGCGTTGCGCCTGAGGTCGACGTTCTGCGCTGGATGTTCGGCTGCTTCGGCGATATCCGCGTCATGAATCAGCCTATTGACACCGAGTGCCGAAAGGAAGGGCGAGTAACCGTGAGTTTGACTTCATCAACTGCTCAATGAGCTCAGATCCTGTATGCGAACCGTGTGCCAGGAGTGACCTGTCGGCCGAGTACGACGAGTGGTTACTGCGTCAGTGTTCGGAGCGCGTACTCGAGCCGGGTATCCGTTCGCGACACGGGTAAACGACCGCTGATTTGGAGAGTGGCGAGGCCGTGCACGGTGGCCCAGGCGACTTCGGCCCGGGTGCCATCGGGGCCCGGGAAAGCGGCGAGGATCGCTGCGAAGGCGCGCTGCAGCGGCTCCGGGCCGTTGCCGGCTCCGAAGGGCAGGCTCGAAGGCATCGAGAACATCGCCTCGTAGATCTGCGGCCGACTGACGGCGAAGTCGAGGTAGGCGCGCATGCGTGCGAGCGGTTCGGGCTCGACTGCTTCGAGCGCTGCGGCGATGGCGGCGAATCCGCCGACGGCAACGGCGTCGACGAGCTCTTGGCGGCCGCCGGCGAAGGCTGAATAGAGCACCGGTTGGGTGACGCCGAGCTCGGTGGCGAGTCGGCGCATCGTGACGGATGCCCAGCCCTCGGACTCGGCAAGGTTGCCTGCGGCGCGGGTGATCTGGTCACGACGGAGGTCGAGGTCTGGAGCTGGGCGAGGGGGCACGACAACCACTGTAGCAGGGTTAGCTAACGCTGATAGACGGCGCGATCGGCGTATGCTAGCTTCGTTACAGAACATCGCTAGATAACCTTTTGGAAGGAAACCTCATGACGATCGTTGCTCTTGTAGCCGCCGTACTCGGCTGCCTATTTATTCTTTTTATCGGGGCGCGTTTTCTGCTGCTGCCACGGGTGGCGGTGGCCGGATTCGGAGTGCCCGAAGACAGTCTCCGTGCCCTGACCAGCATCAAGGGTGTGCGTGACATCACGTCGGGCATCGTGCCGCTGGTGGTGCTCGCTGTAGCCGGGCCTCAGGTGTTCGGCTGGGTACTGCTCGCAGCCGCGATCACCCCGATCGGCGACGCCATCATCGTCACGACAAACGGGGGCACGCTTCGGCACGCCCTCAGCGTGCACGGCGCCACGGCACTGGTGCTGATCGCCGCCGGCCTCGTGCTCGTGCTCGTGTGAGCTGCTGACACGCTCCTCCTGGCGCAAGGGCTATGAAGCAGCCGCTTCGCGAACGATAGTGGAACGTCTGCGGAACGCCGGACCGCCCGAAATCGAGAAAGAAGTCACCCTTGTCTGACACTGATCTACCTGAGTCGCGCGTTCGGCGCGCTATTCCCGTTCCTGTCGATATCGCAGGGCAGTGGGCGTGGCGACTGCTGGCGGTCGCGGCCGTCTTGGCCGTCGTTTTCTACCTGATCGCCACGTTCAAAGAGATTGTGGTCGCGTTTCTCGTCGCCATGCTGATATCGGCACTGCTGGTGCCGTTCGTGAGCTTTCTGAGCCGGCATCGCTGGCCACGGTGGCTGGCTATCGTCGTGTCGTTAGTGGGCACATTTGCGATTCTGGGCGCTCTGGTGCTGCTCGTCGAGACGCAGGTGCGCGCCGGGTTGCCCTCGCTCGAGACCCAGTCGGTGCAGGCGTACAACTCGTTCAAGGCCTACCTCAGCTCGTCACCGCTTCAGATCGATGAGTCGCAGTTCGACGGTTACCTGAATCAGATCGGCTCGGCGGTGTCATCGCACAGCAGCCAGCTCTTCTCTGGTGCGCTGACCGTCGGATCATCGGCGCTGCACATTCTGACCGGGGCACTGCTGACTCTCTTCGCAACAATCTTCATCTTGATCGACGGAGCCGGGGTCTGGAAGTTCGTCACTCGGCTCTTTCCCCGGCGCGCACGCACCGCGATCGACGGCGCCGGCCACGCCGGCTGGCTGACGCTCACCACCTTCGTTCGCGTGCAACTGCTGGTTGCGACGGTCGACGCGGTCGGTGTCGGGCTGTTTGCGTTCTTTCTCGGGCTGCCGCTTGCCATTCCGATTGCGATCATCGTCTTTCTGGCCTCGTTCATTCCTGTCGTGGGCGCGATTGCCACGGGCATCATCGCGGTGGCCGTTGCGCTGGTCTTCGTCGGGCCGGTTCAGGCGTTGATCATGCTCGGCGGCGTGCTGCTGGTGCACTTGCTCGAAGCGCACGTGCTGCAGCCGCTAGTCATGGGATCAGCCGTGAAGGTGCACCCCCTCGCCGTGGTCTTCGCCGTCGCCGCGGGCACGTTGCTGGCGGGCATCCCCGGAGCTCTCTTCGCGGTGCCGACCATCGCTGTGCTCAACGTGATGGTGAACTTCATCGCCAGCGGGCGCTGGCGGAACGGCGTATCTGCGCCCAGCGCCTGAAGAGGTTGAGCTCTGAGCGAGGTAATGAACAGGGGCGCGCGGTCAGGGGCGCTCGATGTCAGCGGCTCGACGTAGCGTGAAAGCATGACACATGGTGCATTGGTTTTAGCCGGCGGCGGTCTCTCGGGAATCGCCTGGGAGACGGGAGTGCTTCTCGGCATACTGGAAACGGAACCCGACGCGGCGGCGAGCATCTTGGGTTCGCCGACGACGCTGATCGGCACGTCGGCCGGGTCGAACGTTGCCGCGCACATCGCTGCTGGAACACCGCTGAAGACGCTGTACGAACGCCAGCTCGACGATACGACCGACGAGATCTTCGTCGAGGTGGATTTCGTTTCGTTCATGGCCAGCATGGCGGCCGCACAGAGCGAAGCGACGTCTGCCGACGATGCGCGCAGGCGCATCGGAGACATTGCCAAGAGCACCGAGACCGTCGACCGAGAAGTGCGGCGTGCTGTGATCGAATCCCGCCTTCGCGGTCTGTTCTGGGGAGACCGCGACCTTCGCATCACGGCTGTCGATGCCGACACGGGCGTTGCGATTGTGTTCGATCGCACCTCGGGTGTCTCGCTCATCGACGCCGTGGAGGCGAGTTCTGCAGTTCCGGGAGTCTGGCCCGTCGTTTCGCTGGCGGGTCGTCGATATATCGACGGCGGTGTGCGCACAATGGCCAACGCCGATCTCGCTCAGGGGTTCGACCCGGTTCTAGTGCTCATTCCGCAGGCCGAGCGCACGCCGACCGGAACAGCGATACCCGCGGCAGAGCTCGACTCCCTCGCGCCGTCGCGGGTGCGCGTGATCTACGCCGACGATGCTTCGGTCGCAGCATTCGGTACCAACCCGCTCGACCCGGGCGTGCGCAGACCGTCGGCGATCGCCGGGCGCGATCTCGGGCAGCGCGTAGCAGCGGAGATCGCTTCGTTCTGGCTCGGCTGAGTAATAGCGCAAGCCCGCGAGCCCCTTCCGCAGCACCGGTGTGCGAGATTTTTCACGCTGAACGGGTGCAGCCGATGGTCAGCGCAATCGACGGTCAGCGCAGCCGACGGCGACGCCGCACCACGACGAATCCGGCGCCTGCAGCCATCAGCAAGAGCGCCACCGCGAGACCCAGGGCGGCTTCGCTACCGGTGTTCGCCAACCCGCCGGTCGACGAGCCCGCTGTTGTCGACGTGCCGGTGTTCCCGGTGCCAGAATCCGTACCAGCGCCCGAACCGGTGCCGGTGCCCGCGCCCGCACCTGTGCCCACACCCGTGCCGCCGTTACCTCCGTTACCCGAGCCGCCGGTACCGTTTCCAGGGTCGGCCACCGTGATGCCCAGCACTGACGCGAGGAGCTTGACCGCGGTCACGGCGTCGCCACTCAGCAGCGCATGTTCCGCATCGGCGGTGAGTGCCGACGACCCGTCGACCGCCGTGCCCGCGACGACCGCGTTCTGCGCGAGGTCGCGCACCACAGAGACCAGCAAGTCTTCGTTGGCGAGCGTCGCCTGATCGACACCGGCGGTCGCCGGAGTCAGGTCGGTGGCCGCAAGAGCGGTTCCTGTGTTGATGGCGGCCAGCGCCGCAGCGGTGTCGCCCCGTGAAAGGGCTGCCGCAGCGGCCGCCGCGAGCTGGATGGCCGCGGTAGAGTTCGTGACCGCGCCCGACGAATCCCAGACGTCTGCCGAGAGCAGAGCATCCACCGCCGTCTTCGCGGCGCCGGCAGGAAGCCCGGCCGAGAGCTTCTCGATGCGCGCCTTCGGCACGTCGGTGCGCTCACCCCAGCCGTACGCGAACAGCGGGTCATAAGTCGCGTCGCCCACGTTGATCGGCACCTGGTCGGCCGAGGCGGGCCAGGTCAGGGGCAAGCGTGCGGTGAAGGGGGTGTCGCCGAACAGGGTGTCGGCGACACCCTCGCCCTCGCTGCCGGGCAGGAACGATGCGACGAGCGCACCGATCTCGCTCAGCTTGTCGGTGACGAGCTGGCTTCGCCCGGCGACGATCAGCACGGCGCATTTCATCGCGCCGCACACCTTATCGATGGTGGCGCGGTCGGCGTCGGTCAGCGACAGGCTGTGCCCGTTGTTTCCGACGTCGCCCTGGCCTTCGGCATAGGGGGTCTCGCCGACGACGACCACGCCGACCGAGCTGCCGGTCATGGGTGCCGAGGCGTCTTTCGAGTAGGTGATCGATGCATCCGGTGCCACCTGCTTCATACCGGCCAGGATGCTCGTGCCTTGCGTCACCGTGGGGCCGGAGCCGCCCTGCCACGAGATCGTCCAGCCGCCCATCTGGTTGCCGAGGTCGTCGGCGTTCGAGCCCGCGACGTAGATGGAGGCGTTCTTCGCGATCGGCAGAACGCCGTCGTTCTTCAGCAGCACCTGCGACTCGGCGGCCGCCTGGCGGGCGTCGGCGCGGTGTGCAGCAGAGCCGAAGTCGCCCGCCGTGCTGCGGTCGGTGTACGGATGCTCGAACAGTCCTAGCTCGAACTTCTGCGTCAAGATGCGCTTCACCGCGTCGTCGACTCGACTCTCGGGAATCGTGTTCGTCGTGGTGACGGCGTCGGTCACGCTCGTGATGAACGCGGCGAAGTTGTAGGGTGCCATCGCCATGTCGAGCCCGGAGTTCACGGAGCGCACGACCTTGTCTTCATACGTGCCGCCGGGCAGCTTGTCGATGCCCTCCCAGTCGCTGATCAAGAAGCCGTCGAAGCCGAGTTGCTGCTTCAGCACGCCGGTGTTCAGCGCCTCGTTCTCGTGCATGCGCACGTCGCCCGAACCGGCGATGTCGACACCCGAATACGACGGCATGATGCTGCCGACGCCGGCCTCGATGGCCGGAACGTAGGGGTCGACGAACGTCGTCATGAAGTCGGCGATCGAGGGGGAGTGGGTGAGGCCCTGGTCGATGGGGTACCCGTTGCCGACCTTCGTCGGGTCATAGCTCGTACCACCGTCGCCTGCCCAGTGCTTCGCCGTGGCGAGCACCTTGTCGGGGCCCGACTTGTCTGTTGGGTCGCTGCCCTGCAGGCCCACGATGTTGGCGGCCGAGAAGCTCGTGACGAGTGCCGGGTCTTCGCCGAACGACTCGTAGGTGCGGCCCCAGCGCTCATCGCGGCTGACGCAGAGGCAGGGCGCGAACGCCCAGTTCACGCCGGTCACCTTGGTCTCGACCGCGGTGTCTTGCGCCAACGTCCCGATCAGCGCGGGGTCACGCGTGGCGCCCAGGCCGATGTTGTGCGGAAAGATCGTGGCGTCGAGCACATTGCTGTGGCCGTGCACCGCGTCGGCGCCGTAGAGCAGTGGAATCTGCAGCGAGGTGGAGAGAGCCTGCGACTGGAACCCGTCGACCATGTCGGCCCAGGCCTCTGGCGTGTTCGCCGTGGGAGTCGACCCGCCGCCCGACAAAATCGAGCCGAGGCCGAGGTCGGCGATCTGGCTCGGGCTCGAGAGCCCCAGGCGCTCGGCCTGCGTCATCTGGCCGACCTTCTCGGCCAGCGTCATGCGGCTCATCAGGTCGTCGACACGGGTCGCGATCGGCAGCGACGAATCGAGGTACGGCAGGCCGTGAGCGTTGATGACAACGCGAGGGGCGGATGCGGGCAGCTGGGCGCCGGCCGCATCAAGCACCACCGGGATGCTTCGCGACTGGTCACCGCCCGACGTCGCGATCGTTTTCACGTCGAAGTTCTGCGTCGATCCGGAGGCCGCGCCGGCCGCGAATGTCACCGATCCGGTGAAGTCTTCGACGTGAGTGCCGACCGTGGCGGTACCGCTGCCGGGGGAGTACTTCACTGTGACCGGCGAGGTCAGGGCATCCCCGTTGGAGGTGGTGAGGGTGAGGCCGACCGAAGCCGTCTCGCCGGGGTTCACGATGTAGACGTCTTTCGACGAGCTCACTGTGAGGTTCGCGGCCTGCGCCGGGGTGCCGTAGATCTGGGCGTCATCGATGGCCCAGCCGGTGCTCGTGGGCTTGCCAGGCGCGAAGGTGATAGCGAAACCCCACGCGCTGGTCAGGTCGAGCGTGCCGTTCTGGGTGGCGGCGCTGCCGGGCTGGTACGCACCGATCGTGAACGCCGAGAACGGCAGCTCGACCAGCTTCCAGCGGCTCGACGAGCTGCCCCAGTTGTCTTTGAACGTGGTCGACCAGAGCTCGGAGTGCTCGCCGTCGGGGCCGCCGTCTTTGAGCTCGACCTTGATGTCATCGCCAGCGGTCGGTGAGGCGGGGTTGCTGGCCTCTGAGGCGTACCACCAGAAGCGGATTCCGCGGTACGAGCTCCAGTCTTGTGACGACGAGAGGTTATCGCTGAAGCCCGCGTAGCCGCCGGCCGGGATCTGGTACGTACCGCTCAGTACCTTGTTGTCGGGCACGTCGCCGCGGGCCTGGTCGGTCACGGCCATCGTGGCGAGGTTGTCTGCCGAGCCCCAGGTGAAGAATCCGACGGGGTCGGTCGACGAACCGATCGGAACGTTGCCCTGAAAGTCTTCGAGCGTCGTGGCGCGCTCGAACGTGGCGAAGTCGTCGAAGGAGTAGGTGCCCGAGCCGAGGCCGGTGAGCGTTACCGCGAAGCCGGCCGAGGCCGACGGCAAGAAGCGCGCGGGGTCGGAGTGGTTGCCCTTCAGGCGCAGGTCGTCGAAGAGAACGCTGAGCTGGCGCCAGCCCGTGCTGTCGTCGACCACGTTCTGGTCGAAGATCTGTCCGCCGCTCTTGAGCTCGTATTCGAGTGTTTTGCCCGTTCCCTGGCCCAAGAACCAGAAGCTGAAGCCGTCAGATGCCGACCAGTCTTTCGGGCTGGTGTCGTTGGTGAAGCCGAACCAGTCGCTTGCGGTCGGGGTGCCGGTGACCGTCGCCACGAGCACGTGGTTGTCGGCCGGTGCGCCCACGATGGTGTCGTCGACCGTGGTCGTCAGCACGGGCTTGAGGCTGTCGGCGCTCGCCCACGTCGAGTAGTCGGCCGGAACGCCGGCCTCGAAGTTCTGAATGACCGTCGTTGTGCCGTTGTTCGGCAGCGTTCCGGTGGGGTGGATGCTCACGACCGCGGAATCGCGGCTGCCGACGGTGATGCCGGCCGACGGGTCGCTGAGCTTCAGTGTGAAGTCACGTTGAGGGGCGAGCGCGCCGTGCGACACCGTCGGAACGGTGAACGACGCCGACGTCTGACCGGCCGCAATCGTGACGGTCTGGTCGACCGCGGTGTAGTCGGTGCCGGCAACTGCGGTGCCGTCGGCGCTGGTCACGTGTACGTTCTGGTCGGTCGCTGCGGGGCTGTTGAGGCTCACGGCGACGGATGCATCGGCCCCGGCCCCCACCGAGACGGCGGTCTGCTCGAACCCGGCTGTCGGCACCGCGACGGTGCCGTGTACCTCGAACGAGTACACCGAGTAGCCGTAATAGTGCAGTGTCGGGGCATCCCAGGTGGCCGCGGCACGCTTCAGCATTGCCAGACGTACGTAACGGGCATCCGTCGGCGTGGCGAAAGCGACCTGCTCGGTGCCGCCGGCACCCGCGGTCTCAGACGCAGCCGTGCTCCAGCTCGTCTCGTCGTCGGGGTTCGCCTGGGCGACCTGCACGTCGTAGGCCACCGCGTAGGCGGCCTCCCAGCTGATGGAAACGCCGGTGAGGGTCGCGACCTGGCCGAGGTCGCTGGTCAGCGACGCGGTGAAGGTGGTGTCGGAGTCGGGCCCGTTGCCGCTGGCCCAGCGAGTAGTCGCGTCGCCGTCGGTGGCGTTAGAGGCCGGAAAGTTGCCGTCTTGATCGTTCTGCGACGCCGAGGCGGTGGTGGTGCCTGTTCGCGCGAGGTCGGGCTCTGCCGCGCTCGCGGTCTGGCCCACCACGAGGGCGCCACCGATCAGGGCCGAGACGACCCCCGCGCTGAGCAAGGCCCGCAGCGGGCTGCGACGGCGTCGATGAGAATGGGCGGCAGACCTCTGGCCGAGTGCAGGCACAGTCACTCCTTCGTAACAGACAGCACTGCCGTGTAACAGGCAGTTCTGTCAGTACATCGTGCGAATTAGTCCGGCGACAGGACGATATCGAAACTGTGCTGGGGTCACGCCCGCTTCGCGCGCGCTTCGTGTCGAGCTCACGCGGACCGGCGGTCGTAGGCAGCAGAAGCCTCGCGCGGGCTGCGCCGCCCGGCGATGCGATCGGATGCCCAAGCCGCCGCCAGCGTTCTGTCGATGATGCCCATCAACTCCGATCGCGCACCCCAGGCGGCCGATCGAACGACCACGCTCACCGTGCCGTCGAGACTGTAGTCGGCAAGCGCCTGCCGAACCCCGGCGAGCAGCGGCTCACCCATCGAACCGACCCGGCCACCCAGAACCACCACCTCCGGGTCGACGAACGCACAGAGCTGTGCCACCGCGCGGCCGACACGCAGGCCTGCACGGTGGTAATCGGGCAGACAGTCTGCGACCACGGCCTCGAGGCACCCTCGGCGCCCGCACCGGCAGAGGGCGCCGCCGGCTTGCACCTCGATATGGCCCATTTCGCCGCCGAGTCCGGTCGCGCCGGCGAGCAGGGTGCCGTTGACGATGAGCCCTGCCCCGATGCCGTCGCTCAACTTCACGTAGAGCAAGTTGTCGATGGCTGCGGAGTTGCCGACCATCCGCTCGCCCCAGGCGCCGAAATTGGCGTCGTTGTCGATGACGACGGGGCAGCTGAGACCGGCTGGGGTGGCGTCGGTGAGGTTTGTGCTGTGCCATCCGTCGAGGTTCGAGGGGGCCCGCACGGTCGGGATCGGCACGGATGCTCGGCCTGTCGTGATGGGAAACGGAAGTGAGACCCCGAACCCGCACACGTCGGCCACCGTCGATCGGGCCTCATCGAGCAGTCGGAAGACAAGTGCGTGGGTCGCAGAGAAGGTCTGTGCAGAGCCCTCGTCGACAGGGAAGTCGATGCTCTGCTCGGCGATCAGGTGGCCGTGCAGATCGGCGATCGCCACCGTGACGTGCCGGTGCCCGATGTCGCAGGCGACGACGACGCCGTGCTGCCTCGCCAGCTGCAGCACGGCGGTCGGGCGACCGCGGGCCGCTCTCGCCCGACCGGCCGAGGCCGCCGCCGTAACCGCCGCTGTACTGAGGCGGTGCTCGATGACCAGACCCTGAGCGATGAGTTCGGAGACGGTCTGGGCGACGACACTGCGCGAAAGGCCGGTGTGCTCGGCGATCGCCCGGCGGGTGGTGTGGCCCGCGCGGCGGATGAACTCGAGGTGGTCGCCGGCTCCCGGTGGGGTCGTGGCTGAGACTGACACAGGTGATCCTCTTCGATGACCGGTTGCTGCCGGAGTTCACGGCAGCGACGTGACCCCCGAATGGGTCGCAACGACAGACTACGTGAGAGAACACTCAGAGTGAAGCAGACCGAAGGCGCCGCGCGTGAAAGACTGCGGGTCAGTCGAGCTCGACGGCCACGAGCATCCGGCCTGCCCCGAGGTCGATAGTGTGGCGACCCAGTTGCACGAACATGCGCCATACCGCCGGGTCGATGGGGCGTCGGTGGGTTCCGAGCAGGGTGAAGACCACGACGGCCGGTGCGTCAGTGAAGGTCAGCTGCAGGGTCGGCTCGCTGACGACGGCGGACGCGATGGGTGCAGCGGTTGCCGCGTCGGACACGCACAGCCAGACGAGCGCGAGCAGCGTGCGACGGCGGTCGGGGTCGAGCCGGGCCGCGAGCACGGAGGGGTCGTCGATTCGCACGGCGCGGGCGAGGGCATCCGATTCGCCCACGGCGATCTGCAGCCAGGACTGCTTGTGGTCGGTAATCAAGGCGTGTCGCAGGGCGTCGCCGAGTGCGGCTGCGGCTGCGGCCGTCGAGGCATCGATCGGCCGGTCTGGCGGCAGCAGTGCGATCTCGGTGAGCAGGCGTTCGGAGTCGGCGTCGAGTCGCCGCAGGTCGGAGACGGCGAGCACGCCGTGGGCGAGCGCGGGCGCCGCGAGCAGGCTCTCGGTGACGGCCCGATCGATCTTCGTCGCCAGATTGCGGTCGGTGGCGTGGATCATCGAGATGCCGGCGGCGACCGGCGTGAGCCCGAGCAGAAAGGCCGTCACGACGGTCGACACGCTCGACGGGTCGATGACCCAGCCGACGGAGACCGTAGCGACGCCAGCGGCGGCGAGGATGCCCGCACCGACAACACTGCGGCGCAACGGCTGGTACGGCAGGCAGGCGAGAAGGCACGCCCCGAAGCCGATCGGGGCGGTCGGATACAGCGGGGCGGATGCGCCGCCGAGCGCGAAGGCCGCAAGGTCGGCGACGACCGCCAGCACGCCGGCGGCCACCACGACGTGCGAGAACCGGGCGGGCAGCACGCCGCCGCTCAGCCGGGCGGCCAGAATGGCGGTGGCCAATCCGAGTGCGACGAGCAACCACGCCACGAGCGAGAGCCAGCGGCCCGGGGCATCCGTCCACGACCAGGCGAGCGAGGCGAGACCGCGAACGAGCAGCAGGCCGGCGAGCGCGGTGAAGGCGAGCCCGAGGTACCCGGCGCTCACGGAGCGGTCGCGGCGGATGCGGGCGGTGAGCCGGCCGAGTGCGGCCGGTCCGCCGCGGTGTGCGGCCAGCAGTTGCGCGAGTGTGCTGCTCACCGGGGCACCTCGAGCAGCACCGTTGTGCCGCGGCCGGGCGAGGAGAACACGCGAGCCGTGCCGCCGACCGACGCGATGCGCGCCTCTACCGACTGGGCGAGCCCCAGCCGACCGCTCGGCACGGCGGCGGGATCGAACCCGACGCCGGTGTCGGTCACGATGGCCACGAGCCGGCCGGCCTCGTTGGTGACGGTGACCTCGGCGCGGCGCCTGCCCGAGTGCCGCCGTGCGTTCTCGAGGCATTCGGCGATGGCCCGCACGAGGGCATCCTGTTGTGCGGGGGCGACATCGACGGCTCGTTCGCCATGCCAGTCGATGTCGAAGCCGTGAGCGAATCCCCAATCATCGACCACGGCCCAGGGCGAGGGGCCGCCCGGCGCGGGGTGGGGTGGGGAGTCAGTTGCTTCGGGTGCGTCGAGGGTGCCGTGCGTGCGCAATCGCTCGAGCAGGGCGCTGTCGGCGGCAGCCTGGGCCCGAAGCGCATCGGGGCGCACTCCTTTGCCCTCGCCGGCCACGAGGGTGAGGGTCGCGAGCACGGTGTCATGCATCATGCGGGCGCCGTAGCGCAGTTCGGCTTCGGCCTCGGTGAAGCGGCGCTCGGCGGCGAAGCCCTGCCTCAGCCGTTGCACGCCCGTATTCGCTCGTTTCTCGCTGAGGGTGAGCCAGATACCGGCGCCGGTGAGAGCCGCCCACCCGCTGATGACGGCGAGTACAACGAACGGCGCACGCCCTTCCGGTGCCGTGGCGAGGGCTGCGAGCACCGCGACGGGCATTGCAGCGACGACCGCGACGCACACAATGGCGCGAATAGTAGCGCCACGGCGGCCCGCGACCGCCACGAGCACCGAGGGGATGGCGAACGACGAGACCGCCGTGACGGTCGCGAGCGTCGACGGGTCATCGACTCCCGAACCGGGCAGCAGAAACGTGGCAAGGGTCGCGAGCCCGGCGGTATAGACGAGTGCGAGCCACGAGGTCGTGCCCCGGTGCGGCACCAGCCAGAATCCCGCGGTGACGAGAGCGAGCCCGGCGAGGGCGGGGGTGAATGCTGAAAGGCGACCGAGTTCAGGCAGAATGAGATTGAGCGCCGCCGACAGGGCGAAGATTACCCCGAAGCGCCGCGCACACACCACCGCGAGGCCGGGCCGCTCGGCGGAGGCCACCGCCTCGTCGAGGGCTATCACGGCAGCGCACCGACGCGCGACAGGAGTCGAGTCACGAGTATGAACATATGACAGAAAACTCGTGCCCGCTCATCCGGCTTGCGATCGTCGACGACCATCGCATGCTGCTCGCGGCCCTCACCGAGTGGGTGAAAGGCGCCGCCGACGACATCGCGCTGGTCGCCGCTGTCGCCTCGTGGACCGAGCTGCTCGCGCATCCGGAATTCCCGGTCGACGCGGTGCTTCTCGACCTCGACCTCAAAGACGACCTGCCGGTTTCGGTGAAACTTCGCGCTCTCGGCACGGCCGGCGTCGCGACGGTGGTGATGAGCACGTACTCCGAGCCCGCTGTGGTGCGCGAGGCGCTTGCGGCCGGGGCGCAGGGCTACCTCGTGAAGAGCGAGGGAGCCGAGACCATCGTGCTGGCCGTGCGTGCGACCGTGGCGGGCGAGCGGTTCGTGTCGCCGAAACTCGCCGTGCAGCTCGAGGCGGTCGCCGGGATGCCCGAGCTCTCGTTGCGAGAGCGACAGGTCATGGCGCTCTACAGCTCGGGAGAGTCGGCGAAGCGCATCGCCGCCGCTCTGCGCATCTCCGAGCACACCGCGAAATCCGATCTCAAACGCATCCGGTCGAAGTACCGGGCCGTGGGAATCAACGTCTCGGCCAAGGTCGCCATGCGCACCCAAGCCATCGCCGACGGCCTCATTATCGACGGCGACCGCCCGTTGTCGCCGTCGACGACGACGACAACGTAGCCAGCCCGTTCATCGTGGTATGTCGAGTTACTTGAACGCGTCTTTCACGTCTTCGCCGACCTTCTTCACGCCCGCCGAAGCTTGATCTGCTTTGCCCTCGGCGACCTGTGAATCGTTGTCGGTCGCCTTGCCGACAGCTTCTTTGGCCTTGCCCTTGGTGTCTTCTGCGGCGTTGCTGATTTTGTCTCCGATACCCATGAGGGTCTCCCTTCGGTTGAGGTGACGATCGCTCCGGTTTGGGCGGCGATCACCCACAACTGCCACGGTACTTCGCGAGTGCGGCTGAGGTTAGTGCTAGACGTTCGGTGGTTTCGCACGTATAACCCGGCGTGCTGCGAGGAGGCGACAGCTCGCGAGGAGGCTAGGAGAAACTCCTAGTGGCGGGCAGCGACGGCCGTGCCATGCTGAGGTCGGTCGGGCTTCACGAGGGGGAAGATGTGCTGATTTCACGCAGGCGGAGCGCAGGCGACACCAGCGGCCGGAGGCATCGCGGTTTGCTGACGACCTCCCTCGTCACCGCGATCGCGGCGGTCGTCATCGGTTTCGCGACGCCGGCGATCGCGGCGGTCGGGGCAGCGCCGACGACCCCCGCGCAGACCGCAGACAGCCGCCTCACCTCCACCTATCTACCCTCCGACGCCGACATCGAAAACCCCGAGCGCGGGCTGTACACCTCGTTCAACTCGACCTGGGACATGACGGATTCGCGGCTCGCCAACGTCGCCAAGAGTGGCCAGACCATCGTGCACTTCGGCATCGATCTCTCGGACTACCGCACGCGGGTCATCGACACCACGCTTCAGCTGAGCATTCAGGCCGCGTTCGATGGGCTGCGAAAGTACGGCCTCAAGGGATGGGTGCACATCACGTACAGCCCAGACTTCGACCCCGACGCCGGCCCGAACGGCACGAAGTACCTCACGAGCTGCCCGGATACCACCAAGGTCTACCCCGTGGATCAAGTTCCGTCGAACGTCGACACGACTCTGGCGTGGGTGCAGACGCACTTGAGCGAGCTGAAGGGCACGCTCGCTCACAACGATGACGCGATCATGGGATTCGATGCCGGGATGATCGGCGAATGGGGCGAATGGCACTGCTCGGCGCATCAGCTGCTGGCGCCAGGCAACAAGGAGAAGGTGATCGCCGCTCTGCTGCAGAACCTGCCGGCCGACAAACAGATCGCGTTGCGTCATCCGTATGACGTGATCGACCCCGCCGTGTACGGCGTTCAGGGCCCGTCGATCACCTGGTCAGATCCGTCTAGCCGGTTCACCGACTACCAGGACTGCTACGCCTCGTTGTCACCCTCGGATGAGGGCACCTGGGTGACCAACCTGACCAACGAACCCCAGGCCGACCAGGCTGAGATCTCGAAGCTGAAAGCAGACATCGGGGTTCTCGGGCAGAGCCACATCATCGGCGGCAATGCCTGCCGAAGCAGCGAGCGCTCCACCTGCCCGGTCGCTGTGACCGGCAGTCCGGATCCGAGTGACACGACCCCGTTCCCGTTGCTGGCCGACGCCCCCGAGCTGCCGAACATGCATTTCACCTACCTCAACGGCAGCATGAATCCCAAGCAGACCGCCAACGCGGATTACGTGAAGGGTGGATGCTGGCAGCAGATCACGAAAGAACTGGGGTACCGGCTGCAGCTGACGAGCTCCGATCTGCCTGCGACCGTCGCCCCGGACGCAACCGAGCACGTGACCATCGCGCTCACGAACGTGGGATGGGCTTCGATCGTCAACCCGCGCCCCGCCTATCTCGTGCTCGACGGCGCCGGCGGAAAGTATCGCATTCCGCTCGCAGCAGACCCCCGGAGCTGGGCCGCCGGCGCGAGTTCGGCCGTCGATGAAGATGTCACCATGCCGGCCGATCTCGCCGCGGGCGACTACACCGCGGCACTCTGGCTTCCCGATGCCTCCGATACGCTGCGCGGCGACCCCGCATACGCCGTGCAGTTCGCCAACACCGACACCTGGAATGCGGCTGAGGGGTACAACGTGCTCGGCACCGTGAGTGTTGCGGCGATCATCCCGACGCCGACGCCGACGCCGACGCCGACGCCGACGCCCACGCCGACGCCGTCCGCGACCGGAACGCCGACGCCCGCGGCGGCTGCAGCTGCCACAGACGCACCCGCCGCATCGACCGCGCTGGCCGCGACCGGCTACGCCGCAGCCCCGGCGCTCATCGCCCTCGGAGTAGCCGCAGTCGCGCTGATCATCGGTGCGCTGGCCGTGGGTCTGCGGTCGAGGCGTCGCTCGTAGGCGGCGACGCTACCTCAGCAAGGGAGGGCGACGGAGGAGAAGTCGACGCCGCCTTCGATGTGAGCCCGAACCACCTGCGACTCGACTGCTTCTTGACGCGCGAACGCGGCATCCTCGAAACTGGGGGAGCGATCACCGGAGGACACGCGGCGACGCGTGCACCTGCAACGCGGCGGGTGTGAGGGCCGACCAGAGAGACCAGCATGCTCAGACGTGGGGGCGCACGACGCGCACGAGAAGGCGATCGCCACCGGATGCTCGGGGGTGCGCTCATCGCCGCCGGAGCCGTACTCATCGCGCTTGCTGTTCCGTCGGTGGCGCAGGCGGCCGCGCCGGGCGATGTCACGCACATCGACGCGAGCTCACCGCCGTCGACGGCGCCGGTCGACGCCATGAACGGGGAGCGCACGATTCTGCCCTCCGACCAGCTTCTGCTCACCAACACGGCGACCGGATCTCAGACCTGGGCCCAGACCGACCCGAGCAACACGACGGTGCAGACCGTCGGGGGCGATCCGTCGACGTCTCCGGCCCGGGCGGGTCGAGCGCCGCTCACGACGCAGGGCGCGTCGGTGGCCGGCCACTTCACCTCGCCGTTCGCCGAACGTACGCTCGCCTTGCAGGCCACATCTGCAGGGCCGGGTGACCCGGTCATCCAGCTCTCGTCGACGAACGATTCGGCCGAGTGGCAGAACGCCGACTTCAACACGATCGGCGAAGACTTTCTCGAACCACTGCCGGTCGGCCAGACGATGCTCATCAAGAAGCAGGAATCCGATCAGGTCGTGACGAACACGGCAGCGCAGCTGTCAGAGCCGATGGGCTCGCAGATCGCTGTGAGCGACATTCAGTCGACGTCGCCCGCGCCCATCGAACAGTGGTCGGTGCTCGATGCCGGTACGTCGAACGGGCAGCAACTCGTGCGCTTCGCCAGCCGAGCCGACGGTACCTGCCTCACACCGGTCGGCACCACCGCCGGGTCGGCCGTCGGCGTCGACTTCTGCAACAGTTCGAACGCGGCAGAGGTGTGGATGCCCGTGACCTCGGCCGATTCGTCGGGCACCTACTGTTTTCTGCGCAACGAGGCGACGGGCCTCGATCTGACGCTCGACGACTCCTTCGCGAATCTCATTCTGGCGACGCCGACGCCGGGTATCACGAACAGTTGGCGGTTCAACCGGCTCATCCAGCCGTCGGCGATTCCGCCATCGTGGTCTGCCGCGGGTAGCCTGCCGGCCACCCTGAACCCGGCCTTCGACCTCGTGGCCGCAGACCTCAACCAGGTCGCTGCGGCCGACGGCCTGCCGCGTGACGAAGCGGCGGTCGCCTACGCCGACTCGAGCGGAGCCCTCGAAGTTCGGGTGCTCGACTACAACGTCGGCCCGGGCCCTCTCGTTGTCACCGCGCCTTCGTCGGCCCTCCCCAGCGTCGGGCCCGGCCCGATCACGGTGAAGGCGGCCGACGTCGACGGAGACAACATTCCCGAACTGATCGTCACCTACACGGATGCCCAGGGCGCAGTCAGTGCGGAATTCCTGCGCTACAGCACGCCGGCGGCGGGCGGCACCAGCCTCGACGTTGTGGCCGGCCCGGTGTCGCTCGGATTCAGTACCTCGATGGCCGATGTGTCTGTCGGCACCGCAACGTGGGACTTCAACAACGACGGCACGCCCGATCTGGCGTACGCGGCGGTCGACCCTGGCACGCAGCATCCGGTGCTGCATTACGTGTTTCTCACCCCGAGCTTCGGTATCGATCATGTGCTCGACGAGCAGGTTTCTTCTGAAGCGGTCGTTCAACCGGCCGAAGGGCAACATAGCACTCTGGCGCTCGCGACGGGAGCGTTCGCGGGACCCCAGGCGGGCGCGGCCGTGCGGCAACTCGCGTTGGCGTGGCAGACCGCGTCGGGATCGTATCTCGATCTTCGCCTACGCCCCGCCGACGCAGTCGGCCACCGAGTCGGTCGATCGGGTACTCACCTCGTCGGGGGAGCCGATCAAGCTGAACGGCGCAGCGACGCTGCAATCACCGGGACTCTCGCTTGCCGTGGGTGGGTTCGTCGAGGGCGGTGGAGCCGCGCAAGCGGCCACCTGGGGCATCGCGGTATCGACCTACTCCGGGGCACCGTCGGGCGGCAACGCCACGATCTCGCTCGTGCAACCAGGCACGCCGTCGCCGACGAACAACACGTTCACCGTTCCCGGGTCGGGGGCGTCGTACGCTCTCACGGCGTTCGATCGCAGCGGTGACAGTCTGGTGGTGGGGGCGCCGGTCGTGTTCACCGTTCAGCAACTGGTGTCGACGACTCTGGTGGCCGGGCAGCCGCCCGCGCATTCCGACTGGCTGAACGGCGCCTTTCAGAATGTGTCACGAAATCAAGACTTCTACGTTCAACTCGGAAATTCGTCGACATCGAGCTACACCTCGTCGAATGAACAGACGTCGAGCACCAATTACGGCGTCTCGGCGAGCGCGCAGACAACCGAGACCGTCACCGAGGGCATTCCCGATATCGACGGCGGCTCAGAGAGCGTCGGGGTGAAGGCGAGCCTCGGATTCAAGTGGGGTTCGAGTTCGGACTCGACCGCGAGCAGCACAAGCACGCAGACGACCTCGGTCACCCAGGCGACCCAAGACGACGACATCGTCAACGGCCAGATTCAGAACCTCAGTGTCTACCGCTACCCCGTGCTGAGCCGGGCCGGCTACCACACCACCTCGTCGGCGAGTTGCGCCGCCGGTTGTTACGGCTACTGGGACGTCGTCATTCCCGGCTCCATCGACCCCGTCTCCGGGTCGGGCAAATCGTTCGACTGGTACCAGCCGGAGTGGCAGAACGGCAACGCCCTCTCGTACCCGCAGATATCGGCGACGGGCGGGCCGGTGCCAACGCCAGATCTCGGCACGTATCAGCCTCTCGACGCAGGCGGCAACCCGCTCGGCCCGCCGGTCACCAGCCCTCTCGCCAATCAGCTGATCGACATCGGCGGCACCACCTATGCCCAGAGCATCGGGCTCACCAACGGCACCTCGTCGTCTGATGCCGAGTCGACGAACCTGGCGTGGAACGCGAGCCTCCAGGTCACAGCGGGCATCAAGGCGGCTGTCGGAATTCCGGGCGAGGCGGTCGGTCAGAGCGACACCACCCTCAGCGCTGGCTTCAACACGGACTCATCTTTCACGGGCACCACCACCTCGTCGAACACCAGCTCGCACACCAGCAGCTTCAAAGTGAACGTGCCCGAGGTCGATGCGAACAAGGGCTACCAGTTCGGCCTCGCCTATTACTACAGCCAGAGCGGCACGCCAGAGGTCGGCTATGCGGTGAACCTCGACAACGGTGCCGACGGCTCGGAGTGGTGGTTGCAGAACTACGGGCAGCAGTCCGATCCGGCGCTCAACCTGGCCTACTCGACCGTGCTCACCTACGACGACAATCTGCCGAACTACCTCGGCCAGACGATGTGGAACGGGCTCTCAGACCGGCAGCAGATTCGCGGGTTCTCGGCGCGGCATCCGCTCGACCCGTCGTCTCCCGTGACCTCCGGCGCAATCTACGCCGGAGCCCCGCAGGTCGGCGATCCCGTCGTGTTCGACGTCGACGTTCACAACGACAGCCTCATCTCCACGCCGAGCCCCGTGACCGTCGACTTCTACGCGGTGCCCGTGGATGCTCTGGGCCTCAACGTCACCGGGGCGCCCGTGCCGATCGGCCAATCGACCGTCGGCACACTCGGCCCGCAATCGGTCGCCACGGTGTCGTCCCCGCAGTGGACCGCCGCCGGCACCGCCGCTGGCGGCTCGCAGAACTGGCGCGTGTTCGTGGTGCTCGACAAGAACAATTCGATTCCCGAGGTGCACGAGTGGGCCGGCAACGGCTCCGACACCTGCCCGGCGTCGTCGATCGACTCGGCGAGCTCGGCGAATGGGCTCCTGACCGACCCGATGACCGGGCAGACCGAGACGCTCGCCTGCGGTCAGAACAACCAGGGGTATGCCACCATCAACGTGCAGGCTGCGCCGCCGGCGACGACGGATGCCGCGAGCTCGACGGCGGGCGCCGCGACAGCGCAGACAGCTGCGACCGCCTCGGTTCGCTCCACAGCTGTGGCCGGTGTGCACCTCACAGGGGCCGGCGCGGTGACGTCGAGCCCTGAAGACCTCGTGCTCGACGAGAACTCCGCCGTTCCGACTCTGACGCAGAATCAGCGCAGCACGCTGCTGGTGCGGGCGGGCTCTGACACCGACTCGGCCGACTACCAGCACGTGCTCGTCTACGATGGATCACCCCAAGAAGGCAAGCTCATCGCCAGCACCACGATGCAGGGAGTGCGTGCCGATGGTCAGTCGACGGCGTCGTTCGCCTACACCCCGACGACCACCGGCGTTCACGAACTGCATGAGGTCATCCTCGGCACCGACACGGCGGGCGGCAATGACGAGCAGATCGTGCGGGTCAACGTCGTCGCGGGCGGCGGCGGTTCGGGCGCAGGCAGCGGGTCAGCCGGGGGTGGAGCATCCGCCGGCGACACCTCGACCGGCGCAGCGCACCCGGCGTCGAGCGCGCACGCCCTTGCGGCTACCGGCGATCAGTCCGCCCTGTGGTTTCTGGTGGCCGGAGTGACGCTGGTGCTGGGCGGGGTACTGTTGCGGGTCGTTCGGCGTCGACGCCGGGCATCCTGAGTCTGGTGTTCGAGCAACGGCACGAGGTATAGCGCGCCCTGTGTCGGCGTCGTCACGGCGCTCTGCGGTCGGCGCACGGCGCCCTGCGGTCGGCGCACGGCGCTCGGCGAAGTGCTGGCTCCGCTGTTGTGCCCGTAGCGACGACCACAGAGCGACGACTACAGAGCGACGACTACAGATTGAGCACAGCGGAATCGTAGTAGTCGTCGGAATAGGCCTCGACGAGAGCGTTCACGGGCGGAGGGCCGACCTTCACGGTCGAGTAGACGATGGAGCTAGCCCCGTCGGCAAGATCGGCCACATTCAGCACGGTCAACAGCTCGCCCTCGACTGAACTCCACTCGGCTGCGTTGAACTGCACATCGGTCACCCCCGTGTACGACGTCAGCCTGACGAACGCCGTTGTCGCGGGAATCACTCCTCCGGTGTTGTTGGTGTACACGACCTCGTAGTCGGCGCCGTCGGGTAGCCACGCGATCGATATACCGGGAACGATGGATGAAGCGTGAGCGGGTGCTCCGATTGCGAGTGCCACGACCGGTGCGGCCCAGGCGGCCTGAAGAGCGGTGCGCCGTTTGATGGTTGCCATGATCTCCCCCGAGCTTTTAGGCAACACTAGCGAGTGCGGGCGGTCGAATACTAGCGCAATTGTCGTGGCCGGCAGATATCGCGCCGAGAGCCGTCACCGTGTGTCACCGTGTGTCACCGTGTGTCTGACTTTGCTTGCTATTGTTCTGAGTCGCGACTAACGTACAACCAAATGGTTGTAGAAAAAGTACTCACTGACGAAGAGGTGAACCGCATCTTCCGGGCCCTCGCCGACGCGACCAGGCGCGACATTGTTCGCCGAACGCTCGTCGCCGAGGTCTCGGTCTCGCAGCTCGCCGATTCGTACGACATGTCGTTCGCGGCCGTGCAGAAGCACGTCGCTGTGCTCGAGGAGGCGAGGCTCGTCACGAAAGAACCACGCGGCCGCGAGCGCATGGTGCGAGGTGAGCCCGGGCGCATCCGCCAAGCGCAGCGGCTGCTCGACCAGTTCGAGCAGCTCTGGCGTTCGCGAATCGACCGCCTCGACGCACTGCTCGGCGAGAACGAACAGGTCGGCGACGAACATCCCGAGATCGCACGCCCCGAGATCCCACGCCCCGAAAACGAACACTCCGCGAACGAACGCCCCGAGAACGAACACTCCGAAATCGAGAAAGGCTGATCATGCCCGTAACAACCGTCGAGAAAGACCTCGACAAGCTCACCATCACAATCGTGGCCGATTTCGCCGCGCCCCTGCGACGGCTGTGGGACGCGTACACCGACCCGCGCCAGATCGAGCGCTTCTGGGGTCCGCCGACGTATCCCGCCACGTTCATCCGTCACGATGCCGCACCCGGCGGCCGCAGCATCTACAAGATGACCGGGCCGACGGGCGACGAGCACTACGGCTGCTGGCAGTGGGAGGCGGTCACCCCGGCCCAGTCGTTCGAGGTGGTCGACTGGTTCGCAGATTCGAGCGGAGCACCGAACACCGACCTCCCGGCGACGCGCATGAGTTTCATCTTCGAAGCGACGGATGCCGGTTCCCGCGTCACGAGCATCGCGAGCTTCGGGTCACTCGAACAGCTCGAGCAGCTTGTCGATATGGGCATGCTCGAGGGAACGAAGCAGGCCATGTCTCAGATCGACACGGTGCTCGCCGACCTCGCGGCGTTCGCGGTCGAGCGGGCAGCGGATGCCCAACTCCTCAGCGACACGCAGGTGCGGGTGGCGCGCATCATCCGTGGCCCCATCGACGAGGTCTGGCGCGCACACAACGATGCCGATCTCATGAAGCGGTGGCTGTTGGGGCCCGACGGGTGGACGATGCCGGTGTGCGAAGTCGCGACCGTTGTCGGCGAGAGCTATCGCTACGTGTGGGAGCCCGTGGGCGGCGGTGAGGGGTTCGGATTCACCGGCGAGCTGCTCGAATCGGCACCGCCCTACCGGGCCGTCACCACCGAGGCGATGATCGGCATGGACTTTCCCGCCACCCTGAACGAACTCACGCTCACGCCCGTGGAGGCCGGCACGCTGCTGTCGCTTGTCATCACCTATGCGAACGTCGAGCAGCGCGACGCGATCTTGGCGACCGGAATGACCGGCGGCATGGAGACGAGTTACGCGCGGCTCGAAGGGTTGATTGGGCACGGCGCGCACGCGTAGCGTCTCATCGTGGGGGTGGGGGTGGGGGTGGGGGTGCGGGTGCGACTGGCGGATGCGGGTGCCACTGGGCGAGCCCGGGTGCGGGTGAGGGTTCGGGTGCGATTGGCGGCCGCGGGTGAGGGCTCTTGGGTGCGACTGGCGGGCGCGGCGCCTTCAGCCGGCTGTTTCAGTCGGCTAGTGGTGCGGCGAACGAGGTGGCGGCGAGCACAAGCTGCGCCATCGTCTTCGCGGTGCGGGCCGGGGCGGCGGTCTTATCCATCTGCGCCGTGGTGTTCGCGCCGTCGTAGAGCACGACGAGCTGGTCGGCGAGGGTTTTCGCATCGACCGCACCGGCCGCACGGGCGAGCTCACCGAACAGCTCGTGAATCCAGCCGCGGAACTTCGTGGCCGCCCGGTCTTCTGGGCTTCCGGGCAGAGCCTCGGCGGTGGCGTTCATGAACGCGCAGCCGCGAAAATCGGGTTGGGCGAACAGAGTGCCGAGCTGGTCGAACACGGCGAGCATTTTGGCTTGCGGGTCATCGACGGCGTCGAGGCCCTGCTGCACGGTGTGCATCCACGCCTGATGGCGGTTGAAGAGGTAGGCCTCGATGAGCTGGTCTTTGCCGCCGAAGATGTAATACAGCGACCCCTTGGCGACCCCGGCCTTCTCGATGACGCGGTCGATTCCGACGGTGTGGATGCCTTCGTTGTAGAACAGCTCGTCTGAGGCCGCCAGCAGCCTGTCGCGCGCTGACGGCTTCGGTGTCGATGGTGCTGACGTTTTGGCCATGATCGACAGTATCAGACAGGTCTGTACAAAGCTCCGGATGCCCGTGGTCGGCTATCCGCGAATCAGATCGAACTCGTTGCCCTCGGGGTCGGCCAACGTCGTCCACGAATCGAACTCTGCCCGTACCTGCGCGCCGAGGTTGAGGATGCGCGTCAGCTCGCTCTCGAATTCTGTCGTGATGAGGTCAAAATGCACCCTGTTTTTGACGCTCTTCGCCTCAGGAACCTGGTGGAACATGAGAGTCGGCCCGGCGGCCGGGTCGTCATTCGGTGCGATCGAGGCCGATTCGGCGGAGGCGCCCGGGTTCACGGTGCGCCCGAGCACATCGGCCCAGAAGCTCGCGGTGCGCGCGGCGTCTGTGGCGTCGTAGCTGATTCCATAAAGTGTCGTAGCCATGAGTGGTGTTCCTTCTGAGTTGTGTGTGCCTGAGTTGTGTGTGCGGGTGGTGGTCGGGAGGGGATTGGTAGCGTGGGGATTGGTGGGGGTGGGGTGGGTATTCGGGGTGGCGGTTTGGCGGCGGCCGGTCGGTGATGGCGCCCCGGGCGGCGCCTGGTTCAGATGGCGGTGCGACCGCCGTCGACGGCGATGATCGCTCCGGTGACGTAGCTGGCTCGCGCAGAAACCAAGAACCCGACGACCTCGGCGATCTCGTTCGCCTGTGCCGCGCGGCCGAGCAGGGTCGTCTTTCCCAAGGCTTCGGTGTTCGCGGCATCCGCACCGCCCGTGTACACGGGCCCGGGCGCCACGGCGTTCACGCGCACGCCGCTGGGGCTGTACTCGGCGGCCCAGGCCTGGGTGAACGACGACATCGCGGCCTTCGTCGCGCCATAGGCGGCACCACCGGCGAGACCGATGATTCCGGCCATGCTCGACAGGTTGACGATGTTGCCCTCGCCGCGCGCGGCCATCGCCGGCGCCAATGCGGCCGTCAGTAGAAATGCAGCCTGCACGTTGCTGGCGAAGAGGCTGTCGAGAGTGCCGGCGTCGAGATCGGCAGATGCACCGAACCACGCGAAGCCGGCATTGTTGATGAGAATGTCGACCTCGCCGGCGTCTGCAGCCAGCTGAACGGCGGCGGCGGGGTCGCTGAGGTCGGCGGCGATGAAGCGGGCGGATCCGCCGGAGAGTTCGATTTCTTCGATGACCTGCTCGGCACGAGCCGCATTGCGGCCGTGCACCAGCACCTCTGCGCCTTGAGCTGCGAGTTGAAGCGCGATAGCGCGCCCGATGCCCGAGGTGGCACCCGTCACGAGTGCTGTTTTGCCGGTCAGTTCGCGGTTCTGTGTGTCGGTCATTTTCTGCTCCATTGTCTGTTCCATCGTGTTCTTCATCGTCTGTGTTCTTCATCGTCTGCACCGTGTGCTTCGTCTGCACCGTGTGCCCACAGTTTGTACTGATCTGTCTAAACAAGAACTTAGACCGATCTGTCTAAAAACACAAGGCGGCGGAAGGTTTTTCCACAGATCCGAATGTCTCGACTTCTCCACAGATTCGTGTAGACGTGGGAAATTGCTGAGCATTACTCGAACATACATGCGAAACTAGATGCATGACCGAACCACAGCCAGAGCGCCACGACGAGCAGCTCGCCGCCGAGCTCGCCGCTGCGCTCGTGCTGCTGCGGCAGTTTCGGGCACGGCTGCACGCATCGTCGTTGACCGACGACGAACTGCTGCTTGTCGTGGGCGTCGTCGCCGAGGTCGACAAGGCGCTTGGCTCGATAGCTGTCGCAGCTGCCGGCGAAGTAGGCGACAGGTCTCGGCCGTCGCTCGGCGGCGATCGGCTGTGTGCGCGTAAGGGCTGCCGCACTGCATCGGAACTGTTGCAGCGCATCACGCGGGTGTCGTCTGCGACGGCGTCGAAGCTGCTTCGGGTGGGGGAGGCGGTTCGGTCGGGTATCTCAATGACCGGGCAGCAGTTGCCAGCTCGGTTTGCTGTGCTCGGTGCGGCGTTGGGTGACGCAGAAGTCGGCGTAGATGCCGCGAACGCCATCGTGGCGGGGCTTGCGGTGGCGTCGCTCCGAGCAGATCCGTCAGCAGTCGAGGCTGCAGAGGCTGAGCTGGTGCAGGCCGCCATTGGCGATAGTTCGGAGTGTCCGGTGCCGGCGACGGCCGACGAGCTCCGGCTGCAGGCCGCGGTGTGGCGGTCGGTGATCGATCCTGACGGTGTGGAGCCCGATGAAGAGCGAGCCATGCGGCACCGCAGTCTTTCGCTGGGCCGGGCTACCTCCTCGGGCGTGACGCTCTCCGGAGTACTGCTGCCCGAGGCGGCGGCCCGCCTGCAGCGCCTCTTCGACGCGTATTTGTCGCCCGTGACGAAACCGGTCGCGTTTCCGCTCGACTCAGCCTCGGCCTCAGGCTCAGGCCCAGGTCTAGGCGCGGGCTCGGACGGGGGTTCACGCTCAGGCTCAGATGTCGCTGGTCGGCCGGTTCCAACGGATGACCGGTCACGAGGCCAGCGGCAGCACGATGTGTTTCTGTCGATTCTCGATAGCGCGAGCCGGTCGGCTGAGACTCCGTCGATCGGTGGTGCTCCGGCGACGGTGGTGGTGAGTGTTCGTGAGTGTGACCTGGCAGATGGTACTGGGGTGGGGTGGGTGGATGGTAGTGAGGTGCCGCTTTCAGTGCGTACGGTTCGTCAGCTGGTGTGTGCCGGGGGTGTGCAGCGGGTGATGCTTTCTGACGAGGGGCGTATCGTTCGGCTGGGTGTGGAGCAGCGTTGTTTCGATGGTCGGCAGCGGCGGGCGATCACTCTGCGTGATGGTGGTTGTGTGATTCCGGGATGCCAGGTGCCGGCGTCGTGGTGTGAGAATCATCATGTCGATGAATACGCCGCGGGTGGCCCGACGCATACCGATAACGGGGTTTTGTTGTGCTGGTTCCATCACCGAACCATCGACCATTCCGGCTGGGAGATCCGTATGCACGCCGGGGTTCCGCAGATCAAGGCGCCACCCTGGATCGACCGGCATCACCGCAGATGGGCGCCAGCAACCAAGTCCCGAACTCGGCTCACCCAGGCATTAGCTGAGCGCACCGAAGACGCTGAGCGCACCGAAGACGCTGAGCGCACCGAAGGCGCCGAGCGCGCCGAATGAACCGAGCCCGCGCAGAGACCGAACGCGGCCGAAAACGAATGGATGGGTTGCCCAACTCTGAACGCACGTTTAGTATATTGAACATGCGTTCAGTGCCCCCCGATGATGCGACGACCCGAGCCCGTATTCGTGATGCGGCCATCGAGTTGTTCGGCCGCGACGGGTTTCGTGAGACGACGGTGCGTGCGATCGCGGCACGGGTCGGCGTCAGCGCAGCACTGGTGCTGCACCACTTCGGTTCGAAAGACGGGCTGCGGCGGGTCTGCGACGATTACATTCTGGCGGAGGTCGAGAAGCCGGGTGCGACCATCGGAAACGGAGAGAAGCCGGGCGCTAGCGCGAACATCAGGGATTGGCTCGGGCGAACCGATGAGCATCGTCCGTGGTTGCGGTACATCGCACGCATGCTCGCCGAGGGCTCAGCCGCGGGTGATCACCTGTTCGACGAGTTCGTTGCATACACCGAGCGGGTGTTTGCCGAGGGTGAGGCGAACGGGTCGGTTCGGCCGTCGAGCGATCCCCACATGCGAGCGGTCACGTTGACCGCGTACAGCATGTCGGCGCTGTTGCTCGAGCGGCAGTTTGCGCGGGCCGTGGGGCCGACGGCAGCAGGAGGTGGAGGAGGGTCGGGGGCAGAAGCAGCAGCAGCAGCGGGAGCGGCAGCAGCGGGGCGAGCTGCGGCGACGACGGGGGCGGGAGTAGAGACGACGGGAGCAGGAGTAGAGACGACGGGAGCGGGCGTAGACGTGACCGAGCTGACCGACGAGGTCGTTGCGGCGATGGCGCTGCCTGCGGTGGAGATCATGACGCACGGCGTGTACACGTCAGACGATCTGCTGCGTGCGACGCGCGAGGCGCTTGGCCGAGGAGGTGAAGCGCCTTGATGAGGCAGTCTGCGGCGGTCGAACTGAGTGGCGTCAGCAAGCAGTATGGCAACGCAACCGCTCTCGACGGAATCGATCTGACGGTCGAGGCCGGTTCGGTGTTCGGCATGATCGGGCCCAACGGCGCCGGCAAGACGACGACGATGCGGCTGTTGCTCGACATCATCCGCCCTACCGCGGGGTCGATCAGGGTTCTCGGCATCGATCCGATGAATGGTGGTGCCGAGCTGCGGCGCAGAATCGGGTATCTGCCGGGAGAGCTGAGGCTCGAGGGTCGGGTGACGGGGCGTTCGCTGCTCGAGCACTACGCACGTATCAGCGGGCCGGTCGGGCCTGGCGCGATCGACGCGCTTGCTGAACGGTTGGGCGTTCAGCTCGATCGTGCGGTGCGCACCCTCTCGAAGGGCAATAAGCAGAAGCTGGGCCTCGTGCAGGCTTTTATGCATCGACCGCCGCTGCTTGTGCTCGACGAGCCGACGAGCGGGCTGGATCCGCTCGTTCAACGCGAGTTTCTGGCGATGGTGCGGGAGGCGCGAGAAGCGGGGCAGACGGTTTTTCTGAGTTCGCACGTTTTGAGCGAGATTCAGCAGGTGGCCGATGCGGTGGCGATTGTGCGGTCGGGGCGCATCGTGACTGTGAGTTCGGTGGAGGGGTTGCGAGAGACGGCGGTGCGGCGAGTGCGCGTGGGGTTCGCCGACACGACGCCGGAGGCGGTGGGGGCGAGGCTGGCGGGCATCCGGAATCTCAGCGATCTCGCCGTGACGGGCACGGCCACGGGCACGGGCACGGAAGTCAGAGCAACCGTCAGCGGCGACATCGACCCGTTCGTCAAGGCGATCGCGAGCTTCGCCATCGTCGACCTGGCAATCGAGGAGCCTGACCTCGAAGAGTCGGTGCTGAAGCTGTATGGCGTGGGGGGCGAATCATGAGCGCTAGTGTGCTTCCGCTGTTCCGCCGGGCGATAGCCGAGTCGTGGCGGTCGACGCTGGGGTGGACTCTTGGCGTCGCCGCGGCTCTGCTGCTGTATCTGCCGTTGTTTCCCTCGATCGGCGGCGCAGGCTCTCAGATGGGTCAGCTCATTGCGAACTTGCCGCCGCAGCTTGTGAACGCCCTCGGGTACAACGACATCACCTCGGGCGCGGGCTACACGGAGTCGACGTTTTTCGGGTTGCTGGGATTTGTACTCATCGTGATGGCGGCTACCTCGTGGAGTACTGCGGCGATCGCCGGCGACGAAGAGAACGGAACGCTTGACCTCACGCTCGCCCACGCGGTAAGTCGCCAGCAGCTGGTGCTCGAACGCACTCTCGCCGTTGTCGTGCGGCTGGCCTGGCTCGCGTTGGTCAGTGCGGTGCTCGTTCTCGCTTTGAACTCGAGCGCGCGGCTCGATCTCACTGCGGGAGATGTGTTGGACGTGACCGCCGCGTACCTCGGGCTCGGCCTGGTCTCGGCCACCCTCGGCCTCGCTGTGGGCGCGCTCACCGGGCGCCGCATGTACGCGACCGCAGCGGCCGCGGGTGTCGCTGTTCTCGGTTACGTGCTGAACGCGATCGGCAACCAGAGCCCCGATCTGGAACGTCTGCGCGATGTATCGCCGTATGGCTGGGCGTTCCACCACACTCCTCTGGCGACCGGGGCGGACTGGGGCGGCTTGGCTCTGCTGTACGGCTTCAGCGCGGTGTTCGTGGCCATCGCGGTCGTGGCGCTCCGCAAGCGGGACATCGGGGGCTGAGCTCAGAAAGGGTGTGGAGAGGTCATCCGCTGACGGGCGCCTCGGGGACGAGTTCGGCTTCGGGGTCGTCGAAGGGGTTCCAGGAGGGCAGCATGGCAAGCGGGTTCGGCTCGGGGATGAGCTGACGGCAGGCGGCAGAGATGGGCCAGAGAGCGGATGCGACGTGCAGTTGGTGCGCGGAGTCCAGACCGGCCCAGGGTGACGTGGCGAGGCGGTTTGTGAGGTCTTCGGCGCGAGCGACGGCGGCCTCACCCTCGGGGGTGACGCGGCCGTCGGCGGCGATGAGCCCGCGGGCTGTGAGGGCGTCGTGCTCGAGCATCCACTCGTCGTCGCTCCAGCCGCGACTCTTCTGTATGGTGGGCGCGTCGAGGTCGATGGTGCTGCGCAGAACGATGCTCGACAGGCCCGCGATCTGCTCCGTGACGAGGGCGATCACGTGGCCGTCGCCGCGGTGTTCACGCAGGGTCGCGGTCGATTGCCAGAGGGAGCGGTACGGGTTCGTGTCGGCGGGCAGTGCCGCATTTGCGGCCGAGAGCGGCCGGCCGATGGTGTCGACCTGTGCGGCGACGGCGGCCAAGGCTTCTGCGGCTCGTTCGACGACGCGTTCGTCGGGAACGACTTCACGAAGGGAGTTTTCGGCACCGGCGAGCCGTGCCTCGAGCACTTCTGCCGGAGACACGATCGACCAGGCCGCGGGCAGGGCGCGATGAACGAGCGCCGGAGCGAACCCGCCGAACATCGCGGCGACGGGCGCGCCGCCGATCGCACCGAGGGGCGCCGACCGTCCGGCGAAATAGCCGTCCCAGTAGCGGGGCAGGCCGATGTCGGCGAAGGCCTGCCGAGACTGGGGAGAGAAATAGCTGACGGCGTGGATTGGTTCGAACAGCGTCCAGAATGCTCGCGCCAGGTGGCGATCGGTGGGCATGACTCTCCTTTTTTCTGGCGAGCTCGGCGACTTCTTCGCGCCGCAGTCCGTTGGCTCGTCGTCGAGGACCCCGCGACAGGCCCCGTCTTCGGGCTGCAGCGCCTCTCTGCGGGTGCGCAGAAAGCCGGCCAGTTCAGGGCTGTTCATGTCCTGAGTCTTACAGGTAAAGCGCCGGTGAGCCACGACTTTTCAGTCAGTGGATAAGCGGCTGACGCCACCTCGACGACCTCAACGGGCTCAATCGGCCGTACAGAGGATCTGCCGCCTACAACGATTCAAAGCTCGATCTGGTGCTCTTCTCCACCGAGCTGCAGCGACGCTTGATCGCCTCGGGCGCACGGTTCGATCGATGATCGCGCATCCGGGCATCGCTTCGACCACGCTCGCGAGTCACTCTGCGGCAGCCTCGGCCGGGCTCAATTCGCGCACCGCATCCGCCCTGTGGGCTCGCACTGTCGAGCTCACAGGTCTCATCCCCACGATCTGAACGGCGGCCGCCGTGAGGGCGTAGCCCGACGGCACTGGCCCCACAGCACTGGGACGGCTGCACTGAGTCGGTCACCCCTCGAATTCAGCCGTGGTCGCGAACGCGAATCATTTGGCCGATCAGAACGGCGACCGGAATCGAAACCACGGTCCACAATGCGGTCAGGCTGATGGCCGCTTCGACGATGTCGTGCGTCATGCGGAGTAAGGGGCAGAAGAGTTACCCGCAGAGCAGTAAACGACCGAAGAGTAGACGGCAGCGAGGGATTGGAGGTTCATGCTTCAACGCTAGGTCGCCGCGGCGGGCTGGGCATCGCCCAGAAGGGTGAGAACGTTTGTCATCACTTGTGTGTACAGAACGTTCCGTCGTTCGGGCGACGCGGGGTTTCCCGGGCATCCGTAGCGTGGCATCATGAGCCAACTCAGCTATCTCGAAGCGATCGTCATGGGTGTCGTACAGGGAATCTCCGAGCTGTTCCCCATTTCGAGTCTCGGGCATTCGATCTTGATTCCCGCGATCGTCGGTGGTTCCTGGGCCACTGACATGAACGTGTCAGCGCCCGACTCGCCCTACCTCTCCTTCATTGTCGGATTGCACGTCGCCACGGCGCTCGCGCTCATTGTTTTCTTTCGAAAAGACTGGGCTCGTATCATTGTCGGGCTGGGCACGTCGATTCGCTATCGCCGCATCGGCACCGGCCCTGAGCGGCTCGCCTGGCTGCTCATCATCGCCACGATTCCGGTGGCGATCGCCGGCCTGCTGCTCGACCATGTGTTCAGAACGGTGCTCGGTGTGCCGATGATCGCCGCGATCTTTCTGACGCTCAACGGGTTCGTTCTGTTGCTGGGCGAGCGGTTTCGTCGTCGGTCACGCGAGCTCGAAAGCGGCAGCGGCAGCAGCCGTGGCAGTGACAACGACGCCGACAACGACAATGACGCCGAGGTGGATGTCGCGGTCAGCCGCCTCAGCGCTCTGCGAGCCGTCGGCGTGGGAGCCTCGCAAATTCTTGCGCTGCTGCCCGGCATCAGCCGCTCAGGGGTCTCGATGGTCGGCGGAATGGCCGCCGGGCTCACGCACCGAGAGGCGGCACGGTTCTCGTTTCTGTTGGCGACCCCGGTCATCCTCGCCGCCGGAGTGCTGAAGCTGCCCGATCTGTTCGGGCCGATGGGCCAGGGCATCCACGGTCAGGTTCTCGCCGGAGCGATCGCCTCGTTCATCAGTGCGCTGCTCGCTGTGGGTTTTCTCGACCGCTACTTTCGCACACGCACGCTGACGCCCTTCGCGATCTACAGTCTTGCCGTCGGCATCGGGTGCATCATCTTCTTCGCGGTGCGCTGACCAGCCCCTGAGAAACACCGAATGCAGCGACAGACCGGGCCCAGCGACAGTCCGGATGCGGCGATAGACCTAATGCTGCGACAGACCGGATGCTGCCACTGCGCTTTTACAGCGAGGCGCCGAGAACGCTCAGCACCCGCCCGGCGATGTACCGGTTGAGGTCGTCGGGAATCGGCTGAGCGCCTGGCTGAAGTTCGCCGGCACGCAGCGCGACCCGTTCGAGTGAGAGCGCCTGCAGCATGAAGCCGAGATCCATCGACTCGATGGAGTTGCCTTTCGGCTGTGTTCCGGCGAGGTTGACCATGCGCCCGTCGGCGATGAGAACGATGTGGCGGCCGTTGGGCAGGTCGATCTGCTCGAGCGCGGTGGCCACGGGGGTGATCTTCGTGGCCAGCTGCCTGAGCGCAGGCACGTCGATCTCCCACGGAAAATGGCCCACGTTACCGATGACGGCGCCGTCGGCGAGTGTTTCGAACACGTGCGGCGGCACGACGTTGGCGTGCCCGGTTGCTGTGATCACGACTTCTGCCCAGGGCGCCAGGTCTTCGATCGTGCCCACTCGGTAGCCGTCGTAGAGCGCTTCGAAGGCCTTCAGCTCGTCGGAGTCGACGACGGCGACCTTGCCACCGAGCGAGCGCAGATACTGCGCCACGCCTCGACCGCACCAGCCGTAGCCGACGACGACGAACCGTCGGCCGGGAATCTGCAGGTTGGTGATGCGCATGAAGCTCTCGACGGTGCTCTGCCCCACGGCGTGCCTGTTCTCGGCGATGGCCTTGAGCGGGCTGTCATTGATGACGAGTACGGGAAACGGGATGCGGCCGCGGCCCTCGTCACGAAGCCGCAGCCCGCCCGAGGTGGTCTCTTCTGTGCCGCCGACGAGTGCGCCCGTGAGCCCGCGGTCGGCCGCGAGAATGGCCAGGTCGGCGCCGTTGTCGAGCAGAATGTCGGGACGGGCGTCGAGGGTTCTGTTCAGATTGCCGATGTGCTCGTCGAGAGTGTCGGAGCGTTTGCCGAAGATGGTGATGCCCTTGGTCGCCAGGGCGGCGACGATATCGTCTTGGGTCGAGCCGTGATTGCCCGTGCCCACAACGGTCGCGCCCCCCGCGGCGAGGGTCTCGAAGAGAACCGCCGTCTTCGGCTCGGTGTGCAGGCCGACCCCGATGGTCTTGCCCTCGAACGGCCGTGTCTGCTCGAAGCGGTCGCGCACCTCGCGCAGGAGGCGCATGCGCGACCTGATCCAGCCGAGGCGGGCCTCGCCCTCTTCGGCCAGTCGTGCCTGTTCGTTCGTCGTTTCGCTCATGAGTGTCTCCGTGCTTGCGGTGCTTGCGGTGCCTTGCGGTGTCTTGCGGTGCCGTGCGGTGCGGTGCCGTGCCCGCCAGCCTAGCGCCGAGACGCGAAGGGCCTGCCGCCACGGCGGGTGAAGACCTCTGCGTCGGGTTTGAGTGCGACCGCGCCGATCAGGCGCAGCAGAATGATCGCGGTAAGCGCCCCGGCAGCGAGGATGCCCGCGAGCACCACGATCTGGAACCGCCCCGCCTCCAGCGGCGAGGCGCCGCCGAAGATCGCGCCGACGAAGGCGCCGGGCAGCACGACGATTCCGGTGGTCTTGGTTTGGTCGATCGACGGCACGAGCGCGGAGTAGATCGCCGTGCGGGCGATCTCGCGGGTCGATTCGATGGGCCGGGCGCCGAGCGCGAGCCAGCCTTCGACCTCCTCCCAGTGGTCGCGAACCGAGGCGTGAAAGCTCCGGCCGGTGAGCGTCGCGATGCTCATGGTGTTTCCGATGACGATTCCGCCGATGGCCAGTGCGTAGCGAGGCGAGAATTCGATGGCGCCGGTGCTGAAGACGATGACGAGCACCACGGCGTTGCCGGTGAGCATTGCAGTGCCGACCGCGATCGTCTGGGCACGTGAAGCCCGGATTCGACGTGATGCGGTGTACACCGCGGCCACGAACATCACCACGAGGCCGAGGGCGACCCACCAGGGGTTGCCGATAATGCCGCTCAGAATCAGGCTGAGAGCCGCGAGTTGCAATGATCCGCGCAGAATCGCCCAGAATGGCGAGGTCGGCCGGGGAACGTTCGCGACCCCGAGAGCCGTGACGGTGATCGCCGCGAGCAGCAGAACCGCAACGATCGTCGGCAGCAGACCGCCGAACCAGCCGAGCCCTTCGAGCCACCCCTGCCCGTTCATCCGCACCCCATCGAGTCGAGCCTAAACGTTCTCGGCGTCGTCGCTCTTTTGGCCCTTGCGCCGGTTACGGATGAACGAGACGACGACCGGGCCGATGGAGACGACGGCGATGATCACGGCGATGATCTCGACGTTGTTCGCGACGAGAGGGATGCCGCCGAGAAAGTACCCGGCGAGGGTCAAGATAAGCGCCCAGGCGATGCCGCCGATGGTGTTCCACAGCAGGAAGGTACGGAACGGCAGCTTCGACATGCCGACGACGGGCGGAACGTAGGTGCGCACGATCGGTACGAACCGGGCGAGCACGAGAGACCGGCCGCCGTATTTGGTGAAGAAGGCGTCGGCTTCGTTCAGATAGCGCGTCTTGAAGATGCGGGCATCCGGTTTGAAAAGACGTGGGCCGAAGCGTTTGCCGATGTGGTAGCCGGTCTGGTCGCCCAGAATCGCGGCGACCGCGGTACCGAGCACAAGCACCCAGAGCGGCAGGCCGAGGGGCACCGAGAGCAGCGCCGCGGTGAAGACCAGGGTGTCGCCGGGCAGAAAGGGAAACAGCAGGCCGGTCTCGATGAAGACGATCACCATGACGACGACCATCACCCACGGCCCGGCGCCCTCGAGAAGCGCGGCCGGATTGAGAATGTTCACTCGATCGCCAGGGCCCGAACGGGCGAGATACGTACGGCCGACCGGGCGGGAATGGCCGAGGAGACGATCGCGAGCACTATCGCGCCGACTGCTATCGAGATGATGATCCAGGCCGGAATCGTGGGTGCGAACATTCCGCCGATGTGGTGGTCGGAGGCTATGGCGGCGAGCACGCCGGCCCAGCCGTAGACGATGCCGAGAATCAGCCCGGTCACACCTCCGACGAGGGTGAGCTGGATGCTCTCGGCCAAGACCATCGTACGAACCTGCCGTTTCGTGAAACCGAGGGCCCGCAGCAGCCCGATTTCGCGGCGGCGCTGCAGCACGCTGAGCGAGAGGCTGTTGACGAGCCCGATTGCGGCGATGACGAGCGAGAACCCGATCAGCACGGCGAGGATGCCCATCGTCAGTTGCAAGAAGGCCTGGTCTCCTGCGGCATCGGCCGCGTCGGCGCCCGCCGCGACCGGGCCGGTCTGGGCCAGAAACGATTGCCCGGCGACGGTGAACATCGTGACGAGGGTCACGCCGATGATGAGCCCGATGGTCGACCGGGCCGAGCGGGCGGGGTAGCGCAGGGCATTGGCGCTCGCCAGCACGCTCGGTGTGGAGGTGCCGGTGGCGCGCCCGGCGATCTTCAGCAGTCCGGGGATGAAGTACGTGGCGCCGAGCACGAACCCTACGAAGCTGAGGGCCCCGCCCGGAGCCGCGACGAGCAGCCCGAGAGGCGATTTCAGCCCGATGGCGACTCCGGCGACGAGCAGCACGATTCCGCCGGCGAAGGCGATGATGACGAGGGTGCGCAGGCGCTTGGGCATCTCGGCGACCGTCGCGACCTTCGGCTCGTGAGTGTGCCCGGTGGCCTCGATGGGCGAGACGCTCAGAATCTTGCGGGAGCCGAACCAGGCGGCTCCGGTCGTGCTGACGACACCCACGACGATCGGTGCGATCAGCAGTGGGGTGATCGTCGAGATGGGCGTGTTCACGAAGGTACCCGCAGACACGAGGGAACCGTAGGCGATTTGCGTCACAACTAACCCCAGTGCGAGTCCGATGATCGACCCGACCAGGCCGACCACCGCGCCTTCGATGGCGATCGCACCGCGAAGCGTCTTGGCCGAGGCGCCGAGCAGGCGCAGCAGGGCGATGTGCTTCGAGCGGCCCGCCATGATGATGCCGAACGTGTTGGCCGTCACGATGCAGGCCACGAACACGGCCACGAAGAAGAACAGAATGTCGAGCACGTCGAGCAGCGCCCTGACGTAGCCGTGCTGAATGAAGTGGCCGCCGATCGATTGCACACGAAGAACCGTGTCCATCTCGATGAGCATGGTCGCGAACACCGACGACAGCAGGGCGACGAGGATGCTCGACACGTGCTGTTTGCCGCCGTGCCACAGCTCGCGGAACGCCAGCGCGATCACGCGGCGACCTCGAGGCTCAGAATGATGTCAGAGAGCGCCTTCGCGTCGCTGGTGCCGACCACGTCGCGGGCGATTGCTCCGTCGGCAATGAAGATCACCCGGTCGGCGTGGGATGCGGCGATGGGGTCGTGGGTCACCAGTACGACCGTCTGCGCGTATTCGCGGGTCAGGTCGCGCAGCAGGGTCAGCACCTCGCGGCTCGACCGGGAATCGAGGTTACCGGTCGGCTCGTCGGCGAAGATGAGCTGGGGCCGCATCGCCAGGGCCCGCGCGATCGCGACCCGCTGCTGCTGGCCACCAGAGAGTTCATGCGGGCGGCGGGCCTCGAGCATCCCGAGCCCGAGGCGACCGAGCAGCTCGCGCACCCAGGCGAGTTCTGCAGCGGAGGGCTTGCGGCCGTCGAGTTCGAAGGGCAGAGTCACATTGCCGAGCACAGAGAGGGTGGGCACGAGGTTGAAGGCCTGAAAGACGAAGCCGAGCTGTCGTCGACGCAGAATGGTGAGCGCGTTGTCGTCGAGGTGCGTGATGTCGGTGTCGCCGATGATGACGGTGCCGTGTGTGGCGTTGTCGAGGCCGGCGAACACGTGCATCAGGGTCGACTTGCCCGAGCCGCTCGGGCCCATGATGGCCGTGAGACTGCCGCTGCCGATCTGCAGGTCGACGTTGTCGAGGGCTGTGGTGGCGCTGTCGCCGGTTCCATAGATCTTGCTCACCCCGCGGGCTTGGGCGGCGGCTCTGGGTGTGACGGTGTCGCTCATGGTCGTCTCCTTCGCGGCGTGGGTCTCACGCTCATCACAACGCTACGAAGAGTGCGTCTGTGCCGAATCGGGCGAACGAACGATTTTCGCGTACACACATGTGATGACCCGGCGGGCGGCGGGCGCCGGGTCGCAGGCGACGGGGAGAGGCCAGAGACACTCAGGAACTCAGCCCGTTCTGGTACGCGAAGATGACCAGTTGCACGCGGTCACGCAGCTCGAGTTTGCTCAGGATGCGGCTGACATGCGTCTTCACCGTCGCGTCGCTGAGGTGTAGTTCGGCGGCGATCTCGGCGTTGCTCAGCCCGGCAGCGACCGCAGCGAACAGATCGCGTTCGCGTGCGGTCAAGGCGTTGAGCACGTCGTCTGCCGCGTTCGCGGGGCGGTGCCCGGCGAACCGCCGCACCAGGTTGGCCGTCGCGCTGGGCGCGAGCACCGCGCTGCCGGAGTGCACGGTTCGTATGGCGGCGAGCAGAAACTCGGGGTCGGTCGTCTTCAGCAGAAATCCGCTCGCGCCCGCGTTCACGGCCTGAAACGTCTTGTCGTCGAGGTCGAACGTGGTCAGCACGATGAACCGAGGCGGATGCCCGTCGGCAGCCATCACGCGGGTGATCGCCTCGACACCACCCATGCGCGGCATCTCGAGATCCATCAGCACCACGTCGACAGGCTCGGCGGCGCAGCGTGCCACGGCTTCGGCTCCGTCGGAGGCCTGCCACACCACGGTGAGGTCGGGTTGCGAGTTGATCACCATCGCGATTCCGGCCCGGAACAGGGGCTGGTCGTCGCACAGGCCGATTCGAATGCCGGGCGTGCTCGATCGATACGTGTCGGGAGTGTGCTCGGAGGCGTGGGCAGAGGCGTGGTCGGGGGTCATTGTTCATGCTCCGGGGTGGCGAATGGCAATCGACCTTCGACGACGAAACCAGACGCGCCCACGGTCCGGGGTGCCGTGTGCACGGAGCCGCCGAGCAGTTTCATTCGTTCCTGCATTCCGATGAGACCCTGGCCGAGCGATGCAGCTGGGCGGGGCTGGGTACCGGTTGCAGGCGCACTCTCTGTTGTCAGAACTCGAAACGCCACTGCATTCTCTTGCCATTCGAGAGTGACGTTCACGTCGGTGCCGCGCCCACCGTGCTTGATCGCGTTTGTCATCGACTCCTGCAGCACGCGGTAGAGGGCGAGTTCGTGCGCCGCAGACATGGGCACTCGGCCAGGCGTCTGGGTCAGCGAGACGGTGAGTCCGGCCTCTCGAACACTTGCGATCAGCAGGTCGAGGTCGGCGGCGCCGGGCACCGTGCTGCTCCGGCCGGCCGGTTCACGCAATACGTGCAGCAGTTCGTGCACGTCGTCGAGAGCCGAGCGTGCGGTGCGGTTGATCGTCTCGAGCGCCGCGGTCTCGGCGTTCGGATCGGTCAGTTTGGCGTACCGTGCGCCGTCGGATTGCGCGATCACCACGGCCAGTGCATGGCCCACGAGGTCGTGCATCTCGCGGCTGAGCAGGGCGCGCTCGCGTTCCTGGGTGAGCGTGGCCTCGGCGACGATGCGTTCGCGTTCTCGCTCCGAGCGGCTCGCAGCGGTCGCGCGTCTGGTGCGCACAACCACGCCGAGGGTGAAGAAGAGGGCGAGCGCCGCCGCGATCACGCCGCTGACGACGACGAAATAGACGCCTCGGTACAGCGGGTCGGTGGGAATCAGCTCGCCGTCGCCGTGCGCAGGCGCGTAGAGAACCAGCCGGGCGCCCGCCACGCCGCCGCCGATGATGCTCGACCAGATGCCCGCCCAGCGAACGGCCCGGCTGGTGCTGAATCCTGTCGCGAAGACCACACCGAGAATGAGCAGGTCGCCGACGAGCAGACCGTCGACCGTCGCGATCTGCACGAGGGCGCCGATCCAGGCGATCGCGAGCCCGAGCCCGGGCATGCGTCGCCAGAACACGATGGCGACGGCGAAGATGATGGTGATCAGCGCGGCCGAGGCGCCGTCTCGCACTAAATCGGCGACCCCGAAGAGCACCAGCGCGACGGCGCCGAGCATCGCATCGGTCACTCCCGGATGCTCATCGAACCACGCCAGCACAGCGGTAACTCTAGCTGCCCTGTCTGAGCTGCCCTGTCTGAGCTCTTCTGTCTGAGGGAGAAAATCTCTAGGCGCGGTCGTGCAGCGTGACCTGGTAGCCGTCGGGGTCGGCGAATGTGAATGTTCGGCCGAACGGGCCGTCGATGGGGGCCGCAGTGATGGCGGTACCGTTCGCCGCGAGGGTGTCATGAATTTCTTGCACGTCGGTCGCGTGCAGCCAGAGCGCAATGCCGAGGCCGGGCTGGCTGATCGCGTCGAGGTCCACGCCAGAAACGACGTCGCGCAGGGCGAACGCGACGGGCTTGGTGTCGAAGACGACCGCGTGCGGCGGCCCGGCAGCGCGATTGAGGCCGAGGTACGTCTCGTAGAACGCGGCGGAAGCGTCGATGTCGCGCACCTGCAGTGAGATGAAGTCGGGTCCGGTGACGGGCATGGGGTTCTCCTTTGTATGTCAGTTAGTTGACATGTCTCAAATGTATGTCAGAATACTGACATGAGTCAAGTCGAACTCGATACCTCCCTCGGTTACCTCCTGAAGCAGGCGTCGAGCACGCTGCACGCGTCGATGGATGCGGTGTTGCGCCCGCTCGGAATGACCATCACCGAGTATTCGTGCCTCGAGTTGCTGGCCCAGCGACCCGGCATGTCGAACTCGGCCTTGGCGCGGGGCGCCTTCGTCTCGCGCCAGTCGATGAATGTTCTGCTGCGATCGATGGAGCGCAGCGGGTTCATCTCGAGGGCGCAACAGCCGCAAGCGGGCCGCATCCTTCCGACTGAACTCACCCCGGCGGGCGAGCAGCGACTGAGGGCAGCCAGCTCGGCCGTGCGGGCGGTCGAACAGCAGATGATCTCAGGCTTCGATGCTCAGCGGCAGGCAGAGCTCGGCATACTGCTGAAGGCGTGCATCGAAGCACTTGCGGCGCCGCTTTCTGAACGTGAGACGGCTGCGGCACCCTGAGGCAGGTGAGCGCGCGTCATTGTGACGCAGCCGTCTCGTGGGGTGAACTGCGAGGCGAGGGCCTCCTCCCGGCAAGCGCAGTGCGTTAAGCGACGTGCAGAATGAGCGCCTCGCCCTGCCCGCCTCCACCGCACAGGGCTGCAACACCGGTGCCGCCGCCACGGCGCTTCAGTGCGTAGGCCAGCTGCAGCGCCAAACGGGCACCGGATGCCCCGACCGGGTGGCCGAGCGCGATGGCTCCGCCGTAGACGTTCACCGAAGCGGGGTCGATGCCCAGATCGACGGCCGACTGCAGTACGACCGAGGCGAACGCCTCGTTGATCTCGATCACGTCGAGGTCGGCGATCTCTGCGCCTTCTCGGGCGAGCGCCGCCTTGATGGCGTTCGCGGGCTGCGAGTGCAACGACCCGTCGGGCCCGGCGACCTGGCCGGCCGCACCGATCTCGGCGATCCATTCGTAGCCGTTTTCGAGGGCCCAGCCCTTGCTCGCGATGACCAGAGCGGCGGCGCCATCGGTCAGCTGCGATGCGCTGCCGGCCGTGATCGTGCCCTCACGCCGGAATGCGGGCTTCAGCGTGCCGAGCGTGTCGACGGTCGTATCGGGGCGAATGCCGTCGTCTTCGCTGACGATCACGGGCTCGCCACGACGCTGCGGAACGCTGATCGGCGCGATCTGGTCGGCGAAGATGCCGGCAGTGCGTGAGGTCGCCGCGCGCTGGTGCGACGCGGCAGAGAACGCGTCTTGCTCGGCGCGACGGATGCCCCGCAGTTCATTGCCGTCATCTGTCGCCTCGCCCATGATCTTCTTCTCGAACGGGTCGACCAGCCCGTCGTAGTTGAGCGAGTCTTCGAGCACCTGGTTGCCGTAGGGGTGCGCGCTGCGCGACTTCAGCAGCAGGTGCGGTGCATTCGTCATCGACTCCTGGCCGCCGGCGACAACCACCCGCGCCTCGCCGGTGCGGATCAGCCGAGCGGCGTCGATGACGGCGGTGAGGCCCGAGAGGCAGAGCTTGTTGATGGTGACAGTCGGTACGTCGAAGCTGATGCCGGCGCCGATGCTGGCTTGCCGGGCCGGCCCCTGGCCCGCGCCGGCCTGGATGACCTGCCCCATGATGACGGACTCGACGGCGTCGGCGGGTACCCCGCCCGATTCGAGCGCGGCTTTGATGGCGTGCGCTCCGAGCTGCGGGCCGGTCAGCGAGGCGAGCTGGCCGTTGATCTTCGTGAACGGCGTGCGAGCGCCCGAGATGATGACGGGGGTGAGATCTTCGGTGGTCATGATTCCTTCTTCGTGTTTGTTCGTGCGCTGCGTTTGTTCAGGCGCCGTGTGTTCGTGCCCTGCGCTTGTTCGTGCGCCGTGCGTGTTCGTGTGCCGTGCGTGTTCGTGGACGGCTATCCGGCGAATGCCGAGATGCCGGTGATGTCGCGGCCGATCAACAGCGCCTGAACGGTTTCGGTGCCTTCGTAGGTGTGCAGCGACTCGATGTCGGCGAAATGCCGGGCAACGCGATTCTGAAGCAGAATGCCGTTGCCGCCGAGCAGGTCGCGGGCGTTCGCCGCGATGCTGCGCGCGGCGCGGGTTGCCGAGTATTTGCCGAGCGCGGCCGCCGGGCCGCTCAGTGCTCCTGCTTCGTCGCGGCGGGTGAGTTGCACGATCAGGGTCTGCATGCTGGTCAGCTCGCTGAGCATGCGGGCGAGCCGTTCTTGCACGATCTGGGAGGCGGCGAGCGGCCGGCCGAACTGGATGCGCTGGCGAGAGTAGTGCACGGCCGTCTCGTAGCACGCGGTGGCGTGGCCGAGGGCGGCCCAGGCGACGCCCAGCCGGGTCGCCTGCAATACGCGCGAGGTGTCGGCGAAGCTGTTGGCCTCGGCGAGCCGGGCTGACTCCGGCACCCGCACGGCGTCGAGCGTGATGCTCGCCTGCCAGATGGCGCGCAGAGACGCCTTGTTCGTGATGACCTCAGCGCTGTAGCCGGGGGTGTCTTGCGGCACGAGGTAACCGTGTACCTTGCCGTCGTCTCCGCGCGCCCAGACGACGGTCACGTCGCCCACCGAGCCGTTGCCGATCCACTTCTTGTGACCGGTGATCTCGTAGCCACCGCCGCTGCCTGAATCCACGCTGCCTGAGTCGATGCTGCCTGAATCCACGCTGCCTGAATCCATGCTGCCTGAGTCGATGCTGCGGGCGACGGTTTCGAGACTCACCGAATCCGATCCGTGCGTCGGTTCGGTCAGGCCGAATGCGCCGAGTTTCTCGCCCGTGGCAAGAGGCAGCAGCCATTCGGCCTTCTGTGCGGCGTTGCCCAGCAGCGCGATCGAACGCAACGCGAGTGCGCCCTGCACCGCGATAATGGTGCCGATCGAGCCGTCGCCCCGGCTGATCTCGGCCAACACGAGCCCCGCGGCGAGTGCGCTTTGGTGCGGCAGCCCCTCGATGTCGATGCCATCACGCAGCAGGTCGAAGTCACCAAGTCGCTTGACCAGGTGCACCGGGTACTCGGCTCGGTTCCAGTAGTCGTCGATCACCGGAAGAATCTCGGTGCTGACGAACTCCCGCGCCCGATCACGGAACGCCAGGTCTGCCGCCGGAATGTCGGCGAAGACGCCGGCGACATCGGGGTCGAGAGCCTCGGTCAGCTCGTACTCCGGCTCCTCGGTTCCGAGCAGGGTGCGGGTGGTGCTCATCGGGTCTCGCTTTCATCGCTCGTGAGCTGCGCGGTATTGCTGCGCACGTACGTTCTGCTGCGCAGGTACGGAGTGATCCCGCCGAGCGCCCAGGGAAAGTTCGCGCCGAGAATCATGGCCTTGTCGATGTCTTCTGCCCGCTCGACCACCCCTTCGGCGAGCATGCGGTCGACCTCGTCGGTCAGGGCGTCGAGGATGCCCGTGCGAACGCTCGCGGCCAGCTCGGCCGGTCTCATGCTCTCGTCTGCCGCGGGCAACAGGGCCGTCGCCTCGGGTGTGAGCGTCTGGTCGCGCTGCAGCACGGTGCGCTGGCCGTCGTCGACCACGCGGGTGAGCCACTTCAGATGGCTGAACCGGTCGGGAAAGGCCTCGTGCATGGTCTCGCTGACGTGCAACTGAATGGCCGGGCCCACGAAGTCGAGCAGCCGCAGGGGGCTCATCGGCAGCCCGAGGTCGTCGATACTGTGGTCGACGATCACGGGGTCGCCGCCGGCGTCGATGGCCGTCATGACCACGTCGTACAGGCGGGTGAGTAAACGGTTCACAACGAATCCGGGGGAGTCGGCCGCGACGATCGCCTGCCGCTTGAGCTTCGCGGCGAGTTCGAGCGCGGTGGCCACGGTCGCTTCGTCGGTTTTTCGGCCGCGGATGATCTCGACCAGCGGCACGCTCTCGACGGGGTTGAAGATGTGAAAGCCGATGACGCGCTCGGGGTGCTGCAGATCATCCGCCATCTCACTGATCGACAGCGAGCTGGTGTTGGTCGCCAGCAGTGCATGGGGTGCGAGGTGCTTCTCGGCCTCGGCGAGGGCCTGCTGCTTCGCGGCCATGTTCTCGAAGATCGCCTCGATGACGAAGTCGGCGCCGGCGATGGCGCCGGGCTCTGCGCTCGCGGTCACGAGCGCGCTCAGTCGGGCGGCCTCGGCCGCGCTGAGCTGACCCTTCTCGGCTGCTGTGGCGAGCTGGCTGCGAACGAGTTCTGCTCCCCGGTCGGCGCGCGTCTGGTCGAGGTCGGTCAGCACGACGGGCAGGCCGCCGAACCGCACCAGCAAAGTAGCGAGCTGGCTGGCCATCAGGCCGGCGCCGATGACGGCGGCGCGCTCGATGGGTTGAGCAGCTCCGACGGTGAGGTCTGCCGGCAACCGGCCCGGCGAACGACTGAGCTGGTAGGCGTAGAGGCTCGCCTTGCCGGCGTCACTGAGCAGCAGGTCGGCGAACACTGTCGTGGTGGCGGCTTGGGCTTGGTCGAGCGTCTCTGTCTGGGCCGCGTCGAGGAGCTCGAGCGCGCGGGCGGGGGCGGCGCTGACGGTGGGCCTCGAACGCGCGAAGTCGCTGTGCACCGTCGTGAGCTGGGCCGCATACTCCTCGTCGCTGGGGTGCTTCTCGCGACGCTGGGGGGTGAACGAGGAGAGCAATTCGGCTACGGCGGCCGGCCATTGCTCGTTCCAGCCTGCGGCCGGAATGACCCGGTCGACGATGCCGAGGCGGCCGGCATTCTCGGCGCTGAGGCTTGTTCCGCGTCGTGAGTCGCGAACGGCCACGTCGTAGGCGACGCGAGGGCCGGCGAGCCGAGCTAGTCGATGGATGCCGCCCCAGCCGGGCACCAGGCCGAGGCGCACTTCGGGCAGCCCGATAGCGCGAGTGTCGCTGCGGGCGAGGCGATAGTCGGCGAACAACGCGAGCTCGAGGGCGCCGCCGAGAGCGAATCCGGTGATCAGGGCGAAGCTCGGGGTATGCAGTTCGGTCAGCCGGCGAAAGGTGCGCCAGCCTTCGGCGCCGAGCTCTGCGGCATCGCCGGCGGTTCGCGCGGCGGCCAGCGCCGTGAGGTCGGCCCCGGCGCCGAACGAGTGCGCGCTGCCCGAGAGTACGACCGCTTCTACTTCATGAGTCTCGACGTCATCGAGTGCCGCTGCGAGCGACGCGATGCGCTCGCTGCTCCAGATGACGGGCTTTCGGCTGGCCGGATCACCGAGGTGAACCAAGGCGCTGGGGCGAGTGCGGCCCGGCAGCACGGCGTATTCGACGTGAACGTTCGACTCCGTTGTCATCGTGGTGCAGCCTTTCGTCCTAACAAGCTAAGCATGAGACTCAGTTTCATGTCAAGAAACTGAGTTTCAAATTTTCGACCGGATGAAGCGAAATCCTGCCCGCCGTCGCGTAGATTCTGAGGCATGGCCATTCCTGACTCTGCTGCGCTGTCGTCTGCCGACGTCACGGCGACAGCCATTCATCTCTTGGCCCGGCACGGCTACGACCAAACGTCGGTTGATGAGCTGGCCGATGTGCTCGACCTGAGCCGCAGTACTTTCTTTCGACGTTTCGGAACCAAGGAAGAGATCGTCTTCGCCGATCACACCTACCTGCTCGAGCGTCTCGGCGACGTCTTGGCCGACAGCGAGGGCGATGCGTTCGACGCAGTCAACAAGGCGTGCCTCACAGTGATCAAGTACCACGTTTCCCGGCCAGAGGCGACGTTAGAACGCCGCGCCCTGCTGCGCAGCAACCCCTCATTGCGCGAACGTGAACTTGTGATGGCGCACCGGTATGAGCGAATCTTTCGCGCGCACCTGGGCGCGCACCTGATCGGCGACGAGTCGCGAGGCTGGATGCCCAGCGCCTACGCCGCGGCGGCCGTCGCCGTGCACAACGACGCTCTTCGCACCTGGTTCGCCGATCAGAACACCGACGCGGTGAAGCACCTGCAGAATGAGCTCGACGATCTCGCCGACTCGTTCCGGCGTCGTGTCGCGGCGGGCAGCGAAATGCCGCCCCGTGCTGGGTCGCGCGTCGTCGTCGCCACCTTCGAGACGGATGCTCAGGCCGAGGCCGTGCTGGCGAGCATCCGCCGCGCCCTCGAGGCCTGAGTCACCTGAGCTGCCTGAGTCACCTGAGCTGCACGAGTCACCTGAGCTGCCTCAGTCACCTGAGCTGCCTGAGTCACAACCTGGCGCGCATGACCCATCGCCACTTGGCGATTCGGCGCACCCGTTCGAACCCGAATTGCGCATAGAGCGACTCGGGCCCGGTCTGAAAATAGGCGCCGCGTTGTGTCGGCCGTTCGTCAGCCTGTTCGGGGTAGGCCTCGACGAACCCGCCGCCGGCATCGCGGATGGCCTCGAGGGCCGACGCCACGGCCGTGCGAGCGACACCGCCGCCACGATGGCCGTTGCCGGTGAAGATGCAGCCGATGCGCCAGTCGGGCAGAAAGTCGAGCTCCTTCAGGTACGCTTTGGCGTTTTTGATTCCGGCGATCTCGGCAGGGGTGCCGTACTGGCACCACCCCACGCATTCATCGCTTTCGTAGACGAGCACCTGATGGCAGGTTTCGTTGCTGACGTGCGCTAGTTTGCGCGCCCGGTTGTCGGCGGGGCCCGTCGAGCCGGTGAATTGCTCGACGTGAAAACCCATGCACCAGCATCCGCCCCACACGCCGTTGTTGGCCTCGACGAGGGTTGCGAAGTCGTTCCACGTCGAGGCGGTCAAGAGCCGCGTCGAATAGCCCTCGTTCGTCATGGTCAGTACCGGGTCGCCATGGTCAGTGCCGTTTCGCCAGAGTGAGTGCGGTTTTGCCAGAGTCAGTGCCGTTTCGCCACAGTCAGGCGGGCAGCGAGATCGTTCCGTCGACGATACCGTGCGCCGTCGTGCCGATGGCCGTACCCGAGTTGCGCGAGGTCTGGCGCAGCAGCTTGAACGCCGCATCCATGTCGATGTTGCGCGACTGGGCGAGAACACCTTTGGCCTGTTCGATGATCACGCGGCTGTCGAGGGCGTGCTGCAATTGCTCGCGTGCGATACCGGCCTCGCGAATGGCGCGTTCCTGCAGAATGCCGATCGTCGCGACGTCGGCGAGAGCCTTCGCGGCCATGATGTCTTCGTGGCTGAGCGATCCGGCGCGGTCGCGAAATACGTTGAGGGCGCCGAGTGTGGTGTCGCGCAGGCGCAGCGGTACCGAATGGGAGGAGCCGTACCCCAGCTCGCGGGCTCCGGCCGCGAACACGGGCCAGCGCGTTTCGACCTCGTCAATGTCGGGCACCGAAACGACGGCGCCAGAGAGGTAGGCCTCGACGCAGGGGCCGGTTCCGGCATCCAGCTGCATCAGATCGAGCAGATGACTGCGCTCGTTCGTCGACGCGACCGTCTCGAGGCCGCCGCGGGAGCCGACCAGAATGATGCCGACGTCGGCCGCGTCGAGAATGGCCGCACACTTCTCTACGAGCGTCTGCAGCAGGTCGATGACGTCGTACCCAGCGACGAGTGTGTCGGCAAGGGTCACCAACGTCTCTACCAATTCGGTCTGCCGCATGTCGCCGTTCATGTGCATATCTTACGTTCCGTTCGCGACAGAGCCATGGCCGAATATCAGGCGGCGGTCGACGATACTCGCCGCCACCTCACGCACCGTCAGCCCCTCGGCGAAAGCGTGGGCGCGGATGATCAGCAGTGCATCCGCCGCCGACACGCCGAGTTGGGTCAGCACCATTCCCGTTGCCTGGTGCACCTCGCGTCGCGAAAATGCCGACGGCGCTAGTTCGTACGCGCCGTGTTCGTGTGCGATCCGTTCGAGTGCTCCCGACACGATGTGCCGGGCCGCGATGCCCGCGAGCGTCGCCGCGTCGTCGATTTCCCCTCGTGTGAGCGTGCCGACCGTGTCAGCGTAGAGATCTACGGCGCCGACTCGCAGCGACCCGACCATGAGCGGAAAGGCGAACACGGCTCGAACCCCCGCGTCTTGAATGCTCGCCGAGAGTGTCGGCCACTCGGGGTTCGGCGAGTTCTGAATATCAGGTTCGATCACCGGTCGGCGCAACGACAGCGCCTGCCAGCACGGGCCTTCGCCGAGGTCGATCTGAAGTTCATCCAGTCGCGCAGCCTCGTCGTCGCTCGCGCACACCGTTTCAGACCCGAAGGGGTCGCCGAGGGTCGAGATGGCCGCACGGATGACCGGCAGACCGTCGAGGAAGGGCTGGCACAGGTTCGTTCCTGCCGCGCCGGCGGCGCTCAGATCGGAGACGGCCTTGAGAAACGCGTCATGGCCCGGCATGGGCACCGCCTGAATGGGCGGCCCGTGACAGGCGCACGTTGATGCGGTCAGCGGCGCGCATGATCTCCTCAGGCGGTACTTCTGCGCAGCACCGCCCGCGACACCACCGGTGCGACCACTCTGTCACACCACGCTGTTCGGTGGGGCTCGGGTGAGGTGTTGGGTGAGGTGTCGCGTGACGCGTTGCGTGAAGTGGTACCTGACGTGTTGCGTGAGGTGTTGCCTGCGTTTCGCGTAAGAAACAGCGCGGCGCGATCGAGGGCGTCGTCGGCCTCGTCGAGCAGGCCCCCCACCCGATGCTTGTAATCGGTAATCGGTAATCGGTAATCGGCAGTCGGCAGTCGGATCTCGACTCTCGGCTCGCCCCGGCCGTAGCGCCAGCCATTCTGGAAACGGGGGCGGTTCCGGGGCTGTCGGTGGTTGGTGTTATCTCTTGAGGTGACGCATTTCTTGGTGGCAAGCCCGCCAGGGCGCGGCAGCTCGGGATGCCCGGGGTGGGTGTTTCGGGGTGGCGGATTCCCGCCATTTCGGAGGCGGTCAGAACCACCTCAGTTAGTGAGGTTACCTCGGTATTGTGGTATGATCGGACTATGACCACAACATCTCCTGACCCCACCGGCAGCCCTGCCGACGGCACCGACGGTCGCGATGATGGTCGTGGTGCTGGTCGGGTGTTGTTGGGTGTTCTGTTGGCGGAGGCGGTTGCGGCGTGCCAGGAATGTGGAACGTTCCGGGCTGCCGCGCCCTGCGGGCTTGCCGACAATGATCTGCTCGCCGGCCTGGTAACGGTGGAACAGCTCGGCAAGCTGGTGGACGGGTTACGTACGCAGGTGGCTGGTGAGGTCGCTGAGCGCAGCAGACCCGAGCTGGGGGAGGAGTCGTTGGCGAGGCGGCAGGGGTTCGCTAACGCGGTCGAACTGATTGTTGCGTCGACGTCGGTGGCACGGACCACAGCCCGGGCCCGAATAAAGCTGGGTTCGCAGGTGCTGCCCACGGTCGTGGTGGGGATGCCGATCCTGTCGAAGTTCCCCGAGGTCGAAGACGCTCTCCGGTCGGGCCTGATCGGTATCGACACCGCCGACGCGATCGTGCGGCCGTTGGGGCAGGCGGCGCCGAACTGCGGTACGGAAGAGGTCCGGGAGGTGGAACGGCAACTCGTGGCGTGGGCTGTTGACGGTATCGGTGGGGTGGGGTTCGGTGCCGATGACATCCGTGGCCTCGCCGTTCGGGCCAGGGAGTCGCTTGATGCGGATGGTGCGGAACCGCGGTATCAGGATCATGAGGCGAAACGGGGGCTGACGTTCTCACCAACCCGGTCGGGATGCATCCGGGTGAAGGGGGTACTCACGCCCGAGCAGGGTGGGGTGTGGATGGCCGTCGATCATGCGATCTCCAGCCCGAGAGTCTCCGGGCACCTCCCCTTCGACCCCAACACACCAGTCACGCCCGGCACGCCCGTCACGCCCGGCACACCCGAGACGTCCGGCGCACCCGGCGCACCCGACACGGCTGGCACCACACCCGGCGATGCTGGCGCGACCTGTGCGTCAGACGCGGTCGACGCGTCCGAACGCGATGTCTTCGGTGCCACTGACGCGTGCACGGAAGCTGCCGTGGTGGATGCGCGTACGGTGTCGCAGCGTCGGGTGGATGTGTTCACCGAGGTCATCCGGCTCGCCGCAGGGTTGCCGGGGATGCCGTTGATCAATGGTGCCAGGCCGGTCCTGAACATCCACGCCACCCTTGAAGACGTCGTCTCTGGGCGTGCGGTGGGTTGGATCGATGGCATCGAAGAATCCGTCCCGCCGAGCGTGGTCGAGCAGACCATCTGCCACGCCGACATCATCACCACACTGTTCGGGGAGCACGGGGAAGTGCTCC
>JAODBC010000029.1 GCA_025463765.1 Subtercola sp. | reverse complement strand
CGCGCATTGGTGTGCACGCCGGGGACGCCCGTCATGTACTCCACCAGGCGCCCGATCTCGGTGCTGTTCTCCAGCGCGGCATCGCACGGGCTCTCGTAACGCGCCGCGATCGACGCAGCGAGCTCCGCCACTTCCGATGGCGGCTCGGTGAGCCCGGTCTGCTTGATCTGCTCGACGGTCGTCGTGATGCGCGCGGCGTCATCGCTCAGCTGCTGCCACGAGAGATCGTGCGCGGCATGCTCGCGCGGCCGCACTTCGATCAACGAGTTGGCTGTGAGCGACAACTCCTGGTGCGGCGTCAGCACCTCGAACGACGACACCCGCGTGCCCCAGTAGTCGAGGTAGGTATGGTTCGACGAGATCGGCGAAATGTCGAGGTTCGAAAAGAGAACGAATTGTCCCTCAGACGACACGGGGAGCATCCGCGCCTCGTTGTACGACGCGGCGACCTCGCCTTCATAGCGGTAGCCGGTGACGTGGCGGATGCGCAGGCGGGTCATACGTGCTCACCCACCCAACTCGGGGCGGTGTTCGTGGGAAAGTAGCGCTGCCTGATGGCCTCGGATGCCTCGCTCGTAGCCTCTTGCACGAGATCCATCTGGTGCGGCAGGTCGTGCAGTATGTCCATGATCGGTCGGTACTCCAGTTGGCTGCGGATCTGCCCGAGCAGGCGCTGCGCCTGATCCGTCACCGCAAGCCGGGTATTACGGGGTTCGATGTCGCGAAGACTTTGCTCGGCCCGGCTCACCGAGAACAGAATCGAGCGGGGAAAGAGCCGGTCGAGCAGCAAGAACTCGGCGGCGTTGCGGGCGCTGGGCACGCCGCGATAGGTGCGCAGGTACGACTCGTACGCCCCGCAGGAGCGCAGAATCGTCGTCCACGACGGCCCGCTGGCCTCGGTGAGGCTGCGGGTTGCGAGCAAGCGGGCCGTCATGTCGGCGCGTTCGAGCGAGCGGCCGAGCGTGAAGAAGTGCCAGGCCTCGTCGCGCGAAGCGGCGGAATCCTGAATGCCCACGGCGAGCGCCGAACGCTCGCGCACCCAGGCGAAGAACTCGTGCGTCTTCTCCACCGCGATCTTGCGCGGCATGCGGGCGCGGGTGGTGTTGAGGCACTCCCAGAGCTCGGTCGATACGATTTCACGAGCACGACGAGCGTTCTCGCGGGCGGCGCCGAGCGAGTACGCGATCGACGCGGGCTGGGTGCGGTCGACGGCCAGAATGTCGAGCACATCGGCGCGGGTCAGCTCATGATCATCCGGAGGAATGTCGCTGCCCATCACCGCGAGCAGGCTGCGGCAGGCCAGGTTCTCTTCGATCCACGGGTCTTCGAGCAGCAGTTGCAGGTGCACGTCGAGAATGCGCGCGGTGCCGTCGCTGCGCTCGATGTAGCGGCCGATCCAGAACAGCGACTCTGCGATGCGGCTCAGCATGCGCTGTCCTCGCCCTCTGCGCCCGCGCCCTCTGCGCCTGCGCCCTCGGTGCCGCCGAGATCGGCTTCTGCGGCCGAGACCGTCGGGTCTACGTGCCGGTCTCGGCCGAAAGTGCCGAACTCGCCGAAAGTGAGGGGGGCCAGCGGGGCGACGGGCGGGCGCGCGGCGGTGGCACGGGCATCCGGAGCCAGCGCAGTGCGCTGCTGCTGCTGCTGCTCTTGCTGGTCTTGGTGCGAGCGCGGCTTGTCGTAGGGGGACTGGTCTGGCACATGTTTGACGATCGGGATGGCCTGGGTGTTCGCGGCCTGGTCGGCCACGAGCCCCTGAATGTTCTGGGCGATCACCGCGGTGCCGTCGACCGGCGAGAAGCCGCCGGCGAAGCCCACGACCCAGGTGTCTTTCGACCCGCCGCCCTGCGACGAGTTCACGACGAGCTCACCCTCGGGCAGCGCAACACGGGTGAGCCCCCCGGGCAGCACCCAGACGTCTTTGCCGTCGTTCACCGCGAACGGCCGCAGGTCGGCGTGACGTGGCCGCATGCCGTCTTCGACCAGCGTCGGAATGGTCGACAACTGAATGACCGGCTGCGCGATCCAGCCACGCGGGTCTTTGATCAGCCGCTTACGCAGCGCTTCGAGTTCTTTCGGTGAGGCGGCCGGCCCCACCACGAGGCCCTTGCCGCCGGATCCGTCGACCGGCTTCACCACGAGCTCGTCGAGCCGGTCGAGCACCTCCTCGAGCGCTCCCGGATCTTCGAGGCGCCAGGTGTCGACGTTCGCGATGAGCGGCTCTTCTGACAGGTAATACCGAATGAGGTCGGGCAGGTAGGTGTAGACGAGCTTGTCGTCGGCGACTCCGTTGCCGACCGCGTTCGCGATAGTGACGTTTCCGAGCCGGGCTGCGAGAAGGATGCCCGGCGAGCCGAGCATCGAGTCTGCGCGGAACTGCAACGGGTCGAGAAACTCGTCGTCGACACGGCGGTAGATCACGTCGACGCGGGTGGGCCCGGCGGTGGTGCGCATCCAGACCCGGCCGCCTGAGCAGAACAGGTCGCGGCCCTCGACGAGTTCGATGCCCATCAGGCGGGCCAGCAGGGTGTGTTCGAAGTACGCCGAGTTGTAGACACCCGGGGTCAGCACGACCACGTTCGGGTCTTCGACACCCTCAGGCGCGCTCGCCCGCAGCGCCTGCAGCAGCTTGTTCGGGTAGTCGCCGACCGGCCGCACACGCATCGACACGAAGAGTTCGGGCAGCGTCTGCGCCATCACGCGGCGGTTCGAGATGACGTAGCTCACGCCCGACGGCACGCGCACGTTGTCTTCGAGTACGCGCCAG
>JAODBC010000027.1 GCA_025463765.1 Subtercola sp. | reverse complement strand
GCCGCCGCGCCGCCCGCCGCCGCGCCGCCCGCCGCCGCGCCGCCCGAGGTCACGCCGCCCGAGGTCACGACAGTCGAGGTCGACTACTGGATCGCCGCCCCGCATGGCCGTGTTCTGCTGCTCTCGTTCGCCTGCGGAATGCCCCTGTTGCGCGACCAGCTCGTCGAACTCTTCGACCTCATCGTGTCGACGCTGCGCTGGCGCTGAGGCCTGCGCTGGCGCTGAGGCCCCGCTCGCGTGAGGTTGAGAGAGAATAGAGGCATGACCGCACCGTTCACCGCGCCCCTGTCTGATCCCCTCGAAGCTCTGCTCGCGTCACAGCCGGAGCAGAGCTTCGTCTCGGCTCGGGCGGTCTCGTTCAGTGCCGGCGGTGTCGACTTCAGTTCGTTCGTGGCGTTACCAGACGCCGAGACGGGCGACCCCACCACTCCCGAATCCCTGCGCCCCGCCGTGCTCATCATCTCCGACTGGTCAGGCCTCAACGACCATGCGCGTGTGCGAGCCGTCATGCTGGCCCGGCTCGGATACATTGCCATAGCGGGCGACGTCTACGGCGGCGGCGTGCAGCTCCCGCCCGACCAGGCGGGCCCCGCTGCGGGAAAGTTCTACGGCGACCCCGAGCTGTTCAGAGAGCGCATGCTCGCCAACCTCGAACAGCTGCGCTCGCTGCCCGGGGTCGATGCTTCTCGCATCGCGGTGATGGGTTACTGCTTCGGCGGTTCCGGTTCACTCGAGCTCGCCCGCACCGGAGTGCAGCTGGCGGGCGTGGTCAGCTTTCACGGGCGGCTGCAGTCGGGCATCCGTGCTGCCGCGGGAGATGTGCGCACACCGATTCTCGTGCTGACCGGGGCGAGTGACCCCGTGGTTCCCGACGACTCGGTCATCGACTTCGAGAACGAGCTGCGCGAGGCCGAGGCTCCCGACTGGCAGGTGGTGAGCTACAGCGGCGCTATGCACGCGTTCACCATGCCAGAGGCGAACGCCCCCGATCAGGGAGCTGCCTTCAACGCCCGCGCGAACGAGCGGTCATGGCAGGCCATGCGAGCGTTCTTCGACGAGATCTTCGCGTAAAAGCTGACGCTGGTGGTGCTCAGCGCGCGCGCTGCATGTGCCACGAGGTCTGCGCCAGCGCCGACCGCAGCATGGGCCCCTGCAGGTGCTGCCAACCGGCGGTCCAGTGCAGTTGTGAAGCGACGCTCCACACCGAGGCCGACGGGTCGTCGGCCAGCACCTCTGCCGCCTCGCGCGACCGGCGCAGATGGTGTTCGGCCAGCTCGGCGCGCCGATCGGCGAGCCCCGTGAACCGGTATCCGTGGCCCGGAAGCACCTCGTAGTCGTCGTACACCGCGACGGCCTCGAGCGACTCGAGGTAGTCGCTGACCGGGTTGCTGGGCGTCTGGGCGCCGAGCCCCAACCCCGAAAAGATGGTCGGCAGCACGTGGTCGCCGGTGAAGAGCACCTTCTCGCCCGGCAGCGCCAGACAGACCGACCCGCTCGTGTGCCCGGGCGTCAGAACGACACGGATGCCCGTCGACTCGCCCCCGGAACGGCCCCCGGAATGCGCCCCGAGGTCGATGCCGAGGTCGTCGCCGTCATCCAGCAGCACGTCGGCCTGCAGCGGGGCCTCAACGGGGGCGGACTCTGCCTCGGCGCCGAAGTCCAGGTCGAGCTCGGCTCGCCGATCATCCGGAACCCCCCACGAGTCGATTTGCGCGCGCGCCGCCTGAAGCGCCGCCTGCGGGTCGGCGTTGAGGGCGAGCTGGTCGGCACGCGAGATCTGCAGTCGCGCGGGAGTCTCTGCGCGGTAGCGCGCTGCCATGCCGATGTGGTCGCGGTGCAGGTGGGTCATGGTGGCAGAGACGACGTGCGCCGGTGAACTGCCGATGTGTTCGAGCGCGTGGAGTACACGCTGCCAGTTCTCGTCGGAATCCCAGCCCGGGTCGATGACGTGCACGCCCCCAGCGACGTCGACGACCAGGTAGCTCAGCACGACCGGCAGATATTTCATCGGCATCGCGAGCGGTAGCGCCCACACGTTCTGTCTCACCTGTTCCAATGGGGCCAGTGTGCCGGCCCCTTCGGCCTCGAAAAGTGCTGTGCTGGTTGCTTTCACGCGTCGCCTCTCTGCGCAAACACTCTACGCCGAGCCGAGAGCGAGCCGAGCCGAGCTCGAGCCGAGCCGAGGGGCCAGGCCGAGCCGAGCCGGGCCCAGCCGAGCCGAGCCGGGCCGAGGGCCAGCTACGAGGGCGCCACGCCGCCGCCGCCAGCCGGAGCCCCCACCCTGTCGCCCGGTACGTACTTGCCGAGCATCTCGGGTGCTCGTGACACCATCAACCACACCGGCAGAATCACCACGCAGAGCAGCCCGAGCATCGTGACGTCACCCACGACCCCCACCGCGACGAACAGCGCCAGCCAGCCGTCGCGAGCCACGGCGAGAACAACACCCAGAACACCGCCGGCGATCGCCAGCGAGACCGGAATTCCGGGGAACAGGGCGCTCGCCATGAGCCCCACGGCGACACCGATGAACACCGACGGAAAAATGCGACCACCGCGAAAACCGGCAGCGGCAGCGATGACCAGCGCCGCGGCCTTGACCAGCGTGATGACCGTCAGCTGGCCGAAATCGTAGTTGCCCCGATCATCTACCAGCGTCGCCATCTGACTCAGCCCCTTGAACAGGGTGATCTGGCCGCCGATGGCACCCAGCACACCCAAGATGACGCCGCCGAGTGCCACGTAGAGCAGCGGGTACTTCAGCCCGTGAAAGAAGCGGTGGATGTGCGGAAACATGAACACCATCACCAGCCCGAGCACCGTGGCTGCCACCGCGACCCCGAGTGCCTCGACGAAGTAGATCGGCTGCATATCGCCCAGCTTGGGCACGTTCACCGTGAGCGAGGTGCCGCCGAGAAAGCCCATGGTGAGGGCGCCGGCTCCCGCGGCTGCGAGGGGCAGAAAGAGGCGATCCCACAGGGCGCCACCCGATTTCAGGGCGGCGACAACACCGGTGAACAGCAGCGCGGCGGCCACCGGGGTGCCGAACAGGGCGCCAATGGTTCCGGCCGCCGTCATGAGCAGAATGAGGTCGGCGGGCACCTTCGGCATGAGCCGGGCGAGCAGGGCCACGAGCACCGCGGTGTTGATGGCGATGATCGGGTTCTCCGGGCCGAGGCTCACGCCGCCGGCCAGCGCGAGAACCGTCACGAGAATGAGGCTCGGGATGACCGCGAGCTTCAGTGGCGCAGCGATCAGTTCGGTCGTGGCGGAGTCCCGTGCGCCGTGGCCCGGTACGAGCCAGATGACCAGACCCACCGCGACGCCCGACAGCGTCAAAATCGCGAAGATGAACCAGCCGTTGTCGGGGTTCAGGCCCGTCGCTGCAGGAAACGTCGACCAGACGTAGTGTTCGAGCTGCCCCGCGACCCACTCCAGCGCCCACAAGATGAGGGCGGAAACCACCCCGATGATCACGGCGGGAATGGCCAGCAGGGCCAGCGTACGTATCGGGGGAGCGCCCGCCGCGCTCGGGTCTGCGGCAGCCCCGGCGGAGCCCCGTGCATCCGGTGCCGGAGTCTGCGGCGCTGCCTGCGGCTCTGCGTGCAACTGTGTCTGCGGCTCTTCGTGCGACGCTGGCTCGGTCGTGCTCATCTGCCCCTCGATCCCGAGTGCGTGATCGCCCGCACCTGAGTTGAACTTTAGGGCATCGGTGCGCACCGTTTCGAAATCACGGCATCAGTCCTACTGAAGGGATGATTCGCGTGCCCGCGCGTTGACGCGCCGCCCCGCCGACTCCACACTCTGGAGTAGCCCTCTACCAGTCGGGAACCGTCGTGAGCTGTGTCGCCCGTGTCGCCCACGCCTCGTGGGTCATCCGCACCGCGGCGGTGGGGCGCCCGGATTCAGGCCTTCGGGGTGCCAGAGAGTGCGTGCGCCTTGAGGCTCTCGTACTCGGCCTGAGTGATCGCGCCAGAGTCGAGCAGCGTCTTCGCCTTCGCGATGTCGTCGGTCGGAGTCGAGCCCGCGACCTGGCGAATGTAGCTGTCGGCCGCCGACTGGGCCTGCTGCTGGGCCTTCTGCGACCGTTCGGCCATACCGCGGCCGCGCGCGATCAGGTATACCAGCGCGGTCAAGAACGGCACGAAGATCAGGAACAGAACCCAGATCGCCTTGAACCAGCCGTTCAGCGTGTGGTCGCGAAACAGGTCTCCGATGATCGCGAACAACGCGAACAGATATGCAATGAACGCGAACGACCAGAAGAACGTCTCGACGATGCCCCAGAAATCCATGAACGTAACCCTCTCGTGATGCGGCCGCCGCCCAAGGGCTGCCTTTCAGGCTCGAATCTAGCGTATCGACGACTCACCCCGCCCAGCCCTCGTAACGTAAGGAACACCCATGACCGACTCTCCCGAACAGCGCCCCGCTGAACCGGCAGGTAGACCCGCAGGTGAACCTGCTGCTGCGTCGTCTACTGCGCCCGCGCAAAAGCCCGGCGTGAGTCGTGGTCTCTTGATCACGCTCGCTGTTATCGTCGTGGTCGTGGTCGTGGTCTTGGCGTTCGGCGCATCCTTTCTCGGTGCGTCACTGGCGAATCGCAACGCTCCCGTCTCAGAACCCGCAGTCGTGACGATCACCCCGACCGCCGAGCCCACCATCAGCGCTGACGAGGCCGCCGTGATCGCCGAAGTGCTGCCGGCGGGAGCGGATGTTCGGGCAGGAACGGGCACGCCCTCGTCGACTGCTGGCGCCGACGGTGACGTGTACATCGACATCTCGAATGCGAACGTCTACATCAACCGTGATGGTTCATGGGTTCTCGCGGGCAACATCCGTACGTCGGCTGCAGAGAACCTCGCCGGCGCCGATGGTTCCGCCGGGGCTGACGGCACCGACGGAACGCACGGCACACCCGGTGCCACGGGTGCCGCCGGAGCGACCGGAGCCCCAGGTGCGACCGGCGCCGCGGGGACGCCCGGAACCAGCGTCGCCCTTGGCACGGGAGCCCCGACGCCGAAAACCTGCACCACCGACGGCGACATCTACGTCGACACCCTCGTTCCGACCTTCTACGACTGCACCGCCGGGGTGTGGACGAGCTTCGGCCCCGCCGCCGAATAGACGCTGCCGATTCGATGAGGAGCGCCAGCGATATAACGTCGGCGCTCCTTCGGCTATGATTGTCGAGGTTGTAAAACCAAGGAGCTGTCGCATAGTTCGGCCTAGTGCACCACCCTGCTAAGGTGGAGTGCCCGTTAGGGCACCGTGGGTTCAAATCCCACCGGCTCCGCCAAGAAAGTCCCGATTAGAGGCGCATTCGGGCATCATGTGCCCACTTAGTGCCCACAGCTCAACGACGCCTAAATAAATTGGAATGTCGTTTGCGCTCTAGTGCGGCGGCGAACTTCCTGGTACATGAAGCCGATCAAATGCGCACCTGGGTCTATGGATGGCTCGATAACGCGTGTACGCAGCTCGCAGCCCGCGTGCTATTCCGTATACTCAGAATCAAGAGTAGGATTTAGTCCTACCGAGGTACTGGAGCGATCATGCGCACGACTCGACAACTGAGCATCACCCTTCCGAACGAGATGGCTGACGCGCTCCGCGAACGGGTCAGTTCGGGCTCCTACGCGAGTGAGAGCGAAGTGATCCGCGATGGTCTCCGTACTCTCTTCGCCCGCGATCAGGTGCTGGAGTCCTGGCTCCGTGAAGAGGTCGTCAGCGCGTACGATGCGCTCGTCGCCGACCCGTCGTCCGTGGTGAGCATCAGCGATGTGCGCGCGCGGTTGTCGGCGAAGCACGCCGAACATCAGTGAGCCAGTATGGCGTCGTCTTCCGGCAGGAAGCTCTTGAGCAGCTCGAGGAACTGTATGACTTCATAACCGACGCTGGCGCGCCCGACAACGCCGCAGACTTCACCGAAGCGATCGTCGCGTTCTGCGAAGGCTTCGCCGACTTTCCTCTTCGCGGCACCGCCCGCGATGATCTGCGCATTGGGTTGAGAACAATTGGTTATCGCAAACGCGTCGTCATAGCATTCGCTGTCATCGGCGACTCTGTCGCAATTATCGGTATTTTCTACGGTGGCCGCGACCACGAACGGATACTCCGCGCTACGGAGTAGATTCCCCGACTACCGAGACTCCGCTAGCGGCCGGCTTTCTAGCCGGTTTGCAGTCGAAGCGCGGGTATGACGATCAAGGTCACCCAGAAGGCACTGTTCGCCGACAAAGAGGAACCGGTTCGGTCAGCTGTCGGCCACAGCCATGCTTGCTGTGATCGGCGGGAGAGAGATCACGTCGCCCATGGTTGTGTAGCGTGGGCCGCCGATTCTCGCGAGCGGATTGAGGTCTGCGGTTTCAATCTTTCCGTTTGAGAGCAGACCGTCTCTGATATGAATTCGTAGCACTCTGCCTACGATCATTTCGCTGCGAATGTCGCCGAATTCGATGGTCTGATCGAGCCGGCATTCGAGGGCAATCGGAGCAGCGGCCAGACGTGGTACCGCAACCACGTCGCTCGTGATTGTGGACAACCCGAGATGATCAGCTTCACTAACGGACGATGGATGCTCGACCGCGCTCGAATGCAATGAGGCTGCAAGAGGCTCGTCGGCGATGTGAAGAACGAATTCGCCTGACTCGGCGATATTGGTGGCCGTGTCTTTTCGGCTCCCGAGCTTTCGGCCGACGACGAAGGCGACGAGCATGGGCTCGTAACAGACGAAGGTGAAGCAGCTGAAAGGTGCCAGGTTGACAGGGGCTCCGGGTGTCAGCTGGGAGGTGACCCAGGCGATGGGCCTCGGCACGACGATTCCTGTAAGCAGTCGGTATCGACCGCTTGTTTGTAAGTCGTCGGGGTCGATGGTGATCATGCGTACTTCTTCTCGTTCTGAAAGGCCCCAGTCAGGGCGTCGATGAACGGCAGCAGCGCCCCGTCGCCTAACGCGAGAATTTGACCGGCGAGGGAGTCGGCCGCGCCCCGCCCCACAACAGGATCGGAATTGAAATGAAACTTTGCTTCAATCTCTTCAGTCGAAAGCGGATTCAGCGATCCGCCCCGGTTCGCGAGCACCCGTTCGGTCATCCTCGTGCCGTCGAACAGCTCCGCCGTGAGTATTGCCGGAAATTGATACGGAAAGATGTCATCACATTCTTGACTGGCGATGCACTCCACGAGAGCGGCTAGTGCCAGTCGTTCTGGATCACGCGCACGCGCATCAGTGAAGTCGTCGTGGAAAACACCGAGACCGCCGCCCCCGGTAAGAGCTGCTGCGACGGTATACGGCCCGCTGAATGCGGCGTGGTACCCGGACTGTGGCGCGATTTTGTCTGCTCGGGGCTCGGCGATGGTGCGGAGGATAGGCGTCGGTACTTCGAGTACCAAGCGTTTGATAGCGGAGACGTCGATGCCATTCGCCTTCATTCGAAGAGCCGCGTCAATACCCGCGTGGGTGAAGTGGTTCGACGGGTACGGCTTGATGAAGATGTCGGGAAGGAGCCAGCGCTCACCGAGCCCGTCGGTGACTGCGGTGATGTCGAAATGGGTGCCCAAGAAAGATTGGAAGAAGCCGAAGCGCCCCTCCAGAGAGGTCGGTGGGCCAGAGATGCCTGCCGACGCCATTTCGGCTGCAGTAATGCCCGCGTGGGCTGCCCACCCGCAGTGAATTCTCTTGACTGTGCCGCCTGTGCGGTTGGCTTCGAGGATGCCTGAGCCCATGCTGGCGGCGATGCCGATGGTCGACGTCAGCGTTTCGATGTCTTGGCCTAGCAGCATGCCGACGGCTACCGCTGCACCCACGGCTCCGCAAATTGCTGTTGCGTGCTGACCGCGTTCGAAGAACACTGAATTACCGAGTTCTTCGTCGTATCCGGCCATGCCGAGGCGGCAGACAATTTCGATGCCCATCCCGGCTGCATCCAGAAATGCTGATCCGGATGCCCCCACTCGTTCTGCTGTAGCGAGTGCGGCGGGGATGACCGACGAAGACGGGTGTAACACAGACGGTAAATGGGTGTCATCGAAGTCGAGACTGTGGGCCAGGGTGCCGTTCAGAAGAGCGGCAGATGCCGCTGGGAATCGCCCTGCCCCGATGGCGGTTGCTTCTTCGCGGCCCGACCACCGCTCGATCAGTGTTCCGATGGAGCGGGCGGGGCCGTGCTCTGAAGCGGCGATGCTATTGCCAACCAAGTCGAGTACTCGTCTGCGCACGTCGGCGCGCAGCTCGGGTGTCAGGCCTTCGATGGAGATGCGGTGCGCGGCGCGGGCGACAGACTGGCTCGCCGTTTGGACGTCGTTCATTTCACAACCACCGCTAACGGGCGAACGGGTGCGCCGGTTCCCCCTTCGATCCGCAGCGGGGCTAGTACAACGGTGAATTCCACCACTTCGAGCTCGGCCATGCTCTCGAGCGAGAGGTGTTCGATGATGTGAATCCCCGCGTCGACAAGAAGTACCTTATGCACCGGCAGCAACGTGTGCCCGGCGCCAGGAGCCAGCTGTTCGAGTGCGGTCGTGTCGGCGCCCACGGCGCGCACTCTGTGCTCGGTGAGCCAGGCGGCAGCCCCTAGTGTGATTCCGGGAACCCCGGAGTCGTGCCCGCTATAACAGTCTGGATCATTCCAGTAGCGACCCCAGCCTGTGCGGATGATCGCGACATCGCCCTGTTCAAGGCTCGTTCCGGCGCTGATAAGAATGTCGTCGAGATCGCGTTCGGTGATGCCATAACCGCCATCGAGAACATCGACGCCCTTCGCTCGCGCAACGTCGAAGAAGACGCCTCTGCCCACCATCGGCGGAATGTGCTCGGCACCGAGTACAGCGAATTTTCCGCCAATCTGAGCCTCGAGCGCATCGGCCCCACCGTGTAATTTGCCGAGGAAGCTCACATGTGACAGGGCGTCGATGTGGGTGCCTACATGGCCGCCGGTAACAATGATCTCGTTCGAGGCAGAGCTGCCATCAGCGCGCACCATGTCGCCGTGCCGACGCATCAGCGCCATCTTGAAGCCGGGGTGATTTGGTGACGAAGGCATGCCGGTGTAGAGCGGCCGACCCAATTCGATCAAGGCGCTTTCGCTTAGCAGAGCTGACAACCGGGATTGATTGGTGGTGATGCTCATCTGTCTTCCATTTCGACGATTTTGTGAAGTTGGTGGTGCAATTGCACGATGAATGCGGCCCGGTCCGCGACAGCCGGGTCGATGAATGCACCGCTTTCGTCGAGAAGTGCGGACTTCTCGAGTCGGTATGCATTCGCGAGCAAATCGACGATGTGCTGTGCCGACGCGACGTCTTCGTCGGTGGGGGTGAACACGTCATTCACGATGTCGACCTGTTTTGGGTGGATCACTGACCGGCCGAAGAAGCCTGCGGCTCGCGCCGTCTCGGTCGAGCTTCGCAACCCTTCAAGATCCGCGACGCGCGTGTAGACCGATTGCGCTGGGCTCGGCAGCCCGGCGGCCCGAGCCGCGTTGACGATGCGGCCCCGCGCCCAGGTCAGGCCGTCATCGCTGTCGACGCGCAGGTTCGAGCGGAGGTCTGCTTCTCCTAGCGAGATTCCGGTGACCAGTGGATGCGCCGACGCTAGCTCGAAGGCGCGCTCCATGCCGAGCGGCGTCTCGATGATGAGAGCGAGTGGCAAACCGACGGTCTCGGCGATGCGCTGTACCGTAGCGACCGATTCGCATTTAGCCAGCCGAATTCCATCCGGCCGCACCTCTTTGACCACGTCGAGGTCGGCTTGGCCCCATGGTGAGTCGGCGGAGTTTACGCGCACCCACCGCTGTAACGCGCTCGCTCCGGCCAGAGCGGCCGCGAGGTTGGCGCGGCCGAGCATCTTCGCGCTGGGGGGCACGGCGTCTTCGAGATCGATGACGATTGCATCCGCGCGGCTAGCCGCAGCCTTATGAACAATGTCGAGTTGGTGTGCTGGGCAGTACAACCAGCTTCGAATAAGCCGGTTCATACAACGCCCGCAGTGCGCAACGACTCGAGTTCATCGGCTCCGAGCCCGTATCTACTCAAAACCTCGACAGTGTCCCGGCCTTTACGGGGCCCGGTGGAATTGATGTGGCCTGGCGTATCGCTGAGCCTGAACATGACGTTCGGAAAGCGTACGTCGCCGAGCTCCTCGTCGTGGTAAGTGCCGATGGTGTTCAACGCTTGATATTGGGGGTCGGCGAAGATATCGGCAATGGAGTAGATGGGGGCGACCGCAGCTTCAGCAGCCTCGAATTGCCGGATGACTTCGTCGCCGTCGCGCTCTGATACCCAGCTTTGAACGGCACTGTCGAGCTCATCGGCATGTTGCGCTCGAAGGGCGCCGGAATGAAACCATGGCTCGTTTATGAACTCAGGGCGCCCCACAAGCGTCATCACTCGTTCCGCGATGGATTGCGCGCTGGTTGATACGGCAAGCCACCGCCCGTCACGAGCCTGGTAGGTATTGCGCGGCGCGTTGTTCGAGGTTCGGTTTCCGGTGCGCTTCGGTTCTACCCCGAGCTGATCGAACGTGATGGCTTGTGCGCCGAGGAGGGTGACGAGAGGTTCGATGATGGCCAGATCGAGAACTTGCCCTTGCCCCGTCTGATCGCGTGCTTTGAGGGCGGTCATTATGCCGAAGGCGAGTGTGAGACCGGCCACCCCGTCGGCCAATCCGAATGGTGGCAGCGTCGGTGGGCCATCGGGGTCGCCGGTTATGGCCGCGAACCCGCTCATCGCCTCGGCGAGGGTGCCGAACCCGGGCCGCTTCGAGTAGGGGCCCTTTTGTCCGAAGCCAGTGACGCGGGCGAGAACAAGACGCGGGTTGATCTCGCTCAGCACTTCCCAGCCGAGTCCCCACTTCTCGAGGGTGCCCGGCCGAAAGTTCTCTACTACAACGTCGGCATCTGCGACCATCGCCTTGAATATTTCCTGGCCTTGCGCCGAACCGAGGTAGAGCGTGATGGCTTTCTTGTTTCGAGAAAGCATCTTCCACCACAGGCCCACGCCTTTCTTCTCCGCGCCGTGCGTGCGAACAGGATCGCCTTTCGGATGCTCGATCTTGATCACTTCCGCGCCGAAATCTCCCATGAGCGTGGCGGCGAATGGCCCGGCGAACAGGGTGGCGATATCTAGCACCCTGATTCCGCTCAGCGCCTGTGGGGTATTGCGATCGGTTTGCGTCATTGCAGCTGCTCTCTCGGTTGGTTGCTTACGATGCGACAGCGTCGCGGCTCACAAATCCCAGCGATCGCGAGATCGCTGCCGCCGCCGCGACGACCTGCGGCGCGATCTCTCGAACGAACTCCTCGTTGACACGAAATTTGGGACCGCATACCGATACGGCGCCGATCACCGTGCCGTCGAATGAAAACACCGGGGCAGCGACTGAGCCTGCGTCGGGCTGACGTTCACCATCGGAGACGGCGTAGCCGCGCTCTCTGATGGTGACGAGCTGCTGCCGCAGCGTGTCTGGGTCGACCAGCGTGCGAAGTGTCAATTGCTCGAGTGGCTGCGCAAGAACTACTTCCAGAGCATCCGCATCGAGGAACGCGAGGATGCACTTTCCGGAACTTCCGGCGTGCAGGGGAAACCGGCGCCCCATCTCGACGCTCATCGCGATTTCATGCGAACTGACGATCTGGTCGAGGTAGACGCGGCCGTCGGGAATAAGGCCGGTCAAAGTGACGGTCTCGCCCGTATGTTCATTCAGGCTTGAGAGGTGTGGGGCGCTTGCTGATCGCAGATCTGAGTCGCGAAGCGCTCGTACGCCGAGCGCAGCAGCAGCCGGCCCCAGCTTGTACTGACGGCTCGGCACGTCGAACTGCAGCAGTTGTCGGCTCGCCAGCGTCTGCAGGGCGCGATGCACAACCGCCTTACTCACGTCCATCTCGCGGGCGAGTTGAGAAACGCCGAGTGTGTCGGGGCCATTCAAGAATCTGAGCAACACGTCGACAACACGACCGGCGCTTTCGGTAGCTGTGGTTCCAACTCGCGCGGCTTCAAGCTCCATCGCTAACGACCTTTCTCTGCAGGGCTGACGACGCTTCACTCAAGCGCCTCACGATGACCGAACCTAGCGTACCGCCCACAGGAACACAATAAAGCTGCCGATAGTATTCCGTCCGATTCCGATGAGAGGCTTGCAATTGCTGCGAAGGCTGGTCTATCTTGAGGAACGCCCGACCGGCACCAAGAGAGCTTCTCGGTGGTGTCTCGTCGCATACGTTCCGCCTAGCGGTACGACATCGGTTCAACGAGGAGCACGGTGCTCCACGAAGGGATTCAACGAAGTGACCCAACCTGCACGCACTCGCGCTGAAGTAGACGAGATCCGCCGACAGAATATGCCCCTGTTCAACGAGCAGCCTTTGAAATTGGGGTTGTTCGGCATTAATTGCAGCGGCGGACTGACGATGACCGAGGCGCCGACGACATATGAAGTGACCTGGGAACACACCACGGCAATCGCGCAGCGAGCAGACAGGATGGGCTTCGAAGCGCTCGTTCCTATCGCCAGGTGGAAGGGCTTCGGTGGTTCCACCGATTTCAACGGCACCAGTTTTGAAACCTACGCCTGGGCCGCCGGCCTCGCCGCCGAGACCGAGAACATCACGATCGTGTCGACGTCGCATCTGCCGACGACGCATCCGATCGTTGCGGCTAAAGCCTCGGCAACCATCGACCACATTTCACACGGCCGATTTGCTTTGAATCTGGTGATGGGCTGGTTCACCCCCGAAATGGAAATGTTCGGGGTGAGCCAACGCGGACACACCGATCGCTACCAGTACGGCGAAGAATGGGTTCAGATCGTACGACGCCTCTGGACAGAGAACGAACCCTTCGACTTTGAGGGCGAGTATCTGCGTGTGAAAGACGCGGTCTCGTTTCCGAAACCGATTCAAAAACCTCACCCTGTTCTGATTAACGCGGGTAACTCCCCTGCAGGGCTGGATTTCTCTGCTCGAAACGTCGATATCAACTTCGCCGCCGTCGACAGTGTCGAGAAAGCTCGCGAATACGCGACTCGAGCACGTGAGTTGGCGTTCAAGGAGTACCAACGCGAACTCAGTGTGATGATGTCTGCGTTCATCATCTGCAGAGATACAGAGAAGGAAGCGCAACAGGTCAAGCAGCAGATTCTTGACCACGGTGACTACGTGGGCGCGCGCAACCTGGCTGAAGTACTCGGTGTGCAGAGTTCATCCTTCAACGACCAAGTTCATTCTGGCCTCGATCCGTTTGTTCTGAGCTTCGGCGCTTTCCCTATTATCGGTAACCCCGAGCAGGTCGCAGACAAATTGATTCAGCTTTCGAATGCCGGCATGGATGGGGTGGTGATGGCCTTTCTCGACTACAACGAAGAACTTGCGTACTTTGACGAAAAGGTCATGCCGTTGCTTCGTCAGGCGGGAGTTCGCAAATGACGATCTCGGAATCGACTTTCATTCGCCGGTCTGTCTCCGAGGCGCTGGCACATTCCCTGCTCTTGGCGTCCGCTCGCGCGGCCGTCGCTCACAACCTGCGGATGAGTATCGCCGTCGTTGACGAGAGCGGTCTACTCAAAGGCTTCATGCGGATGGACGGCGCATCGTTCACGTCGGGCAGTGTGGCACAAGACAAGGCTTTCACCGGCGCATCCGGTCGAGCCACCGGGCTCTGGCACGATGCACTCGAAGCCGATGCGGTTCTCAGTGCAGGTGCCCGTCAGGCGATTCCCCGTATGGTCACGTTGCCAGGAGGTTTTCCGATCGAAGTGGACGGCATCGTCGTCGGCGGTCTCGGAGTATCCGGCGGTCACTATCGTGACGACGTCGCTGTCGCGCTCGAAGCTCTCGCTGAGGTCGGTGCTCGTCATGAGTGGTGACGCGAGAAGAGTAGCGCTGGTCACCGGTAGTCGCGGCGGAATAGGCGAGCAGATTGTGGCGTGCCTGCGTCGGGATGGATTTATCGTGGTGGGCGTGGGGCGCACGGTCGAGGGTGAGCGTATCGACGTTGACCTCGAACTCCAGTGCGACATCACGATTTTCGACGATTGCCTTCGAGTTACGACAGCTGTTGCAGCGGAGTTCGGGCGCCTGGATGTGCTGGTGAACTGTGCCGGAATCAACCAGTGGCAGTCGTTCGACGAATTCAATTCAGTCGACGCCCGTGAGGTTTTCGAAACCAATGTCTGGGGCACGGTGAATATGACCAAAGCCGCCTCCGAATTGCTTCAAGCAAGTGGGGAGGGCTCCGTGGTGATGGTCACATCTACGGCGGGAGAACGCGGCATAACAGGTACGGCTGCCTACGGAATGACAAAAGCAGCTCTTGGCTCGCTGGTGAGAACACTCGCGATCGAATGGTCAGCAATCCCCATCCGCGTGAATGCTGTCTCAGCCACCATCGTTCCCACGTCGATGAATGAAGCGGCGAGAAAGTCCGACGAATACGTACTGAAGAAAATCAGCACTATTCCGCTTGGCCGCATGATCGAGCCCAACGAAGTGGCCGAAACGGTCGCCTTTTTGGCTGGCACAAAGAGCTCTGGAATCACGGGCGACACCATCCACGTCGATGGTGGCGTCACGACACGGGGCTGACCAGGCCCTGATCTGTTCTACATAACAAGGAGGTTATCGAAACATGAAAAAGCTATGGATTCCGATTACAGGAGTAGTCCTGCTGACATTGAGCGGTTGCAGCGCGGGTTCGTCTACAGGATCGAGCGCAGACTCGACCATCACGATCGGCATGATCGCGCCAACCCAAGGCGCATATGCCGAAATCGGCAAAAATATCACCGATGGTTTTCAAGTAGCAATCGATGAGGTGAATGCGAACGGCGGCGTCGCTGGTGGCAAACAACTCGCAATGGCTACCAAAGACGAAGGGTCAAGCCCCCAGACCGCCACCCAGGCCGCTCGAGACTTTACTTCGAACGGTGTCAATCTGCTCGGTGGGCTATTCAGCTCTGCCGACTGCGCCGGGGTCGACCCGGTCGTCGAGCAGTCTCCGGCGATCTTGGTCACCGCCTCCTGCGCCAGTGACACCCTCACCGGCGGAATTTCTGGCACCTCACCCTTCAAGCGCACCTTCGGGGTCGCCGTGCGCGACCAGGCAAACGCCCAGGCGCTGGCCGAAGTAATGGCTCAGAAGTTCCCGAATGTCACAAACTACGACGCCTTCGGATTCGACTACAGCTGGGGCCACGAGACCTGGCAGACCTACCGAGACGGACTAACGGCGGCCGACGTGGCTGTGCAAGTCAACAGCGAACAGTTCGTTCCCCTCTCGGCCTCTGATTTTCATTCACAGGTCGCTGCCATCAGCGGCGGCCTGACCGGCCCGGTCGCCTCACGCGGAATCTTCCTCGCCACATTCGGGGCAGGAACCTCCGGGTTCCTCAAGCAGGCCCAGGCCTACGACCTGCCAAGCCAGGTGGCGCTCATCGCGAACTCGGGCGAGTACTACAACGTTGCTCGATCCCTGAACGGTCAGGCACCCGACGTATGGAACTCCTACGACTACAACTGGGCCGCGTTCAACACCACGATGAATACACAATTCGTGACGGACTACGGCAAGATCGCGAACGGTGCGAAGCCCGTGGGATGGACATACCAGGGGTACCTGATCGGCCTTTCGTATGCTGCTGCCATCAACAAAGCCGGTTCTGGTGACCCAGAGGCTGTACGAACCGCTCTCGAGGGAGTGTCATTCGACGCCCCGAGCGGTTCTCTCACGATGGGTGCAGCCTCACACCAACTCTCTGTACCGTCTGTGATCAGCCACACCGTTGGTGACTCGACGAGTTCTGATGGCGTCAAAGTCATCGAAACCCAAGTCGTGCCGTACTCGGGTAAGTAAATGTTCGGTCAGATCTTCGCGGCGCTCGTTTCGGGCATCGCAACAGGAATGCCGCTCTTCATTGTCGCCAGCGGGCTGACACTGATCTACGGCGTGATGCGAGTACTCAACTTCGCCCACGGAGCGTTCTTCATGATTGGAGCGTTCCTTTTCTATAACGTGCTCGGTGGTGTGACCGGTTCAATCAGTCTTCTGATCGTCGGTCTGTTGATAGCAGCCCTGTCGGTGGGCGCAATTGGCGCGGTGAGCGAGGTCGCCGTTTTTCGGCGCCTCTATGCGCGCGATCACACCACCACGCTCTTGGCCTCGTACGCCCTGTTGCTGACTTTGGATGGTCTCGTTCAACAGATTTGGGGAGTTTCTCCTCGATCGCAGACGCAACTGCCGGCATTCGCGGGATCGTTTCAGATCCTGGGCGTGCGGGTTGCCACCTACGACGTGGTGCTGATCGGCGTCGGAGCAGTGCTCGCGATTGGCCTGACGCTTCTCCTTCAGCGCACATCGTTCGGGCAGACAACCCGCGCGGTAGCGCACGATCAGACGATGGCACGCGCCCTAGGCCTGCACGCCCGGGGTGTCCAACTGGCGGTTTTTGCTTTAGGCGCCGCCCTCGCTGGGCTTGCCGGTGGGCTCATTTCGCCGCTGTTATCGATCGATCCGAGTCTTGCTCCGACCTTCGTGGTGCAGAGCTTTGCAATCGTCATCGTGGGTGGGCTCGGCTCTATGGGAGGGGCGCTGATCGCAGCGCTCCTCATCGGATTGCTCGACAGCTTTGCCGTCACCTTTTTCCCCGGCTTCGCAGGATTCAGTCTGTACATCGCCGTCACCCTCGTGCTGCTCTTACGACCCCAGGGCATTTTCGGTGCCGCATTCGCGTCGAGAGAAGCGTGACCATGACAACACAGCTCGAACAAAGAGGTCAGAACCTGGCGACCGGAAAGACGACTTCAGCGAAAGCCAGATGGCGAATTCCCGCAACTCTCGAGGTCGCCGCGGTATGGATCGTCGTAGGGGTGATAGGCCCTGGGCTTTTCACCGGTTCGACTCTATTTTTGGCTACGACGGCCCTGATCTTCGTACTATTTGCCATGAGTACAAACGTTCTGCTCGGCTGGACGGGTATTACCTCGTTTGGGCAAGCGGCATTCTTCGGCGCCGGCGCATACACGGTCGGACTTCTTGCGCCGATCGCTCTTCCGCCCCTCATACAGTTGTTCGTCGGGGCTGCCGTCGGCGCCATCCTTGCGATGATCTTCAGCCTGGTCGCCAACCGCGTGACCGGCGTCGAGTTCGCCATGCTCACCCTCGTATTCGGGGAGAGTATCTCGCTTCTGCTCTATCGGATACCCGCGCTCGGCGGTGAGAGCGGACTTCCCGGAATTCCACGGGGGGCAATTTTCGGAACCTCGTTATTTTCCGACAAGACATTCTGGTGGTACGCCATAGCCATTACTGGTGTGCTCGCCATTGTGATCAGGCGCCTCCGCGGCTCCACCTTTGGCGCGAGTCTGACGGCCGTGCGCGATAATCCGCTCCGCGCATCCGCGCTCGGCATCAACGTCAAATTGAGTCGCATCGTCGCATTCACCGTGGCCGGACTGCTCGCTGGTGTCGCCGGAGCCCTTTATGCGCAGCTGCAAGGAATCGCGAGCCCCGACATCATGTCGTGGACAGTCTCAGGCGAAGTGATAATAATGTGCCTGATCGGCGGCATGCATACCTATTGGGGGCCTGCCATCGGAGCCGTCATCTTCACGGTCGCGAATTGGGCGCTCTCTAACTCGACGAGCTCACCGGAGCTGTACTTCGGGTTAGGACTGCTCGTCATCGTGCTCGTCTTGCCCGAAGGCCTCCTTGGTCTAGTGCCAATGATCTCTAAGCGAATGACAAGACGTCAGAAGGTGCTCTCGTGAATGCCGAAACGCCCGTACTCGAAGTCCAGGACGTCTACAAATCTTTCGGACCATCGCACGCTGTTCAGGGCGTGAGCTTCACCGTACGAGCCGGTGAGACTCTGGCGCTGATCGGCCCTAACGGTGCGGGCAAGTCGACCATGTTCGGGCTGGCCGCGGGAGAGCACCGCGCAGACAAAGGTACGATCAGCTATCAGGGCCATAACGCTACACGTTGGCCTGCGTCGCGCCGGTGCAGAAACGGCCTCAGCAGAACGTTCCAGGTTGCCAGTTTTTTCGGCACACGGACCGTTCGTGAGAACCTGCTTCTCGCCGTCGAATCTGCTCGCGGGCATCCCTTCGCCTTCTGGGACACATTCTCTTCGGGCCACCAGAAGGCAACGCGGGTCGACGAAATGCTCGTCAGACTCTCTCTGCACGACTACTCGGCTCTTCGTGCCGACAGGCTTGCCCAAGGTGATCGCAAACGGCTGGAGTTTGCAATGGCATTGGTGCAGCAGCCCAAACTTCTGCTGCTTGACGAGCCGACCGCGGGTATGTCGCTCGAAGACATCCAACAGACAATCGACATGCTCCGATCGGTGAAGGAAGCCAACCCGCAACTGGCCATCGTGCTGACCGCGCATGACATGGAGGTGATCTTCTCAGTGAGCGACCGGGTGCTTTTGATGGGCCAGGGAAAACTGTTATTGGAAGGGACACCTGCAGAAGTAGAGGCAGCGCCCCTGACGAAAGAACTGTACTTGGGGGTGTCCGCATCATGACCGCGAAGACATTGACCGTTTCCCATCTTGAGGCTTGGTATGGCACCGCGCAGGCGCTTTTCGGCATCGATATCGCTGTTGCAGAACGAGAAGTTGTAGGCCTTCTCGGCCGAAACGGCGCCGGTAAGAGTACGACATTCAAGGCGATCATGGGCATCGAAGCCCGGCGCTTGGGAACCATTGTCTTCCAAGATCGCGAGATCAGTCGACTTCGCACCGAGACCATTGCGCGATCGGGGGTGGCATGGGTGCCTCCAGATCGACGTATCTTTCCGGCCCTCTCGGTGCGCGAAAATCTCGCGCTCGCAGCCAGAGCGCGAAGGCAGCCGCTCGACGTCGACCGCCTCGTCGACGCCGTGCCTATACTCGAACGCCTTCTGCCGCGTCGGGGATATCAGCTTTCTGGCGGAGAGAAGCAGGCCGTAGCCATAGCACGTGCTCTTGCCGGCAAACCACGACTTCTCTTGCTAGACGAACCAACGGAGGGTCTATCGCCGTTGGTGGTGCAACAGCTCCACGAGTCGATTCTCAGCTTGCCGGCCAAGTTCGACGTCAGCATCATTCTCGCGGAGCAGAACCTGCAATTCGTACTCAGCCTCACCTCTCGGGTCTATGTACTCGACACCGGGCGGATGGCCCACGAAGGGTCATCAACCGAGTTCGCCAATTCCACTGGCCTGCAGCATCAGCTGCTCTCGGTGGCATCCACCTCCGATTCGAGGTCTCATGCTGATCACTAGCCACTCCGACCAAGCAGCATTCCTCAGCAAAGTAGACCTCGACCCGGGTTCGATTCGCTCGGCGCTAGGCAACGTGCCCTCGGGCGTCGCGGCGATCTGCGCAGAGGTCAACGGTGAGCCTGTAGGGTTCGTGGCTTCATCCTTCTCGGTAGGCATATCTTTCGACCCACCCATCGTGCTCTTTTCGGCGCAAAACACCTCATCGACATGGCCCGTCTTGCGCTCAGCAGAGCGTCTTGGCATATCGATCTTGGCGCGAAGCCAAGAGGAAGCGTGCCTTCAACTCGCCTCGCGAAGCCGCAATCGGTTCGATGGACTCGAAACCATTCGCTCAGAAAAAGGCGCACTCTTTGTGGCCAACTCGGCCTGTCTGCTTGAGTGCACCGTGGTGGCGGAGATACCTGCGGGTGATCATCACATCGTTCTCTTACAGGTACGCGATGTCGCCGTAGATCGTGACGCTGAGCCCCTTATTTATCACCGCTCAGCGTTTCGACGATTGACCGTCCCGCTTTCGTCCAGCCGGATTACACAGGCCTCGGGTGCGCCTGGTTCGGCAGACGATTGGCACTTTCCCGCACTGGTGCCGACTGCCTCCTGAGTTTGTGGTGATGCCGCTGGCGCTTGGTGTTTGGAGTATTCGCCCAGAATGTGCCACGTGCGGTTGTGGTAGACCAGCGGAGCAGCGAGGGGCACTGACGCGTCGTTCGCGTCTGGGGAGCGTGCCTGCAGTGCTTGCACTGCGATGACCGTTGAGCCTCCCGCCGCCATCTTGTTGACGACTTTGCCTCTGATCCAGGCATGTGCCGATGGGAAGAACGGTTCTCCGGTGACGAGACGCGACCAGATGGAGGTGTCGGCGAATCGATCGATGCCGCTTGTCGAGCACAGCTTGGCGATGTGGATCTGGTCGGCACCCAGAAGGTGAATGACGACTGTGTCGGCTTCGAGGATGGTTGGTGTACTCGACGACAGTTCTGAGACCGAGAACACCACAAGCGGAGGGTCAAGGCTGACCGAGATGACCGAAGTCGCCGTCAGGCCCACGGGGCCATGGCCGGCATCAGCAGTGATAACCGCGACTCCGCCAGCGTGGTTACGAAAAGCAGACCTGAACTGATCTGACGTTATGGTCGAGCGTGCCTGTTCGGCCACCGGGTGAGGGTTGAGGGGTGATGCCGCGACAGATGAGGCAGATGAATCGTGAATCGACATGCTTTTGTCACTTTCTATGAAAATGAAGCTCTCATCGTTGGGCCGATCGAAACGGCTCAGGCGCCGATCCAGCTCTCGATAGTGGCGCGCAAATCGGGCTCCAGTTCGACCCCGAGGGTGTTCAAGAACTCGGCGACCATGCGATATTGCGTCACCAGGGCGATCAGTTCGACGATCGACGGTTCGGCGAACCTGGCCCGGAGCGCAATCCAGGTCACCTCGGTGAGGTGACCGAGTTCGTCGATTTCGTCGGTGAGGGCGGCGAGCATGCGGTCGTCGTCGTTCAGGCCGTCGAGCGAGGGGTAAGCGAGAAGCGCTCTGATCGTGTCATCGGTGATGCCTGCCTGTTGGGCGAGAGGAATGTGCTGGGCCAGCTCGTAGCGGCTGCGGCCGATCGTTGCGACACGCAGCACCACCACTTCGCGCTCATAAGAAGTGATGGTGTTGAAGACCATGAACGTGCCCATGAACACGTTGAAGCGCTTGAGCAATACGGGTTGCCAGGCGAGGGTTAGAAACAAATTGCGAATGGTTCCGTCAGGCAGAGTCGGGGTCTTGGCCAGGGCCTCGGCCTGAGCGGAATCGGGCGTGTGAACCGGAGGCAGGCGCAGCGGATGAACGGGCCAGCCCTCCTCGTGCACAGTCACGAGTCGCGCGCCGGAATGTAGCAGAGCCCATGCGTGCCACCGAGTTTCACGCCGACATTGTTCGCCCAGGTCGCGGTGACTTCGTTCGCAGTCAGGTCGACAACCGAAACGGTGCCCGACTTCAGGTTGGCGACGAACGCAGTGCGGCCATCGGGGGTGCAGCGGATGGTGAACGGCAGTTCGCCGACCGTCACGGCCGCGCGGCGGCTCATGACTGCGGAGTCGACCACGTGCATCCGGCCGAGCGATGGCGCGGGGTCAGGGTCGTTTGGGGCTGGAAAGTGCATCTCGCTCACCAGCACGTCGCCGTTCGGGGCGACGGTGAGAGCGCAGATGATCTCGTCGAAGTCGAGCGCACCGACCACGTCACCCGACCGGGCGTCGATCTTCAGCAGCCGCGGCTGAGGGTCGCCGGCAACGGTGGGCCTGCGATTGAGCGCGCCCTGTGTGACGTTGATCGTGACGTTCATGAGTGGGGTCGCCACGTAGACGTAGTCGCCCGCCGCGTCGTAGTCGATCTCTTCGGCGCCGCCGGCGCAGGCGACGGTGGCGATCTCCCGGCGTTCGACCAGGCTGACAATCGAGAGGATCGGAGCCTCCTTGTGTGCCACGAAGAGCCGCTCCCCGTCGGGGCTCAGCGCGAGCCAGTGGGCGTTCGGGCCCGAGAGCGGAATGTGCCCCACGACCTCACGCGAAGCCGCGTCGATAATCACGATTCCGTTGCGGCCGTTGTAGTTCTCGACGCCGGTGTAGATCAGATCGCGGCGCGGGTCGTACTCCACGTCGTGCGGGGCGCCGAAAGGAGCGATGTCGATGACCTCGACGACCCGCTGGGCGTCCGGGCTGATAACGCTGATCTCGTGCGACTTCTCTTGCCCCTCGCCGTAACCGCCCGAACGGTAGGTGTGGGTGAGGTACATCAGGCGCCGAGCGGCATCCCAGGCGATTTCATGCGGCTGCGCGCTGAGGTCGGAGATGCGGCCGTGCGAGGCGCCGGTGACGGCGTCGAACAAATCGAGATGCAGGCCGGTTGTGCTGCTGACGGCGACGAGTGCCGGAGAAGGGTCGGTCATTGTGCGGGGCCTTTCTGTGCGCTCTGAATCATACGAATGTGAGATCTACGGCCGGGTCGTGAAGCCCCGGGATGAACGGATGCACGGTGAAGACCATGAATCCGTCGGTGACGAGCGGGTCTGTGTCGAGTATCGCCTGCAGAGCGGCCTCATCGTCGCCGAGCGCCACGATCACCGATCCGCCGCCCGCACGTGGCCCTGACACCAAGAAGTCGTGCGCCTCGATGTGCGTCACCATATGTGCACGATGCTTCTCGTACACAGTGTCGCTCTTGCTCCACTCGCGTACGTTCTCACCAATCACCACGAACACGAGTCAGGCCGCCGTCACGGCTGCGTGGTTCTTCGACGCCGGGTGTGTGAGCTTGATGCGGGCGCCGTTGCCGAACAGCTTCTCGCGGAACGTACCGCTCGAGTAGGCGGTCTTGTACCGGCCGCGCTTCTGCAGCTCGGGAATCACCAGGTCGATGAAGTTCTGCGTGGTCTCGTGGTTCACGATGTGTGCGATGTTGAAGCCGTCGAGGTCGGTTTCGTCCATCCAGCTGATCAGTTCGTCGGCGATCTGCGTCGGAGAACCGATCAGCGCGAGGTTGGTGCCGTTCAGCGCCCGGCTGGCGAGCACCTCGCGCAGGGTGAGGTTGTTGTTGCGAGTCATCGCCTCCATCACCGAGCGATTGCCGTCGTTCTCTTGATAGGTGATGGGCTCGTCGAGCGGGTACTGCGAGAGGTCGATTCCCATGGCGCCCGACATCATGGCCATCAGGCCTTCGACGCTGGCGTACTCGAGGTACTCGGCATGCCGGGCGCGGGCGAGCTCTTCGGTCTTGTCGACGAAGATCGAGACACCCGCGAAGATCTTGAGGTCATCCGGAGCCCGGCCTGCCTCTTCGGCGAGGCGCCGAAAACTTGCCACCTGTTCGGCCACGATGGTCTTCGAGCTGCCGTTGAGGTACACGCCCTCGGCGTGCTGGGCCGCGAATTGCCGACCGCGAGCAGAGGCGCCGGCCTGAAAGAGCACAGGCGTGCGCTGAGGCGACGTCTCGACCTGGTGAATGGCGTGAAAGCGGTAGAACTCGCCTTCGAAGTCGATCGGATGCACCTCTGACGCGTCGACGTAGACGCGGCTCTCTTTATCTTTCACCAGTGCGTTGTCGCCCCACGAGTCCTCCCAGAGCTGGTAGACGCCGTCGAGAAATTCGTCGGCCACCTCGTAGCGGTGGTCGTGTGCTTTCAGGCCGTCGCGACCCATGGCCGTTGCACCACTGGTGAGATAGCTGGTCACGATGTTCCAGCCGATGCGGCCATTCGTCATGTGGTCGAGCGTGGACATCTTGCGTGCAAAGGTGTAGGGCATCTCGTAGGTTGCGCTGCCGGTGATCGTGAAGCAGAGTTCGGTGGTGGCGTAGGCCATGGCCGAGATGAGCATGGCCGGGTCGAGGCTCGGGCCCTGCGTTCCGTTGCGCAGCGCCCCGTCGGCTTTTCCTTCATACACGTCGGGGATGCCGTACACATCGGCGAGAAAGAAGTTGTCGAACAGCCCCTTCTCGAGCATCTTCGCGTAGTCCACCCAGTAATCGATCGACGTGTACCGGGCCCCGATGTCACGGGGGTGACTCCAGAGTCCGAAGGCCTGAAAGCTCGGATTGCACTGCTCGAGCATATTGAGACGAATCTCTTTGCCGGTGAATGCGGAGTGGTCGCTCATCGTTGTGCACCTTTCTCGTTCTGACTCGGTGTCGTCGTCGATACCGAGGGTGAATCTGTACTGCAGAAAACTCAGGCGCGAGCGCCCGCTGGTGTGTTCGCTTCGAGAATCGTCACAGCGCAGGCGGCCTCCTCGAGGCCCATGATGCCGCCGCCGTTCTCAATGAGGCCCCAGCGCGCTGCTGTCACCTGGCGTTCGCCGGCTTCGCCTCGCAGTTGTTCGGCGACTTCGGTGATCATCGAGAGCCCGCTCGCCGCGACGGGGTGTCCCTTCGAGATCAAGCCACCCGACGTATTGATGGGAATGCTGCCGCCCAATGCCGTCTCGCCGGCCTCGGCGAAGGCGCCGCCTTCACCCACAGCGCAGAAGCCCAACATTTCGCTCTGGTAGATCTCGCCGAACGCGGTGGCGTCATGCACCTCGGCGACATCAACAGCCGCAGGCCGGATGCCCGCACGACGGTACGCTCGTTCGGCCGCAACGGAGCTCAGGCTCAGCTGCTCTGGCGTGCGATAGATGCCGCTGGTGAGAGTCGATGCGGCAACGCGCACTGCGCGGCGTCGAACCTCGGGGGGCTGCTCATCGAGATACTGCTGCGAGCACAATACGGCTGCGGCAGAACCGTCGCCGATGGGAGCACACATCGACCGCGTCAGAGGCTCGCTGACCAGACGGTCGGCGAGAGCATCCGCCACTGAGACCTCGAAGCGGTACTGCGCCCTCTCGTTCTGGGTTGCGAAGTGGTGGTTCTTCGAAGCGACGATGGCCAGCTGTTCGCGGGTGGTGCCGTAGCGGTGCATATGGAATTGAGCCTGGGCAGCGTAAGTGTCCATGAACATCGTTCGCCCGGGGCCGGTCTCGAACGACCCCCCGAGGCCGCGCATGAGCGCACGGTACTCATCGAGCGTTTCGTCGGGGTAGAGCGAGTTCTCGGCCGCACGAAACATTTCGAAGCTCTGCTGCGGGTCGGCGTCGGGCCGAAAGATCTTTTCGACACCGACGGCGAGGCTCACTTCTGTGTCGCCACTCGCAATGTCTTTCAGTGCCCCTTGAAAAGCCATAGAACCAGTGGCACAGGCTCCCTCGACGTTGGTGATGGGGGTGCGCTCTGCGAGCGTGTTGTCTTGGATCAGAGGAATGAGGCAGAACTGGCCACGCGTGCTGTGCTGGCCCCAGTAGTCCATCATCACGTTGCCGAACCAGATGCTTTCGACCGCTGAACCGAGGTGCGCCCCGCCGGCGTCGGCGAGCACCCCCTCAACGGCGGCCCGGGTGAGGTCACGGAATGTGAGCTGCCCATAGCGACCAAAGCGTGTGGAGTACGCGCCGAGCAGATAGACGTCTCTCATGGGTTCCTTCGTCATCGAGCGGCCTGTGATTCTCGAACGCCTAAATCTCATTGAATGATAGTTACAATCGTTCTGTGATCTGAGCGTAGGCTAGTCACCAGCCATCGCGCAAGCTGCATTCTTCGCCGAATGCGCATCGAGCGGCGATGAACGATATGCGACACAAGGTGGTCACGGTGATCTTCTCGCTCTCGACTCTGAACTGGCTGACGTTTCCGCTGCCGGCGGTGACATCTGCGCTTGCGGAGCTTTCTGAGCCGTTGGTTCCGTTCTCAAGCGCTCCCTTCGGTGTCGTGCTCGACGCAGCGGCTGCCGAGGGTTTCGCGGCCGTGGGGCTCGACTCTGTCGCACTCGGGTCCGCGATGCTGACGCCCGCGGGTCGAAGCGATGTGGCTGACGCCGTTTCGGCGCGCAAACTCGTCTGCACCGACATCGGAGTGCTCCGTGTCGGCCAGAGCGACGGGCTCGAATCTGCTGCGGCATTCGCAGCGCTCGCTTCAGAACTCGGTTCAAGGAGTGCGCGTCACGGTGTCGGCGGCGATCGCCGGGTGCCCTGTTGCGGAGTGATCGTGGATGCACCGCTGACCGCCGCCGTGATCGAGCAGTTGCGCATCTGCGCTGACGTGCTCTGGGCATCCCGGTGCCGCATGGCGGTGGAATTCATGGCCTACGGCCCTCTCGGTCGTCTCGATGACGCAGCCGAACTCTGCGCCACGATCGGCTGGGATCGCGCCGGGCTACTGCTCGACAGCTGGCACGTCGTGCATAGTGGCACTGCGCTTTCGGAGGTTGCCGCACTCGACGCCTCGCAGATCGCACTGGTTCAGGTCAGTGACGGTACCCGGCGGGCAGCGGATGCTGGCGAGTTCTTCACGGCAAGTCGCTGGGGCCGGCAGCCTCCCGGTGCCGGCACGTTCGACATTTCTGCTTTTGTCGAGGCGCTGCGGGTCACGGGGTACGACGGTGTTGTGAGCGCAGAGGTGCTTTCGTACGGGGTGCATTTCGACTCGGCAGACGACGTGGCCTCGATAATCCATGAATCGCTCGAACACGCCTTCGGCGTGGGCGCCTGATTTCAGGCGATGCGCGCGATGTCGTCGGCCGCGAGTTTCGCCGCGTCGGCAAAGCCGGCGGCAACGCTGCCGGAGAATCGTGAGAGCGGACCCGAGACGCTGAGGGTTGCGCGAACGCGCCCCGCTCGGGCTACTGGAACAGAAAGCGCCACGATGCCCATGTCGGTGCGAGTGATCACGGCGAATCCGATTGCCCGGATCTCGGCGATGCGCTCGACGAGCTTCGTGCGCTCTTCGCCCCGAATTCCGGTGCGCTGAGCGTAGTCGGCGATTTCGGCGTCGGTCATGCCAGAAAGAAGTACCTCGCCACCGGTTGTGCCCGCCAATCCCTGAATCGTGCCGGGGGCGACCACGCGCCTCAATTCCTGTGTGCTCTGCACTTCGGCGATGCAGAGCCGCTGGTCGCCGCGCAGCACATGGAGCGACACCGTCTCACCGGTGAGGGTGCGCAATCTCGTCATGACCGGCACCGCCAGTGTCGCCAGATCGACACTGCCCTGCCCTGCGGAAGCGAGGTCGAAGATGCGCCAGCCGATCACGTACTTGCCGCTGTCGGGGACGCGGCTCACCATTCCTTCGTCGAAGAGTTGTCGGGTCAGGCGCGCAACGGTTGAGAAAGGAACATCCATTCGCAGGCCGATCTCGGCCGGGGCGATGGGGCCGTGGGCGGCGACGATGTCGAGAATCGCGGTGAGGCGTTGTAAGGCTTGCACCAGTGCCTTCCTGCGTGAGAATTCCGCCGTCGGGCGGTGACGACGAACCCACTTTATCGTCGGGTGACCGCGCGGGCGCCCAGCTCAGCACCATCGCGTCCTTGCAATGCGATTTCGGCCCTTGTATCGCTCGATCTTTGCGCTATCGTTCTATGGTAGTTGCAATCAGCAGATGATAGTTACGGAGATCTTGTGGGCCCACTTACCGGAATGCGCGTTGTCGAATTAGGGCACGCGCTTGCCGCCCCGTTCGCCGGATCGTTGCTCGGCGACTTCGGCGCCGACATCATCAAGATCGAGCAGCCCGGCCACGGCGACAGTCTGCGAGCGATGGGCCCCCAGCTCGACTCGTCGAGCGTGTGGTGGTCTGTTACGGGCCGGAACAAGCGCTCGGTCTGCATCGACTTCAAGAAACCGCGCGGCCTCGAACTGGTGCGGGCTCTGCTCGAAGACGCAGACGTATTGGTTGAGAATTTCAGGCCCGGCGTGCTCGACCGGGCCGGGCTCGGCTGGGAGGAACTGCACGCCGCGTACCCGCAGCTCATCATGCTGAGCATCTCAGGGTACGGCCGCGGTGGTCCTTACAGCGACCGCCCGGGGTTCGGCAAGATCGCCGAAGCGTTCAGCGGTGCGACGCATCTCACCGGCGAGGCCGAGCAGCCGCCCACGCACCCGGGTTACTCGCTCGGCGATGCGACCACCGGATTGATGGGCGCATTCGGCATCATGGTAGCGATGCACGAACGAGCCAGATCGGGCATCGGGCAGAGCATCGACCTTGCGCTCTACGAAACGCTCTTCCGCATGATCGAGTGGCAGATTCCGCTGAACGAACTGCAAGGCTGGGAGGTGCATCGCACCGGAACCCAGTTTCCGTTCAACGAGGCGTTCCTCACCGACATCTGCGCCACCAGCGATGGCTACAACATCGTGATCTCAGCCGCTACGACGAAGTCTCTGGCGAGCATCCGGTCGCTGCTGCTCGAGCACGATCTCATAACTGACACGGCCGCCACAGTGCTCGATATGGCGCCGCACCTTCGAGCGTGGGTGAAGACGTTGCCTCGCGATGAGGCAATGCGCGTGCTCCGACACTACGACGTGGTTGTGGGGCCGGTGCACGGGGCGGCCGACATGACGTCTGATCCGCACCTCGCCGCACGGGGGAACATCGTGACCGCCGCCGACAGCAACGGGCGCAGCATTCCAATGCCGAACGTTGTGCCGATGCTGCAGGGCACTCCGGGCGAAGTGCGCTGGGCCGGCCCGAATCTGGGCGAGCATTCTGGCGAGGTGATGTCGGAGCTGCTGGGCCTCGACGAGGCGCAGATCGCCCAACTGGTGGCCGAGGGTGTGATCGCGTGAGGCCGTTTCCGGGATTTCGACAGTTCGCGTCGCGTCGGGATTCTCGCCGATCGGCGCCCTCTCTGCGGTGTTTCATCTTCGCCCGCTGAGCGATTCAAATCATCTCTGAGTTAACACTTGACGATTTTGTTATCTGTCAGCATACTTTAGACACGGTCGGAGTGGACCTACCCGAAAGGTCACAGTCGACTAGCGGCATGCTCACCTCCGATCGGGGCGGAGCGACTTGAGATCGAGGACCTCCATGCCCGTGCAGCAAATCGTGTGTGATGTACGCGCTTCGCGTGCATAGAGACTTTGGAGGATGTCATGAAGACCGTGGGCGCGTTGCTGTGGGAGCCGGGTACGAGATCGGGCTGGAGCGTCGAAGATATCGAGCTCGACCCGCCGAAGGCCAATGAAGTGGTTGTGAAGCTCGCCGCTTCGGGCATCTGCCATAGTGACGACCATTTGGACACCGGGGACATGGCGGTCGACTTCGCACCTGTACTCGGCGGTCATGAAGGTGCCGGAGTGATTGTCGAGGTAGGGCCCGGCGTGACCGACTACCACGTCGGTCAGCATGTCGTGCTTTCTTTTCTGCCGTCGTGTGGAAAGTGCCTCCCGTGCATGACCGGTCACTCCAACTTCTGTGTCGTCAGCGCAGGGGTGATCAGCGGGCTTGCGCCTGATGGTACGAAGCGCATTCACGCTCGAGGCCGAGACGTGGGAGCGTTCGCGTTTCTCGGAACGTTCTCGCCCTACGTGGTGGCTCCCGTCGACTGCCTGATCGTCATTCCCGACGAGATTCCTCTCGACAAGGCTGCGCTCATCGGGTGCGGGGTGCCTACAGGGTGGGGAAGCGCGGTGCGCGCCGGTGAAGTGAAGATCGGCGACACGGTCGTGGTGATCGGCACCGGCGGCGTCGGCATGAACGCCGTACAGGGCGCGAAGCACGCCGGAGCATTGAACCTCATCGCCGTCGATCCGATCGCGTTCAAGCGCGAAAAAGCTCACCTCTTCGGTGCGACCCACGTCGCTGCCAGCATTGAGGAAGCGGCGGGCATCGTCGCTCACCTGACAAACGGTCAGGGCGCAGACGTCGTTGTCATGACCGTCGACATCGCCTACGGCAACTTGATGAACCCAGCGCAACTCCTGGTGCGAGTGGGCGGCACGCTTGTTCTGACGTCTGTGGCTCCCATGTCTCAGCGTCAGATCGACTTCGACCTCTACACGTTCGCGATGTCGGGCAAGCGCCTTCAGGGCACTGTCTACGGGTCGGTCGTGGCGAGGAGGGATATCCCGCTGCTCATCAATCTGTACAAAAGCGGCGCTCTCAAGCTGGATGAGCTCATCACCAAAACGTATCGGCTGGAAGACATCAACGAGGCCTTCACAGACCTACGCGCAGGCAGCAACATTCGTGGCGTCATCGTCTACGACGACTGATGCGTCAATCGTCGATCGAGAAAGAGTTAGCCATGCCCGCAGTAGTTGAGAAAATCATTCCCTCGTACGACCGACTCTTCATCGGAGGGGAGTGGCTGGAGCCCTCGACAGACGCGGTCATCCCTGTGGTGTCGCCGACGACCGGCCAGCAGATCGCGACGGTTCCGCACGCGTCTCGAGAAGACGTCGATCGCGCTGTCGCTGCAGCCCGGAGCGCATTCGACGACGGCCCATGGCCGCGGATGACACCGGCTGAGCGCGCAGTCGTGCTCGCACGAGTAGGCACGGAGGTCGAGGCGCGCCTCGAGCAAATGATCGAGGTGTTCACGGCAGAGATCGGTGCGCCCACGGCGGCGAGCCGGGCGTTTCACGAAATGGCGGTCGGCATCTGGGCCGACATTGCGACGCTGCCCGAAAGGATGCAATTCGAACAGGATCTCGCCTTGCCCGGCGCCCGAGGTTCGATCGTGCGGGAGCCGGTGGGCGTGGTCGCAACGGTCATTCCGTGGAACGGTCCGGTGGCGGCGGCTTCGATGAAGATCGGGCCCGCGTTGCTGGCTGGTTGCACAGTGATCCTCAAGCCGGCCGAGGAAGGTCCCGTCACCACGATGTTGCTCGCTGAAGCTTTCGCTGCAGCTGGTTTGCCCGCTGGTGTCGTCTCCATCATCCCGGCCGGACGGGAGACGGGGGAGTATCTGGTCAGTCATCCGGGCGTAGACAAGATCGCCTTCACCGGCAGCACCGCAGCGGGGCGCCGGATCATGAGCCTGTGCGGCGAACGAATTGCACGGATAACGCTCGAGCTCGGCGGAAAGTCGGCTGCGATCATCGCCGATGACATCGATGCCGACTCGATTCTCACGGGGATCACTTTCGCCGGTGTGGGCCACTCCGGGCAGGTCTGCGCGGCTCTCACGCGAATTCTGGTGCCACGACAGCGACAGGATGAGATCGTCGGCAAGCTCGCCGCGATCATGGAGAATATCGTCGTCGGTGATCCCGTCGACCCCGAAACGGTTCTCGGACCGCTTGCGAGCGAGCGTCAGCGCGACCGCGTCGAGGAGTACATCGCCATCGGCTTGAGCGAAGGTGCAAGACTCGTCACGGGTGGGCATCGCCCGCATGGCCTCGAGCACGGATGGTTCGTCGAGCCGACGCTCTTCGCCGATGTCGACAACTCGATGCGCATCGCCCAGGAAGAGATCTTCGGCCCTGTCTTGGTCGTGATTCCCTTCGACACCATCGATGAGGCCGTCGCGATCGCGAACGATAGTCCGTACGGCCTCTCGGGCGCCGTATACGCGGATGACACGGACCTCGCCGAGTCGATCGCCCGACGCGTGCGAACCGGCCAGATGTCAATCAACGGTTGGCAGATGTGCGTTGCCGAGCCGTTCGGCGGCTACAAGCAATCCGGACTGGGCCGCGAGGGCGGCACTGAGGGCGTCATGAGCTACTTGGAGACCAAGCTCATCCAGCGATTCTGACTCTGCCGCACGACTCTTTCATCTAAGAGGTCTCTTTCGCCTCATACGTCACCGCGCTGACCTGCGGTGTCGATGCTCGCTGCCCACCTGGCAGGCGATGTCGATGCCCCATGCCCGCCAGTGGTCTCACTGTTCCATCGCAGAACGCACAAGAAAGTCACTCCGCTCCAACACATAGCCCTAGAAAGCAGGACAACAATGAAGTTCTCCATCAAGACCCGCAAACGATTCGGAATGCTTGTCGCGTTCTGCGTCGTCGGAGCATCCATTTCAGGATGCAGTGCCGGCGCGACAGCCTCGACACCCGCCGCGAGCGCAGGAGGGGTTCCGACGAAGACCATCGGCTGGGTCGACGCCACTCTCGACGGCGGATTCGACCAGCGCATCCATGACACCGCGGAGGCGGCGGCCGCCAAGCTCGGCTGGACGATCAACACAGTCGACACGGCCGGAGACCCGACCAAGGCAGCTTCGGGCATAACCAATCTGCTCAACCAGAGAGTCGACGCCATCATCATGTCGTCGATCGAACCATCGACCGTGCGCGCTGGGCTGGTGAAAGCACAGCAGAGCAACATCCCCGTGATCATGGTGGGTGGCGACGTCGACGGATCTCTGAACTCGGAGCTCGGTCTCACCTTCATGGGTGCGGATTCGAGTCTGCTCGCCAAGCCGGTCGCAGACGCGATGATCAGCGACCTGAAGCCCGGAGACGACGTCGGAGTACTGACGTCGTCTCAGCTCATCAGTGGTCCGCGTCGATCAGACGTTTTCAAGCAGGAGCTGCCCGCCGCCGGCATCAACGTCGTCGGCGTACTCGACACCGGCTTCGATTTTCAGAGTGCTCTCGCCAACGCAAATGCCCTTATCGCTCAGAATCCCAACCTCAAGGCGATCGTTCCGGTTTTCGACCTGTGGACCGCTGCATGCGTGCAGGCGGTGAAGGCTTCAGGCAAAGACATCAAGGTGTACCCGTTCGAAGCAGATCCGACCAACGTCCAGCAGATGCGGGACAACCCAGACATCATTCCGGCTCTCGTAGACGGAAATCTTTTGGAAAGTCCGCTCATCGCGATGGATCAGCTTCTGAAGTTCTTCGTGGCCAAGCAGGCTATCGATCCGAAAGCAGCTGATGGCGTCTACAAGCTTCAATCTCTACGGCTCGACGACGTGAACCGACTCGTTCCCGGAAGCCAGAACGGCCCCGTGAGCATCGACGACGCATTGGCTCCGTACCTCGCGAAGTGGAAGGCGAGCTACGGGCTCTAACACTCCGTGCCCCTGTGCCCGGTCAGTGGATCTGTGATCCGTTGGCCGGGCACGCTTCGAACGCAACTCATGAAGAGGAGTCAATCGTGACAACAGTTGTTGAGCCGCAGAAGGCGGCCGAAGCGCCAGTGCGTAGTTCTCGGAGTCGGCCTCCTTGGCTAGGGCACGTGGGGTGGGCTCCGGGAGTCGTTCTTGCAGTGCTGATGATCGGGTACTTCAGCATCAATCTTCCGGGTACCTACGCCACTTGGGCGAACTTCCAATCAGTCGCCAATCAGCAGATCGGGTTGCTCGTCTTGGCGCTCGGTGTGACGGTGGTGCTGCTGATCGGCGAATTCGATCTGTCTTTCGCCTCGACCATCGGCTTGTCCGGCTCGTGCGCCATTCTGACGATGTCGGCTCTAGGGGGCTCGACCTTCGAGGCCGTGCTCGTCGCTGCGATCATCGGAATCGCGGTCGGAGTCGTCAACGGCGTTGCGATCACATCCGGTCGTGCACCAGCATTCATCGTGACTCTCGCGGTCGGGTTCGTTGCGAGCGGGCTGGAAGAGTTTCTCACAGGGAGCAAGACGATCACCAACGGGGTCACAGACTCCTACATCGACTTGACGCTTGTGAACCACCTCGGGTTTCCCTTCTCCACCTGGGCGGGGATATTCCTTGTCGTCGCGCTGGCCATAGCGCTCGGAAGAACCACCTACGGCCGGAGAGTCAAAGCAACCGGCATCAATCCGACGGCGGTTCGTCTTGCCGGAATCTCGGTGCAGTCGGTGCGGATCTCGGCATTCGTGCTCATGGGGCTGTTCGCGGGGCTCGTCGGTGTCTTCGTTACGTCGCAGAGCGCTTCGTCGTATCCCAATAGCGGTGCCGGTCTTCTGCTGCCACCCTATGCGGCCGTTTTCTTGGGTGCGGCGCTCGTCGGACGAGGGCGCTTCTCGGTTCTTGCGACCGTGTTCGGCGTGTTCTTCTTGGCAGCGCTCGACACCGGGTTGGTGATGCTGAACTATCCCAGCGCAGTCATCCAATTGATCGAAGGCGGCGTACTGATTCTCGCAGTCATCCTCGCACGGCAGGAGAGGCGCGCATGAGCGACAATTCTCCCGTCGTAGAGCTCCGAGGTATCGGCAAGACGTACGGTGAAACGACGGTTCTTGCGAACGTCGACCTCGCCCTGCGGTCTGGAGAGGTGCACGGTCTGATCGGGCGAAACGGAGCGGGCAAGAGCACGCTCGTCGGCATCCTGACAGGGCGACATCTGCCGAGTACCGGTTCGATTCTGGTCGGTGGTACCGAACGTACGCTCGACTCGCCGGCTCGAGCTGCGTCACTCGGAATCAGGGCAGTGACGCAAGAACTCGTTTTGCCGATGCAGATGACGGTTCAAGAAGCGGTCACCTTGGGGTTCGAGCCCAACACCTGGGGCTTTATCAATCGACGAAGCGAGCGCCGACGCGTCAGAGAGGTGCTCGACAGTCTCGGAATCGACATCGATACTGGCGCGGCCGTTTCGTCGCTTCCCGTCTCCTGGCAGAAAATCGTGCTCGTTGCACAACTGCTCTACCGCGGCGCGCGAGTGATCGCCTTCGATGAGCCGACATCCGCCATGAATCCCGAAGACGCCGAACGAGTTCTGCAGCTGATCGAGGATCTGCGTTCTCACGACGTGGCGATTCTGTACATCAGCCATCGCTTAGAAGAAGTTGTGAGGTTGTGCGACAACGTCACTGTGTTGAGAGACGGCGAACGTCTCGCCACGCTGGGTCGCGAGGAGTTCGACAAGGAAATGCTGGTCGGCATGATGCTGCAGGCCGACGGTTCTGACACTCACTCCACACAAGACGCCACGGCTCTGCGAGATGTCGCGGAGCCGCTGTCTGCGTTAGGCGGACGAGACCACCTCTGTGCCCATGGAGTCACAGACGGCTTCCTGAAGAATTTCTCGATCGATGTCGCCCCGGGCGAAGTGGTCGGCATCGCTGGACTTCCGGGTTCTGGCGTCGAGACGGCCTTCGCGGTGCTGTCGGGCCAACGGCGCCCGAGCGTCGGCGTCGTGCGTCGCGGCACAGATACCTTCGGGTCGGTGCGAAAAGCGGTTCGATTGGGCGTGGCGTCGCTTCCCGCGTCTCGGCGAGACGTCATTTTAGATCACGAGCCGGTGCCTGAGAATATGGCGTTAGGTGCTCTGGGGTCGAGTTCTCGGTTCAGCTTCGTCTCGGCCGGCATGATCAGACGGTTCTGCCAGCCGGTCGCTGACCTCCTGGGGCTGACGCCCGTGTTCTCGCAACGCATCGGACAGCTGTCTGGTGGCAATCAACAGCGGGCGCTAGTCGGAGGTCGAGTTCTCTCAGAGCCGCACTTTCTCGTACTCGAAGACCCCACCGTGGGTGTCGACATCTCGGCGAGACAAGATCTGCATGACGTTCTCCGAAATTTGGCGAGCCGTGGAATGGGCATCGTCGTCGGGTCGTCAGATCCCAGTGAGCTCGTCGTGCTCTGTCAGCGTGTTCTCGTCATTCGGCGCGGCGAAATGACCGCGGAACTGTCAGGAGCCGACCTCACGGAGTACGAACTGACCCGGGCGGTCACTGGTGCATCAGCCGACGCCATCGTGTGAAAAGCCACAACGTGCCGATCGGCAATTCTCCGGGCAACGCTCAGAAAGACGGAGGCGTGATGAGCCAGATGGCGCGGAGCTGCGATCCGTCACCCGCGATCCACCGGTGAGGCGTTCGGGAGTCGAAGTAGATCGCGTCGCCGCCATTCAGCACGATCTCTTCAGAGTCGAGCCACAGAATCATCTGACCTTGAATGATGACCCCGCACTCTTCTCCTTCATGCAGATGAGCGTGAACGCCGCTCGAGGCGCCCGACGGCGCCTCGACCCAGATGACCTCCATGGCGTGCTGAAGATCTGGGCTGAGCAATTCATTCATGATGCCCGAGCCCGGAAACTGAATCTTTTTGCGTTGTCCTTGACGCGATACGAAATAGGTGGTGCCCTGGGCCGCTGGCTCGTTGCTGAACAACTCGGCGACGGCGTGCCCCAGAGCGTCGGTGAGGCGCTTCAGTGTCTCGAGAGAGGGGTTTGCCAACCCTCGCTCGACCTGGCTCACGTAACCCGTGGAGAGGTCGGTCGCCTTCGCGATCGCTGCCAGCGTCGCACCATTCTCATTTCGCCATTCGCGGATTTTGGTTCCGATGTGCAGGCCCTCACTCGAGACACCGCTCGCCTCTGCGTTCGGCTTGGAATCGGTCAAGCTCACACCTCCCTTGGGTCTCTAGCTCGTGTGTCGTGCAGGCTATTCATGATTTTACTGTCACGCAACTCGCAAAAATCCCGAGGCCGGAACTTAGGTGACCGTAAAATTCGCGGCCCTCTTGACATTGTTATATTCTCACAGTAAAACTTGCTTTACCCAAACCTTATTAGCTCGCCGCAACGATGCAGCTAGGGTCGCCCACTCGAATGGAGCAATGATGACAATTTCGACGGAACGAAAGCGCCTCTCGAGGCTGATGAGCGTGGTGGGCGGGATGCTCGCGATCGGGCTCGCCGTCTCGGCATGTTCATCGGGCGGATCGTCATCGACCGATTCGAGCTCGATCAAGATTGGCGTGCAATTCGGCCTGACCGGCGCAGACGCCGGCTTCGACTCGACGTATCAAGATGCCGCCAAGCTGGCCTTCGCCGATGTGGCGTCGTCGGGCATCAATGGCAAGTCCGTCTCGTTTCTGTACGGTGACGACGCCAGTGACCCTGCGACGGCCGTCTCGTTGGCGCGAAAGTATGTGACACAAGACCAGGTTTCGGCACTCTATGGCCCCGCGTTCACCACGACCGCCCTTTCCACCATGCAGGTGGCAACGAGCTCGAAGGTTCCGTTCTATACTCCAGGCAGCATCAACCCCGGTCTGACGACACCCTTCAACCAATACGTCTTCGCCCCCAATTTCTCTTCTGCCGACGTTGCTACCGGAATCGCGAAGCTCGTCAAGTCGATGAACGTGCAGAATGTCGGCATGCTCGTCGAAGACGACGCCTACGGCACATCGGCCTTGAGTGGTGCGCAAACGGCGCTCGGAGCAGTCGGGCTGTCGGTGAACTCGCAGCAGAAGATCGCTGCCACGGCCACAGACGCAACCAGCCAGATCAGCGCCCTGAAACAGGCCGGGGCGCAAGTCATTCTTCTCGGCGTGACCGCGCCGGCGATTGCAGCCGCGCTCAACGCCGAGATCGGTCAGTCGGCCTATATTCCGCTCGTGACATTTGCGGGATCGAACACCTCACTCGATACGCTGGCGACGTCGGATCCCAAGATTCAGTACTACGCGCTGACCCCGCTTGCCTGCCCCGTGGGTGCGGCCTGCACAGATGATTTCATGAAGAAGTGGACGGCGGCTTACCCGAACCAGACTCCGATCGTGTGGACGGTTCAGGCATATGTCGCGGCCCAAGCGTTCGTGGCGGGATTGCAGAATGCCAAGGACTACACGCCCGACGGAATCGTGACCGGCTTGCAGTCGATGCAACCGTATTCGTCTCCCGAGCTGCCGTGCCCGATTCAGTTCTCATCGACCTCGCACAAAGGCAACAGCTGCACGAACTTCTATGGCATCACCGGTGGAGCGGTGAGCTTCTTCGGGAACGATGTCACCGACAACACCTTGACTGATGCCAAGTAACGGTCGCAGCAACCGCGGGCGGATGATCTGCTGATGGACCTCGGTTCAGCACTCGGAAGCGGCCTCGTCAACGGTTTCGCGCTCGTTCTCGTGGCACTGGGATTCACCATCGTCTACCGTGCCACCGGTGTGGTCAACTTTGCCAATGGAAGTCAGATGGTGCTCGGCGGTTACGTCGCCTGGGAGTTCGGAACAGTCATCGGTCTGCCGATCCCGCTCGCGATAGTCATCGCCGTCGTCGTTGGCGGGTTGTCGGGATATGTGATCAATCGGTTTGCGATGCGCCCCCTGCAGTCGGCGAGCCTGCTATCGCAGGTGATCGTGCTACTCGCCATTACCGAGGTGAGCAGCACAGCGTTCCTGCAGGCTTTCGGCCCGGAAGCACAAGCCATGGCGCCGTATGCAAGCCGATCACCGCTGATTCCCTCACTGGGATGGTCGGGTATGGATATCGTTCTCATCGTCGTGGCGTGCATCCTCGTTGTCGCCCTGACGATCACCTTGCGCCGATCGAAAGAAGGACTTCGAATGCGCATGGTGGCCAGCAACCGCACCGGCGCCGTAGTCGCGGGTGTGAACCCGGCTCGCACATCGGCGATCGCCTGGAGCGTCGGCGGCTGCCTCGCCGCACTGAGTGGCGCGCTGATCTTTCCGACCTTTCTGCTCGTTCCAGCGCTGGGGCAGCAGTACACCTTCGACAGCTTCGCCGCTGTAGTGCTGGGCGGATTCGGCAGCTTTCCGGGTGCCGTCATCGGCGGCCTCCTCACCGGAGTGCTTCAAGCCCTCGTAGCCGGTCAATTCGGAGGAAGCTATGCCCCGTTCGTGTCGCTGGCTGTGATGCTCGTGGTGCTGCTCGTGAAGCCCGCGGGCCTGTTGGGAAAGAGCGCATGAGCGTGCACGACACGCTGGCCGCCACCCGTGCCCGAGTGCGGGGGGCGAGCATCCCCGCGTCGGGAGTCATGCGACTGATGCGGTTGCCCGCACTCACCAACGAAACAGTGGCAGATCGCGACAAGCCCGGCATCGGTGGACTGGTTCCGTCTGTCTCGGTCGTACTTGTTGCTCTTGTCGTGTGGCTGGTGTCGGCGTCTGCTGGTCTGTATGTTCAGACCCTGGTCGGCCTGTTCTGCTGCTATCTCATAGCTGCGCTCGGGTACAACCTCGTTCTTGGATTCGGTGGTCAATTCGCGTTCTGCCAGAGCGCCTTCATGGCGATCGGCGCCTATACATACGCCGTCTTGGCGCCCGATATCGGTTCGATTCTGGCCATCGTGGCCGCCGCCGTCGTGACTCCAGTCATGGGTGCGCTGGTCGGACTCGCGATCATCAGAACCCGCGAGATCTACTTGGCGCTGATCACTCTCGCTTTCGCTCAGGCGACCCTGCTGGCAATCCAATTGTGGCCGCCCACGCAGGGTGACAACGGCATCTTCGTCGACCTGGGTGGTTCGTTCACGTATGTCTTCACCATCGTCGGCGCGGCCCTCGCCATGATCGTGGTCTTGCGACTCGTGCGGTCGCCCTTCGGTCGCCAGCTCGCCATGATCCGAACAGATGAGACTGCTGCCGCCGCAATGGGTGTGAACGTCGTGTTGACTCGTGTCAAGGTCTTCGCACTCAGCGCGTTCCTCGGTGGAATTGCCGGGGTGCTGCTCGCGGGGGTGCTGACGTTCGTGACTCCGGCCAACTTCACGCTCGAGCTGACCCTCATGCTCTTGACGATGATCGTGGTCGGAGGCATAGCGAGCGTCTGGGGCACGGTGGCTGGTGTGCTGCTGATCACCGCCGTGCGTCAGCTCATCCCTGGGATCGGCGATGTCGGCGCCTACATCGACGGTGGTCTTCTTTTCGTGATCTTGCTGCTGAGGCCTGCAGGTCTACGATCGCTCATTCGACTGCGCGTGCGACAAAGGAGCCCCCGTGAGTGAGCACCCCATCATCGATATTCGGGCCGCTCGAGTGCGGTTCGGCGGCCTGGTCGCCGTGAACGATGTCTCGTTCTCTGTGGCACAGGGAGAAGTCGTCGGCTTGGTCGGCCCGAACGGGGCAGGCAAGACGACCTTATTCAACGCGATCAGCGGACTAGTACGGCTTGCTTCCGGCGAGATCGGTTTTCGCACAGGCGACAGGGAAGCGCGCCTCGACCGGATGGGCGCATGGCGGCGTGCCGGTCTCGGAATAAGTCGCACTTTCCAAGACTCGCGCCTGATCACTGGTCTACCCGTCTCCGACCAGCTTGCCACCGGTGCGCTAGGGCACAAGGTCAGCCGCGGCGGGCTGCTTCGATTGCCAGGGTTCGTGAGGTCTGAGCGCGACATCATGCACCGGGCTGAGGAGACGATGGAGTGGCTGGGGTTGAGCGAGAGCCGTGCGATCGACGTGGAGTTCTTATCGGCGCCTGCCCGTCGTCTCGTCGACCTCGGCCGGGCCCTGATGTCTCGGCCGCGACTGCTCTTGCTCGACGAGATCGGAGCGGGGATGCCGCCGGCCGATAAACAACGCGTCGTCGACGTGGTCACCGAATCGGTTGCCCGGCACGGCACGACCGTCGTCTTGGTCGAACACGACATGCGGTTCGTGCGCACCCTCACCAGCCGAACCGTGGTGCTCGCTGAGGGTGCGATCATCGCGGAAGGAGCTCCTGAATCTGTTCTGCGTGAGCCGGCGGTGCTCGAGGCGTATATCGGGCGAGCAGCCGCGAAGGAGATGTTATGACCGCCGCATTGGAGGTGAAGGGTCTGAGCTCTGGTTACACGCAGGTCGCCGTCGTCGAAGACGTGGCGTTCAGTGTGGAGCCGGGGCGCTACCTGGGCATCGTGGGTTCGAACGGCGCTGGAAAGAGTGCATTGATGCAGGCCATCGCCGGGCTGCTTCCGTCGCTGCGCGGCACGATCGAGCTCGCGGGAATCGACATCACCCGTCACATGCCGTGGCGACGGTGGAGTGAAGGGCTCGTATTGGTGCCGGAAGCCCGGGAATTGTGGCCAGACCTCACGGTAGAAGACCACATCAGGGGTGGTGTCGTGAACGCCAAGGGGCTCGCTGCGCGTGAGGCGCTCGATCTGGCGTATGAGCTCTTTCCGATCTTGACCGACTTGCGCTCGCGGGCTGCCGGCCAGTTGTCGGGTGGTCAGCAGCAGACTCTCGCGATAGCGCGCGCTGCGGTTTCGAGGCCGAAGGTGCTCTTGCTCGACGAACCTTCGCTCGGGCTTTCACCCATAGCTGTGGAGCAGCTCGTCGAGAGTCTGGGCACTATGCGCGAACTCGATTCGATGGCGGTGGTCATCGCGGAGCAGAGCCTCACCGTCGTGCGCGAGACGTGTGAGCGGGTTCTGGTGCTCAGTCTCGGCAAGCAGGTCGAGCTGGGAGCGGCGAATGTCGTATTGACTCGCGAGGCAATTGAGGCGGCCTTCTTGTAAGTGAGACGCCTCGAGTACGCAGCACGTCAGCAATCAAAGGAGATCTGAATGAATGGCCAGCATCGCATCGAACGCATAGAAGTCCTGCCCTTTGCCATCCCGCTCACGGGTACGGTGAAATTCGCCACGGGTACTCTGTCGGCTGCCGAGCACCTGCTGGTGACCGTTCACACCGACAGCGGAGTGACCGGCACGGCAGAGGCGATTCCGCGCCCGATGATCTACGGCGAGACAGGCGTTTCTCTTGCGTACGCGATCGAAACCCTCATCGCGCCAGCTTTGATGGGCATGAGTATCTTCGAGACCGCGCAGATCGAGCACCGGCTGCGGCACCTCGCGGGGAATGTCGCTGCAAAGTCGTCGGTCGAGATCGCCATCTTCGACGCGATCGGCAACGCCCTGGGCGTTTCGTGTCACAGCCTGCTGGGCGGCTTCGCTCACGACGTGCGGTGCACGGCGATTCTCGGGTCGGGCGACGCGGCAACCCTCATCGCCGAAGTCGACGAACTGCATGACACGTTGGGAATCACCAGTCTCAAGGTGAAGGTGGGGCTCGACGTGACTAAAGACATCGAGCTGGTCACACGAGTGCGCGAACATTCTCCACAGGCCGTCATCTACGTCGACGCGAATCACGGCTTCACAGCGGCAGAGGCGATCAGGTTCGTTCGTGCCACCGAGGGAATGCTCGACTGGATCGAAGAGCCGTGTGCGGCCGAGGAAGTGCTCGGCCGGGCGGCCGTCGTTTCTGCCTCGACGGTGCCGGTTCTCGGTGATGAGAGCTGTATCACCACTCGCGAAGTGGTAAACGAAGTGCTGGGGGCCCGTTCCTCGATGATCGGGCTCAAGCTTCAACGCACGGGAATCACGCAATCGCAACGCATCCGGGAATTCTGTACGGCGCTGGGTGTGCCTGTTCTCGTCGCGAGCCAGGGTGACAGCGGAATCGGAACGAATGTCTCGGCCTCGTTCGCTGCGGCCCAAGCGAGCACGGCGACACTGCCCGCTGAACTCGCCTACTTCCTCCATCTCGAGAACGATCTGATGACGGTGCCACCCGTCATCAGAGACGGTCGGCTCGCGGTCAGCAGCCAGCCCGGATTCGGTATCGCGATCGACAAAGACACGCTGAATCACTACCGAACCGACAAGGACTGAAATGATTCGAAACGACCAAGCCAGACAGACGCTTCTGTGCGGGCCCGGAAGCATCGCCGCGCTCGCTGCAGAGCTCAGCCAGATCGGCGTCACGCGGGTCGTGCTGGTGAGCAGCCCCCGGGCATCTCGATCGAGAGGTTTCGAATCGCTCAAGCAGGTACTCGAGGGTTTCGAGATCGTCTACGAGTTCACGAATGTGCGTCCTCACGCGCCGATCACCGACACCGAAGAACTCGCCGCTGCGGTCAGGGGCCTCCGGGCCGACGCGTTCATCGCCTATGGCGGAGGCAGCGTCAGTGATACGGCGAAGGGGGTCTCGATTGTGCTGGCAGAGGGCCTCCCGCTGAGCAGCCACTGCAGCACGTTCACGCCTCCCGACCAGCTGTTCCAGCTCCAGTTGCTCAAGCCCAAGCTGCCGGTGGTGAGCATCCCGACGACCCTCTCGGGCGCCGAAGTGACTCCAGGCGGCGGAGCGACCGATGCCGCGGGCATCAAACGAGTGTTCTGGGACTCGAAGATCGCGTCACGCCTGCTTATCTTCGATCCGCTGGCTCTCGCCGATGTTCCGGCCGACCTTGTGCTCACCTCGGGGATGAACGCACTGGCGCACTGCGCCGAAGCACTGTACTCGCGCAGCGCCTCTGCTGTCACTGATGCGCTCGCTCTCGAAGGAGCTCGACGGTTCGCTTCAGCGTTGCCGGCCTACGCTCAGGGAGCGCGCAACGACGAATTGGTGACTGAGCTGCTTCTCGCGGCCTACTTGGGTGGGCTGGTGATCTCTAATGCCCGAGTCGGGCTGCATCATGCCGTGTGCCACGTGCTCGGCGCCTCTCTGGGGGTGCCGCACGGGGTTGCCAACTCCGTCATGCTGCCGTACGTGCTCGAGTTCAACGCAGATGAGACGGCAGCCAAACAGGAGCTATTCGCTTCGGCGCTGAGCGCCGGGTTGCAGGTGCAACCCGGGCGGCCGGCGAGCTCACTGGTTCGTGACATCCAGTTTGCCTGTGGGGTGCCGAACACCCTCGAGCAGGCGGGCGTTCATCACGAAGACCTCGATCGGGTCGCGACCTTGGTCATGCAAGACCGGGGGCTGTTCTTCAACCCGAAGGTCGTCACGGATGCCCGGATGGTGCGATCAGTGCTCGAGAACGCCTACACGGGCACACTGTCTGCGGTCGCAGCATGAACGTGGTGACCGAACCTCGACTGGCCTCAGTCGAGCTCGTCGATACGCTGGTCGACCCGGTGAGCGTGGTGGTGGTGGGTGCCTCGTCGGACCCGTCGAAGTCGTCGTCGCGGCCGTTGAGGTATCTGGCGAAATATGGGTACCAGGGCTCGACTGTCGTTGTAAATCCGAATCGTTCATCGGTGTTCGGCTTCGACACGATTCCCGCTCTCTCGGCGATGACGCCAGGCAGTGCGTCCGCCGCCATTGTCAGCGTGGCGGCCCCTCACGTCACCGACATTCTGCGCCAGCTCGACGCCCTCGACGTCGGTGCTGCCGTCGTTATCGGCAGTGGATTCGAGCGGAGCGACAGTGCGCCCCGTGCCGATCTTCTGTCGTTCTTGGCGCAGGAAGATCGCCGTCTTCGGGTGATCGGCCCGAATTGTGTTGGCACGATGAGCTCTCGAACCGGCGCCCATCTCAACTTCTCGAGCGTGCTGCAGAATGCCGCACCGCGGGTCGGGTCGATCGCTCTCGTCACCCAGAGCGGGGCGACGGGAAACGGGATTCTCATGTCGCTGCTGCGCAGAGGCATCGGCATTTCCCACTGGTTCAGTACGGGAAACGAGATGGATACCGGTGCACTCGAGATCGTCGCCGGGCTCCTCCCGCGCGAGGATGTGTCAGCAGTGGGGCTGTTCTTGGAGGCAGTGACCGACCTCGATTGGCTGGCGTCGGTCACTCGACTGATCGAATCGACGGGCAAGAGAGTGTTTGTGGTCAAGGTGGCCGAGAGTGATCTCGGCCAAGCCGCGGCCGGCAGTCACACCGGACGTGTGGTCGGCTCTGCAGATGTTTCGCACGCCGTACTCGACCATGCAGGTTTCGTACGGGTGAGCAGCATTGCCGAGTTGTGCGATTGTCTCGTGCTCACAGACATCGTGGGCTCTGTGCGGTCGCCCGTTCGGCTCTCGGTAGCGTCAGTGTCGGGAGCCAGTGCGGTGATCGTCTCCGACGCGGTTCATGGGTCAGCCAAGCTCGAACTGGCCGAATGGAACACCGACATCACCGACCGGCTCGGCCAGATCAGCGGGGGGCGGCTCAGCGAGGTGCACAATCCGCTCGACGTTCCGTTTCTCGGCGAGACGGAGGTCTTCGCCGATCTGCTGAGTGCGCTTTCGGCAGCGCCGGGAACAGATGTCGTTTTGGCTGTCGAGTCGTCGCTCGCCCACGATCGAGGCATCTTGGCCGCTCGGCTGGATGCGGGCAGACCCGCAGGGGCTGCCATCGTGCTGACCCATCTGAGCGAAGACGACCAGATCGACGCAGATGTCGTCGCCGATTTCGCAGAGAAACGTGTCGCGGTCATACCGACGCCTGAGCGCGCGGTTCGCGCTCTCGACCTGCTCGCGGTATCCGACCTCCGAGAGCAGCCTGCTGTGACTGAGCCGATACCCGAACCAGACCCGGCGGGCACACAATTCGGTTTGGAAGAGATCGCGGCCTTGCTGCCTCAGGACTTTCCGTGGGCGACATGGACTGTGGTCTCCGACCTCGACGAGGCTCGCCAGGCCGCTTCGCACTACGGGCTGCCGGTCGCGGTCAAAGCGGCGGGCCGCACCATTTCGCACCGGTCAGAACTCGGCGCGGTCGCTGTTGTGCGCAACGCCGTCGACCTCGACGACGCCTTCGCTCGCGTTGCTACCGTCTGCGAAGTGCACGGTGACGCGGTCGTCATTCAATCGGGCGCCGGAGCCGGGCACGAGATGCTGGTCGCGATCGTTCGCGATGCTGAGTATGGCCTGGTGGCCATCGTGCGTCTGGGTGGAGTACTCGTCGAGCTTCTCGACGACCAGGTCATGCTGTGGTCTGGGTGGTCGAATGACGAGCTGCGAGACGTGCTGCGATCGTCACGCGTCGGTCGCATCCTGGCTGGCTATCGAGGCAACCCGGCAGGTGACATCGATCGGCTCTGCGCGACCATCGATGTACTTTTCGAGGCGTTGGCCGCAACCGAGATCAGCCTGCTCGAACTGAACCCCATCATCGTGTCGCCCGACGGCGTTCTCGCCGTTGACGCGCTCGCCTACACCACCACAAAGGAGACGGAAAAATAATGAGCAACTCGGATCGTCTGAAGCACTATGAGAACTCGATGGGTAGCGTTCCTGCGGCCATCGGGGCCATGTTCGCCATGGACGAGAACTTCGCGAACGCATACACCGACATCCGCGAGCTGATCTACACCGATCGCAGCGACGGCATGCCCTTGGCACAGAAAGAACTGCTGCTGGTGATGTTCGATCTCGCCGTGAGCAACAAAGACGGTGCGATCAACCACCTCAGTGCGGCTCGTCGCGCCGGCCTCACCGAGACCGCGCTTTACGAGGCGCTCATGATCGCCTTCTTGGTGATGGGTGTTTCGGGATGGGGCAAGGTGGGGTACCACCTCTGGGAGACGTGGCAGGAATGGAACGAAGCAGACAAGGGAGCGCAACGATGACCACCATGAAGCACCTCGAATTCAGCGAGCAGATCACCGATCAGATGATCGATGAAGCGAAGCAGCTCGAAGGCCTCGTGATCAGAGTGGAGCCATGGAATCGCGAGGCCAGCCTCGACAGCATTCGGCACTACGCGTGGGGGATCGGTGACGCGAACCCGCTGTACTCCGACGAACAGTACGCCGCCACGTCGAAATGGGCGACTGTACTGGCTCCACCCACCTTCTTGTACTCGAGCTTCGACGGTGCGATCGGCCTTGGTTTTGCGGGCGTGCAGCCGATCTACGCCGGAACGTCATGGGCATTTCACGAGCAGATTCGGCTCGGCGACCGCATCCGCCCCGAAGCTCGAATGGGCGCCGTCACCCTGCACACCGGACGACACTCCGATCAGTTCGCGATTCAGCGCGTCACCACCGATTATTACCGCGAGTCAGATGGTGCGCTGCTCGCGACGGCAGAGGCCTCGACGTTCCGCGTTCCGCGAGCCGGCGCCAGCGGGGGCCTCAGCTACGAGGCACGGGACGAGCAGGTGTACACCGACGAACAGATCGAGAGCATCCGGGCCCATGCGGTGGCAGAGAACTGGCGTGGCGCAGATCGGCTGACCGTCGCAGAGGCGGCCGTCGGTGATTCGATTCCCGAGGTGGTCAAGGGTCCGATCGACCAGATCACGATGACGGCCTACTACGCCGGCTGCATTGGATCGCCGGGGTACAAGGCCTCGGAGATGGCGTGGCGCTATCGAACGTGGGCGGTCAGCAACCCCGATAAGCTACCCAACAATTACGACGCGACCTACTTCAGTGAACGCGTGCTGCCGAGCCTCGGGCACCAGAATTCTGATGTCGCGCGAGAGATCGGAATGCCAGGCGCCTACAACAACGGCCCCCAGAAGTGCGGATGGATGGCGCACCCTGTCTTGAGCTGGATGGGCGACGAGGCGAAGCTGACGAACCTGACGGTTCGCCTTCGCCGACCAGACATCTTCGGCGACACCGTGTGGTGTGGCGGCACAGTGACGGGCATCGACGGGCGATCGGTCAGTATCGAGCTGAAGGCCCGCAATCAGCTCGACGACATCACGGCCGAGGGAACCGCGGTGGTCGAACTGGCTGATTAGTCTGCGCGCGAGCCGAGCAGCAGAACGAGCGCCGATTCCGAAAGGACCGCCCGAACGTCTGCGCTCGGCTCGAGCTGCACGTTGTACGGTGTCGAGTTGAGAACGCCGAAGAGAGCATGCATCTTCACCTCGAGTTCTGCGGCCGGAGTGTCTGGGCGCAGCCGAGCGACGACGGCTTGCCATCCACTCATGTATTGCCGCTGCAATTGGCGGACTCGGTGGTTGGCCTCTGCCGGCAGGCTCGCCAGTTCTCTGTCTTGGATGCGGATGATGTCGGGTTCGGAAAGCGCAAAGTCGAGGTGGAACGCCACCAGGTTCTGCAGCGCCTGGAGGTCGGGAGCTCCTTCGGCCACGATTTTCTCGAAGCCGGCTGTCAGCCGTTCGCTGGCGCTCGTGAGCAGCTCGATGAGCATGCTCTCTTTGCTCGCGAAGTGATTGTAGAGAGCAGGGCCGCTCACACCAACGGCCGCCCCGAGATCTTCGATGGAGACGGCGTGGTATCCCCGTTCTGCGAAGAGATGCCCGGCAGCCGTCAGGTACCTTTCCCTCCGATGCGCCTTTTCGGTCGCACGCCACGTCTCCGCCACAGCCCGATTGTACGCGAGAGAAAAATCGTCACTGGACAATTCGGTTAGCGATCAGTAAGTTAAAAACAATTAGCAATCACTAACCGAAACGGATTCGTCAATGGAGACGCTTACAAGCCATGCGCGGCCCGCAAGCGCTGAGTTCCGGGCGAACGAAGCCGCCCAGCACGCTGCGGTGACCGAGCTTCGCGAGCGGTTGGCTCAGACGGCACTCGGTGGTCCGCTCGCCTCTCGTGAGCGGCATGTCGCGCGCGGCAAACTCCTGCCTCGCGATCGAATCGACCACCTCGTTGATCGGGGCAGCCCCTTTCTCGAAGTGGCACCTCTGGCCGCATACGGCATGTACGACGACGAGATTCCCGGAGCCGGCGTCATCGCAGGGATCGGCGTCATTCACGGGCGCCAGGTGATGATCGTCTGCAATGACGCCACCGTCAAGGGCGGAACCTATCTGCCGATGACTGTGAAGAAGCATCTGCGGGCGCAAGAGATCGCGGCCGAGAACGAGCTGCCCTGCGTCTACCTGGTGGATTCGGGCGGTGCCTTCCTGCCCCGGCAAGACGAGGTCTTTCCCGACCGCGAACATTTCGGTCGCATCTTCTACAACCAGGCCCGGATGTCGTCACGCGGCATTGCGCAGATCGCTGCCGTCATGGGCTCCAGCACGGCCGGCGGGGCCTACGTGCCTGCGATGAGCGACGAGACCATCATCGTTCGAAACCAGGGAACGATCTTTCTCGGCGGCCCGCCACTCGTGAAGGCAGCGACGGGCGAGGTCGTCACAGCTGAAGACCTCGGCGGTGGCGTCACGCACACCAAGTACTCGGGAGTGGCCGATCACCTCGCTGAAGACGACGAACACGCGCTTCAGATCGTTCGCGACATCATCGCCCAGCTTCCACCGCCGCGCGAGCGTGAGTGGATAGTCAAAGAGTCCGCAGAACCCACGGTCGACCCCGCGCAGCTCTACGGGGTCGTGCCCACGGGCCTACAGGTTCCTTATGACGCGCGCGAGATCATCGCCCGCATCGTCGACGCCAGCACGTTCCATGAGTTCAAACAGAACTACGGCAGAACTCTGGTCACGGGCTTCGCCCACATCGAGGGTCATCCGGTCGGAATCATCGCCAACAATGGCGTGCTGTTCGCCGAGTCGGCACTGAAGGGCGCGCACTTCATCGAACTCTGTGACAGAAGAAAAATCCCTCTCCTCTTTTTGCAGAACATCACGGGCTTCATGGTCGGGCGGGAGTACGAAATGGGCGGCATCGCAAAACACGGTGCCAAGATGGTCAACGCCGTCGCCTGCGCCCGGGTGCCCAAGCTCACTGTCGTGGTCGGTGGATCGTTCGGCGCCGGCAACTACTCGATGAGCGGTCGAGCGTACTCACCACGGTTCATGTGGATGTGGCCGGCCAGCCGTATCTCGGTGATGGGTGGCCCGCAGGCCGCATCCGTTCTCGCCACTGTGCACCGCGACCAGCTCGAGTCGAAGGGCACCGAATGGTCGGCCGACGCGGAATCCGAATTCAAGCGCCCGCTTCTCGAGCAGTTCGAGGAGCAGGGCAGCCCTTACTACGCCACCGCGCGCCTCTGGGACGATGGAATCATCGACCCTGCAGACACCAGAAGAATCGTCGGGCTCGCTCTCGACGTGTGCTCGCGCGCCCCGATGGAAGACGTCTCCTACGGCGTTTTCAGGATGTGACACCATGTTCGATACCGTACTGATCGCCAACCGCGGCGAAATCGCCTGCCGCATCATCGGCACGCTCGATCGCTTGGGCATCACCTCTGTTGCCGTCTACAGCGATGCGGATGCCGGGGCACGCCATGTGGCACTGGCAGACATCGCCGTGCGATTGGGCACTGCTTCCGCGGCCGACAGCTACCTGAACGGCGACAAAATCATCTCCGCGGCGCTGGCGCACGGAGCTCAGGCCATTCATCCGGGTTACGGATTCCTCGCCGAAAATGCCGGTTTCGCCGCCGCCTGTGAGGCCGCTGGTCTGGTGTTCATCGGTCCGACCCCCGACTCGATCGAGGTGATGGGCGACAAGATCAGCGCGAAGGCGCAGGTCGTGAAGCGCAACGTGCCGATCGTTCCGGGGCTGGCCGAACCGGGGCTCACAAACGACGAGCTCGCGGAGGCAATCGCTGCAATCGGTTTTCCAGCACTCATCAAGCCGAGCGCCGGCGGCGGCGGCAAGGGCATGCATCTGGTGCGGGCACCCGGAGAGGTAGTTGCTGCGATCGCTGCGGCCCGGCGCGAGGCGGCGGCGTCGTTCGGTGACGACACTTTGTTCATCGAGAGGTTCGTGCAGAACCCTCGCCATATAGAGGTACAGGTGCTCGCCGACCAGCAGGGGAACACGGTTCACCTGGGCGAGAGGGAGTGCTCATTGCAGCGCCGACACCAGAAGGTGATCGAAGAGGCGCCGTCTCCGCTTCTCGACGAAGCGACGCGGGAGCGCATCGGCCGCGCCGCGATCGAAACGGCGAAGAGCGTCGGCTACCGCGGCGCGGGCACCGTCGAATTCATCGTGTCGGCCGACTCGCCCGATGAATTTTTTTTCATGGAGATGAATACACGGTTGCAGGTCGAGCATCCGGTTACCGAGCTCATCACCGGCCTCGACCTCGTCGAATGGCAGCTGCGGGTTGCGGCGGGGGAGCCCCTCGACTTCGGTCAAGACGATGTTGTGTTGACAGGGCACGCCATCGAGGCGCGAATCTACGCCGAAGACCCCGAACACGGCTTTCTTCCCACCGGTGGGCGCGTGCTCTCACTGACCGAACCGACGGGCGAGGGCGTGAGGGTCGATAGTTCGCTGCGTGAAGGTCTCGTTGTTTCGTCAGACTATGACCCGATGCTCGCCAAGGTGATCGCCTGGGCCCCCGACCGTTCAGGCGCTTTGCAGCGATTACGAGCGGCGCTGGCCGAGACGGTCACGCTCGGCGTGACGAACAACGTCGAGTTTCTCGCGCTTTTGCTGTCAGACGCCGATGTGGTGGCCGGCCGACTCGACACTGAATTGATCGAACGTCAGTTGCCCGATTTCGGCTTCCGTGCGGTCGACGAGCGCATGCTGGCGGCGGCCGCATTGCTTCTGCAGCACCGTGATGCAGAATCTGCCTCGGCCGGTCCGTGGGGCGACCGCGGAGGGTGGCGCGTCGGGGCGTCGGCGGCGTGCCACTATCGATTCGACACGGTGCCGTCGTCGAGAATCCGCTCGGTGCGAACAGTGCTGCGAGATAGCGCGACGTACACATCGATCGACGATGCACCCGAAGTTGTCGCCAGCATCACCGTCGACGGCCAGACCGCTCGGCTCACGTTCGACGGTTCCTCGACCGCGCTTCACTTCGCTCGAGACGGAGACCGGCTTCTGCTCGCCACCGGGGGTCGGGCCTACACGATCGTCGAGGTGCAGGCCGTTCGTGATGGTGCCGATAGTAAAACCCGGGCGCCAGAGCTCCGTTCGCCGATGCCGGGTGCTGTGGTGGCGATCTTCGTCTCCGATGGTGCGCTGGTCGAGCCGGGTTCCCCGGTACTCAGCATTGAGGCGATGAAGATGGAGCACGTGCTGAAGGCTTCGGTGCGCGGCACGGTTTCGTTGATGACGACCGTCGGGGAGCAGGTGTCTGGCGACCAGATCGTCGCCTCGATCATCCAGATCGCAGAGAAAGATGAGCCTGACACATCGGTTCCAGCTGAATTGGCTGCGAAAGGAGCGGCATCATGACTGCGAAACGAATCGAGCAACGCGGGCTGTACTTCGAGGAGTTCGACGAAGATGCCGTGTACGTGCACAGCCCCGGCCGCACCGTGACCGAGGCAGACAACGTGATCTTCACGACGCTCACCATGAACACGCAGTCGCTGCACCTCGATGCCGAATGGGCAAGCCACACCGAATTCGGCGAGCGGCTGGTCAACAGCATGTTCACCCTGGCCACGCTTGTCGGAACGTCTGTCGCGCAGCTGACCCAGGGCACCATCGTCGCCAATCTCGGGTTCTCCGATGTGCGGTTCCCGCACCCCCTGCGCGTGGGAGACACCCTGTATTCCGAAACCCGCGTGCTGTCGAAACGGCTGTCGAAAAGCCGGGCTGGCCAGGGCGTACTCGAATTCGAGCACACTGCGACGAACCAGCGTGGCGAGATCGTCGCCGTAGCGCGGCGGTCGACTTTGATGCTGTGCACACCAGAGGAGGGCTGAGAGCATGTTCGGACCAGCACTTCTGTTCTGCCCCGCCGACCGCCCCGATCGTTATGCGAAGGCTGCCTCCAGCGCCGACGCGGTCATTCTCGACCTAGAAGACGCAGTGGCACCGGGTGCAAAAGCTTCGGCGCGGGGCTCGCTCATCGAGTCGACCCTCGACCCGGCACGAACCATCGTGCGTGTGAATCCTGCCGCCTCGGCCTTACTCCGCGACGACATCGCTGCACTTCAGCGCACCGACTTCCGAACGGTGATGGTAGCCAAAGTCGAGACCGAAGAAGACCTCGTATTGCTCGACGGTTTCGACGTCATCGCGATCTGCGAAAGCCCGCTCGGCGTGCGAAATGCCGACCTGCTCGCCGAGCATCCGGCAGTCGTGGCGCTGACATGGGGGGCTGAAGATCTCGTGGCCGCCATGGGAGGCAGTTCCAGTCGCGACTCGAACGGCCGCTATCGCCAATTCGCCCTGTACGCGCGCTCGCGGGTGCTCATAGCGGCGGCGAGCCTCGGCAAGCCGGCCTTCGACACGGTTCACCTTGACATCGCAGACGAGGCCGGGCTTCACGACGAGGTGACGGATGCTGCAGCGTCAGGCTTTGCGGGTGCTATGTGCATCCACCCCAAGCAGGTATCGATCATCCGGGCTGCCTTTCGACCGACAACCGAAGCCGTTCTCTGGGCGCACCGCGTACTCGATGCGGCTTCTGCCTCGCCGAACGGAGTCTTCGCGCTAGATGGCCACATGGTCGACGAACCTGTTCTTCGCCAAGCACGACGAATTCTCGCAGGCAGTGACAGCCCCGCACTGAATGAGGGCAGGAGCCAGACAGGCCTGCACCGATGATCAGTGTCTCGATGCGAACTCGTCGCCGAAGCGAGGCGGATTCGGCGGTTCGGGAGGCGACCGCGACCAGGTCGGTGGGCTTCTGATATATTACATGCTAGACCCTTTGGACGTGAGGAATGCCGTGACCGATATAAATTCAGAACCCTACGTTCTCTTTGAACGACGCGGGAAGGTTGCTCTTCTCACTCTCAATCGGCCCGAAATTCGGAATGTTGTCTTTGCCGAGATGTCAACTGCTCTCGCCGAGGCGATCGACCTTTTCGAGGCCGATGGTGACCTCCGTGTTGCCGTTCTTACGGGTGCCGGTTCTGCATTCTGTGCCGGGATGGATCTGAAGGCATTTTCCGCGAGCGTCGACAAAGCCATTCCTACGGCCGCCGGGCATCCGGAGTGGGGTTTTGCGGGCATAACCCGGCGTTTGATCACTAAACCGGTTATTGCAGCCGTAAACGGAGGCGCATTCGGCGGAGGCGCAGAAGTTGCGCTGGCCTGCGACCTCATCGTTGCTGACGAGAATGCCTTGTTTGCATTGCCAGAAGCGAGTTTCGGAATTTTCCCGGCCGAGGGCGGGGTGGTTCGTCTTGGTCAGTTGATTCCTCAGAAGATCGCTCTCGAACTGCTTCTCACCGGCCGCCGGTTCACAGCGTCTGAGGCGCTGTCGTGGGGTTTGGTCAACCGTGTCGCGTCCTCCGGGAAGTCGTTGGAGGGGGCTCTGGCCCTGGCGGAGCTGATTGCTGCGAATGCGCCGCTGTCGACTCAAGCGATCAAGCGCGTCGTTTACCGGGCTGAAGAGACGTCGCACCTCGATGGGGCCGCCTGGCAAATCAACGACAGCCAGGTGGCCGCAGTCTTTTCTTCGGCAGACGCCATCGAGGGTCCACTCGCATTCATAGAGAAGCGCGTTGCCCAGTGGACCGGCAAGTGACGCCTGGCGTGTGAGCAATGGCGCGCCACCTGTTACGCGGTGCCCGCACGGGGTCGAAGTACGGCGGCCGGTCCTCACATTCACCGCTATGGCGAGTGCGGGTAGGCTCATGACATGCTGTATTTCACTTCATGCTTCGGGGTTCAGACGTGAGCGGCACGACCGGTCGTAACACATCGTCGATAGGTAGCCCGTGGGGGCCGCCCGCGTCGAGCAACGACAATCTGAAGTTCGGCATGACAGTACGCGACCGGGTGGCGCGGGAAATTCGCAGCCGCGTTCTGCTCGGTGTTCTCGCTGCGGGCGACCGAATCGATCTCGACGCCTTGGCTGTGGAGTTCGGTACCAGTCGCACTCCCGTTCGCGAAGCCATCCTCGAGTTAGCAAACGACAACCTCGTCAAGGTCGCACCACGCAGCGGCGTCACCGTCGTCGGCCTCACAGAGCGAGATCTCCTCGATAACTTCGAGATCATGGCGTCGCTCTCTGGAACCGCTGCGGGGTGGGCGGCCGAGCGCGCGCGCCCCGAAGACATCGAACGCATTCGGGAGTTTCGTGATGCGGTCGTTGCGGCATCCGAATCCGGAGGTGATGTCGCGCTTGCCAACTTCGAGTTTCATCGAAGGATCAATCAGGCGAGCCATTCGCCACGCGTCATGGCCCTCATCGCTCAAACTGCGCGCTTATTCCCGGAGCGATTCTCAGATGTCATGCCGGAGCAGGTGGGGTGCAGCCTTCCCGAACACGCTGCCCTCGTGGATGCTATCTGTGCAGGTGACCGGTTGAAGGCGCAGATGCTCACAGAAGCCCACTTCCGCGATGCATCGGTCAGGCTGCGCGCGCACTTGCGAAATGGCCCCGACGACGCGGAGCCCGACAAGAACTGAGCCCAGGCAGACCGTTCGTCGCTGGCAGTCGAATTCGAAGCCGGATATTCTGCTGGTTGCTGAAATCTGATATTTCACATATCTTGAAATGGTCAGAGTGGCCGTCGATTACACGACCCGTGACGTCGACGAAGGAGATTCGCGATGAGCGACGACAGAACATCGAACGATTCCGAACTGCAGCCGCGCACCCGAGCCTTGCTCAACGCGCTCGACCGGGCATGGGGCGCCGGCGACGTCTCGGCGCTCGACTCTGTTCTCGCAGCGAATTTCATGCGCTCGGGGCGCAAACACCATCAGGATCGAGAGCAGATCAAAGCCTCGATCCTCGATATGCGGCGAGCATTCCCCGACCTCGAAATGACGGTTCTCCGGGTGGTCGAGAGTGCGGACGAGGTTGCAGTGCACTGGAACAGCACCGGCACTCTCAGCGATGAGTATCTCGGTCTTCCTGCGACAGGACGCCAATATTCGGTGACGGGGGCTACTTTCTCACGTTTCGAGGGCGATCTCGTGGTGAGCGAGACTGTTGTTTACGATCGACGCGGCCAGTACTCATCGCTGGGCGTGCCGCTGAGCGGTGCCCGTTCCGACGAGGAGGTCGGCGTCGCCCCGACCATCGGAGTCGATGTGCTCCGATCGATGCATCGCAAGGTGGTCACCGGGGTGACCGTGGTGGCAGTCAACGCAGAGGGGGAGCCTCGCGGCCTCGCGGTCAACGCTTTCTCTAGCGTTTCGTTCGATCCGCCACTGGTGCTGGTGTGTGTGCAGAAGACCAGCTCCACGTACTCGCGCCTCCTGTCCAGCCCGTTCTTCTCGGTAAACGTGCTTGCGGCCGACCAGGTCGCGGTCGCTCGCGTCTTCGCCACAAAGCAAGATCGCAAGTTCGATCTCGTTCCCTGGCACACAGGCGAGTACGGCACGCCCTTGATAGATGGTGCGTCGGCAGCGATGGAGGTCGAGTTGCAAGACACGCTGCATGCCCAGACCCACACGATCTTCATCGGCCGCGTTCGCGCCGTCGCCATTGCCGAGACCCCCGCTCTGATCTATACCGACGGTGCGTTCTTCGATGGACGACAGCTCGCCGAAGCCGTCGAAGCGAACGCCTGAACCGATACCGAAACGAAAGAGGAACCCGTGTCTGAACTCGAGATTTACAGCTATCTGAGCCCCACCGAATTCGGTGATTCAATCGCCGATATCCAGAAGGGCGTTGCAGCGATCGCGGGCCCCGATCGTGTCCTTATCGGTTACCACAGCTTCGGCCCTGACGGGCTGGTACTGGCCGGCATCAGCCTAGCCGCGCAACCCGAACTGAACGTGCTGATCGCGCATCGTCCCGGGGTGATGGAGCCTGCAGTCGCTGCGCGCGCACTCGGCACCCTGAGCCGCATCTCGGGTGGACGTGTAGACGTGCATATCTTGGCGGGCGGTGCCCCAGGTGACCAGCTCCGAGAGGGTGACTACGTGAGCCACGATGACCGCTATCGTCGCGCCACGGAATACGTAGACGCTTTGCGGCTTCTGTGGAACGCAACGGAGCCGGTGTCTCACGAAGGGGAGTTCTACAAGTTCGAGAAAGCGCGGCCGAACGAGCTGCAGCCCGAAGGCATCCGCATCCACATGGGGGGTGCCAGTGGTGCCGCGCTTGAGTTCGGAGCGGCCAAAGCTGACGTGTATATGCTGTGGGGTGAGCCCCTCTCTGAGGTACGGGATCGCATCACGGAGATCGAGCAAAAGGCTGTCGGTTACGGAAATCCGCGGCCGCGTATCAGCCTCAGTCTGAGGCTTTATCTCGCCGACACCGATGAGAAGGCGTGGGATGCAGCCAAATCAGAGCCGGTCTACCAGGCATTCATTGCCAAGGGCGGCGAAGTGCCGACGCGGTCTCATGCCGACGATGCTGGTCGAACCAGACAGCTCAAAGTCGCCCAGCAGGGTGAAGTGCACGACGATTGTCTCTGGATGGGTATCGTCGCCGCGATGAACGGGCTCGGAAATTCATCCGCGCTCGTCGGCACTGAAGACCGTGTTATCAAGGCGCTGGCAGCGTACAGGGAAATCGGAGTAGATACATTCGTGATTTCAGGCGTCGGGGGCGAATGGCACCAAGACCTGGCACCGTTCGTCGATCGCATGCGCCGCGAGTTGGTCTAGGGCAGGAGGCGCCGTGGAATACATTTCTGTTCGCTTCACGCCGGGTATTGCACGCATCACGCTAGCCCGTGGGGCCCAGCGGAACGCCATCAACGCAGCACTGGCCGCGGAACTCGTGGCTGTCATCGGGTCGCTTGAGCGTGAAGGAGTTATTGTGGCGGTGCTCGATGCCCAGGGACCGGCGTTCTGCGCCGGCGCGGACCTCAGCGAATTGGAAACAGCGACTGCGGCCGTGGATTCAGTTGTTGAAGCGATGCTGTCGGTTCCGGTTCACTGGACCGCAGCAGTTGCCGGCGCCGCTCGGGGGGCGGCTTTGTCGCTTCTGGCCGCCTGTCCGCGCGTGCTGGCCACGCCCGAGGCGACATTCGGTCTTCCCGAACTCGCGAAGGGCTTCTTCCCAACCGACGTGATCGACTTGCAAGTCGCGGTTCTCGGAGTACGCGGTGCTTTCGATCTAGCGTTCCGTGCCACTCCAATCGGGGCTGTTGACGCTCAGTCGATCGGTCTTGTTTCGGAAGTCGTTCAACCCGATGAGCTCGAGGCCAGACTCGCGCGCGATTCAGGCGCACTCGCGTCTGCTGATCCGAACGCCGTCAAAGAAGGTGTGCGTCTGTGGCAGACACGCCTGCGGGCCGCGGTGAATGGATCTGCCCGACTCTGAATTTCTCACGATGCACGAGCGCCAAGGCTCTCGTCACGCTCGAATCCCGTTTGCCGCCAGCGTGGTGTGGTGGCTGACGACCTCTTCGATCTCAGACGGGCCATCTGGCCTGAACCATCGCACGGTGGAGTTAGCCATCGACAATATGGCCCGGCCTGAGAGCACCGGATCGAGTTGATCGGATGCCACCCCGCTCGCCTGGGCTTGCCGAATGAGTTCGACGAGGACGTTCTCGTGGTCGCGCCGTGCTCGGCTGAGGGAGTGCCACCACGTTTCGACTGAGCGAACGACGTCGAATTCCTGGCTGTAGAGCGACGAGACGGCGCGGTGGGTCAGCACGAAGCGCACGTGGCGGCTAGTGAACAGCCGTACCGTGTCGAGGCCCTGAACTGACGTGTAGTCCGCATCGGTGACGACATGCCGGTGTAGAGACTCATGGTTGGCAGAGACTACTTCGAAGAGCAGCTCTTCCTTCGACGCGAAGTAATAGTAAAGGCTGCCCTTCAGCACTCCGACCTCGTCGGCAATGTCTTCGATCGTCGTCTTCTCGTAGCCCTTTGTGGTAAACAATTCGGTTGCGGCTGTGAGAATTTCCTGCTGCCGGCGCAGCCTCTTCGCGCCCGGTGCATGGTTCTCGTTGCGCTTCGCCACGATCTCGTCGTCTCACTCGGGCATCGCGCCGGTGTACGTCACCAACTCAGCGGGAACGTGCCGCCACTTGTTGCCTTGCTCGAGCTCTTCGACGATGTGCGCAGTCAGGCCGAGCGATCGCGCCGAGATCACGATGCCCCGGATGGCCTGCCAGGGGAAGCCGAGGTCGAGCAGCACGGCGGCGAGGGCGCCGGTGACGTTCGCTGAGCGCAGCGCCGGTCGGCCTGTCGCCTTTTCAAGAGACAGGCCAAGAACAACGAGGGCTTCGCAGTTGCGGCCGGCGACGCCAAGCGAGCGGGCAAGGTCGAGCAGCTGAATCGCGCGCGGGTCGCCTCCGGTGTGCTGGGGGTGGCCGAAGCCCGGGATCTGCTGTTTGAGAGCACGCTCCCCTGCCACGAAGCGGTCACACTCCTCAGAGAGCGCCCGGCCATCAACGGAGCCCGCATTCTGGCCGCTGCCAAGAGGGTCGCTGGAAGCAAGCAGTCGTGCCAAGATCTGTCCGACCGCCTCGCCGGTGCCGCCGTGCCAGTCGGCCACACTCAGCATTGCTCCCGCGATGCTGGCCTGGATCGGTGTGCCGCAGGAGGCGAGGGTTCGAGCGACGATCGACGTAGGGGAGATGCCGTGGTCAGCGAGCGTGACCAGGATCGCGTCGAGCATTCGTCGCTCGGCGTCGCTCGCCCGGTCACCGCGGATCAGCAGGAAGGCCATGTCGGCGTACGTGGCCGACCCGACCAGGTCGCTCAGCCGGTTGCCTCGGATGATCACGTCGTCGACGGTCACCTCCGCGATCGCCGTCGTCCAGGTCATGTCTGTCATCGCTCGTCTCCTCGGTGAGTGCGTAGTGAGGTGGTGTCACAAACTCGCGGTCGGTCGTACCGACTTGCGTGAATTTTCAAACAGCGTTTGAATACCAGTGTACGCCGCAACGAGCGGTTCATGGAACGAAGGAGCCATAGATGCGCAGTCCTCGGGATTTCTTCAAGCCGCTGGCCATCGGGGCACCTGAGCCGCTCCGGGCGATCGAGCCGATCGCCTCACGCATGATCCATTTCTTCGATCCGTCGAACGAGCGGATGTTGGCCAAAATGCCGGGACTTGCCCCGTCGGTCGACGTGCTGCTGGGCAACCTCGAAGATGCGATCGAAATCGATAAGAAACACGCCGCGAGGCGAGGCCTGATCGACTTCGCACGCTCGACCGATCTCGGCTCTACGTCGCTGTGGGCGCGAATCAATGCACTCGATTCGCCGTGGATACTGGACGACCTCACCGAGCTGATTTTAGAGGCCGGCGACCGGATTGACGTCTTGATGATTCCGAAGGTGCAGGGAGCCGAGGACATTCTGTTCGTCGACCGCGTCCTCGCACAGCTCGAAGCGAAGGCGGGCCTCACCCACCCCATTTTGGTGCACGCCATACTCGAGACGGCGCGAGGAGTCGCGAACGTGGAGGAGATCTGCATCTCAAGCCCCCGATTGCAGGGCGTCTCGCTCGGTCCCGCCGACCTGGCGGCCGACCGCGAGATGAAGACCACCAACGTGGGCGGAGGGCACCCGGGCTATCTCGTGCGCGCCGATCCGACCGACCGTCAATACACCGCGCCGCGGGCCGTTGCTCAGCAGGATCTGTGGCACTACACGGTCGCACGGATGGTGGATGCCTGCCGCCTGGCGGGCATCCAGCCTTACTACGGCCCGTTCGGCGACATCGCCGATGTTGTGGCCTGCGAAGACCAGTTCCGAAACGCTTACATCATGGGCTGCGTCGGAGCGTGGAGCCTGCACCCCAAACAGATCGACGTAGCGCGCAAGGTATTCACCCCTGACCCGGCACAGGTCGCTTGGGCCCAAAAGGTCGTCGATACGCTCGTCGGCGGTGCCGGTGCGTTCATGGTCGACGGCAAGATGCAAGACGACGCGTCGTACAAGCAGTGCCAGAAGATCCTCCAGTTCGCAGCGCTTGTCGCCGAGCGTGACCGCGCCGCCGCCGGCTCTATCGTCGAGTAAGACGTTTCATTTCAGATTTCACGGGTCGCCTTCTCGCGACCCCAACCAGAAAAGAGGAAAAAAATGACGTCTATTTCGAAAGTCGGGGTCGTGGGTTTGGGACTCATGGGCAGTGGTATCGCCGAAGTGTGCGCCAAGGCTGGGCTTGACGTGGTCGCGGTGGAGTACAACGAGTCGGCCGTCGAGGCCGGGCTCGCGCGCGTGACTTCCTCCGTCGACCGCGCGGTGAGTCGTGGCAAGCTCGATCGTTCGGCTGCCGACGCGCTTCTGGGCCGCCTCACCGCGACCACCGACTACTCGGCCCTCGCCGACCGCGACATCGTCATCGAGGCCGCCACAGAGAACGAGCAAGCAAAGCTCTCGATCTTCCGGGCCCTCGATGAGGCGGTGATCAACCCGGCCGCCATCCTGGCCTCGAACACCTCGTCGATTCCGATCGCGCGGATCGCCGCCGCGACGAAGCGCCCCGACCGGGTTCTGGGCATGCACTTCTTCAACCCGGTGCCGGTACAGGTTCTGGTCGAGCTCATCCCTTCGCTCTCCACCAGCGCCGAAACCCTTGCCGTCGTCGAAGCATTCACCACGGAATCGCTCGGCAAGTCGTTCATCCACGCGCAAGACAGGGCAGGCTTCGTCGTCAACGCCCTCCTCGTGCCGTACCTGCTATCTGCAGTGCGGATGCTCGACGGCGGTCACGCTACAAAAGAAGATATCGACCAGGGCATGGTGCAGGGTTGTGCGCACCCGATGGGGCCGCTGACCCTGTTGGACCTCGTTGGTCTCGACACGGTCAAGTCGATCGCCGACGTGCTGTTCACCGAGTACGGCGAGGCGCAGTTCACCTCGCCGCCGCTGCTTTCGCGCATGGTCGAGGCCGGACACACTGGCCGCAAGAGCGGCAAGGGGTTTTACGACTACACCTGATGCGAACGGCGCTCACACGGCCGTGTACCCGCCATCGACCAGGTAGTACGCGCCGGTCACGAATGATGCTGACGGCGAGGCGAGGAACCCGACAACCTCGGCCACCTCCTCGGCTGTGCCGAGACGTCCGACCGGATGCGCTGCCGCGATCCGGCTGCGCGTCGCGGGGTCTTGGTAAGCAATCAGGGGTGTGTCGATGAAGCCTGGCCCGACGGAATTCACCCGGATGCCCTGAGCTGCGTACTCCGCCGCAGCGGCCTTGGTGAGCCCCACAACACCGTGTTTGGCCGCCACATACGCGGCGGCGCCCCGTGTGCCGACGGAGCCCATCACCGAGGAGATGTTGACGATGGATCCGCCGCCGCCGGCCAGCATCGCGGGGATCTGGGCGCGCATGCAGTGAAAGACGCCGTCGAGATTGGTAGCGGTGACGCGGTTCCAGACCTCAAGCGGTGTCTCGGCCGTGTCGTACTTTTCAGGTGCGCCGACGCCCGCATTGTTGACCGCGATGTCGATGCGGCCGTAGCGGGCCAGCGTGGCGTCGACCATTCGTTCTGCCGAAACGGGATCGGTGACGTCGAGGTGCTGGGCGATCATCCGGTGCCCCGTGAGGGCGGCTCGCTCGGCGGCTTCGACGTCGATGTCGGCGATGACGACCGACGCGCCCCGACGTTCGAGCAGGAGTGCCGTAGCCCACCCGATGCCGGAGGCGCCGCCGGTGACGACTGCCACCGTGTCGGCCAGGTCGTGTGGTTCTGTCTGTGAGTCAGTCATGGCAACACAGTAGGCGTATGCGCGCGCGTGCCGCTGTTCCTCGGGCCGAGCGCACGCAGTAGACCGGCCATTGTTGCGTATTGGGACAACCTCGGCGAATGGAGCCGCTTGATACTGGCCACACCCCGTTCATCGAAGGAGATGGCATGAAAGTCCATATCAGCAACATTATGCAGAATTACAACAACGCTCGTCCAGACTGGGATGTCTTCGAAGACGCCTTCCGGCTCTCGATCGCGGCGGACTCCCATGAGTACGAGAGCGTCGGATGCGTCGAGCACCACTTCGATCCCGGCTACTCGATGTGCCCTGACAACACCCAGTTCCTGTCGTATCTCGCAGCGCGCACCTCGAAGATCAAGATGCAGACCAGCGCGGTCATCCTGCCCTGGAACGACCCGTTGCGGGTGGTAGAAAAGATCTCACTGCTCGACAACCTCGCCGACGGACGCCTGATCTTCGGCATGGGCCGCGGCCTCGCCCGCCGCGAATTCGAGGGGTTCGGCGTTCCGATGGGTGAGTCGAGAGAACGTTTCGACGAGTCAGCAGAGATGGTTTTGCGCGGCCTCGAAGCGGGTTACGTCGAGAATGACGGCAAGTACTACAAGCAGGCACGAGTGGAAGTGCACCCGAAGCCCACTGCAACGTTCAAGGGCCGTATGAGCGGGGTGGCGATGAGCCCGGATTCCGCCGTGGCTGTCGGCCGCCTCGGTATCGCAATGATGGCCTTCGTGCAGGGCCCTGTCGAGTCGATGCACCTGCCGATGATCGAGCAGTATCGGGAGGCCTTTCGCACTTCGAACGACGAAGAGGCGCCGCCCATCCTGATGGTCGACCTCACGTATTGCCACCGCGATGCAGATGAGGCTGCCAGCGTTGCTCGCGAGGCGATCAGCAACTACTACATGACCTGCGTGGAACACTACGAATTCGGCGGCAAGCACTTCGAGAAGACTGCCGGCTACGGTTCGTACGCTGCGGCGAAGGACGCCATCGAGTCGATGGGCATGGACGCCGTCGTTGATCTTTACGTCAACGGTCAGATTTGGGGAACGCCCGAGCAGATGATCGAGAAGCACATCGAACGCAAGTCGATAGTGGGCGAATATGAGCCGATCATGGTGTTCCAGTACGGCGGTTTGTTCGGTGACAAGGCGCACGAGAGCTTCGAACTCTTTTCCTCAGAGGTTCTGCCAGTTCTGCGTTCGATGTAGGGTGTCAAATCGTAAGGTCTGCTCAATGTTGAGGAAGACATGAAACCAACTGTAAGTGTCGATGTCCGTGACGGCCTGTTCGAGCTCATCGAGAGCCGCCGGCAGCCTCTCGCGAGCAGCGGCATTGAGCTCAGTTCGTCGGTGCTCGATTCGTGGCAGCGGTCGCTCGGCCTCGGGCTCCGCCCGGTAGGGGGACACCCCTACCGGGCGAGCAGGGATGCCGACGAAGACGGGCGTCTGGCGCGGTTGGCCGGCCGGGTCGCCGCCGCGAGCGCCGCTGAACTCGACCGCAGCGCCGGATGCCTTTCGCTCACCGACCCTGACGGCATCATCATCCGCCAGTGGGCTGGTGACGGACAACTGCTGACCCGATTGCACGAGAGCAGTCTCTTGCCGGGGTTCTGCGCTGCAGAGAGTGCAATAGGCACCACCAGTGCGATGACTCTGGTGAGTCGTCGGCCCGCAATCGTTCGGGGTCCAGAGCATTTCTCCGAGCTGTTCACCGACATCACCTCGTCAGGCATGGTGATTCGGCATCCCGTGACCCGTGCCGTGCTCGGCAGTCTGCACCTGACCAACTCCTTTTTGCAGACCAGCGCCATCGCCCTCAACTGGGTCACGGAGTTGGTACGTAGCATCGAGAATGAGTTCCTCGAAGAGGCTTCCGAGATCGAGCGGATCATCCTAGCGCGCTACATGCGGGAGAATCGGGACTCGAGGCACGCAGTCATCGCGCTCAACGAGCAGACGATCATGATGAACGCTGCGGCCGCGCGGCTGTTCGATCGCGTCGATCAAGCGACTCTGTGGGAGTCGGCGTCAAAGGTGAAGTATGGGAGGTCGCCAACCGTCACGACCGTGAGCCGGCCCGACGGGAGTACTTTCACCTGGCAGTGCTCACCGATTGACGATGATGGTCGAACGGTGGGTGTGCTCATCCGCATGCCCCGCCCGATGACTCGAAAGCCGGAGGGCCCCCGTCGGGTGATCGGCCTGCCCGGTCTGGAGGGCACTTCGCCGCGGTGGCGCGAGATGGAGCGCGAGATTCGGGCAGCGGCAGGGCGCTCGATCATCCTGACGGGGGAGGCGGGCGTCGGCAAGTCGACCGTTGCGCGTAGCATCAATGCTGGCGGTTTATGCCGGGTCGTCGAAACGGGCACCCTCGGAACACTCTCTGTGCGCGATTGGTTCTACGGTTCGACGCCCGACTGGTCTTCGTCAAGACGAATCATCCTCAAGCACCTGGAACGCCTGTCCTCAGAAGCGGCCGAGAGTCTTGCCCGGATCCTTGAGGAGGAGGCTCCCGATCTCCGGATTGTCGGGACGTTTACAGGAGAAGAGTCGGCCATCCCTGCCAGTCTGCGTGCCCACTTCGTCGCTGCTGTGCGCGTGCCTTCGATCAGCGATCGTCTGCCCGATTTGTCGGCACTGGTCTCGGTGCTCAGTGCACGATGGTTGAAGCGCTTCAACGATCCGCGGAGCGAGGTGGTCTGGTCGCCCGACGCGTTGAGGGCGCTATCTCGGCTGGACTGGCCGGCAAACGTCCATTCGCTGAACTACTTCGTGGGGCGTGTTCTCTCGCTGACCGATTCGTCGCGCGTCGACACCGCAGAGCTTCCCCCGGAGGTCGTATCGCTGGCCGCTCGACGTGCCCTGGTCGGCCTAGAGAAGGCCGAGGCGGAAGCCATCCTCCGCGCTGTTCGCGACCAGAGCGGCAACATGGTTCGTGCTGCGGAATCGCTCGGCATTGCGCGCTCGACGCTCTACCGCAAGGTGCGGGCGCTCGGGCTCGACTTCGACGCGTCGAACTTCTGACGCAGAAGCGCAGCCTTCATCGAGCCGCATCGTCAGGAGGAGGCGCCGCGCCCTCCGTCGATGCGGTATTGCGCTCCGGTGATCTGGGTGCTCTCGTCGGATGCGAGGAACAAGGTCAGAAGCGCGACATCCTGCGACTTAGCGTAGCGACCGAGCGGAATCTGGCTCTCCATGCGAGCGCGCAGAGCCTCGGGATCATCCGAGAGACCGGCTTCGATGTTTCGCATCATCTGTGTGTCGACCGCCGTGGGATGCACGGAATTCACCCGCACTCCGTGCGGCGCTGCTTCCAGAGCGGCAGTCTTCGTCAAACCGACGAGAGCGTGCTTCGAGGTGACATAACCGGCGAGGCCTGCGGTTCCTGCGAAGGAGGCCACAGAGCCCATGTTGATGATGCTCCCAGCTTTTTGGGCGAACATCACAGGCAGAACGTACTTCAGGCCGAGCAGCACCCCGTCGACATTGACATCGAGCACCCGGCGGAACTGGGCGAGATCGGTGTCGATGATGGAGGCCACTGTTCCCACCGTGCCTGCATTGTTCACGAGCACATCGATACGGCCAAAGGCCTTGAAGGCGGCGGCGACGTAGTGGTGGGTTTCCTCCTCGACGGAGACATCTGCCACCACTCCCACCGTTCGGCCATGGGAATCGGCACCGATTTCGCGCAACTGGACCAAGGCGCGATCGATATCGCGCTGCGTGCGATCCACGATCGTCACCCACGCCCCCTCAGCGACGAACAACTGGGCGATAGCGAGACCGATGCCGGCGGCACCGCCCGTGATAACAGCACTCTTTCCGTTCAAGCGTTCCACCTGCGTCTCCTTTCGGTCACCAGCAAGAAGACTATCGTCGACTTTAGTCGACCAAGGTCGACTAATTTCTTGACACCAACTCGCGCCTATGAGAAGTTGGTTCAAACCGCAAGCGATGGCGCCTGCGACACCCCGATGAAGTGGAGCCATGAATGTCAACACTGGAAAGCCCGTCCGTCTCGGTTCAGGAGCGCCTCGGCGATCCCCTCGACCGCGCCCGTTCGCTTGGCGACCTGATCCGCGCCGAGGCCGACACGACTCAGGAGATCGGCCAAATCAGCGAAAAAGTCATTGAGGCTTTTCGCGAGACCGAGCTTTTCTGGATCGACATCCCCGCCGAACTCGGCGGTGAAGACATCCCCATGAAAAAGCGCTTCGAGGTTTACGAAGAAGTCGCCCGCCACGATGGCTCGACCGGCTGGTCGTTCATGACCCTCTCCGGCTTTGCCGGATATTCAAGTGTGGGCCTTGGTGATGACGCCGTGCGCGAGATGTACGTCGACGGCGAGTCGCGTGCCACTGCCGCCGGCTTCGCTGCACCCGGCGGTATCGCCACTCCGGTTGAGGGCGGCTATCGCCTCACCGGTAAGTACCGGTTCGGAAGCGGCGTGCTGCATGCATCGTATTTTGCCGCGGGCGGCTTCGTCGACGGCACCAACATGACCGAGGTCGTCACAGCCATCGTTCCGCGCGAGCAGGCGACCGTCACAGGCGGTTGGGACGTCATTGGTCTGCAAGGCAGCGGCAGTGTCGACTTCGAGGTGAACGATGTGTTCGTTCCCTCGCAGTACGTCTTCAGCCCCGCTGCGTACGTTCCTCTTCGTGGAGGTGCCGGCGGCCGAATGGACTTCGTCGGGACTGCGGTCACGTACCACTCTGCGGTCGCCTGCGGCATCGCGAAACGCGCCCTCGAAGACATCGTCGCGGTCGCCGACCAGGGCAAGCAGCGCCCACCGCATCTGCCGGTGATCGATCAGCAGATTTTCCTTCATGACTTCGCGTATAAAGAGGCCCAGCTTGCCGCGGCGCGAGCGCTGATGATCGAGAACATCGAGAACGCCCGTAGCAAGATCGAATCGGGAGAGGGCATGGATGACTTTGATCGTTCGCGCCTCCGCCAGACGGCCAACCTCATTCATAACGTTGTGCGTGAGGTCGTGGAGTTCGCCTACTACTGGGGTGGCACCAACAGCGTCCGTCAGGGGTCGACGCTCGGCCGGGCGATGCTCGACATCCACGTGGCCCAGCAACATGCCCTCGTCGACCACAATAACGTCGTCGAGGTCGCTCCGTTCATCATCGACCACTACCGCACGGTCTAGGACGATCCGATGACCGGACTACTCAACGGCAACGTCGCCGTCATCACCGGTGGCGCGAGCGGCATCGGCCTGGCAAGCGTACAGCGCTTCGTGGCCGAAGGCGCCCGGGTTGCGATCGGCGACATCTCCGACGAGCAGGGCGCTCGCATCGCCGAGGAGCTCGGGGATGCTGCGATCTTCGTACACACCGATGTGACGGATGAGGCGGCGATCGCCAACATCATTACGGTGGCGGTCGAAAAATTCGGCCGGCTCGACATCATGTTCAATAACGCAGGCAACCAAGGTGACACGTCCGCGATGGCGGAGTTGAATGCCGATGGCTTCGATCGCACCCTCGCTCTTCTTACGCGCTCCGTCGCCCTCGGGCACAAGTACGCAAGCCAGCAGTTCCAAAAGCAGGGCGGGGGCGGCGTGATCATTTCGACGTCGAGCGTCGCCGGTCTGCAGGGCGCATGGGCGGGAGCGGCGTACACGGCCGCCAAACACGCGGTCATCGGTCTCGTACGGCAAGCGGCGGCAGAGTTCGCCCCGCTGGGCATCCGCTCGAACGCCATCGCTCCTGGCACGATCATGACCCCGATCATGGCGAATGCGTTCGGTGTGCCTCGCGAGGACGCCACAGAGTTCCTGGCGTACCTGTCTCAAGAACTTGGTCCGAAAATTCCGCTCGGCCGCGTCGGTGAGCCGGAGGACATCGCCGATGTAGCGGTGTTCTTGGCGAGCGACCTGGCTCGCTACGTCACAGGTACCGTTATTCCCATCGATGGCGGCGCAAGCGCCATCACGCAGGGCACCTTCGGCCCCGATGTGGTTCGCGCATCGGCTGAGTTCCTGGACGGTGCCCGGGTCTAGCAGCTCGGTACGAATGGGAAGGGCGATCGCGTCGCCCTTCCCATTCGTCATGGTTGTCGGAGCAGCGCAGAGCATGCCCCGTAATAAGGAAGGCTGGAAAGTGTAATGAGGGCTTCGGTTTCGCTGGGCACTGGTAAAGGATTTACCGTTCGAGACGTCTCGATCGCCACTCCGATCGGGCGCGAAGTGGCTGTGGAAGTACGGGCGTCCGGCCTGTGCCACAGCGATATGCACCTGGTCTCAGCTGACTTCGGCGTACCCATGCCCGCGGTCTTCGGGCATGAGGTGGCCGGGATTGTGAAGGCTGTCGGTCCCGAAGTGACCACGATGGTGCCGGGAGATCACGTTGTCGCCTGTCTGATCCAGTTTTGCGGAGTGTGCGTGGTCTGTACCTCGGGTCGCAGCTACGCCTGCCCGAACAAGCAGGCGACGTTGCGTCGAGCAAATCAACCTCCGCGTTTGAGCATGGACGGCGAGGCGCTGAACCAGGCTTATGGGATCGGCGGTTTTGCGGAGTCGGTGCTGGTGCACGAGAACCAACTCGCCGTCGTGAACCGGTTGATTCCATTCGCTCAAGCGAGCCTTCTCGGCTGCGGTACCGTCACCGGTGCCGGAGCCGCTATCAACAGCGCCGCAGTACGGGTTGGCGACACCGTCGTAGTCATCGGCACCGGGGGCGTGGGCCTGAATACGATTAGTGGCGCACGCCTCGCGGGTGCCTTGCAGATCATCGCAATCGACATTGACGACACCAAGCTCGAGGTGGCGAAGCGCTTCGGTGCGACAGAGACGATCAACTCCCGCGAGACCGACGCTGTGCAGGTCGTTCGCGCACTCACCGGCGGCGGGGCCACGCACGTATTCGAGGTCATCGGCCTCGAACAGACCCAGGCTCAGGCTCTCGACATGGTCGGAACTGGCGGCGGAGCGTACTTCGTCGGTCTGGCTAAGCCCGGCGCAAGCGTGCAGATGGGCTCCTCGCTCGAGATGCTTCGAGCCCACTCCTCGGTGACCGGGGTGCACATGGGTTCGACCAACCTCAAGAAAGACATTCCGATGTACGCGGAACTGTATCTGCAGGGGCGCCTTAACCTCGACGACCTCGTGTCCCAGGAGATAACGCTAGGCGAGATCGACGAGGCATACGCTCAGCTGGAACGCGGAGGCATCATCCGCTCGGTGATCACGTCGTTCTGATCAACGCGGGCAGCACGGTCGTCTCGGCCGAATCATGCACGAAGCCCATGTAGTTGTTCGCGGCCACCTCGTCGCAGATGCGTCGATAGGTTCCCACGCCGCCGAGGTAAGGCATGAAAACCCGGGGTTTACCAGGAACGTTCGCGCCCATGTACCACGACGCTGCCTTCGGTAAGAGGGTGGCGTTCGCGAGTGTGTTGACGTGTTCGACCCAGTTCTGCTCGGCGTTCGCCGACGGTTCTGTGCAGCGGATGCCGTTGCTGCGGAGATGATCGACGTACGCCGCGATCCACTCAACGTGTTGTTCGATCGAGGCGATCATATTCGACAGCACGGAGGGGCTGCCGGGTCCGGTCACCGTGAAGAAATTGGGGAAACTGTGCGTGGCGACGCCGAGGTAAGTCGTCGGACCCGCTGCCCATTTCTCGCGCAGTAACACGCCGTCGCGGCCCTGAATGCGGATGCGGTTCAATGCGCCCGTCATCGCGTCGTAGCCAGTAGCGAGCACAATCACGTCAAGAGGATGTTCGACGCCGCCCACGACGATACCCGTAGGGGTGAAGTGCTCGATGGGATTTGCCCGGGTCGATACGAGCGTCACGTTCTCGCGGTTATAGGTGTCGTAGTAGCCAGCATCAAGCACGATCCGCTTGGTTCCGATCGCATAATCGTGCGGTTCGAGGAGGCGGGCCACCTCGGGATCGGTCACTATCGAACGGATCTTCTCACGCACAAACTCGGAGATGAACTCATTGGAGTCGAGGTTCACGGTTGTGTCGTTGAACGTCGCCGGCACCGTGATGCCGCCCCGCCACCAGCGCCGCTCGAGCTCGATCTTCGCCATCGTGCGGTCGACTTCCTGGCCTGATCCGATCGGCTGGTCGAGCAGATGCCCGGTTCCGGAGTAGCGGGCGGCTTCGCGGATGTCGGCGTAGATGCTCTTCGTCTGAGTGCGTTCGTCGTCGGTCAGCGGCCGATTCCTGGCGGGCACCGTGAAAGTGGCGGTTCGCTGGAACACTGTCAGCTCGGCGGCCTGGCGCGCGAGCTCAGGGATGACCTGGATGCCGGACGAACCGGTGCCGATCACGCCGACCCGCAGCCCGGTCACGTCGGCGCCCTCGGTCGGCCACGCACCGGTGTGGTACACATGCCCGCCGAACGACTCCAGCCCGGGAAACTCCGGGGTGAGCGGGACCGAGAGACAGCCGACCGCTGAGATCAGGTACGGTGCCGAGGTGCGATCGCCCGTGTCGGTCTCGGCGGTCCAGAGGTTTTTGTCTTCGTCGTACTCGCAGGAGACCACGGTCGTCTCGAACTCGATGCTGCGGCGCAGGTCGAAGCGGTCGGCAACGTGGTTGATGTAGCGCAGAATCTCTTCCTGCGCGGGGTAACGCTCCGTCCAAACCCAGTCCTGCTGCAGCTGCTCGTCAAATGAATAGCTGTAGAAGACCGACTCGACATCGCAGCGTGCGCCAGGGTAGCGGTTCCAGAACCACGTTCCGCCGACACCGGTTCCTCGTTCGAACACTTTCACGTTCAGTCCGAGCTCGTCGCGCAGCTTGCGGATGAGGTACAACCCGCTGAATCCGGCGCCGATCACAATCGCATCGACCTGCGGGGCTTGTTTCATTGTCGTGACTCCTTCGTCGCGGTGGGGTGATTCGTGTGTTTCGGGAGGCTCTGTCCTGCCTCCAGTATCCAAGAGCTCTCTCATGCCTGTGCCCGCCAGTTGGAGCACGATAGCTCGACGTTTTGGCCATTTGGAGACCGGAGGCGACCTCGGGTCCGGAATGGTTCGTTCACAACCGGACGTCCGCGGTCGGTCCGGCCGGCCGGCCTGGGTGTGCGGAATCGCGCATCCGGAGGAGCATCAGCGCAATCAGGAGCCGGGTGCGCTGGTAGGGGGCTGTTAGCCGGCAGTGCAGCGCATCCTCAGCGCGTCTGACCCAGTGCGCAATCGAGTTGTGGTGCACGTGTAAGAGCGCAGCCGCCTCACGCTGGGACTGGGTCGATGCGTAGGCCTCTAGGGCTTCGAGAACAATGGGGCCGTGTCGGCGAGCAAGCGTTTCGAGGACAGCGACATCGGCGATGCCGTCGATGTCCGACCGGCTCAGTTCCGACAGCGCGTGGAGGGCCCCGAGCTCGGAGCACCGCACCAGGAGTCCGCGCGGCCGCCCGTGGATTGCGAGCGGTCGAGCGAGACGGAGGGCGGCGACGGCCTCTCGGAACGCCCGGTTGCCTTCGCGTGCAAGTCTGTCGGTGCTGAGGGCGACGCGGAGCCCGGCCGGGGGCGTGACCGAATCGTCATCGATCTCAGAGCCGGAGCGCAGGAGGGCGACGTGACGCCCCGCGTAGTCGGCCGCCGCGACAAGACCGAATGGAATGTGTTCTCGGCGAAACTCCTCCCAAGCCCGGTCCGATCCCTCCGCGACGTAGACGGCGATCCGGTCGGTCGCTCGCAGCCTCAGCCGGCGCAGGGTCTCGACCAACATCGGTTGCGAGATTCGGGATTGCAAGAGGAGCTCGACCGGAGAGGCGACGCGCGTGTGAAGATCCTCACGTCGATCGAGCACCTGAACGGCAACGGCGAGCCGCCGGAGCAGAAAGTCGCTCTCCTCGAGCGGCCCGGAATCTCTGTCCACCCAGACGATGTCGCGTCGCCCACTCTGGCGCACGAGCGCATCCGGAGGCATGCCCTGGTCGCTGACGTGCCCCAACGCATCACCCGAGACGGCGGTGCCGTCGGAAAGAACCACGCCGAGCCGCCCCTGTACGAAGGCGGCCACCTGTCCCACCAGCGGCCTGATCTCTACGCCTTCTTCAATCAGACGGTCGAAGAGATCAAGGACGCCGCTCTCGGAGAGGGTTGTTGTCATCGCCACTCCTCTCCCTCGAAGATCGTCATTTCGCATTGCCAGGGTATCGCTTGTGTCGACTATTGTCGACTACGGTCGACGAGAGCTGATATGCTTTTTCTCACTACTTCTATCCGTCGTTGTCGACGTCGGTGAACCGGGCATTGTCCGTCGTTCTCCCCCGCCGCCCGTGACGGGCACCAACCGGCTCGGGAGCTGATATGACATCACCATTGTCCGGGGTCACTGTGCTCGATCTCACCCGGAATCTCGCTGGTCCCTATGGCACCATGGTGCTCGGAGATCTGGGTGCGCGGATCATCAAGGTGGAGCGACCCGGGTTCGGAGACGACACCCGCCAGTGGACCCCGCCGACCTGGGGTGAACACAGCGCCCTGTTCCTGGCTCTGAACCGCAACAAAGAGAGCCTGGCCGTCGATATCAACACGGAGCCCGGTGCCCAAGCCATCCGCGACCTGGCGGCCGAGGCCGACGTGTTCGTGGAATCGAACCGCACGGGCAGCTTGGCGAAAAGAGGCCTGGGCTTCGAAGACATCAAGGCCATCAATCCGGACATCGTCTACTGTTCGATCAGCGGATTCGGCAGCACCGGCCCCGACCGAGACCGCCCGGGTTACGACACCATCGTGCAGGCGGCTTCTGGCGTCATGAGCATCAACGGGGAACCGGGAGGCCTGCCAAGCCGTGTCGGGCCGTCGATCATCGACCAGGGTACCGGGATGTGGGCCGCGCTCGGTGTTCTGGCAGCGCTGCGCCAGCGCGACGCCACCGGTACCGCCCAGCTGGTCGAAACCAGTCTGATGGAGACGGGTGTCGCCTGGATGGGGTACTTCGCCTCGAACTACTTCGCCGGAGGCGTGATCCCGAGCCCGCAGGGATCGCGGCACGCCCAGATGGCACCGTACGAGGGTTTTCCCACCAAAGACGGCTTCATCTTCATCGCGGCGCTCAATGACAGCCTCTTCGTCAGACTGTGTGCCGCGCTCGGGCTACCCGAAACTTCTGCCGACCCGCGATACCGTACGAATGCCCAGCGGGTCGCTCTGCGGGATGAATTGAGTGCCACGCTGGGAGCGGTTCTGCGCACACGTACCGCCGCGGAGTGGGAACGGATGCTCACCGATACCGGTCTGCCCTGCTCCGGAGTGCGAACAATCGACCAGGTCGTTGTCGATCCCCAAGTCGAGGCATTGAAGATGATCCGCCCCTGGCCGCATGAAGACATTCCCGAGTTCCGGCTAGTCGATCACCCGATTTCCTATAACGGCACCCGCTCGTTTCGCCAAGCGTCGCCTCCTGCGCTCGGGGCCGACTCCAAGCACATACTGGAAGAGCTGGGATATGACGAGAAGCAGATCGAAGCCGTTCTGCAGAGGGCCTCGGAACCTGTCGCACGCGAAGGAGTGAGATGACAACGTCATTCGAGACACAAACCACCGGACTGCTGACGCTAGACGGCCGGCACCAGAAGATGTACATCGACGGCCAGTGGGTGGATTCCATTTCGGGGGAGTCGATGACCACGGTCAACCCCGCCACGGGGGCGATTCTGGCAACTGTTCCTCGCAGCGCTGCCGCCGACGTGAACCTTGCGGTAACCGCTGCACGCCGTGCGTTCAGTGGTGAGTGGGCCGGATTCCGACCCGCGGCTCGACAGCGTCTGCTGCTCACCATCGCCGACCTGTTCGACGATCACTGGGACGAGCTCACGCTCTGCGACACCCTCGACATGGGTAAGCCCCTGACCCGCGCGCGGGCCGACCGCGGTCGAGTGACCGGGATGCTCCGGTATTACGCGGGACTCGCGACCACGCTCGACGGACGAACGATCTCGAACTCGCTGCCGGGGGAGTTCCACAGCTTCACGCGCAAAGAGCCAGTCGGCGTGGTCGGCGCGATCATTCCGTGGAACGCGCCGATCGCTGCATCCGTCTGGAAGATCGGTCCGGCCCTCGCGACCGGCTGCACGATCATTTTGAAACCGTCTGAAGAGGCGCCCCTCAGTCCGCTGATGATCGCGCGGATCATGGAAGAAGCGGGCGTACCTGCCGGCGTGGTCAACGTCGTGACCGGCAACGGAGTGGAGGCCGGCGCTCCACTTGCGGCCCACCACGATGTCGACAAGATCGCCTTCACCGGGTCGACGGCGACGGGCCAGAGCATCCTTCGCGCCTCGGCCGAGAACGTCAAGCGAGTGTCGCTGGAACTCGGCGGAAAATCACCGATCATCGTCTGCGCGGATGCCGACCTCGATAAGGCCGTGCCCCGGGTGGGCCTCGCAGCATTCGCCAACTCAGGCCAAATCTGCATCGCCGGTTCGCGACTGTTCGTCGAGCGCTCCATCCATGACGAGTTCGTCGAACGGCTGGGGGACTTTGCGCGGAAGTTGCGCGTCGGAGACGGCACAGATCCCGACACCGAGATCGGCCCGGTGGTAAGCGCGCGGCAGCTTGAAAAGGTGCTGTCGTACGTCGATAGCGGTCTCTCGCAAGGTGCCCGGGCGGTCGCGGGAGCCAAGCGGCTGCAGGAGGGTTCCCTCGGCGCAGGCTTCTTCATGGCTCCGACGGTGTTCGCCGACGCACACGACGACATGAAGATGGTGCGCGAGGAGATTTTCGGGCCCGTCATCTCTGCCATGCCCTTCGACGAGCTGGGCGAGGCTGTGCACCGTGCGAACTCAACACCTTACGGGCTTTCGGCCGGTGTGTTCACCGAGAACGTCGGTAAGGCCCACCGCACCGCGAACGCGCTCCAGGCGGGTACGGTGTGGATCAACACCTACCATGCACTCGATCCTGCTGTTCCGTTCGGCGGCTTCAAGATGAGCGGCTATGGCAAAGAGGGCGGAACAGAGCACGTCGAGGAATACCTCGAGACGAAGACTGTCTGGATCGACATCGCCGAGTAGGAGAACATCATGCCGCTTCATCCGTTTCTTAAAACGATGATCGCGAACCAGGCCGGCAAACCGGGCCTCAGCGGCGGCGACGTCGACGATGCTCGTGCGATGGTTGCGCGAGGCCGGGCGGCTCTCGGCCCGGGGCCGGAGATGGCGCAGGTGCACGACATCCACATCCCATCCCGGTCTGACACCAGCATCAATGCCCGCCTGCTTATTCCGTCGGGTGTTGTGCGCGGGATTCTGGTGTACGCGCACGGCGGGGGATGGGTCGTCGGCGGCATCGATGACTTCGATACTCTCGGTCGTGAACTGGGGGCGCGAACCGGGTGCGCAGTGTTACTGCCCGATTACCGCCTTGCCCCAGAGAACCCGTTCCCGGCGGGGCTCGAAGACATCGAGGACGTTCTGCTCTGGGCCGCGGGCGACGACAGCGACAGCCCCGCCGGGCTGAACGCCTCGGCCTTGATCGCCGAGCGACTGCCACTCATTGTGGCGGGCGACAGTGCCGGCGCCAATCTGGTGACTGTCGCGCTCAGGCGGCTCGGTTCCCAGATCGATGCGGCGCTCCAAATTCTCGTGTACCCGGTGACCAGTGGCGATCTTGATTCGCCAAGCTACCGTGAGTTCAAAACGGGCTACCCGCTGACTCGCGGTGACATGGAATGGTTCTTCGGGCACTATGTCGGTATCGACGGACGGTCAGACCCCGATGTCGTACCACTGATTTCAGACGATCTCGCCGAGCTGCCTCGCTCGCTGGTCGTCGTGGCCGAGTATGACGTGCTGGCAGACGACGGTCGCCGCTATGCGGAGCGCCTCGAAGCAGCCGGAGTGCCGACCACCCTGAGCGTTTGGCCCGGGATGACCCACGGTTTTCTGCGTCTGCACAATCACCTCGACGCCGCGCGTGACGCGCTTGATGTCATCGCAGCCGAGGTCGATCACGTGACGGGGCCGAGCGCGCGCTAGCTGTTCTTCCCACGGGGCCTTTCTGCGTGCGAGCGAACCGAGCGGTTACATGCCCAGTGGGTGCCTGTCGGGCAGTGAATCGGGAGACATACTGTACAGCTGCACGCGGAAATCACGGGCGCTGATCATCTGTTTCTCGGCACTGTCGCCCGCGCGCACACTGTCGCGCAGTCTCACGGCGTCGAGAATCTCGCTGCTCTCCTCGACGAATACCTTCCAGCGCTCTTCATGGTGCAGGGTCGTCGATGAGAGGCCGAGAACCTGCAGGTGCACGGCCTCGAGCGTCGCTTCGAGGGTGGCGTTGTGGCTTGCGCGCCAAATCTCGAAATGGAAAGCGTGAGCAAGCTTCGGCCGCCGCTCCGATTCGCCCTCGGGCAGATTGAGCATCTCTTGCAAGAGCATGGTCATGCGACCCAAGTCGAGTTCGCTGCGCCGCTCCGCCGCGGCCCGCGCTGCTGCCCGCTCAAGGGCGATGCGCACTTCATAGAGCTCCAGCACATCTTCGGCCTTCAGCACCCGTACGCGCATCGCCCGACCGTGACGCTCGAGCAGGCCGTCGTAGGTGAGTTTGCTCAGAGCCTCTCGGACCGGGCTGCGGCTCACGCCGTACTCCGTCGCCAGAACTCCCTCGACCAGCTGGGTACCTGGGGTGATTATTCCCCCGATTATCTGTGCGCGGAGTCTGTCATAGAGTGTCCCCTCGGCGGAGTTGTTATCTGACCTGCGTGGTTCTGGTGCGGATGTCGTCGTTTTCACTGCCGTCGATGTTCCATTCTGTTACGGACTCTTCTGCAGGCGATGAGCCAGACCTGAACGTCCTTCTACGCCACCGTACCCTCGCTCGCTCGACGCGCAATTGGGAGACACGCCCTATTTCCCCTCGCCCCAGAACAGGCGCTCGGCCGTATCGTGCATGATCTGGCCGAGTTGCTGAGCCGTGAGTGGCAGCATACGGGCGTCCCGCACCGTTCGTGTCATATCCATCAGAGGGTAGTCGGAGGCGAAAATGACCTTTGAGGCACCGGGGGTGCTGTGCCAACTACTTGCCATGAACTCAAGAAGTTCCTGCGGGTATCGTTTCGGCGACCATGCTGACGTGCAGATGTAAAAATTTGGATGCCGCGCTGCAAGTCGCACAGAAATGTCGGTCCACGGGTCCCCGATGTGATGAGCCACGATGCGCAGGTCTGGAAAGGCGAGTGCCACTTCGTCTAGGAGCTCGGGGTTCTGGAGCGACATAGGCCAAAGCGGACCCGGCATCCCGACATGCACGAAGAGTGTCAGATCGAGTTCCGCACAGGCCGCATAGACAGGGTAGAACCATTTGTGGTCCGGCCCCATCCCCCAAGGTGACGGTGTGATGTGCACACCCACAACGTCATACTCCGCCTTGGCATGCTTCACGGTGCGCACACCCTGCATGAAGTCCCAGTACGTGCCGGACCCCAGCTGCGGGGGAGCGATCGTCGCCACCGTCTTCAGGCGCCCGCCCGAAGCGCTTGCCAGCTCGGCAAGTTGTCGGTGCACGGCGCGCACACCGCGGTCGGAGGAAGGATAGTAGACCTTAGCCGGGAGAAGCGCGCGAGTGACCCCGCTCGCATCCATCTCGGCCAGAATCTGACCGACATCCAACATCGGAGCGGGACTGCCGTCGGTTGTGGTGTGGCTGAAGGTGCGCATCACACGCTGAAGACGGGTGTCTCCCTGCCAGTCGACCGAGTCACCGCGAGGATCTGCCGGATCGTCGCGGCCCAGCCATGGGGTATGCAGGAAGGTGTCTATGACCGGGCCCGAGTATCCGGCAGAGGGTTTAGCGTCAGTCATTCGAAAGGAGCGGCTCGAAGAAATCGAGGGCCTGGTCGATGACGAACTCCGGCTTCTCTTCGGGCACGAAGTGCCCGCAGTTTTCGACGGCACCCCCCGTAACGTTCTGCGCCACCTCTGCCCACACGGGGGTGATGTCGCCGAGGAAGTGCGAACCGCCCCAGGCGAGTACGGGGATGGTGAGCTTGTCAGTTGCGTTCTTGTAGTTCACCGTGTCTTCTCGGAGTCCCGTTGCGTACCACTGGAACCCGGAGCGGATCGAACCCGGGATGGAGTTGACGCGTACGTACTCTGCGATGTCCTCCTGGGAGAAGACGGCCGGGCTGTAGTTGAAGTCTAGCGAGGTCAGAAATCGGCGGATGTACTGATCGATGTTCTGACTGACCAGGGCGGTCGCGTTGTCTGGGTTGCCACCGTGGAAGAAAATATGGTTGATGAATAGCGTCGTCGGGAGCGCGAAGCTGTCGCCCTCGCGAATGAGGCCCGGAATCATGTCCAGGATGAAGAGTCTCTCGACCAGGTCGCGGTTGTCGTATGCAAGGTAGAACGCAACCGATCCGCCCCAGTCGTGGCCGACCACGCCGATCTTGTCGTAGCCGAGTTGAGTGACCAGCTCGGCTACGTCGGAGGCCATGGTTCGCTTGTCGAAGCCCGTCTGTGGTTTTTCTGAATCGCCGAGCCCGCGCAGGTCCGGAACGATGACAGTGTATTTTTCGGCAAGGGCGGGAATGATGTGACGCCACTCGTACCAGCTCTGCGGCCAGCCGTGCAGGAGCACGAGCGGGTAACCCGACCCGGCGGTGACATAGTGCATGCGGAATCCGTTCACCATGCGCTGGTGGTGGGTGATTTCGGTCATCAGTGTTCTCCTCATTGAGTTCATCGGCCACGACGTCGACTACGGTCGACTACGGTCTACATCTAATCGGTCCAGTCGACGATGTACAAGGTTTTATTGCTGCGACTGTGAGCATATTTCGGTCGACGACGGTCGACAACGGTGTTTTCTGTTGTTACATTGGTGGACAGTTACCACTGAACGCTGCCAAGGAAGTCGGTTCATCGACGCTTGACACATGTTCCTGGTTCACTCCATAACCACTCGAACAGGAGAAGTGTCTTGAAACAAAGAAGTTCAACAAAGGCTCCAGCGCGCAGACGGGCTCTGGGAATCCTCGGCCTAGGTGTAGCGACCGCCCTGATCGTCTCCGGGTGCAGCGCGGACCCGGCCGCGCCCGGCTCCAGCGCCGGCGCCGGCATCAAAATCACCGTGCTCGCAGACATCACCGGCAAGGCGGCATTCTTCGGTACGGCTATTGAAGAAGCCTCGAAGTATACGGTCGACGAACTCAACGCCAAGGGCGGAATCAACGGCAACCAGATCACTCTCACGGTGAAAGACACCGCCTCAAGTGCCGCGACCGCGTCGTCGCTGATGAACGATGCCATTCTCGACAATACCGACGCCGTCATCTTCGGCGTTCTCTCTGAAGAGGCGCTCGCTATCGCACCGCTCGCCCAAGATGCGGGCATACCGATGATCAATGTGCAAGCCGCCGCCGACGGCATCACAGAGACTGGAGACGCTATCTGGCGCATCACGCCGCCGCAGGGCAACTTCTACCCCAAGCTCGCGGAGTACGTCTCGAAGCAACTCAAGGCAAAGACGGCTGCAGTCTTCTACGTGACAGACAACGCACCCTCTGTGACCCTAGCCACAGAGGTCATGCCCAAGGCGTTCGGAGACGTCGGAATCTCGATCACCGACTCGGTCTCGAGCTCATCGACCGAGACCGACCTCACGACAGCGGTCTCGCGCCTGCTCGCCGGCCACCCCGACTACATTCAGACCCAGGCCATCGGTGCCCAGAATATCGCCCTCATCACCCAACTCCGGCGGGCCGGATTCACGGGCGGTATCGGCGGCGGCACGTCCCTCGGCGCAAACGCCCTGGCGGCGCTCTCACCTGACCAGTCCAACGGCATCGTCTACTACTCGTCGTTCGTCGGCTCCGACCAGCTGCCCTACGCCTCGGGAAACGACTTCACCAAGGCCTACGAAGCGGCGACCGGAAAGCAGCCCACCACTTTCAACGCCGAGACCTATGACGCGTTCGGCCTGATCCGGGCCGCCGTTATCGCTTCGGGCAAAGTCTCACGTGCAGACATCGTCTCCGGCATGGCGCAAGTTGCCAGCAAAGGTGGCTTCGCCGGTGCCCAGGGTGACCCGATCACGTTCAAGGACCGCAGTGCAGACACGCCCGGTGTTGTCATCCAGTGGGAAGACGGCAAAGAGACGCTCGCTCCTGGGCAGTGAACTCCTGACCCGTCCGTGCGCGAAGAAAGGAAAAACGACGTGTTGCAATACCTAGTCAATGGGCTGTCGCTGGGAGCGATCTACGCCTTGTTCTCGCTCGGTCTCAGTATCTCGTGGGCCGGCCTGAACATCCTCAATCTCGCGCACGGCACCGTTTTCATGGTGGGCGCACTGACAGCATGGCTGCTCTCCGAACAGCTTCCCGGCGTTCCCTTTTTACTGGTGCTGGTCATCGCCATGGTCATCTGCGGGCTCATCGGGCTCGCAATGGAGCTGGTGGTGTTCCGACAGATCCGGCGCCGCACGTCCGATGGGAATCAGCAGACCCTCACGACTGTCATCGCGACCGTTGCCACCTCCTCGCTGCTGATCGCCATCGCCGAGCAGTTCACGGGCGGCCAGCCCCAGGGACTCTCGCAGGACCTGTTCGTCGTCTCGGGCTACACGGTGTTCGGTATCCGGATCACGAACATCCAGATCGCGATCATCGTGATCGCCGCGGTTCTCTCATTCGCAGTCGCCTGGTTTATCAAGCGGGGCAGACAGGGGCAGGCCCTTCGCGCGCTCTCTGTCGATCGGGACATGGCAAAGCTGGTCGGTGTCTCAGCCGATCGTCTCTCGGCCCTCACCATGTTCGGTGCGGGAGCAATGGCGGGACTAGCCGGAGTTCTTCTCGCCGTGCAGATCAATGCGGTGGAGGCCCACATGGGTGAGGCGCTGTTGTTCAAAGCGTTCGCGATCATCATCATCGCTGGTGTCGGAAGCATCGGCGCGACCGTCGCGGCAGCTGTCGCCCTCGCGCTGGTCGAGACCTTCGTTGCTGCGTACTGGGTATCCGATCTGCGAGACGTCGTTGTGTTCGCCCTGATCATCCTGTTCCTGCTGGTGCGCCCGCAGGGCATCTCGAGTAAGGGCTGGCAGCGCGCATGATCGACTGGCTGGCTGCAAATGCACCCCTACTCAGGAACATCTCGGTGCTGGCCCTACTCGGCTACAGCGTGCAACTCGCGCTTCGGGCCGGCGTGTTCTCGTTCGCCACTGTGGGCTTCTACGCCATCGGTGGATACGTGACCGCCAACCTGCTGAAAGCGGGTTGGAACTGGGTCGCCGTGATGGCTCTCGTCATCGTCGTCGGTTTCGTCTTTGCGTTGGTCATCTCACCGGTGCTGAATCGGCTACGTCACCTATTCCTGGCCATGGCCACGTTAGCCTTCACCCTCTTCATCCAGTCACTAGCGCTCTCCTGGGCGACCTTCACAGGGGGCGCGCAGGGCATGTTCGGTGTTCGGCGAGTTCTGCCCCAAGGGGCGATGATCGCCATCGTCGTGGTTGTCGTGCTGATCGTATGGCTGACACAGCGCGGCGTTCTCGGACGGGCGACGTCGGCGCTCCGCCATGACGAACTCCTTGCCGCATCGTTGGGCGTCAATGTGTCACGGCAGCAGACCATGGCTTTCGCGGCCAGCTCGGGCGTCGGCGCTCTGGCAGGCTTCGTGCAAGTGTCGACCACCGGCGTATTCGGGCCCGACGACATCAGCTTCAGCACGGTCGTCACATCGCTGACCGTGCTCGTGGTGGGTGGTGCCATCATCTGGGCCGGCCCACTCGTGGGCGCGATCCTCGTCGGCACGCTCCCTCTTTACTTGGTCAAGGCGGGCAACCTGAGTCTGATCATTCAGGCGGTCGTCGTGCTCGCCATCGTCGTGTACCAGCCCGAGGGACTAGTCGGCATCGTGAAATACCTCTTCTCGATCATCCGCAAGCCGTTTCGCAAGAAACCGCGTGAGACCACGGCAGGGGCACCAGCATCATGAGCCTTCTTGTACTCGACGACGTCAAGGTGCACTATGGGGGCGTTCGCGCCGTTGACGGCGTGAGCTTTTCAGTCGAACCGGGCCAGCTTTGCGGCATGGTCGGCCCGAACGGCTCTGGCAAGACCACCACCATCAACGCAATCACTCGTACGGCGAAACTGACATCCGGCAGGATCACGTTCGACGGAACAGACATCGCGAACGTGCCGCCCTTCAAGCTGCGACGAATCGGCTTGGTGCGCACGTTCCAGGGCATCCGATTGATACCGGATCTCACCGTTCGCGACAACATCAGACTCGCTGCCGAGCAGCACGGCCATAAGCGGAGGAAAAGCCGCGCGGGGGCCGTTACTCCGGATGCCTTCAGCGAGGCTCTCATTGAACGCTTCGGCCTCAGCGATGTGAAGAACGAGCGACCCGGCGCACTGCCGTACGGTACCCAACGACGCGTCGAGATCGTTCGTGCGTTATCGACCAGCCCGAAACTGCTGCTTCTCGACGAACCTGTCGCGGGGATGAATCATGCGGAACGTGCGGACATCGCGAATGTCTTGAAAGAACTGCACGCCGAAGGGCTCAGCATGCTGATCATCGAGCACGACCTGCGGATGCTCTTGAATCTCTCCGACCATCTGGTCGTTCTCAACTTCGGCAAACTCCTCGCTGAGGGGGAACCACACGCCACCGCATCCCTGCCCGACGTGCAGCGAGCTTATCTGGGGGGCTCCATTGAGCGCGATTGAGATCACCGGCTTGAACGTGCACTACGGCAAGGTGCACGCTGTGCGCGACGTCGACCTCTACGTAGATCAGGGCGAGGTGGTGGTCGTCGTCGGCCCCAACGGTGCAGGCAAGAGCTCCCTTCTCGCGGCGCTCAGCGGCCTCGTTCCTCCGAGCTCTGGTCGAGTCGTCATGTCGGGAACCGATATCACCGGTCGGCCTGCTCACCGGATAGCCCGGCTCGGGCTCGTGCAGGTGCCTGAGGGCCGGCGCATCTTTGCGCCTCTCACCATCGACGAGAATTTGAAGCTGGGCGCCTACACCGTCAAGGATCGCGCGAGGGTGAAGGAGCTACGAGGGACAGTGCTCGAGATGTTCCCCATCCTCGCCGACCGCATCGATTCCCCCGCCGGGTTACTCAGCGGGGGAGAGCAGCAGATGCTGGCGTTCGGCCGTGCGCTGATGTCCGACCCACACACGATGCTGCTTGACGAGCCCTCTATGGGTCTCTCGCCTGCTCTTGTCGATCGGGTGATCGAAGCGATTCGGCAGATCTCGGAGAGCGGACTCTCCATCTTGATGGTCGAACAGAACGCAAGCGCCGCGTTTGGCGTGGCCAACCGGGCCTACATTCTCGACCAGGGCGAGATCTCGCTCGAAGGGCCGGTCGGCGAAGTGGCGGCCGATCCTCGGGTGCTCGCAGCGTTCCTCGGTGTGACCGAGGAAGATTGATCGGGTGACCGAGGGCGAATCCTCGGTCACCCGATGTTCAGCCTGCCGTCAGGAGTGAACTGCCTGCGTCGATGACGAGAGTCGATCCGGTGACGTACCGTCCGCTGTCGGCGACGAGGTACAGCACGGCCTCCGTGACATCAGAAGACTCGAGAGCAGCGACCGGCAGGGCGTTCAGCGTGATGCCAGCCACCTCGAAGTCTTCCCGCGTCGGGTTCTCGAGGTCGGGCCGGAACAGCTTGAAGAACTGGTCGTGCAGAATCATGTCGGTCGCAACCGTGGTCGGGTGCACCGAGTTGACCCGGATGCTGTACTGTGCCAGCTCGCGCGCCACCACCTTCATGAACCCAACCAGTCCGGCCTTGGATGCTGAATAGTGAGCCATGTTCTCGTGGGCAGTGATCGCGGCGAGGGAGCTGGTGATGACGATCGATCCGCCGTTGCCTGCCGCGATCATCGACGGCGCGGTCGCCCGTACGGTTTTCCAGGCTCCGGTGAGGTTGATATCGATCATGGTCGACCACGTCTCCTCGTCCATCTCGATGGTGAGGGCAGGAGAGAAGATGCCAGCATTGGCCAGCACGATATCGAGCCGACCTAACTCAGCGACACCTGCGTTCACGGCAGCTGTGAGCCCTGCGAGATCCCGGATGTCCACTTCCGAGGCGATGATCCTCCTGTCGAGGGCTTCGACCTGGCGTACTGTCTCGGCGAGATCTTCGGGTGTGGCCGTCTGGTAGCCGATCGTTGAAACCGGCGCGCAGATGTCGACCGCGATGATGTCGGCTCCCTCCGCGGCCAGCCGAACGGCATGGCTTCGACCCTGCCCTCGAGCGGCCCCGGTGATGAATGCGACCTTTCCGTCTAATGAGCCCATTATTTTGCCTACCTTCCATATGCGACATTGACGAGGCGTTCTCGTCGCGCGAGGTTTTCCCAGCGTTGGAATGGGGGCATGACGTAGCGAGCGAAGAGCTCGAGCGAGCGGTTCCAGCGGTCTGTGGTCACCCAGTCGCGACCGTTGATCAACAGTGTGCCGAAGTCACCCACCTGATCTCTGAGCTCGTGGATGCTACGGATGCAGTCTTCAGGACTGCCGATGATCCAGGGAGTCTCCTCCATCATCCATTCCATCGTCAGGTCCGAGTCGGGCATCTCGACGTCTTTCTTCATGAGCGCTCCCATCCCGACGTTCATGAGGTAGTCGTAGGAGCGTTTGACGCCCTCGCGAATTTCTGCCATCGCCTGGTTCTTGTTGTCAGAGACGTACACTTCGCGCGTCACGCGCCAACTCTTGCGGGCTTCCTCCGCGCTGCGACCAGCAGCAATTGCTCCCTCGTCGAGGGCCTTGCCGTGACCTAGCAGGTCGGGTGCGTGCGGGTAGTCACCGTTGTCGGCCGGGGTGACGTAGATGCTCAGCGCCGCCCAGCCCTTCTCTCCGGCACGTCGGTAGTTGTGCGTTCCTGTCAACCCGGCGAATGCGAACTGGGGGTTCTCCTGATAAGGCCCCACCTGCAATTGACGACCGTGGTAGTCCCAGAACTGGCCCTTATAAGTGACAGGGTCGGGCGAGTTCAGGAGCTGCGAGATGATCTCGAGGGCCTCAGTCGTGCGGGGAGCGGCTTCCGATCGGTCTAATTCGAAAAGCGTCTGGTCGGTCGGAAGGCCGCCGCCGCCGAAGCCGAAGAGAAGTCGTCCATGGGTCAGCCGGTCGAGAAACGCCAGACGCTCCGCCACCTGAAAGGGCTCCTGGTAGGGCAGGTTCACGACACCCGTGCCCAGCTTGATTCGTGACGTCACAGCAGAGGCCTTGGCGATCATGAACTCTGGAACGGGCACGTTCTCATACCCTGCCGTATGGTGTTCGCCGATCCAGTATTCTTCGAAGCCGAGGCGTTCCGCCTCGACCATCGATGCGATGTCGCGGTCGTAGGAGAACGTCCAGTTCTCGATGGGGGGATGCTCGGGCATGGCAAATACGCCAAATTTCATGGTCTCTCCTTTGAGTTCACGGTGCTTCTGCTAAGCGCCACGCTACCAGAGCAGACCCGATTCGGTCGACTGTAATCGACTACGGTCGACCAAACCCTGACTAACCCACAGCCTTCACAAATTGGCCGATCAAGGCCACGGCCTCCTCGCCCTCGGGCAGGGTCGCACTGAAGATCGGCCAGATGTGAGCTTGGCCTTCGCCCAAGTGAAGCCGCGCATCTACGCCGTCGGCTGCGGCCTTTTGGACAAGCCGAACGGCGTCGTCGTAGAGCACCTCCTCTGTGCCAACGAGAGCGAGCAGCGGAGGTGCGCCTTTCCAATCGCCGTAGATGGAGGACAAGTAGGGGTTCCCGACCGACTCACCATTGCGGTAGAGGCCGCCCAGACCTTCCAGCATGGCCCGAGACCCGATCGGATCGACCGCAGCGCGAGCCTCCATCGATTCACCGGTGAACGTGAAGTCGGCGAACGGCGATACGACTACGATCCCGCCCGGTGACGCGATGCCCCTGTCGCGCATCCGCAGGAACGCGCCCGTGACGATGCCGCCACCGGCTGAGTCGCCGCCCAGCACGATGTTCTTTGGCTCGCGGCCCTGGTCGAGCAGGTACTGATAGGCCGACTGCACATCGTCGTGTGCGGCCGGATACACGTTCTCTGGTGCTAGCCGGTACTCGATCATCAGAACCTGACTGGCCGAGGCCGCAGAAACCGCCGAAGCGAAGGACCGGTAGCTGTTCGCCGATCCGAAGACGTAGCCGCCGCTGTGCACCCACAGCACGATCTTCTCCGTCGTGGCATCCGCCGCCGTGACGAGCAGCGAAGGAACTCCACCCGCGTCTACCGATTCGATGACCGTGTCAACGGGCACGGGGAACGCAGAGCACATCTCGTTCCAGCCGGTCCTGTATTCGGGAATGCCCGCCGGTGGCGCGAGCACTTGCATCATCGAATCCCAGATTGCCCGGACGTCGGCTGTTTGAGGACTTGGCACGTTTCTCTCCTTTGAGGTGGTGTACCAACACGGTACTTTCGCCGCAAACGGATACGTCGAATATGTATCGTTGCGGGACACAAGTTCAGGCCGTCTCGAGTAGCCGCAATTGAAATCAAAAATCTGATATATTCTGGCGTCATGCCCGACCTCCTGTCGATGGGCAACCGAATGGAGAACCGCAATGACAATGCGAGCGCGCCCCCGTCGAACGACACTTGCTGTTCCCGCGTCGAGCGAGAAGATGATCGACAAATCGCGTGGGCTTGCGGTCGACGCGCTCTTTTTGGACCTCGAGGACGCATGCGCTCCCGCGATGAAGGCCCCCGGCCGGAAGAACATCGTGCGGGCATTGAATGAAGGTGGATTCGAGGGCAAGACCCGAGTCGTTCGAGTCAACGACTGGACATCGCCCTGGACCTACAGAGACGTCATTGACGTCGTCGAGGGGGCCGGTCCGAATGTGGACTGCCTGATGCTGCCCAAGGTGCAGAGCAGCGGCCATATCGTCGCGCTCGACTTGCTTCTCACGCAGCTCGAGACGTCTCTCGGACTTCCCGTTGGCCAGATCGGTATTGAGGCTCAGATCGAGAATGCGCGCGGGCTGCTGTCGCTCGAGTCGATCGCTGCGGCGAGTGATCGACTCGAAACTCTGATACTGGGCCCCGCAGATTTCATGGCGTCGATTCAAATGAAAACGCTGACTGTCGGCGACCAGCCGCCGGGCTACGAGGGCGGAGACGCGTATCACCACATTCTCATGTCGATACTCATGGTGGCGCGGGCCTGTGACTTGCAAGCGATCGATGGTCCGTACCTCGCCATCAAGAATCTTGAGGGACTGCGTCGTGCATCCAGTCGGTCAGCGGCCCTGGGTTTTGATGGAAAGTGGGTTTTGCACCCAGACCAGATCGAGACGGTCAATGAGATCTTCAGCCCACGACAGGGTGACTACGATCATGCCGAGAACATTCTCGACGCTTATGACTGGTTCAGGTCTGCCGATGGGGGGTCCAGGGGGGCGGCCATGCTGGGTGATGAGATGATCGACGAAGCGTCGCGCAAGATGGCCCTCGTCGTCTCGGCGAAGGGAAGGCTGGCTGGCCTTCGCCGCAGTGCCGTTTGGCAGCCGCCCGCAGCGTGAGGTTCCCAAGTGCCTAGAACACCACGGCGGGCTTTCGCGACGTACTGAATGAGCTGTGGCTTCTGAACTCAGTATCCGCGTTGATGTGATTCCCCTGGCATTGCTCGGCCCGTGAGAAAGTAGAGGTAAGGGTAGGCGCCGATGCAAGGAGCGACAATGTCGTCAGTACGAGTTCACAACTTCTCCATTTCTCTCGACGGCTACGGCACGGGCGAGGGTCAGAGCATCGATGCGCCGTTCGGGCACGCCGGAATGCGGCTGAACGAGTGGGCCTTCGGCACACGAACGTTTCGCGACATGCTCGCTCCCGGCGAAGGCGGTGGCTCGTTCGGCGTCGACGAGGCGTTCGCGAGCAACTGGGCCGAGGGCATCGGAGTCGAGATCATGGGGCGTAACAAGTTCAGCCCCTACCGCGGCCCGATGGAGGAGGAGTGGAACGGCTGGTGGGGCGACAACCCGCCCTTTCATACTCCGGTTATCGTCTTGACGCATCACCCTCGACCGACCTTGACGCTCGAGGGTCGCAACACCTTTCACTTCGTCGATGCGGATGCTGCGACCGCACTAGCCCAGGCCCGCGAACTCGCGGGTGACCTCGACGTCAGAATCGGCGGCGGGGTCGATACCGTGCGCCAGTTTCTCGCGGCAGACCTGATCGACCGCATGCACCTCGTGGTGGTTCCGATCGTGCTCGGCCGTGGTCAAAACCTGTGGCAGGGGCTCGAGGGCATCGAGGAGCGCTTCGACATCGAGTCGACGCCGTCGCCGAGCGGTGTCACGCACCTCACCTTCACCCGCCGCGGCTGAGCCGCCCGGGCATCTCCCGCCCGGGGAGGGAGGGGGCCAGCGGGCTAGGCGCCGCGCAGGGCGAGGTACTTGGCGATGAGCGACTTCGTGGACGAGTCTTGCGAGGCAAGGGCATCCGGGTCGCCCGCGACCGCGGGTGTGACCTGCAGGGCGAGCTGCTTGCCGAGTTCGACGCCCCACTGGTCGAACGAGTCGATGCCCCAGATGGTGCCTTCGGTGAACACGATGTGCTCGTACAGGGCGATGAGCTGGCCGACGACGCCCGGGGTGAGCGCCGGCGCGAGAATCGAGGTTGTGGGCTTGTTGCCGGCGAACACCCGAGCCGGTACGACGGATTCGGCGGTGCCCTCGGCGCGCACCTCGTCGGCCGTTTTGCCGAAGGCGAGGGCCTTGGTCTGGGCGAAGAAATTCGCCATGAAGAGGTCGTGCACGTCTTGCCCCGGCTTCACGGCATGGCCGTCGCCGCTGTTGTCTTTCAGCGGGTGAGCGGGGCTGGCGACGGCGATGAAGTCGGCCGGAATCAGCCGCGTGCCCTGGTGGATGAGCTGGTAGAACGCGTGCTGGCCGTTCGTGCCCGGCTCGCCCCAGAAGATCTCGCCGGTGTCGCTGGTGACGGGGGAGCCGTCCCAGCGAACGCTCTTGCCGTTCGACTCCATGGTGAGCTGTTGCAGATAGGCGGGAAAACGGTGCAGGTACTGCGCATACGGCAGTACCGCGTGGCTCTGAGCGCCGAGAAAGTTGGTGTACCAGACGTTCAACAGCCCCATCAGCACGGGCACGTTTCGCTCGAGCGGCGTGCTGCGCATGTGCTCGTCGATGGCGTGAAAGCCGGCCAGGAATTCGCGCCAGTTGTCAGGGCCGATGGCGATGACAACTGAGGTGCCGATGGCCGAGTCGACCGAGTACCGACCGCCTACCCAGTCCCAGAAGCCGAAGGCGTTCTGCGGGTCGATGCCGAACGCCGCGACCTTGTCGAGCGCGGTCGAGACGGCGACGAAGTGCTTCGCCACAGCGTTCGTGCGATCATCCTCGCTGTCGGCGATGGCTCCGGATGCACCGAGCCGCTCCCAGAGCCACTGCCGAGCCAAGCGGGCGTTCGTCAGGGTTTCGAGCGTGCCGAACGTCTTCGAGGCGACGATGAAGAGCGTGGTCTCGGGGTCGAGGTCTGCCGTCTTCTCGTAGATGTCGCTCGGGTCGATGTTCGATACGAAACGGCACTGGATGCCCGCCTGCACATACGGCTTCAAAGCCTCGTAGACCATGACGGGGCCGAGATCCGACCCGCCGATGCCGATGTTGACGACCGTCTCGATGCGCTTGCCGGTGACGCCGACCCATTCGCCCGATCGCACCTTGTCGGCGAAGGTGTACACCTTTTCGAGTGTGGCGTGCACCTGGGCGTCGATGTCTTCGCCGTCGACGACGAACTCGCTCGGCGGCACGAGGCCGCCGCCGTCTTTCGGGCGGCGCAGCGCGGTGTGCAGAACGGCGCGGTCTTCGGTGACGTTGATGTGCTCACCCTCGATCATGGCCTGGTATCGGCCGGCGACGTCTGCATCTCGGGCGAGCTGCAGCAGCAGAGTCAGAATCTCTTCGGTCAGCAGCGACTTCGAGAGGTCGACGGTGAGATCGGCGGCCTGGAACGTATACGTCGACGCCCGCGAGGCGTCGGCGTCGAACCAGCCGCGCAGGTCGGGCTCGAAGTGCTCGGCGATGCCGGCCAGCTGCTTCCAGGCGGCCGTCGAGGTGGAATCGAGCGGAACGGATTCGGTCATGAAGCTCTCCTGAACGCCGGTGCGGAAGGCGGCCCGCGGGTATAAGCGGGCCGCAGTATGGGCCGCTCCAACACTATTACTTCTGGCAGCTCGCCGACTTGCGGGTGTGCTCTTGACCGTGACGCCAGCGTGGTGTCATAGTGGTGTCATGGAACTTGAACGCTACGTCGCCGAGCTTCGGCAACAGTTGGCCTCCGCCGCCGCCAGCGGGGGTGACGCCGCTCGCGCGCTCGCCGAGCAGCTGAGCTTTTCGCTCGACGCCGCCACCCGGCTGGTGCTGCTCGAAGCTCTCAGCGAGGCGGCGGGGGAGATCACTCGAGAGATCGCCCCCGGCTCGGTCGAAGTGCGGTTGCGCGGGCGCGATCCGGAGTTCGCAGTGACGCTGGCGAGCCAGCCGGCGTTCATCGAGCGGTCTGGGGCTGCCGACGGCGATGTGACACCACTCGGCGTCGCCGCGGGCACAAGCAACTACGCGGATGCGCCGCCCGGCGCCGAAACGAAAGACGACGCCTCGACGTCGCGCACCACACTTCGGCTGCCCGACCAGTTGAAGGCACGGGTTGAGAAGGCGGCGGCGCACGACGGGCTCTCGCTGAACACCTGGCTGGTGCGAGCGATCGCCGACGCGCTCGAGCCGAGGTCGCGTCGCGGTTCTCAGCGCGAGAGCCGCAGCAACAACTCGTTCACGGGGTGGGCCCGCTAAGCGGCTCGCCGCCTGCCCCTGTTCGACCTCCCTCACCTCCCGCATGCAGCGGGAGCGACCGAACACGCCAAAAAACCGCCAGAAAGAAGGAGCATCATGCTCGTTTATGACACCCCCGGCCCCATCGACGTCTCCGTGACGCTCGGCATGGGCGATATCGACCTCACCGCCTCCGACCGTGTCGACACCGTGGTCGAGGTGGCGCCGAGCCGCCCCGGTCGCGCCGGTGACGTCTCGCTGGCGAAGGAGGCGACGGTGCGCTTCGACGGCGGCCGGCTGACCGTCGTCGTTCCCAAACGCCTGAACCTGTTCGGTCCCGGCGACTCCGTCGACGTGCGTATCGAGCTGCCCATCGGCTCTACGACCACGCTGGTTTCGGCGTACGGCGGCGTGCGAACGCGCGGCAGACTCGGCGACAGTGACGTCACCGCCTCGTACGGTCGAGTGCAGGTCGAGAGCACCGGGTCGCTGCGGCTCAAGGCTCCGTATGGCGAGGTCGAGATCGACGATGTCGCGGGTGACCTCGACCTGACGGCCGGGCACGCGCGGCTGCAGATCGCCCGCATTGGCGGCCTGGCGAACATCCGAGGCTCGCATGGTGACATCGAGCTGGGCGCGGTCGGGGGCGATGTTGATGCCCGCACGTCGGGTGCGGTGACCATCGGATGCCCGGCGGGCAACGTCTCGATTCGAACCGCCTATGGCGCGCTGCGCATCCGCGAAGTCGGTACGGGAACGGTGCGGCTCGAGAACGGTTACGCCGGCATCGAGGTCGGGGTTCCCGCCGGTACCGCCGCCTGGATCGACGCCGCCTCGAAACAGGGCACCGTGCGCAACGAGCTCACCAGCGAGAACGGCCCCGAGGGCGCAGAACGCACGGTGGAGCTGCGACTGCGGGCGAACTACGGCGACATTCTCATCCACCGCACAGTGCCGGCGCGCGCGAGCTGACGGGCGCCACGCACGCTGAACCGCGCCACGCACGCTGAACCGCCGCGCGCCCAACCACGGGTCGCGGCCCACGAAGAGCATCACCCGACGAGAGGGGAACATCAGATGACCACCGCCATCCAGACTCGCGATCTGCGCAAGAGCTTCGGGTCGCAGAACGTACTCGAGCGTCTCGATCTCGACGTCGACGAGGGCAGCGTCTTCGCCCTGCTCGGCCCCAACGGGGCCGGAAAGACGACCGTGGTGCACATTCTCTCTACCCTGCTACCGGCCGATTCGGGCACAGCCTTCGTCTGCGGCCGAGATGTGGCCACCGATGCCGACGGAGTCCGCGGGCTGATCGGGCTCACCGGCCAGTTCGCGGCCGTCGACGGGCTGCTCACCGGCGAAGAGAACCTGATGCTCATGGCCCGGCTGCGGCACCTCGGCGCGGCGGCGGCGCGACGTCGCGTGGCCGAGCTGCTCGACCAGTTCGACCTGACCGACGCCGCGCGTAAACCGCTCGCCACCTATTCGGGCGGCATGCGCCGTCGCCTCGACCTCGCCATGACACTGGTCGGCGACCCGAGGGTGATCTTTCTCGACGAACCGACCACCGGCCTCGATCCGCGCTCGCGGCAGACCATGTGGAACATCGTGCGCGAACTCGTCACCCGCGGCGTGACGATCTTTCTCACCACGCAGTACCTCGACGAGGCCGACGAACTCGCTTCTCACATCGCGGTGCTCGACGGCGGACGCATCGTGGCGTCGGGCACCCCCGACGAGCTGAAGCGCCGGGTGCCCGGTGGCCACGTGCTGCTGGCTTTCGAGACCACGGATGCCCTCACCTCCGCCGCGCGCCTGCTGAACCTTCCGGCGCGCGACGACGGGGTTTCGCCCGCCGATCTCGAGCTGAGAGTGCCCATCACGAACGACGAGGTCGGAACGGTGCGCCGCGTACTCGCCCGGCTCGACGACGGCGGGGTCGCGCTCGAGAGGCTCTCGATTCATACTCCCGACCTCGACGATGTGTTTTTCGCTCTCACCGGCCAGCCGGCGACAGCGCCGACCACGACACAGGAGGCATCATGACCACGCTCCCCAGCCCCAGCCCCAGCCCCAGCCCCAGCCCCAGCACCAGCAGCACCACCGGCACCGGCGCCGGCACCATCGGCACCGGCATCGGCACCCTCCGAAACACCGTCGCCGACTCGACCACCATGCTGCGCCGCAACCTGCTGCACATGGTGCGGTACCCCGGGCTGACGGGGTTCGTGGTCGGTATTCCGGTCATCCTTCTGCTGCTCTTCGTGTATGTCTTCGGCGGCACGCTCGGGGCAGGCCTGTCAGACGACGTGACCGGCGTCGGCGCCGCAGCGGCTGGCGGGGGTGGAGCCGTACAGCAGTATCTGGCCTACGTGCTGCCGGGCATCCTGTTCATCGGCATCGCCGGTATCGCCAACGGCGCGTCGATCGGCGTCGCCATGGACATGACCGAAGGAATCGTCGCCCGCTTTCGCTCGATGGCCATCTCGCGCACGGCGGTGCTCACCGGGCACGTGCTGGGCAACACGATTCAGGGCCTGCTGGTGTCGGTGATTCTGATCGGTGTCGCACTGCTGATGGGGTTGTGCCCCACCGCGAGCCCGCTCGGCTGGCTCGGCATCGCGGCCGTCGTGGCGCTGGTCAGTTTCGCGGTGTCGTGGCTGGGTGTGGCCCTCGGGGTGTCGGCCAAGACGGTCGAATCGGCGAGCAACACGCCCATGGTGCTGTTGCTGCTCGTGTTTCTCGGCAGTGGCTTCGTGCCGGCGAGCTCGATGCCCGGCTGGCTGCAGTCGTTCGCCCAGTACCAGCCGTTCACGACCTTCATCGAAACCGTGCGTGCGCTGATGTTCGGCGCCGACCCGGGGCTGAACCTCTGGCTCGCGCTGGGCTGGGCCGTGCTGCTCGCGGTGGTCGGCTACGTCTGGGCCCAAGCGATGTACGTGCGCAGGTCGGTGCGCTGAGCGCCCCCTCGCCCCTCGCCCCCCTCTCCCCCCTCGCTTTCTCGTGGGTGGCTACTCCGGCGACTTTGCGAAAAAGCCCCCAAGAAGTGCCGTTTAGGGCCTTTTGTGCAAAGTCGAATCCGCAGCGGCGAGGGCACGGGCGCGGGCGGGCAGGCGGGCGTGCAGGCAGGCAGGCGGGCGGGCGGGCGCTTGCAGCACGACTCGTTGTGGCAGCGCGAGAGCGAAGTACGTGCGCAGGTCGGTGCGCTGAGCTCAGTGCCGCCACTCCGTGCTGATGGCCTCGCCGCGCCCGAAGGCCGCGTCTTCACGCTCGCGCAACTCGACCCGGCGGATCTTGCCCGAGATGGTCTTCGGCAGTTCGAAGAACTCGATGCGGCGCACCCGCTCGAATGACGAGAGGTGGGCGTGCGAGTGCGCGAAGATGGCCTCCGCGGTTGCGGCGTCGGGCGCCCAGCCCTCGGCAAGCGTCACGTAGGCCTTGACGACGCTGTGCCGCGTCGCATCCGGTGCCGGAACGACCGCAGATTCGGCGACAGCCGGATGCTGCAGCAGCACGCTCTCGACCTCGAAGGGAGAGATCTTGAAGTCGGACGACTTGAAGATGTCGTCGGTGCGGCCGACGAACGTGATCGTGCCGTCGTCGGCGCGAACCGCGACGTCGCCGGTGTGAAAGTACCCGCCCACCCGCGCGGAAGCCGTTCGTTCGTCGTCGTTCAGGTACCCCGACATGAGGTTCGACGGCTCGACGCTGAGATCGAGGCAGATCTCGCCCGTCGCGGCCGGCTGGCCGGTGAGCGGGTCGACGATGGCGACGGCGACCCCGGGCAGCGCGCGCCCCATGGCGCCCGGCACGACAACGCCGCCGGGCGGGTTGGCGATGAGCGCGGTGGTCTCGGTTTGTCCGTAGCCGTCGCGAATGGTCAGCCCCCACGCCTTCTCGATCGCGTCGATGACGCCGGGGTTGAGCGGCTCGCCGGCCGAAAGGGCCTCGTGCAGCGCCCGCGGTTTTGTTCCGAGGTCGCTTTGGATGAGCATCCGCCATACCGTGGGCGGCGCGCAGAACGTTGTGACGCGCGCCTCATCGAGGCGTTCGCGCAGGGCGACCGGATCGAAGCGGCCGTAGTTGTAGACGAACACCGTCGCCTCGGCGTTGAATGGGGCGAAGAAGCAGCTCCAGGCGTGTTTGCCCCAGCCCGGCGAGCTGATGGCAAGGTGCACGTCGCCCGGGCCGATGCCCAGCCAGTACAGGGTCGAGAGGTGGCCGACGGGGTAGGAGGCCTGGGTGTGAACGACCATCTTGGGTTTCGAGGTGGTGCCCGAGGTGAAGTAGATGAGGCTCGGGTCGGAGGTCTCGACGGTCACCGACGGTGCGATGCCGAGGCCCTCGAGCGAATCGTTGTAGTCGAGCCAGCCGTCGGGCACGGGCGCGGGCGCGGGCGAGTCGGTGCCGGAGACGCCGCTGTCGCTCGCGCTGCCTTTGCTGTCGTTGCTGTCTTTGCCGTCGCTGCTGCTCTTCGCGCTCGAGCCACCCGCGCCAACCACGATGCGCACGAAGTCGCCCTCGAGCCCCGCGAACCGGTCGATCACCGAGACATCGGCGATGACGTGGCTCACCTCGCCGCGCACCAGTCGATCGTCGAGATCGGCCGACGAGAGCAGGGTCGTGGTCGGCAGGATGACCGCACCGAGCTTCATGACGGCCAGCATCGACTCCCACAGCTCGACCCGGTTGCCGAGCATCAGCATGACGTGGTCACCCTGCTGAACGCCCACGCCGTCGAGCCAGGCGGCGACCTCGTCGCTGCGCCAGCGCAGCCGGTCGTAGCTGACCTTCGTCTCGCTGCCGTCTTCTTCGACGATGTGCAGCGCGAGCCGCTCGTTGCCCACCGCTATGGCGTCGAACCAATCGATGGCCCAATTGAAGTGCGGCCCGACAGCTGGCCACTCGAAGGCCGCGGCGGCGGCTACCGCGTCAGTGCGGTGTTCGAGCAGGGTGTCGCGAGCCGCCCGGAAGTTCTCGGTCGGGTTCATGACCCTAGTCTGACGCACGTGCGCTGGGAGAAAACCTCACGATACCCGAGCAGTGCTATCGAAAAGTTCTGAATAGATGGCAGAATGTAAACGAATCCGTCGCCGTCATGGCGAAGAAGCTACGAAATGAGTTGTTATGCCGCGGCTAGAACGCGACGTCGTGATTGTCGGTGCCGGAGCGACAGGGCTGACCGCAGCGGTACAGCTGCAGCGGGCGGGCCACTCGGTCATCGTGCTCGAGGCCCGCGATCGTGTCGGCGGTCGCCTGTGGACCAACGAGATCGGCGGCCAGCTGTACGAGATCGGCGGCCAGTGGGTCTCACCCGATCAGACGGCGCTGCTCGAAACCCTCGACGAGCTGGGCCTCGACACGTATGCACGGTTTCGTGACGGAGAAAGCGTGTACGTCGGCCCCGACGGCGTGGCGAAGCGGTTCACGGGCGACATTTTTCCGGCGAGCCCGCACACCAGAGCCGAGATCGAGCGACTGATCGGGCTGCTCGACGAGCTCGTCGCCGAGACCGATGCGGCGGCGCCCTGGCTGCACGCGCGGGCATCCGAGTTCGACCACATCTCGTTCGCGGGCTGGCTCGAGCAGCACAGTGACGACGACGAGGCGCGCAAGAATGTCGCCCTGTTCATCGCCGACGCCATGCTCACGAAGCCGGCGCACTCGTTCTCGTTGTTGCAGGCGCTGCTGATGGCCGCCAGCGCCGGCAGTTTCAGGCACCTCGTCGACGCGGACTTCATTCTCGACAAGCGTGTCATCGGCGGCCTGCAGCAGGTGCCGCTGAAGCTGGCCGAAGAGCTCTCGCCCGACGATCTGCGGCTCGGGCAGCCGGTACGCGGCATTCGCTGGTCGCAGGCAGCGTTCGCCGACGACGCGCTCGCCGCCGATGCCCTCGACGCATTCGGCGAGAGGAGCACCGTGGAGGTGTACACCGACGACCTCACCGTCGTCGCGCGCCGCGTGATCGTGGCCGTACCGCCGAACCTCTACAACCGCATCGAGTACACGCCGAACCTGCCGCGGATTCGCCAGCAGCTGCAGCAGCACCAGTCGCTCGGACTGGTGATCAAGGTGCACGCCAGCTACGACACGCCGTTCTGGCGCGAAGACGGGCTGTCGGGTACCGCGTTCAGCCCGTACCAGGTGGTGCACGAGGCGTACGACAACTCCAACTACGGTGAGACCCGCGGCACCCTCGTCGGGTTCGTCTCCGACGAGAAGGCCGACGCGGTGCTGAGCATGCCCGCGACCGAGCGTCGGCAGAGCATCCTGCACTCGCTTGCTGCGTACTACGGGCCGCGCGCACTGTCGCCGGTTGTCTACTACGAGAGCGATTGGGCGGCAGAGCAGTGGACGCAGGGTGCCTACGCCGCAAGCTTCGACCTCGGCGGGCTCACCCGCTATGGCGCGCTTCAGCTCGAGCCCGTGGGGCCTTTGCGGTTCGGCTCGAGCGACCTCGCCGCCGAAGGGTACCAACACGTCGACGGGGCCATTCGCGTCGGTCGACGCTTAGCCGCCGAAACCATCACCAGCCTTGAGACAAGCGCATCCACTGCCGAAGGAGACACCGAATGAGCCACTACGCCGTCATCAACCCCGCGACCGGCGAGACCGTCGCCGAGTACCCGACCATCACCGATGACGCGCTGAAGCAGGCGATCACGTCGGCGTCGGCCGCGTATGAGGGCTGGTCACGCAAGGTGCCCGTTGCAGACCGTGCCGCTCTCATCGCGAGGGTCGCGGCGTTGCACACCGAGCGCCGCCTGCAGCTCGCCGAGATCGTGGTTCGCGAGGTCGGCAAGCCGCTCGACCAGGCGCTCGGCGAGGTCGACTTCGCTGCCGCCATCTACCAGTACTACGCCGACAACGGTGCCGCTTTTCTCGCCGACGAGCCGATCGAGCTCTCTGACGGCACGGGTTCGGCGTTCATCCGTCGCGGGGGTCTCGGCGTGCTGCTGGGCATCATGCCCTGGAACTTTCCGTACTACCAGGTCGCGCGATTCGCCGGCCCGAACATCGTGGCCGGCAACACCATTCTGCTCAAGCACGCGCCGCAGTGCCCCGAGTCGGCGGCCGCCATTGCGCAGATCTTCGACGATGCCGAAGCCGAGCTCGGCGCTCACGACTCGGTGTACGTCAACATCTACGCCAGCAACGAGCAAATCGCCACTGTCATAGCGGATGCCCGTGTGCAGGGTGTCTCGGTGACGGGCTCCGAGCGGGCCGGGGCCGCCGTGGCCGAACTCGCGGGCAAGTACCTCAAGAAGGTCGTGCTCGAGTTGGGCGGGTCGGATCCGTTCATTCTGCTCTCGACCGACGACCTCGACACCGCCGTACAAGACGCCGTGAACGCGCGCCTCGACAACAACGGCCAGTCGTGCAACGCGGCGAAGCGTTTCATCGTGATCGACTCGCTGTACGACCAGTTCGCAGCGAAGTTCACCGAGCTGTTCACGGCGGCGCAGCCGGCCGACCCGATGGCCGAGGGAACACTGCTCGGGCCACTCTCGTCGGCCGCTGCAACCGATCGGCTCGAAGAGCAGCTCGGCCGTGCCGTCTCGCAGGGTGCCACCGTGCTGGCGTCGGGAACCCCTTCGGGCAACTTCTTTCCGCCCGCGGTTCTCGCCGACGTCACCCCGCAGATGGACGCCTACCGCGAAGAGTTCTTCGGGCCGGTCGCCGCTCTGTACCGCGTGCCGTCGGAGGAGGCGGCCGTCGCCCTGGCCAACGACACCCCGTTCGGGCTCGGCTCGTACGTTTACACCACCGATGCCGAGCAGGCGCTGCGAGTGGCCGACGCCATCGACGCGGGCATGGTGTGGATCAACCTGGTGCTCGGCGACGCCGCGGAGCTGCCGTTCGGCGGAGTGAAGCGCTCGGGTTCGGGCCGCGAGATGGGCCGATTCGCCGTGGAGGAATTCGTGAACAAGAAGCTCATTCGCATCGCCTGAGCCGGGCATCCGCTGCCCCGCGCGCTGCCCCTGCTGTCGTGCTACCCGCGAGAGCGACTTTTGCGGTCGAGCACGAACCGCGCGCAGGCTCATCTCGCCCGCACATGTCGCTCCCGCAGGCCGGACTCGGCCTCCCGCCCGATCCTCTGGAGACCCTGATGAGCCCCACCCTCGCCCGCGACGACGTCGGCCCGCTTTGCATTCGAAGCGCGGTGCTGCGATGAGTCGCCGTTCTGCACACGACACCGTCTTCGAGCGGCAGCGCCCCGCGGCGGCAGCCGTCGAGCAGGCGCTGGCCGGCGCCCGACGCAGCGCCTTCTGGCTCGACGACATCGCGCTCTCGCGCACCCGCTTCGAGACTCTGCGCCATACGATCGACGCCGACCTCGTGATCGTCGGCGGCGGTTACACCGGGCTCTGGTCGGCGTTGCGCGCGCTCGAACGGCGACCGGATGCCCGGGTCGTCGTACTCGAAGCGGGCCGTGTCGGCTGGGCGGCGTCGGGCCGCAACGGCGGGTTCTGCGAGGCCAGCATCACCCACGGCGACGAGAACGGCGAAAGCCGCTGGCCAGAAGAACTGCAGACCCTGCGGCGCCTCGGCGACGAGAACCTCGACGCGATCGAAGAGACCGTGGCCCGGTACGGCATGCAGTGCGACTTCGAGCGCACCGGAACGCTGACGGTGGCCGTCGAGCCGCACCAGGTCGACTGGGTGCGGGGTGACGGTTTTCTCGTTGCGGCGGCCGTGCGGGCCGAGGTGATGTCGCCGACCTACCTCGCCGGGGCGTGGAACAAGCGGTCGACGGTCCTCGTGCATCCGGCGAAGCTCGCGGCCGAGCTCGCTCGTGTGGTCACCGAGCTGGGCGGGAAGATCTTCGAAGGGTCGCGGGTGGTCGACCTCGGCAGCGTCGGGCGGGGTGCCGGCCGGCTGGACTCGGGCGTCTCGGGTGCCTCGGGTGCCTCGGGCGGCTCGGGCGGCGGGGTCGCCTCTGGCGCCTCGGTCGCCCCGGGCGGCGGGGTCGCCGTGCGAACGGCGAGCGGGGGCACCGTGCGGGCCGCACACGCAATTCTGGCGACCAACGTCTTTCCGTCGTTGCTCAAACGCAACCGCGGCATGACCGTGCCCGTCTACGACTACGCCCTGATGACCGAGCCGCTCAGCGATGCGCAGATGGCGTCGATCGGCTGGGCGAACCGGCAGGGTATCGCCGATCTGGCGAACCAGTTCCACTACTACCGACTGAGCGCCGACAACCGCATTCTGTTCGGCGGCTACGACGCGGTCTACCATTTCGGCAGCAAGGTTCGGCCCTCGTACGAAGAGCGGGCCGCCAGCTTTTCGACACTGGCGAGTCACCTTCTCACGACGTTTCCGCAGCTGCTGGGCATCCGTTTCTCCAACGCCTGGGCGGGGCCGATCGATACGTCGACGCGTTTCTGCGCCTTCTTCGGCACCGCTCGGCAGAACCGGGTCGCCTACGCCGCCGGATTCACGGGTCTCGGTGTCGGCGCAAGCCGCTTCGCGGCCGACGTCGTGCTCGACCTGCTCTCGGGGCAGCAGACCGAACGCACCCAGCTGCGCATGGTGCGCGAGCGTCCGCTGCCGTTTCCACCCGAGCCCGCCGCCTCGATCGGCATCAACCTGACGCGGTGGTCGCTCGATCGGGCCGACCATCGCGGCGGTCGTCGCAACCTGCTGCTGCGTTCGCTCGACGCCGTGGGGCTCGGGTTCGACTCGTGAGCAGGGGTCGCGTGCGCGACACGGGGGCGGTGGAGGCGCCGTTTCGCACCGTCGCGCGCGAAACAGAGGAGATTTCGCGGGGGTAAGCCGTATCCGGGCCTACGGCGTCGGATTCTCCTCTGTTTCGACCGGGGCATGCACCGCCGCGTTAGCATGTGCCGTGGCCATCGAACACGACAGCCGCTCGGTCGCGAGCAAGCTCTTCGCGATTCTCGACGCCTTCGACGGCGGGAGTGGCGCGGGTGGCGGTATCGCGCGCGCGTCGACCACCGCAGACATCGCGCGTGCGTTGACCACCGCGGTCGCGCTGCGCCCGCCGACCATCCCGGTCGCGGTGCGCCCGCCGACCATCCCGGTCGCGGTGCGCCCGTCGGCCACCCCGGCCGCGGTGCGTGCGTCGACCACCCCGGCGCCGCCCGCCGTCGGCCTCACGCTGACGGAGATCGCCGCGCGAGCCCGCCTGCCGCTCTCGACTGCGCACCGCCTGGTCGCCGAGTGGGTCGCCTGGGGCGGTCTGGTGCGCGATGACGAGGGCCGCTACTCGCTCGGCCTGCGCCTCTGGGAGCTCGGGGTGCAGACTCCGCCGGCGCGCGACCTGCGCGCGACCGCGCTGCCCTACCTCGAAGACCTCTTCGAAGCCACCCACGAGCACGTTCACCTCGCCATTCTCGACGGACACGATGCCCTCTACCTCGAAAAGCTCACGGGTCACGACGCGGTGCCCGTCATTTCGCGGGTCGGTGCCCGCCTGCCGTTGCATTCGACAGGTGTCGGCCTCGTTCTGCTGGCGTACGCTCCGACCGACGTCATCAACGCGTACCTGGATGCCCCGCTCACCGGCTTTCTCCCGAACACCGTGACCTCGGCAGAGCAACTGCGCCGCCGACTCGCCGAGGTGCGGGCGACCGGCATCGCCCAGATGCGCGACGAGATGACACCCGGGTCGTCGTCGACCGCGGCCCCCGTGCGCGACCGAACCGGTGCGGTGGTCGGAGCGGTTTCGGTGGTGATCCGCACCAACGACTCGTCGCCCCACCAGAACGAGGCCGTCGTACGCCTCGCCGCCCGGGGCATCAGCCGCGCCCTCGGCTTCCGCTGAGTGGAAGGTTGCGCCACGGCGCCGATCGCGCGGGAGATGATGACGATCATCCTGTCACCGTCGCTAGGGAACCCACACCATGCCCCACCTCACCACCCGCGTCGCCATCGTCGGCGCCGGCCCCGCCGGGCTGCTGCTCGGCTGGTCGTTGCACCAGGCCGGCATCGACTTCGTTCTGGTCGAGAACCGAGACCGCGAGTACGTGCTCGGCCGCATTCGCGCCGGAGTGCTCGAGCAGGGCTCGGTCGAGACGCTTGAGCGGCTCGGCGTCGGTGCCGGAGTGCACGCGAACGGCATGGTGCACAATGGCATTTATCTGCAGTATTCCGGCGAGCGGCACCACGTCGACTTCAACGAACTGCTCGGCCGTACCGTCACCATCTACGGTCAGCAGGCGGTGGTGCACGACCTGGTCGAGGCGCACGATGGCGCGGGCACGCCCGTCTTCTACGACGCGAACGACGTCGCCGTGCACGAGCTCACCGGCTCGCCCTCGCTCACCTTCGAGCACGACGGGCAGCACTACACCGTGAATGCCGATTTCATCGTGGGTGCCGACGGCTTTCACGGCGTCTGTCGCCAGTCGGTGCCGGCGGATGCCCTGCAGGTCTTCGAGCGCGAATACCCTTTCGCGTGGCTCGGCATTCTGGCCGACGTCGCGCCCTCGACCGACGAGCTCATCTACGCGTTGCACGACGACGGATTCGCCATGCACTCGATGCGCTCGCACACCGTCTCGCGCCTCTACGTGCAGGTCGACCCGGCCGATGACATCGCGAGCTGGCCTGATGCGCGCATCTGGGATGCCCTGCACACCCGCCTCGCCGTACCCGGATGGAGCCTCGACGAAGGCCCCATCACCGAGAAGTCGATTCTGCCGATGCGCAGCTTCGTCGTCTCGACCTTGCAGTACGGGTCGCTCTTTCTCGTGGGTGACGCCGGCCACATCGTGCCGCCGACTGGGGCGAAGGGGCTCAACTCGGCGATGTCTGACGTCACGCAGCTGAGTGCCGCGCTGGTGGCGCACTACGCCGGCGCCGACGTGCTGCTCGAGGCGTACAGCGACACCGCGCTGTCTCGGCAATGGAAGGTGCAGCAGTTCTCTCAGTGGATGACCGACCTGCTGCACAAGCGGCCCGCAACCGATGCCGCGGGAGCCTTCGACTACCGCAGCCAGCTCGGTCGCCTCGACTACGTCACGCACTCCACCGAAGCGAAACGCTCCCTCGCTGAGCAGTACACCGGCCTGCGCCTCGACGCGTGACGCCCCCCGCGCCGTCCGTGAGACAGTTGCGCCGAGTTGAGGTAGGTATACCCGCCTCACCTCGGCGCTGCTGTCTCACGAGACGCGCGCAACGCGCCGCGCTCAGGCCACTTCGAGGCTTTCGGGCTGCCGGTCATCCGTCGGCGCAGTACCCGCGGTACCCGCAGTACCCGCAGTACCCGCAGTACCCGGCCGGTGCGAAGCGCCCGTGTGCTCGGCGGGCAGCCGCTTGTGGCCCTCGCCGAAGAGGTGCTCGCGCAGGGTGGTGCCCTCGAGCGACTGCTTCGCCAGCCCCCGCGCACGGAACTCGGGCAGCAGCAGGTCGATGTAGTCGTCGTAACTGCCCGGCACCAGGTAGGGCTGAATCGCGAACCCGTCGGCCCCGGTCGCGTCGATGAACTCTTCGACCTGGTCGGCGATCTGCGTGGGCGAGCCGACGAAGATCGTTCCGTTGACGCCGTTGCGCCGGTAGTCCTCGATGATCTCGCCCACCGTTGCGGGGGCGACATCGTCAGAGCCGGCGAACCGTTCGACGCTGCTCTGGCCCTGCTCGGTGCGCACGCCGCCGAGCGGTTTGTCGGGGTCGAGCGCCAGTAGGTCGATACCGGTGAGCGTGGCGTAGAACGCGGCCGCAGACTCTTTGGTCGAGTAGCTCAGCATCACCTCGCGCTTGGCAAGCGCTTCTGCCTCGGTCGGCGCCGTGACGAAACCAGCGCCGATCAAGAACTTGATCGAATCGGAGGCCCGCCCGTACCCGACGGCACGCCGCCGAATGTCGGCGATGTTCGCCGCGACGTGCACCGGGTCTCCGCCGGCGAGAAACACCGCTTCGGCGTAGCGGGCAGCGAAGTCTTTGCCGGGGCCTGACGTTCCGGCCTGCACCAGCAGAGGAGTGCGCTGCGGCGACGGGGGAACCGTCAAGAAACCGTCCGACTTGAAGTACGGCCCGTCGTGATGAGTTTCGTGAAGCTTCGTCGAGTCGGCGTAGAGGCCGCTCTCCTTGTCGATCACGAGAGCATCGTCTTCCCACGACCCCTCCCACAGCTTCAGCGACAGCTGCAGGTGGTCGTCGGCGATCTCGTACCGCTTGTCGTGCGCGATCATCGGTTCGCCGAACAGGCGAGCGGATGCTGCCTGGCCCGAACCCGTCACGATGTTCCAGCCGATGCGGCCCTTCGTCAGGTGGTCGAGGGTGGCGTACCGACGGGTGAGCGACTGCGGCTTCTCGGTGGTCGTCGAGGCGGTGACCACGATGCCGAGGTTCTTCGTCGCCGCGGCAATGGCCGACACGAGAACCAGGGGATCCGCCGCCCCGATGTTCGCGTCAGAGACCCTGATGTCGAAGAAACGATCGGAGGCGTCGGGTGAGCCGTAGGCGTCGGCGAAGAAGAGAAAGTCGAACCCCGCGGCATCCAATTTCTTGCCGAGCTCGACCCAGTGGTCGATATCGAGGTAGTCCGTTGAGGTGTTCTCAGGATGCCGCCAGCTGCCGTAGCTCGTACCGGCCGGGCCGAGCTGTTGAAAGATGGCGAGGGTCAGGGGTTTTGTCATGATGCGGGGCCTTTCTAGTTGCTGAAACCGATGGACTGGTCGATGAACTGATTCGTAGAGATGTCTGACGAAGCGAGCCCGCTCTTCGGCGTCACGCCCTCGCCTGCCAGAATCGGCGTGACGATGCCGATCATCTTCGTGACGCGAGCGTCGTCGAAGTCGCCGACGTAGCCGTTCGTGCCGTTGCTCGCGATGTTCAGGGTGCGCACCTCTTTGGCCGCATAGTCGCCGACATCGGTGCCGTACACCCAGCCGGTGTTGTACTGGGTCACCAGATTCTGAATCAGCGCGTTGGTGGCGGCCGGGTCGGTGTAGTAGTCCACGTCGGCCTGCTGCAGAACGGGCACGAGCTTACTCAGGCAAGCCGAATCGGCGCTCAGGTCGCCCGTACGAACCGCCAGGGAGTTCGCGTAGCTCGGCCAGCCTGCGTCGGCGAACAGCTGGAAGTCGACGGGCTTGTTCCACGCGGCGATGTCGTGAGCGTAGGTGTACGGCTCAGAGGTGGCGTATCCCGTCTGGCCGGACTTGCCGCCGTCTGCCACGAAGTTGCCGGCCGTGCCGTCGTAGTTCTTCGTGATCTGGCTCGCCGGGTAGAGCCCGGATGCCGACATCCAATCGACGCCGACCGAACCGTCTGACGCGATGAGGTTGGCCCCGGTCTTGGCGAGGTCGCTGATGGTCTTCACGTTCGGGTAGGTCGCGGGATCCCAGAGAACGACGCTCGGGTCGATGTCGAACTGGGCGAAGACTCCAGTCGTCGGCAGGGTCGAGGAATTCTGGATGGCCTCGGCGGTGTCGACGTAGCCGAGCATGATGCTCGGGTCGGCGTACATCTGCGCGCTCGCGGTCTGGTAGCCGATCGCCGGCCCGCCCGTTCTGATCTCCACGTTGACGCCGGTGGGGAGTCCTTTGCTGTAGAGCGGCCCCGTGACGATCTTCTTCGAGGCATCGATCGTGGGGTTCGGGCCGAGAAGCTCGTAGAGCGTGCCGTGCTCGGATTCAGGGTTCCAGTTGGTCTGAATGACGACAGTCGCCGGGCATGAACTCGACAGGTCGACGGCGCCGGCGGCCGCTGTCGCGGCGGGTGCCGCTGTGCTGCTGCTCGCGCAGCCGGAGAGGGCGATTCCGGCTAAACTGACAAGGCCCACCAGGGCCGCGAGTTGTTTTCTCTTTTTCACAGGACCACGTCTTTCGTCAAAGGGAGGGCGGCACCGTACCGATGCAGCAATTTTTACGGGGTAAACATTTGCTACGGTAGGTGCTGGTCGTTGCATCGCGATTTCTCGCATGTTTCGAGCGGGTAACCGGTTGTGAGGAGAATCAGCTGAGTGAGGTAGTCGGCCGTAATACGGTGCCTCTCGACCACGATGCCGTGGTCATGGGAGAGCTGATCAGAGCCCGGCGCAAGCAGAAGGGCCTCACCCTGAAACAGCTGGCCGTTCTCTCGGGCCTTTCGCACCCGTTCATCAGCCTGGTCGAGCGGGGTCGCGCCCGGCCGAGTCTGCCGTCGTTCACCAATCTCGCCCGTGCGCTCGACACCACTCCGGTCGATCTGCTCGCGGCCCTCAACCCGCCTCCCAGCTCCGTCGGTCATCCGGAGCTGGTCACCGTCACCCGCGGCTCGTCACGTGCGCCTACCTACGGCAATGGTTCGGGCCAGCTGCTGATCTCTGTGCCGGGCCGGGTGCGCATGATGGAGGTGCATTCCGAGGGTGTGCCCACCGACGTTCGGCTCAGCCACGACGACGTCGACGAATACCTCTACATTCTCGCGGGCAGCATCGAAGCGCACGTGGATGATCAGCGGCACGTTCTCGGCGTCGGCGACACGATTCGTGTGCCCGCCGGCAGCCTGCACAACTGGTGGACGAGTGACGGGCAGCCGTACCGCCTGCTCATGACGAGCGTCTTCGTCGAGGTCGGAGTCGACGTCGGAGTCGCCTGAGGCCGCTTTGCCGTGGCAGGTGCAAGCCGCAGGTGGCACACGGCGTGCTCGGCTGGGCTAGCGTGGAGTCAGCAGCCAGGGCGCTCCTGGCAGAGACGGGGTACCGCATGTTCGATGCTGAGAATCTACGCGACTGGATCGGCCTCGCCGTGGTCGATCAGAAAGACGACAAGATCGGCACGCTCGAGAGCGTGTATTTCGACACCTCGAGCGATGTGCCCTCGTTCGCGACCGTGAAGGTGGGCATCCTGAGCGGTCAGAAGCTGGTGTTCGTGCCCTTGGGCGGTGCGCTGGTGGCGCCCAAGCACGTCAAGGTGATGTTCGAGAAGAAGAAGGTCAAAGAGGCGCCGTCGATCGCGACCGACGGTGAGCTCGACGCCGCCAGCGAGCCCGGGGTGTTCGCGTACTACGACCTCGCGTACGAAACCGGGTCGGGCGGCGAGCGTCGCCTCGGCCGGCGCTGAGCCCGCCCCGCCGCCCCCGCGCCACACCCTCCGCCCGCCGCGCCCTCGCCTCGGTTCCGCGGTAGTTCGGCGTACGTGCGGTAGTTCGAGCTACCGCGCATGCACGGAAGTAGCGCGCCGAGGCCTCAGCCGGGCCGTGGTGCTACCGTGAGCTGATGACCTCGAGCACTGCTGCAGAGCTGACGAAACCATGACCGGCGTCTACGTCTCGGCCCTCGACCTGTTCTCCATCGGAATCGGGCCGTCGAGTTCGCACACGGTCGGCCCGATGCGGGCGGGGCGGATGTTCGTGGACGAGCTCGCGGCGTGCGGCCTGTCGCGCTCCTTCGACCGCCTCAGCTGCACGTTGCACGGCTCGCTGGGGGCGACGGGCATCGGGCACGGCACGCCCGACGCGGTGGTCGCGGGGCTGAGCGGGCTGGTGCCAGAGACGTGTGATCCGGCCGAGGTGCACGGGCGGTGGGATGCGCTGGTGCAGGGCGAGACCCTGAGCGTGGCCGGCGTTCCGCTGACCCGCCACGACATCGTGTTCGAGCCGTTCGCGCGGGGGTACGGGCATCCGAATGCCCTGACGCTGACCGCGGAGCACGAGGGTGTGACGCTGCTGAAGCGCACGTATCTGTCGATCGGTGGTGGCTTCGTGATCGCGGCGCACGACGTGCCGGCGGGTGAACACGCGACAGCGGGCGACGCCGTGACGGCCGGCCACCTCGAGACGGCTGAGCCGGCGGCGGCGGCGGAGCTGCCCGCCCACCTGCCGCTCTCGGTCTACGCGAATGCCGCAGGTCTGCTGCGCGAGGCGCAGGGGCGTTCGATCGCGGCCGTCGCCCTCGACGACGAACGGCAGATGTTCGGGCGAGACGTGGTAGACGAAGGGCTCGACGCGATCTGGGCCGCGATGCGCACGTGCGTGCAGGCCGGCCTTACGAACCGCGGTGGGCTGCCCGGCGGGCTCGGTGTGGTGCGTCGTGCCGCCGACGCCCATGAGCAGCTGTCGAAGCGGCCCGCGGGTTCGGTTTCGGCCGACGAATGGGTGGCCGTCTATGCGATGGCCGTGAACGAAGAGAACGCCGCCGGCGGTCGCGTCGTCACGGCACCGACGAACGGGGCAGCGGGCGTTGTACCGGCCGTGCTTTACCACCTCGTGCACGAGGGCGCGTCTGACGCGGACATTCGGTGCTTTCTGCTCACTGCTTCGGCGATCGGTTCGATCGTCAAGGCGAACGCCTCGATTTCGGGTGCGGAGGCGGGCTGCCAGGGTGAGGTCGGCACCGCGTGCGCCATGGCGGCCGGCGGCCTCTGTGCCGTCTGGGGCGGAACCCCGGAGCAGGTCGAGAACGCCGCCGAGATCGCCATGGAACACCACCTCGGCCTGACCTGCGACCCGGTCGGCGGGCTCGTGCAGATTCCGTGTATCGAACGCAACGCCGTCGCCGCGTCGACCGCCCTGACGGCGGCGCGCATCGCTCTGCTCGGCGACGGGCACCACGTGGTGTCGCTCGACACCGTGATCGAGACCATGCGCCAGACGGGAAATGACATGTCGTCGCGTTACAAAGAGACCTCGACCGGCGGTCTCGCCGTCAACGTGCCCTACTGCTGACGCGGTTGCGCGGCCGCTGATGCTCTGACCGCCGATCTGCGCGCGAATGTCAACGGGGTCATTGCGCTGGTGGCCGCGCGGCCGCGGCGTGCGATGGTGAGCACAGCCCCATCTCGGGGCTCACGGAAAGGTGAATCACCATGGCCAAGAAAGCAATCGAAACCGTCGGCTTCGACCCCATCAAGACCGCCCACGATCTCGGCATCCGGAGCAACCACGCCTACATCGCCGGCTTCGCCTCTGTCGTCATCGCGCTTTCGGCGTGGCTCATCTCGCGCCGCAACAAGAACCACGACAAGGCCCAATCAGACCGCTGGGGCATCTTCGTCGGCCACTGGGCGCCCACCTTTTTCGCCATCGGTATCGCGCTGAAGAACGAGGAATAAACGCGAATCGGCTCGCCAAACGACAATCGCGCCGAACCTTCAGTGAGCGGTTCGGCGCGATGTGTGCGGTGCGGTGAAGCGGATGCTCGGGTCAGCCTCAGCTGGTGAGCTGCTCTTCGCGGTGCGGGAGCTTCCAGCCCGGGCGCACGTAGTGGCAGGTGTAGCCGTAGGGGTCTTTCTCCAGGTAATCCTGGTGCTCCTCTTCGGCCTGCCAGAAGGCGCCCGCGGGCTCGACCTCGGTGACGACGGTGCCCGGCCAGATACCAGAGGCGTTCACATCGGCGATGGTGTCGAGCGCAACGCGCTTCTGCTCATCGCTGGTGTAGAAGATGGCCGAGCGGTAGGCGCGGCCGACATCGTTGCCCTGGCGGTTCTTGGTCGACGGGTCGTGAATCTGAAAGAAGAACTCCAGCAGGTCGCGGTACGAGATCAGCGCAGGGTCGAACTCGATCTCGACGGCCTCTGCGTGGTCACCGTGGTTGCGGTAAGTGGCGTTCGGGGTGTCGCCACCCGAGTAACCGACGCGGGTGGAAAGCACTCCCGGGCGACGGCGCAGCAGTTGCTGCGCGCCCCAGAAACATCCGCCCGCGAGAATTGCAGTTTCAGTCGTTGCCATTGTCAGGCCTCCTTGGTTTCGAACAGAGCGGTGTCGAACAGGCTGGTGTAGTCACCGTATCCTGCCGCCTCGAGCGAGCCTCGGGGGATGAACCGCAATGCGGCGGAGTTGATGCAGTACCGCAGGCCGCCAGAGGCTTCGGGGCCGTCGTCGAACAGGTGACCGAGGTGGCTGTCGCCGTTGGCGGAACGCACCTCGGTGCGCACCATGCCGTAGCTCTTGTCGTCGCGGCGAACCACGTTGGCGGAGTTGATGGGGCGGGTGAAGCTCGGCCATCCTGAGCGGCTGTCGTACTTGTCGGTGGAGGCGAACAGCGGCTCGCCCGACACGATGTCGACGTAGATTCCGTCTTCGTGGTTGTCCCAGAATTCGCCGGTGAAGGCGGGCTCGGTGGCGCTCTGCTGGGTGACCGCGTACTGCTCGGGGGTGAGCTGCTGAATCGCGGTGGGGTCTTTACGGTACTCGGTGGTAGTCATGAAGTCTGGCTCCTTGAGGATTGCGCCGCTGGCTGCGGCGGTCACTCGTTACAACCACGAAGGGGTGCAAATAGTTCCCGTTTACACGGGCCGCTGGCAGGAATTCGGCTGCTCGCTCTCGTCATGCGTCGCCTGTTTCTGCCATTCGCCGAATACTGGCAAACTTGAATCGCCGAAGCCTGCATTCAAGTAAAACGCGATTCACTTGAATGACACTCTTGTTAGTTCACGTTGACTTGGGAGCATGCTGCCGAAATTGCGTTCGATTCGCTTGCAGAGGGAAGGCCCATAACCGTCGGCCTCATCGAGGATCTGCATGCACAGTTGGTAGCGGGCACCGCAGCAGACACGAGTGATGCCGGAAGAATTCGCTCGATTCAGGTGGCTATCGGCACGCAAGGTGGTGGGGTCGATCAGGCACGGTTCATTCCTATGCCGCCGGGAACCACCCTGAAGGCGGCATTCGGTGATCTCGTAGAGTGGATTCGCCGAAGCGAGAACGACGTGACCGATCGAGATTCGCTGGTCGCTGCGGCCATGACGCACTATCAGTTTGAGACAATTCATCCTTTCAACGACGGTAACGGGCGTCTAAGCCGACTGCTCATTGTGCTTCAGCTCCTGCAAGATCACGTGTTGACCGAACCCTTGCTCAGTGTTTCTCCATGGTTCGAAGCTCGACGAAGCCAGTATCAAGACGCGCTCGCCGAGGTCAGCATGGCTGGAGACTGGAATGCGTGGGTCACGTTTTTCGCACACGGTCTTGAGGCGTCGGCAATCGATACTGCTCGGCGGCTCGAGTCGCTGTTGGTTGTCCAGCAGCATTACCATGACGTACTTCGTGACGGGAAAGCTCGTGGCATTGTTCGCGATATCGTCGCCGGGGGCAGGTGAGCGAGCCAGTTCGCCAGCGAGCCTCTTCGTAATGGTCGCGGCAGGCCGGTGCCTTGCAGGACTCCCTTTTGAGTCAGCCCGAGTTTCCAGATTGGCAAAAAGCGGCGATCTTTCTGTCGCCCGTCTCAAAATATTGGGCGATTGAGGCGCGAGGATCGAAAGGCGAACACCAGTCGCACCCTCCCACACCCTTCACGAAAGGTCTCGCCAATGTCTGCCGATATTCTGTGGCTCTCTGATGTTCGTCTTGAAGATGTTGCTTCGGTGGGGGGCAAGAATGCCTCGCTCGGCGAGCTGATCCACAACCTCTCGGCCGCGGGCGTCAAGGTGCCGACGGGCTTCGCGACGACGGCAGATGCGTTCCGCCGGTTCTTGTCGACGACGGGGCTGGAAGACCGCATCGCCGAGGTGCTCATCGGGCTCGACGCCGAAGACACCGAGGCGCTCGCGAAGGCGGGGGCGAGCATCCGCGCCGACATCATGGCGACGCCGTTGCCTGAAGACATCGAGGAGTCGCTGCGGGCGTACTACGCGGCGCTCACGGTAGACGAGAGCCCTGAGCATCCGGCGTCGTGGGCCATTCGTTCGAGCGCGACGGCCGAAGACCTGCCGGATGCGTCGTTCGCGGGGCAGCAGGAGACGTTCCTGAACATCCGTGGCATCGACAACGTGCTGCAGGCGGTGCACGAGGTGTTCGCGTCGCTGTACACCGACCGGGCGATCTCGTACCGGGTGCACCAGGGTTTTGTGCACGCGGAGGTCGCGCTCTCGGTCGGGGTGCAGCGGATGGTGCGCTCCGATCTTGCGGCGTCTGGAGTCATGTTCACGCTCGACACCGAGTCGGGGTACGACGGTGCGGTGCTCATCACTTCGGCATTCGGCCTGGGCGAGGGAGTCGTGCAGGGCGCGGTGAACCCCGACGAGTTCACGGTCTACAAGGCTGCGCTCGCGGCAGGTAAGCCGGCGATTTTGAAGCGCACCGCGGGTGCGAAGGCGACCAAGATGATCTATACGATCGACGCGGCGGTGGGCCGCACGGTCGAGTTCGTGCCGGTGCCGGCCGACGAGGCGCGCTTGTTCAGCCTCACCGATGCCGAGATCGAGACCCTCGCGCGGCACGCCGTGGCCATCGAGAAGCACTATGGCCGCCCGATGGATATCGAGTGGGCCAAAGACGGTGTCGACGGTCAGCTCTACATCGTGCAGGCTCGCCCCGAGACGGTGATCACGCGGCGAACCGGTCGTACCGAGCGGTTCCACCTGGATGCCCGGGGCTCGGTTGTGGCCGAGGGGCGCGCCATCGGGCACAAGATCGGCGCAGGGCCCGTGCGGGTGCTGACCTCGATCGCCGACATGCACCAGTTCCAGACCGGCGACGTGCTGGTGGCCGACATGACCGACCCCGATTGGGAGCCGATCATGAAGCGCGCTTCGGCGATCGTGACGAATCGTGGCGGGCGTACCTGCCACGCGGCGATCATCGCCCGCGAGCTCGGAGTGCCGGCGGTCGTCGGCACCGGAGACGGCACGTTCACCCTGGTCGACGGGCAAGAGGTCACGGTCTCGTGCAGTGAGGGTGAGACGGGGTACGTGTACGACGGCATTCTCGACTACACGCTCGAGCATGTGGAGCAGGGTGATCTGCCCGAGATTCCGGTGTCGGTGATGATGAACGTGGGAACGCCCGAGCAGGCGTTCACCTTCGCGCAGACTCCGAACGACGGGGTGGGGCTGGCGCGGCTGGAGTTCATCATCAACCGGCAGATCGGTATTCACCCGAAGGCGCTGCTCGCGACGGGCGACGAGGCGGCTTCTCTCGGGCCGGAGGTTCTCGAGAAGATCGCCGAACGCATCGCGCCGTACTCCTCTGCCGAAGATTTCTTCGTGAAGCGCGTCGCCGAGGGGGTGTCGACCATCGCGGCGGCGTTCTGGCCGAATCCGGTGATCGTGCGCATGTCGGATTTCAAATCGAACGAGTACGCGAACCTGGTCGGCGGCACTCAGTACGAACCCGTTGAAGAGAATCCGATGATCGGGTTCCGCGGGGCATCCCGTTATGTCAGCCCTGAATTCAGGGAGTGCTTCGATCTCGAATGCCGTGCGCTGAAATACGTGCGCGACGAAATGGGGCTCACGAACGTGAAGATCATGATTCCCTTCGTGCGCACCGTGCCAGAGGCCGCAGCCGTGATCGCCGCGCTCGGTGAGAACGGCCTGGTGCGCGGTGAGAACGGGCTGCAGGTCGTGATGATGTGCGAGGTGCCCTCGAACGCGCTGCTCGCCGACGCGTTTCTCGACCACTTCGACGGGTTCTCCATCGGCTCGAACGACCTCACCCAGCTCACCCTCGGCGTCGACCGCGACTCCGCCGTGATGGCCGGATCGTTCGACGAACGCGATCCCGCGGTGAAGCGGCTGCTCAGCATGGCCATCGAGGCGTGCCTGGCTCGCGGCAAATACGTCGGAATCTGCGGGCAGGGGCCCAGCGATCATCCGGATTTCGCCGAATGGCTCATGGAACAAGGCATCGGCTCCATCTCGCTCAACCCCGACACCGTCGTACAGACCTGGCAACGACTCGCGTCACTGCCGGCGGCCACCCACCCCATCACGCCCGGCCATGTTCCGGCCGAGCTCTCTGTGACTTCGGCGGAGTAGAGATGGCATCGGCAGTGGTACGAAACACTCGCAAGCTCTGGCAGGGCTGGCAGCTGCGCAGCCGCAACCTCGCGGGCGCACCACCTCGGCAACGGCCGCTGGCCGCCGGATGCCTCATCGCAACCTGCACGGCAGCGGCCGACGAACACGTGACAGTCACCGAGGGAGGCCTGCTGTTCCGCTTCGCCGTGTGCCGCGAGCACTGTTACGACATTCGGTGGAACGCGCTCGAGCCCACCACCGCCCGCGACCGCATGCGCAGCCTGATCAGCCTCGCGTAGGCGGCTCGTAGAGCGCCAGCCAGCGCGTGAGCGTGGCCTCCAGTGAGGCGCGGTCGGCGGCGCTCAGCTGGTCGACGAGGCGGTGCTCGTTCGCCATGTGGTCGGTGAAGGCGGCGTCGATGACGTCGACTCCGCGCGGGGTCAGCGCCACCACCCGGCGCCGGCCGTCGCCCTCGGCGTTGCGGCGCACCACGAGCCCGGCGGCGGTGAGGCGGTCGAGGCGCTTCGTCATGGCGCCCGTCGTCACCATGGTGTGCTGTGCGAGTTCGCCGGGCGCGCGCTCGTAGGGAGAGCCGGCGCGGCGCAGCGCCGCGAGCACATCGAACTCGCCCTCGCCGAGGCCGTGCTTCTCGTAGACCGCGGTCAGCTCGGTCGTCAGGTGAGCAGCGAGCCGGTGCAGGCGGCCGATGACGCCCTGCGGGGTCACGTCGAGGTCGGGGCGTTCTCTCGCCCAGTCCTGCTGAATTCGCGCGACGCGATCGATTTCGGGCATGACTCGACTATAGCTTCCCGGGAAGGTATTATAGCTTCCATGGAAGCTATAAGGGCACGATGAGCGTCGACCGCACACGCTACAAGTGGATGCTCGTCACAGCGATCGCGCCCGTGGCGTGGGGCTCGAACTACTTCGTGACTCGCCAGTTTCTGCCGCTCGATCATCCGCTGTGGGGTGCTGTCATCCGCGCCCTGCCGGCAGGATTGCTGCTGCTCGCCCTCTCCCGATCGCGCCCGCGCGGCTCGTGGTGGATCAAGTCGCTCGTGCTCGGCACGCTCAACGTGGGGGCGTTCTTCGTACTGATCTACATCGCCTCGCAGCTGCTGCCCTCGAGCGTGGCGTCGACCATCATGGCGACGTCTGCCGCCGTGCTGTTGCTGTTGGCCTGGCCGATGCTCAGCGACCGGCCGACGGTGCTGCCGGTGGTGGGTGCGGCCGTGGGATTCGCCGGGGTGGTGGTGATGCTGCTCGGGGGCGGAGGCAGCATCCAGCCTCTGGGCGTGGTGGCTTCGCTGAGCGCGATGGTGCTGTCGTCGGTGGGGTTCATTCTCACCAAGAAGTGGGCGGTCGGGCAGAAGACGCTGGCCATCACGTCGTGGCAGTTGCTCGCCGGTGGTCTGCTGGTGCTGCCGGTCGCGCTGATCGTCGAGGGTGGGCCGCCGTCGATAACGCCCACCGCGGCGGTCGGTTTCGCCTACGTGACCGTCGTCGCGACGGCGCTCGCGTTCGTGGCGTGGTTCACCGGGTTGCGGCATCTGCCGGCGGGCACGGTCGGGCTCGTGGGGCTGCTCAACCCGGTCACGGGTGTGCTGCTCGGCACCTTGGTGGCGGGCGAGGTCTTCGGCTGGCGGCAGGCCGTGGGTACCGCGCTGGTTCTGGGCGGGGTTCTCATCGGGCAGCGGCGGCGAGCCTCACCCCGGGCGGCCACTTCCGCGAGAGCTGCCGTTGCGAACGAGAGAAGCAGTTGCACCGGCATCTCTCGTCTGCAAACCCCGCTCTCGCCACCGGCAGCGACGACGGGGGCAGCGACGACGGGGGCAGCAACGACGGGGGCCGCGTCGCGTGACGAGGGGGCGACGGCATTGTAGGGCGGTACCGGGGAGGCGCAAGAGGCTGGGCGCGGCGGCAGCCGCCGACCTACACTCGAGGCATGATCGGCACACTCGACGTCGTAGTACTTGATTGCCCCGACCCCGCCGCGCTCGCTGCGTTCTACGCCGAGTTGCTCGGCCTCGAGAAGGTGGCCGACGAACCGGACTGGGTCGAGCTGGTGGGGTCTGGGCCGGGTGACAGCCGGCCGATCGTGGCGTTTCAGCGGGTTGATGAGTACACCGCGCCGCAGTGGCCGGGGCAGGCGGTGCCGCAACAGATGCATTTCGATGTGAAAGTCGACGACCTCGACGTGGGCGAGCGGCAGGTTCTCGACATCGGAGCGACCGCGACGGGTTCGGGCGGAGAGACTTTTCGGGTGTATCTCGACCCGGCCGGGCATCCGTTCTGCCTGATCAACCCGAAGGACTGACCGGATGAACGGCCGAGCCGCCACCGAGAAAGGGAGCCACTGATGCGCGTCGCAGTACTCGGCACGGGAACCATGGGCGCGGGCATGGCACGCAGCCTGCTTCGCGCTGGGCTCGACGTGACGGTGTGGAACCGGCACGCGGCCAAGGCCCAGGCGCTCGCCGCCGACGGCGCCACAGTCGCCGACTCGCCAGCCGCCGCCGCGACCGGCGCCGACGTACTGCTCACGATGCTGTTCGACGAAGCCGCTGTTGCTGAGGTCGCGGCGCCCGCGCTGGCTGCTCTGCCCAACGGCTCGATCTGGATGCAGTCGGCCACCGTCGGGCCGGCGGGCGCGCACCGCCTCGCCGCCATCGCCGACGCCGATGCCGTCACGTTCGTCGATGCCCCCGTCGTCGGTACGAAGAAGCCGGCCGACGAGGGCACACTCGTCGCGCTCGTCTCGGGCCCGCCCGATGCCGTCGAGCGATTACAGCCCGTGCTGGCGGCGATCGGTTCGAAGACCATCAACGCTGGCTCTGCTGTGGGCCAGGCGAGCGGGCTGAAACTGGCGTGCAACGCGTGGGTTGCGTCGCTCACGGCCGCCACCGCGCAATCGCTGGCCCTCAGCCGAGCCCTCGGTGTCGACCCGCGGCTGTTTCTGGCGAGCATCGAGGGCGGGGCATCCGACAGCCCGTATGCGCAGCTCAAGGGCGGCATGATGCTCGGCAACGACTTCACGCCGTCGTTCGCGGTCGACGGCCTCGTGAAAGACCTGGGCCTCATGCAGCAGGCGGCTGCGGCGACCGGCATGCCCGGTCACCTGCTCGACGCGTTGCAGCAGGCCTTCACGGTCGCTGCCGACAGCGGGCACGCCGACGACGACATCGCTGCCGTGGCGACGAGCTTCATGCCGCTGTTCACCGAGGGCGGATGACCGGGGCGACGCAGCACGTGTGACGGGCGCTGCGGCGGGCGGATGACCGTGGCCGCCCCTCGCGCGACGGGCGCTGTGCCCGGGCGGATGATCGGGTCTCGCCTCGCGCGCCTGTAGCGTTATACCGAGAGGTGACCATGACAGACGCTGCACGCCCGCTCACGCGACTCGGATTTCTGACGATCGGCCTGTTCGACCCCGCCGACCCTTCGGGCGGGCACGAGAGCACCCTGCGCATCATCGAGCTCGGCGAGCAGCTCGGGTTCGACAGCGCGTGGCTTCGTGACCGGCATCTGCAGTACGGCATTTCTTCTCCGGTGGCGGTGCTGGCCGCCGCGACCCAGCGCACGAGCCGCATCGAACTCGGCACCGCGGTGATTCCGCTGGGGCTCGAGAACCCGTTCCGGCTGGCCGAAGACCTTTCGACGGTCGACGTGCTGAGCCGCGGCCGGCTGAACCCCGGCGTGAGCGTCGGGCCGCCGATGCACTTCGACGCGTTCAAGGAGCACCTCTACCCCGACACCTGGGCCGCAGAGAACTTCACCTACGAGCGGGTCGAACGCCTGCTGGCCGCAGTGCGGGGCGACGCGATGAGTTCCTTCGCCGGAACAGAGGGCATCGAGACCTTCTCCACGAGCATCCAGCCGCATGCCGCCGGCCTGATCGACCGCATCTGGTACGGCGCCGCAAGCCTCTCGTCGGCCGCCTGGGCCGGCGAACACGGGCTGAACCTGCTGAGCAGCAGCGTCATCAAAGCCGAAGACGACGACGATTTCGCGCGTATTCAAGAGGCGCAGATCGCGCTGTTCCGCTCGAAGCACCCTCTGGGCGAGGCGGCCCGGGCATCGCAGGGGCTCGTGGTGATTCCGACCGATACGGCGACTCCCGAGCAGCGCGCCAAGTACCACGCTTACGCCGAAAGCCGTTTCGCCCGTACGACTAGCCCGCAGGGCCCCGCCCGTATGCTCTTCGCGCCCGACATCGTGGGTAGCTCCGAACAGGTGGCGGATGCCCTGCGAGCCCACGCCGGGTTTCGCAGTGTCGACGAGGTGGTCTTCGCCCTGCCGTTCAGCTTCGAGCACGACGACTACGTGCAGATTCTCACCGACATGGCCACCAGCCTCGGCCCCTTGCTCGGCTGGGCCCCGCGGGTCTAGCCCCCGGGTCTAACCCGCACATCCGCGCCCCTTCGGCAGATGCGTTCCCGTTCGAAACGGGGCGGTCTTGCCAAAGGGGCGCGGGAGCACGGCGGCGCGAAGGTGCGTGGCGTCAGAGAGCGACGGGGTCGAGCTCGGCGATTTCTGTGGCCTCGGTCTGGGAGACCTTGACGGTGGGGGAGAGCAGGGCGATCACGATGTTCGCCGCAGCGAAGACCGCTGCGACAAGCAAGCCGAACTGAAAGCCGTCGACGGCCGCAGCCACGGGCGCCGTGCCGCCGGCCATCGCGTCGGCGATGTGCGAGGTCGCCAGGGTCGTGATCACCGCGAGCCCGAGCGCGCCACCCACCTGGTAGCCGGCGTTCAGAACACCGGATGCCGCACCGGCGTCATCACGATGCACCTTCGATTGCGCCGCAACCTGGGCCGGAACACCCATCGCGGTGATGCCGAGGCCGAACAGCACCAGCCCGGGCAGCAGGCTCGTGGCGTAGCCGGAGGTCGCGTCGGATTGGGTGAGCAGCAGCAGTCCGATCACGCTGATCACGGCCGCCACGATCTGCACCGGTCGCGTGCCGAAGGTCGTCACGAAGCGCGAGGCCACGACGGCACCCACGATGGCGGCGATACCCATCGGCAGAAAGGCCAGCCCCGTGTCGAGCGCAGAGAGCCCGCGCACCTGCTGAAAGAAGATCGCGGTGAGAAAGAACATCGCCAAGAAGCCGGCGCTGTTGAGCCCGAGTGCGACGACCGACAGCGACAGGCTCCGCGTGCGGAACAGCCGCAGCGGAATCAGCGGGGCCGCCGAGCGCGACTCGACGAAGACGAACGCCCCGAGCAACAGCACGCCGCCGGCGAGCAGCCCGATGACCTCGACCGACCCCCAGCCCAGCGGTTCGGCGCGGATGACGCCGAGCATGATGGCGAGCAGCCCGGCGGTACTGAGCACGGCCCCGGCCACGTCGAACGTGCGGCGACCGGTGATGTCTGCGCGACTCTCACGCACGATCAAGAACGCGGCAATGACAACGAGCACACCGATGGGAACGTTCACCAAGAACACCCAGCGCCAGCTGAGCGCGTCGACCAGCACGCCGCCGAGAATGGCGCCCAGGGTTCCGCCGAGCCCGGCGAGCCCGCCCCACACGCCGAGCGCGATGTTGCGGCGACGGCCGTGCTCGAAGGTGACCATCAGAATGGTCAGCGCCGAGGCCGAGAGCATCGCGCCGCCGAGGCCCTGAACGCCGCGGAACACGATCAGCTCGAGCGGCGAGGTCGCCAGCCCCGCCGCGAGTGACGAGAGGGCGAACACGATGAGTCCGGCGACGAAGACGCGCCGCCGCCCGATGAGGTCGGCCGAGCGACCGCCCAGCAGCAGAAAACCACCGAAGATCAGGGTGTATGCGCTGATGACCCACTGCAGATCATCCGGAGCGAAGTTCAGGTCGGTCTGCATGTTCGGCAGCGCGACGTTCACGATGGTGACGTCGAGCACCACCATGAACTGCGCTATCGCGAGCACCACCAGGGTGCTCCAGGGGCTGCGTCTCATTGTTCGTCCTTCTTCCAGCTGAGGCTTCCAGTAGAGCTATGCGGCGTACGCTTACGTCGTACATGTACAACGTACATGTGCAGCGTATAGGAGCGCAAGTCGAAGGAGCAAAGACGTTGGCGTCGGGAGGTACTGCCGGTACCCCGTAACAACCGGCACTCCCGCTCGTGCTCGAAATGGCTTGTAATGGTTCGTGACCCGCGAAGAAGGAGTACAGGAATGAGCACAGCCCAGCAACCGAAGACGCCCACCGTGAAAGGACCCGCGGAGTGGTTCAGCGGCGACGTCTACTTCAACGCGTACTACGCGGGCCAGGAACCGTCGCGCACCCGGCTCAATCTCGTGCGCTTCACCCCGGGTGCGCACACGGCCTGGCACACGCACGCCGTCGGCCAGACCCTGCACGTCACCGAGGGGCTCGGCTGGGTGCAGTCGCGCGGCGAAGAGCTCATCGAGCTGCGCCCCGGTGACACCGTCTTCACGCCGGCCGGCGAGTGGCACTGGCACGGTGCAACGGCCAACACGTTCCTGTGTCACCTAGCCCTCTGGGAGGCGCCCGCACCCGACAGTGGGCAACCCGAAACGGTGTGGGGCGACAAGCTCACCGACGCCGAGTATCCGGCGGAGTAGGAGACTAGAGCAATGGCTCCCTGGACCACGAACGAACTGCGGCAAATCGACGCCGCGACCGAGCTGCGCGTCGCCTCACAGCGCCCGGATGGATCGCTTCGCCCCTATGCCACCATCTGGCACACCACGCTCGGTGATGCGCTGTTCATCCGCTCGGCACACGGGCCCGACAACGGCTGGTTCCGTCGCGCTCTGGCGAGCGGTACGGGGCGCATCAGTGCGGGCAGTGTAGAGAAAGGCGTCACGTTCGAGCTCGCCGACCCGTCGGTTCGGGCCGAGCTCGACGCCGCGCTGCATGCCAAGTACGACCGGTTCGGCCCCGGCCCGATCGCAGCGATCACGGGCGACGACGTGCTCGAGACCACGCTGCGCGTGATGCCTCGGGGCTGATGGCGGCTCGCGGTCAGTGCGCTTGCGCCTCGCGCTCGACCTCGGCCCCCGCAGCCGCGGCCCCGGCGGTCTGCTGAGTGGCTGCCCACGACGCCAAGACTTTGAGGGCATCGGCCGTCGGCGAGCCGGCAGGCGCGGTGTAGACGTTCATCACCAGGCCGGGTTCGCTCGGCAGTTCGAGGGACTCGAAGTTCAGGTCGAGGTCGCCGACCACCGGGTGATGAATGCGCTTTACCCCACTTCGGTGATGCATCACGTCTCGTGACGCCCAGCGCTGCCGAAAGACCTCGCTCTGCGTCGACAGCTCACCGATCAGGGTGATCAGGCCGGGATCGTGCGGGTTGCGGCCCGCCTCCAGCCGCAGCATCGCGGCCGCGTCGTTGGCGATCTTGTCGTAGTCGCGCCAGAACTGCCGCGCCGCGGGGTTCAGGTAGGTGAAACGCGTGGTGTTCACCGGGCGCCGCGGGTCGTCGAACACGGGCGAATACAGCGCTCGGCCCATCGGGTTCGACGCGAGAATGTCGTGGCGTGCGTTTCGAACCCAGGCCGGGGCATCCGACACCGCCTCGAGAATCTGCAACACCGCCGGGCGCACCGACGGAGCCGGGATCGGCCGTGCAGTGCGAACGGGCGCGGCCGCGCGAGCCAGATCGAACAGGTACTCTCGCTCGGCTTCGTCGAGCCGGAGGGTGCGGGCGAGCGCATCGAGAACACTCTGCGAAGCGCCGGCGAGATTGCCGCGCTCGAGGCGCACGTAGTAGTCGACCGAGACGCCGGTGAGCATCGCGACCTCTTCGCGGCGCAGCCCCGGTACACGGCGATTGCCCCCGTACGCCGGCAGCCCCGCTTGCTCGGGAGTGATGCGGGCGCGACGAGAACTCAAGAACTCACGAATCTCCGAACGCGTTTCAGCCATGCCACAACGCTAAACCTTCGCCGCCGGTGGCGGGAGGCACTGCCACTACCTGCCAGCAGGTCGGCGAGCGGCCGACGCTCGAGCTGCGGCACGGTTCGAACCGGCTACGCGGGCTGGATGCCCCGGGTGCCCGCCACGAGAAAGTCGATGCCTCGCTCGAAATAGATCTCTTCGCTGGGGCAGAACAAGAAGAACTCGGTCGACTCGAGCAGGGCGGGGTACTTCTTCGGGTCCATCGACTCGAGCGTCGCCCGCTTGATGCGAAGCTCCGCGTCACGGGCGTCGACGTCGAGCCGCTTGTCGTGCCCGGGCTCCACGGCGACGAGTTCGACGATCGAGCAGAGCAAGAACATCCCGGTCTGCGCTGCCTCGGCCGGCGAGAACCGCGCCGAACGAAGAAGTGCGATGACCCGCTCGGCGATGGCGAGTCCCGGTTCGGACTTCATAATGCGTGACGGTACCATCTCGGCGGCGAGCGGATGCCCGCGCAAGGCGTCGAGCAGGGCGACGAGTACCGCGCGCAGGTCGGCATCCCACGCGGCGAGCGGCTGGGGCACCTTCACCTCGGCGTAGATACGCTCGGCGATGCCGTCGAACAGCGCCTCTTTGTCGGCGAAGTGCCAGTACAAGGCCATCGGTGTGACTGAGTTGTCGGCGGCGACTCGCCGGATCGTGACGGCGTCGAGCCCCTCGCGGTCGGCAAGCTCGAGGGCGCTCGCCGAGAGCACCTCGCGGCTCAGTCTTTCGCGGGTCTTCGGTTCACGTACGGGCGGCATGCTCTTACTATACCGCGTACAGGTGTATTACTGGCTGGTGGTGTGCTCGATGCTCATCGCGAGAATGACCCGGTCGGCGCTGTCGGGCGGCGGAGTCTGCTCGGGGTTGCCGTAGCGCTTGCCGAGCACCACGTAGAACGCGCCGGTGGGGTCGGGTACCGCTTCGATGAGCTTTCCGCGCACCTCGAGGTAGCGGAACGGGTTCGCCGGGTCGATCACCATCAGCGACATCGTGGGGTTCAGCTGCAGGTTGCGGTACTTGGCGCGCTTCGTGGTGTGCGTGAACCGCAGCACCTCGCCGTCGTACTGGAACCACATGGGGTTCACCTGCACCGTGCCGTCGGGCCGAATGGTACCGAGCGCGGCGTAGTTCGCGTCTTCGAGCAGGTGGGCGTAGTCGGCGGGAACGGTCGCGGTCATGCTTCGACCCTATCGAAGTCATCCGACCTGGAGTGGTGAAGTTCTGCGAAACGGTGAAGTTCGACACTGCACATTGGGTGCGTTCGACACTGCACAGGGATGCGTTCGACACCGCGAAATGGGAGCGTTTGACGTGGCGGGGGCGGTATCGCACGTGACAGCCGTGTCCGATCGGTGCCAGTGGATGATCGGGGCCGGCGGGTAGCGTTGGTGACATGAGCATTCGCCACAGCAGTGTCAGCACGCCGCAGATCGGCGAGGTCATCCTGGTCGCCGGCGGCGCCGGCGGCGCCGACAGCGGGGACAGCGGGGACAACGGGGACAGCGGGGGCAGCGCGGGTAGCGCGGACAGCACTGGCCGCGACGCGGCCGGTGGCGGTTTCGGCGTCGCAGGGGCTGACGCGCTGGTCGGGGTGTACTTTTTGGGGCATTGGACCAAGCCCGACTTCGCGGCCTTCGGCCCGGAGGTCGCCGAAGAAGACGACGCGCTGCTCGCCGAGGCTGCGACGCAGCTGCGCCAGTACCTGGCGGGGGAGCGCCGCGAGTTCGACGTTCCGATGGCTCTGGCCGGAACACCTTTTCAGCAGCAGGTGTGGGCGATGCTGCGCGAGGTGCCCTACGGCGAGACGACCACCTACGGCGCGCTCGCCGAGCGGCTCGGCAGTCGCTCGCTGGCGCGGATGGTCGGGCAGGCGGTGGGGCACAATCCGCTGTCGATCATGGTGGGCTGCCACCGCGTCGTGGGCGCGAACGGATCGCTGACGGGCTACGCGGGCGGCCTCGAGCGTAAAGAGTTCCTGCTCACGCTCGAGGGCTCCGCCCTCGCCCCGAGCCGCCTCTTCTGACCCCCCTCTGATCCCTTCCTGACCCCTTCTTACTCCCTCCCTCCTCCCTCCCTCCTCTCTCTGCGTTCACCCTCGACTTTGCGAAAAGGCCCCCAAAAACACTATTTTGGGGGCCTTTTCGCAAATTCGATCGAGACGAGAGGGGAGGAGGAAGGAGAGGAGGGAGGAGGAGAGGAGGGAGGGGAGAGGGAGGGAAGGGAGGGCGGGGCTCAGCGGGGGATGAGGGTGTACTTCGTGGAGAGGTACTCGTGGATGCCCTCGAGACCACCTTCCCGGCCGAGGCCGGACTGCTTGACGCCACCGAAGGGAGCCGCAGCGTTGGAGATGACGCCCACGTTCAGGCCCATCATTCCGGTGTCGATGCGGTCGATCATCCGCTGCCCGCGGGCGAGGTCTTGGGTGAAGACGTACGCTGCGAGGCCGTATTCGGTGCCGTTGGCGAGGTCGACGGCTTCGTCTTCGGAGTCGAATTCGACGATCGTCACGACCGGCCCGAAGATCTCGTCGCGAAGAATGTCGCTGTCGCGCGCGACCGAGGTGAGCACGGTGGGCTCGTAGAAGCTGCCGCTCGTGTCGGGCACGCGCGAGCCGCCGATGACCAGGCGGGCTCCGCGCGAGATGGCGTCGAGCACGAGCGAGTCGGCCTTGTCGACCGCCTTGTCGTTGATGAGCGGACCGATGTTGACGCCCTCGCCGGTTCCGCGGCCGATGACCATGGCGCCGACGCGCTCACTGAGCCGCTCGGCGAATGCGTCGGCCACCGAGGAGTGCACAATGAACCGGTTGGCGGCCGTGCAGGCCTGCCCGGTGTTGCGGAACTTCGCGGCCACGGCCCCGTCGACCGCCTTGTCGAGGTCGGCGTCTCCGAACACCACGAACGGGGCGTTGCCGCCGAGCTCCATCGAGGTGCGCAGCACGTTGTCGGCGGCCTGCTTCATGAGGGCGACACCGACCGGCGTCGAGCCCGTGAAGCTCAGCTTGCGCAGGCGCGAGTCGGCGATGATCGGGTCTGACACGGCCGCCGAGTTCGACGTGGTGAGCACGTTGACGACGCCCGCGGGCAGCCCGACCTCTTCGAGCAGTGCGACGAACGCCAGTGTGGTGAGCGGAGTCAGCGCCGCGGGCTTGATGACCACCGTGCATCCGGCAGCCAGCGCGGGCGCGATCTTGCGGGTGGCCATGGCGAGCGGAAAGTTCCACGGCGTGATGAGAAAACAGGGCCCGACGGGGCGCTGCGAGACCACCATGGTTCCGGTGCCCTCGGGGTTCTGCCCGTAGCGCCCAGCCACCCGAACGGCCTCTTCGCTGAACCAGCGCAAGAATTCTCCGCCGTAGGTGACCTCACCGCGCGCTTCGGCGAGCGGCTTGCCCATTTCGAGCGTCATCAGCAGCGCGAAGTCGTCGGCCCGCTCGGTGAGCAGGTCGAACGCACGCCGCAGTATCTCGCCGCGCACGCGCGGGGCAGTGGATGCCCAGCTCTGCTGCGCCGCAACCGCAGCGTCGAGCGCAGCGATGCCGTCTGCCGCGGTCGCGCTCGCGATGGTCTTGATGCGCGCACCGGTCGAGGGGTCGAACACGTCGAGAGTCGAGCCGTCTGCGCTGTCGACCCACGTGCCGCCGATGAACAGGCCGCTCGGCACCGATGCGAGCAGGGCGTGTTCACGGGCATCCGCGCCGCCGACCGTTGACGAAAGAGTAGTGGTAGTGCTCACAGTTGGGCTCCGATCTTGAAGCCGGCGGTCTGGTCGTCGGCGCGGGTGTATGAGAATCCGTCGGCACCGATGGTGACATCGGCTTCGCGGGCGTCGGTGCGTTCGACCGGCTCGACGGGATTGCCGTCGAGATCGAGCACCGTTGACGCGTTCGTGTACCAGCTTGGCACGACCGGGCTGCCCCACCAATCGCGGCGCTGGTTGTCGTGCACATCCCAGGTGAGGGTGGGGTTGTCGGGGTCGCCGGTGTAGTAGTCGTGCGTGTAGATCTCGATGCGGTGCCCGTCGGGGTCGAGCAGGTAGAGGTAGAACGCGTTCGAGACGCCGTGGCGGCCGGGGCCGCGCTCGATCTTGTCACTCTGCCGAATGGCGCCGAGGTGGTCGCAGAGGTGCAGAATCTGGCTGCGCTCGTGCGTGGCGAACGCGATGTGGTGCATCCGCGGGCCGTCACCCCCGGTGAGGGCGACATCGTGCACGGTCTGTTTGCGGTACATCCAGGCCGCGTAGACCGTCTTCTCGGAGTCTTCGATGTCTTCGCTGACCGTGAAGTTCAGGCCCTCGTAGTACGCAACGGCGGCAGGAACGTCGGGCGTGACGACGTTGAAGTGGTCGAGGCGTGAGATGGCGCCGGCGCCCTGCACGTCGTAGCGCCGGGTGAAGCGTTCGACGTGTTCTGCGTCGTAGAAGAATTCGACGGGAAAGCCGAGCGGGTCTTGGATGCGCACGGCTTCGCCGATGCCCCGGGTGAACCCTGCGGGCTTGCGTTCGACCTGCACGCCGAGGTCTTCGTAGTAGCGGTACGCCACGTCGACCTCTGCGGCCGAGCGCACGCGGTAGGCGAGCACCGAGAGGGCGGGAACCGGGCCCTTCTTGATGATGAGGGAGTGGTGCAGGTACTCCTCGAACGCACGCAGGTAAATGGCGTTCTCGTCTTCGTAGGTGACGACGAGGCCGAGCACACCCACGTAGAACGCGCGTGAGGCGGCCAGGTCGGTGACGATCAGCTCGGCATAGGCGCAACGGATGACGTCGGGCGGGGCCAGGGCAGTCGTGGGGATGGGCGTGGTGGTCGGGATGGTCATGAGTAGTCTCCTCGTCGAGAGTGGCGAAAGGTGCGGGGTGCGTGGCGCGAGTCAGGCGATCGCGGTCACGTGCGGCGCCTCGTGGGCGACGGGGGAGGCGCCGAACTTCGCGGTGTGCACGTCGCCGATGGTGATGTGCACGGCCTGCGAGTCGGTGTAGAAGTCGATCGAGCGGTAACCGCCCTCGTGCCCGAGGCCCGACGACTTCACGCCGCCGAAGGGCGTGCGAAGATCGCGCACGTTGTGTGAGTTCAGCCACACCATGCCGGCCTCGACCGACTGGGCGAAGTTGTGGGCGCGGGTGAGGTCGGTCGTCCAGATGTACGCCGCGAGGCCGTACTTCACGCCGTTCGCCAGCTCGAGGGCCTCTTCATCGGTGTCGAAGGGGGTGATCGCCACGACCGGGCCGAAGATCTCCTCCTGAAAGATGCGGGCATCCGGCTGCACATCGGCGAACACGGTCGGTGCGACGTAGTTGCCCTCTGGCAGGTGCTCGGGGCGGCCGCCGCCGGCGAGCAGTCGGCCTTCGGTCTTGCCGATCTCGACGTAGCTCATCACCTTCGCGTAATGCTCCGGATGCACGAGGGCACCCACCTCGGTGCGGTGATCGTGCGGGTCGCCGACCACGATGTTGGCCGCGCGTGCGGCGTAACGCTCGAGAAACTCGTCGTAGATCGGGCGTTCGACCAGGATGCGCGATCCGGCGGTGCAGCGCTCACCGTTCAGCGAGAAGACCCCGAACAGGGTCGAGTCGATGGCGGCATCGAGGTCGCAGTCGGCGAAAACGACGGCGGGCGATTTGCCGCCGAGTTCCATCGAGAGGCCCTTGAGGTTCGTGGCGGCGTTGCGGAAGATGGTCTGCCCGGTGGTGGTCTCGCCGGTGAAGGAGATGAGCGGCACACCCGGGTGCTTCACGAGGGCGTCGCCGGCCTCTTCGCCGAGCCCGTTCACGAGGTTGAAGACGCCGTCGGGCAGCCCGGCCTCGCGGAAGATGGTGGCCCAGAGGCTCGCGGAGAGCGGCGTGAATTCGGCGGGCTTCAGCACCACCGTGCATCCGGAGGCCAGGGCGGGCGCGAGCTTCCAGCTCTCGAGCATGAACGGGGTGTTCCACGGAGTGATGAGGCCGGCGACGCCGATGGGCTTGCGGTTGACGTAGTTCACCTGCACTCCAGGCACCTTGTAGGTGTCGTCTGCCTGGGCCACGATGAGGTCGGCGAAGAACCGGAAGTTCTCGGCCGCGCGTTTGGCTTGGCCGAGGGCCTGGGTGATGGGCAGGCCGGTGTCGAAGGTCTCGAGCTCGGCGAGCCGGGCATCCTGCGCCTCGACGGCGTCGGCGATACGGTTCAGGATGCGCGAGCGAGCTCGCGGGGCCATCGTCGGCCACGGGCCGGTCTGAAACGCCTTCGTCGCAGCGACGACCGCGAGGTCGATGTCTTCTTTCTGGCCGGCCGCCGCGGTGGCGTAGGTCTGGTTCGACACCGGGTCGAGCACGTCGAACGAGGCGCCAGAGACACTGTCGACGAACTCGCCGTCGATGAAATGCTGGATGCGCGAGGGCAAATTCTCGGGAATGAAGTGCGAAGCCATGATCAGCCTTCTGGTGAGTGCGGGTGGATGTGGTGTTCGGCCTGAAACGCGAGCAGGGCATCGAGCGTGCCCAGCCGGTGGCGGCGTGCGGCGAGTTCGAGATCGAGCGTGTCGTCGCCCGTCTCGATGCGGCGCAGCAGGTCTTCGTGCTCGACCACCGACTCGCGGGCGCGGCCGGGCACGAAGCCGAATACCGAGTCGCGCAGCGTACTGAGCCGGGCCCAGCCGCGGTGCACGAGGTCGAGAATGTGCGGATTCGGGCACCGTTCGTAGAGCACGGAGTGAAACGCCGTGTTCAGTGCGGTGAAGCGGTTCGGGTCGAAGTGTTCGAGGCACTCGATCATCTGCTCGTTGATGGCGCGGGCCCGCGCGATGTCGGCGGCCGTGATGGCCGGCGCCGAGAGGGCCGTGGCTGCGCCCTCGACGAGCGCGAGAGTCTGCATCGAGTAGAGGTACTCTGACTCGTCGAAGAGCGCGACCTGGGCGCCGATGTTGCGTTCGAAGGTGATGAGGCCCTCGGCTTCGAGACGGCGGATGGCCTCCCGCACCGGTACGACGCTGATGTGCAGCTGTTTGGCGATGGTGCCGAGCACGAGCCGGTAGCCGGGCGAGAAGGTGCCGTCGGAGATGCGCGACTTGATGTAGTGGTAGGCGAGCTGCGATTTACTCTGCGTCGTGTCGCTGGCGGGCGCCGCCGTCGCGGGTGCGGCCGTAACGGGTGCTGCGTCGTCTGGTGCCGCGATACCGTCTGCTGTCGTCACCGCTCGGCCTTCCATTCGGCGTACCTTTCTCTCCATTGCGCGTTCATCGGAAAGAGGCCTTCGATGCGCTCGCCGGCCTCGACGCGCTCGGCCATGAACGTCTCTTCGTCTTCTTGCACGATGGCCGCGTCGACCACCTCTTCGACGAGGGCGGGCGGAATGACCAGCAGCCCGTCTGCGTCGCCGACGATCACATCGCCGGGCTGAACGGATGCCCCGCCGCAGGCGATCGTGAGATCGATGTCCCACGGCACATGCCGCCGGCCGAGCACCGCGGGATGCCCGCCGCCGTGGTACGTCGGAATGTCGAGCCCCGAGACGATCGCCAGGTCGCGCAGCCCGCCGTCGGTCACGATGCCGGCCGCCCCGAGCAGCTGCGCCCGAAGCGCGAGAATGTCGCCGATGGTGCCGCTGCCGTGCTCGCCGCGGGCCTCCATGACGAGAACGTCGTCAGGGGCGAGGGAGTCGACGATGCGCTTCTGGGCGTTGTATCCCTCGCCATGCGCCGTGAAGAGGTCTTCGCGGTTCGGAATGTAGCGCAGCGTTCGGGCGCGGCCGACCAGCCGGGCATCCGGTCTCGTGGTCTGCAGGCCGTCGATCGACACGTTGTCGAGCCCGCGCTTGCGCAGCTGAGAACTGAGCGTGGCCGTCGCGACGCTGTTGATCTTCGCCTTCAGCTCGGCGGTGAGCACGAAGGGGGCCGTGGTGGCGGGTTCGGTGACCGGCGCGGCGTCTGCGGGCTCAGGCTCCAGGCCCGCCGCCTCGGCGCTGCCCCACGCCTCGGCGCGCTGGTTGTCGTCGACCTGCGGGGGTGCGCTGTACGGCGGCAACTCCGCTGTGCCCTGGATGACCGTGGTCACGAGCCGCCCGCTCGACGGCGCGCCCGGAGCGTCGGGCGCATCCACTTCGATCTCGACGGTGTCGCCCGGAACGACTACCGACGAGCCGGCAGGCGTGCCGGTGAGAATCACATCGCCCGGCTCGAGCGTCACGAGCTGCGAGAGGTCGGAGACGAGCTGGCCGAACGGAAAGAGCAGGGTGTCGCTGGTGTCGTTCTGCGCGAGCTCGCCGTTGACCCAGGTGCGCACGCGAAACCCGCCCTCGGCGAGCCCGTCGGTCGCGATGATGAGCGGGCCGAGTGGCGTGAAGCCGTCGCCGCCCTTGTTGCGCAGGTTCGAGCCCTTGTCGACGAGCCGCAGGTCGTACACACCGAAGTCGTTGGCGGCGGTGACGCCCGAGACGGCGGCCCAGCCCTGCTCGGGCGTGACGCGGCGAACGGATCGGCCGATGATGAGCGCGATCTCGCCCTCGAAGGCGAGCAGCTCGGTACCGGCGGGGCGTTCGATCTCGCCGCCCGTGGCCGCGATCGACGAGGTGGGCTTTAAGAAGTACGAGGCGAACGCCGGCGTGCGACCGCGCTGGGCGGCTCGCGAGGGATAGCTGAGATGCACGGCGACGATCTTCTTCGTGAGGCTCGGCTCGAAGGGAGTCGGCTGCGGTGGTGTCGGGTGCAATGGCGGCAGTGTCATCGGCGTTCCTGTCTGTCGAAAAAGACAGTATCACAAAAGATATACGATCTGGTAGAGTCGATTTCACCCAAGGGGTCCACCGCTGAATCCACTGAAGGAAGCCATGCTCGAACCAGACCATATTGAGCGCATCGCCGACGAACTCGTCGAAGCGGCAGCGAACCGGGTGCCGATCGAGCGGCTCACCGCCCGGTACCCCGACATGACCATCGACGACTCCTACGCCGTGCAGGCGCTCTGGGGCAGCCGCCGCGAGGCCGCCGGCCGCAGGCTCGTGGGTCGCAAAATCGGCCTCACCTCCCGCGCCATGCAGATGGCCACCGGCATCACCGAACCCGACTACGGGCTCATCTTCGACGACATGGTCTTCGAGACCGGCACCACCCTGCAGTGGAACGCCTACACGCACCCGCGCGTCGAGATGGAGCTCGCGTTTGTGTTGAAGGCGCCGCTGCAGGGCCCCGGATGCTCGATCTTCGACGTTCTGCGGGCGACCGAGTATGTCGTTCCGGCCCTCGAGATTCTCGACTCGCGCATTCAGATGGAGGGTCGCACCATCGTCGACACCATCAGCGACAACGCCGCCATGGGCGTCATGGTGACCGGTGGCCGACCCGTGCGGCCCGATGATGTCGACCTGCGCTGGGTGAGCGGGCTGCTGTACCGCAACCAGAGCATCGAAGAGACGGGGGTGTCGGCCGGGGTGCTGAACCACCCGGCGTCGGGCGTGGCGTGGCTCGCCAACAAGATCGCGCCGCACGGGGCAGCGCTCGGGGCGGGCGAGATCATTCTCGCCGGCTCGTTCACCCGCCCGATGTGGGTGTACGCGGGCGATACGGTGTTCGCCGACTACGGAACGCTCGGGAGCATCACGTGTCACTTCGAGTGAACGAAACGGGCCCGAACGGGCATCCGGTGCCTGCCGCGTCGTTCTCGGCGGGCATCGCCTCGGCGGGCCGGCCGCTCGCCGGCATGTGGGTCTGCAGCGGGAATGCGCTCGTCGCCGAGATCTGCGCCGGATCGGGCCTGGACTGGCTGCTGATCGACGCCGAACACAGCCCGAACGGCCTCGAGTCGCTGCTCGCACAGTTGCAGGCGGTGCACGGCTACCCGGTTCTGCCGGTGGTGCGGCCGCCGGTGCTCGACCCGGTGATCGTGAAGCAGTACCTCGATCTCGGGGTGCAGACGCTGCTGATTCCGATGGTCGACACCGCCGACCTGGCGCGGCTCGCGGTCTCGAGTTCGCAGTACCCTCCAGCGGGCATCCGCGGTGTCGGGTCGGCGCTGGCCCGAGCCTCGCGCTGGAACCGCATCGACGGGTACCTGCAGAACGCCGGCGACGACATCACGATCATCGTGCAGATCGAGTCAGTGGATGCCGTCGCCAACGTTGCCGAAATCGCCGCCGTCGATGGTGTTGACGCCGTCTTCGTGGGGCCGTCAGACCTCGCCGCATCGATGGGGCTGCTCGGGCAGCAAGACCACCCCGACGTGGTCGCCGCCGTCGAACACTGCATCGCCGCGGTGAAGGCGCTCGGCAAACCGGTCGGCGTGAACGCCTTCGCTGAGCCGCTCGCCCGCCGCTACCTGGCTGCCGGAGTCGACTTCATACTCGTCGGAGCCGACGTGGCCCTGCTCGCCCGCGGCTCAGAGCAGCTCGCCGCGCGCTTCATCCCCGCGGGCCCCGACGGCGGCGTGACCTCGAGCTACTGACGCACCTCCGCCCTCCCGTCTTCTCCCTCCCGTCTTCGCCTCCCGTCTCCTCTCTCCCGTCTCCGCTCTCCCGTCTGGGCTCGCTCTCTCGTGATCTCGCAATCGAGTTCGCGAAAAGGCCCCCAAAATCCCTCGGGAAGGGGCTTTTTCGCAAAGTCGATTCCGAGAGGCGGGAGGGAGGAGGGGGGAGGTCAGGGAGGGAGGAGGGAGGGGGAAGGAGGGGAGGGGAGGTCAGGGCTCGAGGATGAGGAGGCGCAGGTCGTCGAAGGGGGTGCCCTCTTCGTAGGGGCCGAAGAAGAGGTCGGCGCCGTCGGGGGTCAGTGCGACGTGAGTACCGGGGCGTGGCGAGTGGATGCCCGGGCCGAGGTCGAGCGTCGCGAAGGTGAGGCGGGCATCCGGTGCCGCGGAGTCGGCGAGCGTCAGCACGGTGCGGCCGTCGACCTCGACGATCGCCGGGTCACGGAACTCGACCCGCATGAGGCCGTCGTGGCCTTCGAAGAGAACTGTGCCGGTGAATGTCTCGCTCGGGGTGGCCTCCGCGGCACGATTCTCGCCGTCGCCCGCCTGCGGAAACACGAAGACGCCGCCCTCTTCGCGCGCCCCGCCCCCGAGCACGACCCGGCCGTCGGGCATGCCGCGCACATAGGCGACGAACGACGACTTGATGGCCCAGTGCAACTCTTTCATGATCATCCTTCTGTCGAAGCGGGAGGCGCCTCGGGCGCTGTAGGCGCCATCGGATTCACGACGGCGGCCGCGCCCTGAACTCTGGGCCACTGCACGCCCTTCGCGAACTCGACCAGGGCCCTGACGCGCGCCGACGGCTCGTGCTCGGCGCTCCAGATCACGTCGACGGCGACCGGCTCGACGGGCGGGTCGATCTCTTTCATCACGAGGGCAAAACCCTCGTATGAGGCCGGGTTTCGCGGTCGCTGAACAAGCACGCTGTAGCCGAGCCCGCGGCCGACGAGGGTGCGCACGGCCTCGTAGTTCGAGGTGCGGTGGCGGATGCGCGGGCGCAGCCCCTGCGCCTCGAACAGCGACAGCGTGTGTGTGGCCGACGGCGGAGAGTCGAGCAGAATGAGGTCCTGCTCGATCAGGTCGTCGAGCCGCACCGTCGGCTGCCCGGCCAGTGGATGATCGGCGGCGAGCAGCACGTGTGCGGGTAGCCGAAACAGGCTGGCCCGCCTCGGGATGCCCGGAATCATGGTGTCGTACACGAAGGCGACGTCGATCTCGCCCGACTCGAGACGGCCCGCGAGTTGGTCGTGGGTGACCTCGACGAGCGACATGTCGACCTGTGGATGCTCGGCGCCGAACTCCGACAGCAGCGGAGGCAGCACGATCGGGGCGAGCGTCGGGTAGCAGCCGATGGCGATGGGCCCGGCGAGTTCCGTTGCCGACGAGCGCAGGCCCTGCTGTATGGCGGCCGCCTCGCGCAGCAGCATCCGCCCGTCGTTGACGACCTGCAGGCCGGCCGGAGTGAGCGTGACGCCGTGCGCTTTTCGCCGCACGCACAGGCGGCTGCCGAGGCTGGTCTCAAGTTCGGTGAGCGCGTCTGAAACGGCTGAAGGGGAGATATGCAGGCTGCGCGCGGCCGCCACGATGGTGCCAGCATCGGCGACGGCGATGAGGTACGAGAGTTGGCGCAGCGAGAAGTCGGGCGCGGTCAACGGTGACCGAGAATCCATAAATCGATTATATGGAGCTTTCATCGCTACTATGCGCGCTTTTCTCCGGGTGTTGCGACGCACATACTCGTAATCGACAACGACGTTCCGAGGAGATGCGATGACAATCCGCCCGCCGGTCGCAGACTGGGTCACGATTCCCGACCTCTATCGCGACCCCTTTCCCATTTACGACCGGCTGCGCGCCGAGGGTGGTGTGCACTGGGTGCCGTCGGTCGGGCGTTACCTCATCACCTCGTACGCGTTGGTGCACGAGACCGAGCTCGATCAGCAGACGTATTCGGCAAACGAAGAGGGCTCGCTGCAGATTCGCGCGATGGGGCACTCGATGCTGCGCCGCGACGACCCGGAGCACTACATCGAGCGCAAGAGCTGGCAGCCCGTTCTGCGCCCCGGTGCGGTCAAGAAGATCTGGACGAGCGTGTTCGAGCGCAACGCCGACCGCTACCTGAATGAGCTCATCGACAAGGGCCTCGGAGCCGACTTCATCTGGGATTTCTCGGCTCCGTTCGCCGCCGAGAACCTGCGTGAGATTCTCGGCTTTCACAACGTCGATCAGACCGACCTGCAGCGCTGGTCGCAGACCATGATCGACGCGACCGGCAACTACGCCGATAACCCTGAGGTGTGGGCGAAGGGACAGCGATCGTTCGACGAGGTCGACGTGGCGCTCGACGAGATGGTCGCGTGGCACACCGCGCATCCCGATCATTCGCTGATCTCGTCGCTGCTGGCAGTGCCCGAAGACCGGCTGCCGATGGAGCGCATTCGCGCCAATATCAAGATGACCATCGGCGGGGGCCTGAACGAACCCCGCGACGCGCTCGGGGTTGCGATGTGGGCGCTGCTGACCCACCCCGACCAGCTCGAGGCCGTGCGGCGTGATGAGGCGGGCTACACCCTGGCGTTCGACGAGGCCCTGCGCTGGATCGCGCCGATCGGGCTGTACTCCCGCCAGGTCACGCGAGAGACCTCGCTGGGTGCCGTGACGCTACCGGCCGGGGCACGACTGGGCATCTGCGTGCTCTCGGCGAATCGCGACGAGAACGTGTGGCCAAACGCCGCCGCTTTTGATGTGGCACGAGAGGTCAAGCCGCACCTGGCGTTCGGCAAGGGAGTGCACGTGTGCCTGGGTGCCTGGGTGGCGCGGGCACAGGTGGCGACGGTTGCGATGCCAGCGGTTCTCGCTCGCCTCGAGGGTCTCGAGCTGGTACCGGATGCCCCGGCGGAACTCGGGGGCTGGGTGTTCCGCGGCATGACGAAGATGCCGGTGCGCTGGGGTGCCGACTCGCGGCGAACCGCTGCTGTCGCCGAGCGCCTCGAGCGTAGTGACACCCTGGATCGGGAAGCCCAGACCACCGTGAGCCCTTCGTTCGCCATCGTCGGCGCCGGGCCGGCCGGGCTCTTTACGGCCCAGGCCCTTCGCGCACGCTTTCCTGAGGCGTCGATCGACGTCTTCGAAGCGCTGCCCGTTCCGTACGGGCTCGTATCGTTCGGCGTGGCGCCCGATCACCAGGGCACGAAGTTGATCGCCCACCAGTTCGAGCGACTGTTCAGCCGCGACGGTGTGCGCTTTCACGGCAACGTGCGGGTGGGCGGCGGCGATCCGGATGACGGTGCGGGCGTCACCCTCGAGACGCTCCGAGCCGCCTTCGACGCGGTGGTCGTTGCGACCGGTTTGCACGCGGATCTGCCGCTGAGCATCCCCGGTGCCGACCTGCCCGGAGTTGTCGGCGCGGGGCGGCTGACCCGCACGCTCAACTCGCATCCCGACGAGGTCGGCGGCCCGCCCCGGCTCGGTTCCGACGTGGTGGTCGTGGGCAACGGCAATGTGGCGATGGATGTGGTGCGATTGCTGGCCCGGCACCCCGACGGGTTCGAGGGCACCGACATGCACCCGGGCATCCACTCGGCGGTGGCCGGAGCTGTGCGCACGATTCACATCGTCGGCCGGTCAGAACCCGCGCGGGCCAAGTTCGACCCGGTCATGGTTCGTGAACTCGCGGCGCTGCCGGGCGTCGTTCACGAGGTACACGGAGCGGCGCTGTCGAGCCTCGGCGAGGGCAAAGACGCGCGGCTCGACGCGGTGCGTGCCTTGACGGCCGCCATGCCCACGTCGACATCGATGTCGACATCGGTAGCGGATGACCGTGCCCGGGTTCGGGTCGTGTGGTGGTTCGGGCACCAGCCCGTAACCATCCGTTCGGGTGCCGAGTGGCAGATCGAAGCCGTCGAGCTGCGCGGTCACGATCGAACGGTCGTCGTTGTCGATGCCACCTCGGTCGTGACGGCCATCGGATTCGGCGCCGGCCCGACCGAGACGACCTTTGCCGACACGCTCGAGCTGCTCGAGCAGGGCCGAATCGAGCCCGGGTTGTATGCGGCGGGCTGGGTGCGGCGCGGGCCGCGCGGAACGATTCCCGACCAGCGCACCGATTCCCGCATGCTTGCCCGCATCATCGAGCAGGATCTCGCCGCTCGCGGTATCGGCAGCTCCGCGCTTTCAGCCCGTGCCGAACGGCCCCGCTTCACGCCTCCGCCGAACGCCATCGACTTCGACGGCTGGCGCCGCATCGACCTGCTCGAGCGCTCCGCCGCGCCCGCCGGCCGACTGCGAGCGAAGTCGACGAGCCTCGCGGCCATGCTCGACGCGGCTCGCAGCACCATCGATTTGCCCGACCGGCCGAGCGCGCGAGTCGAGCAACGACGAGCCAACGAGCCCGACGATGTCGCCGCGGGCTCAGTACGGCAGCCCGTCACCATTCTGTTCGGCACCGAGTCCGGCAATTCAGAGCTCGTCGCGGATGATCTGCGCCAGTCGCTGCGCAGCGGTGGCACCGGCAGTGGCAGCCGCGGCGGCAGTGGTACGGGCAGCGGCGGCGGCAGTGGCGCCGGCAGTGGCAGTGTTACCGGCCGCGACGTGCGGGTGGCAGACCTCGCCGACGTCACCGCGGCAGACCTCGACGCCTCGCGGCTGTACCTCATCGTGTGCTCCACCTACGGCGACGGCGAGCTCCCCACGAGCGCGCGCCGGCTGAACGAGGCACTGCGCGCCGAGCATCCTGACCTGAGCGCGCTGCGGTACGCCATGTTCGGCCTGGGCGACCGAAGCTACACCCGCACCTACTCGCGCGGTAGCGAGATTCTCGACGAGACCCTCTCGAGCCTCGGCGCAACCCGCGTCGGCGAATACGGTCGGCACGACGCCGGAGGCCCGCTCGACGTCGCGGAGGCTGCCCTCGAGTGGGCGGACGGTGTGCTGGCGCACCTCGGCGACATGGTCGGTGCCTCCCCTTCTGCTCGCAGCTGAGCCCGTCACCTTTTCGCGACTGAGCCCGTTACGCCGAATTGAGGCCGCTATGCCGGGCTCAATTCGGCGTAACGGGCTCACGAGCCGCTCACGAGCCGCTCACGAGCCGCTCACGAGCCGCGGACGAGCGTTGACTCCGGGCGCTCAGGCGGAGGCGGCACGAATCGCCGCCGCAGCCTCGACGAGGCGCCGACCGATCTCGGCCTCGTCGATCGCGCTCGCCACGTAGACGACGGCGATGGATGCGCGCGGGCTCCCCGGCACAGCGAGAGGCACCGCGACCGAACGAAGCCCGGCGATGACCTCGTCGTGACTTGAGGCGTAGCCGCGCGAGCCGACCGCGCCCGCGTCGTCGCGCCGCTCGACATCGCCGTGCTCGGCGAGTTCTCGGTCGGTCAGCAGCGACTGGATGGCCAGCCCCGGTGCCCCGACCGCCAGAGAGTGCCGGGTGCCCGGCCGCTGCGCCACCGTTGCGACGTTCGCGCGTGGCTCGACGCTCAGCAGCGTGACACATTCGAGGTGCTCGAGCACGACGAGAAAGGTGGTCATGCCGAGCTCGTTGGCCGCTTCGGTGAGCTCGGGCAGGGCAGCGGATTGCAGATTACGCTCCACGCCGCGGGCCAGTGTGGCCATTCGTGGGCCCAGCGAGACGCCGCCTGAGGCGTCGCGCACCACGAGCCCGTGGTCTTCGAGGGTGCGCAGAATTCGGTACACGATCGAACGGTGCACGTCGAGCGCGGCAGCAAGCTCTGCGATGGTCAGGGTGCCGTCGGAATCGGCGAGCACCTCGAGAACCCGGATGCCCCGGGAGAGGGTCTGCGAATGGGGAGCGTTCGCGGCGGGGTCGGTCACAGCATCCATTCTCGCTTGCCGTCGGTCGGCGGCGTGATCTACGCTAGTTCTAATAAAGAATAGCGTGTTCGATTATAGAACTGACTGGGCGGAGATAGTCGAGCCGCCCACAACGAGTTTCACAACGAAGTGAGGAACACCGTGCAGTTTCACCACCACGGCTACGTATCGACCGACCCGCGCATCCAGTCGCCCGCCGGCGCCGGCCTCGACAGGCCCGAGGAGTTGCCCGAAGAGGTCGACGTGCTGATCGTCGGCACCGGGCCCGCCGGCATGATCACTGCAGCCCAGCTGGCACAGTTTCCGAACATCACGACGCGCATCGTCGAGCGGCGCGAAGGGCGACTCGCCATCGGCCAGGCCGACGGCATTCAGGCCCGCAGTGTCGAGACCTTTCAGGCGTTCGGCTTCGCCGACCGCATCATCGCCGAGGCCTACCGCATCACCGAAATGGCCTTCTGGAAGCCGAACCCGCTCGATCCCTCGCAGATCGTGCGCGCGGCCCGGGCGATCGACGACCCCGCGGGCATCAGCGAGTTTCCGCACCTCATCGTGAACCAGGCCCGTGTGCTCGACTACTTCGCGGAGTTCATGGCGCGCGGGCCCGCGCGACTGAGGCCCGACTACGGAATCGAGTTCCGTAGCCTTGTCAATACCGACCACGGCGAGTATCCCGTCGAGGTGACGCTGGCTCACACGGCCGGCGAGCACGCGGGCGAGCCGTTCGTCGTGCGCGCCAAGTACGTCGTCGGCGCCGACGGTGCTCGAAGCGCCGTGCGCGACGCCATCGGATGCACGCTCGCCGGCGATCAGGCCTATCACGCCTGGGGCGTGATGGATGTGCTGGCCGTCACCGACTTTCCCGACATCCGCACGAAGTGCGCCATTCAGTCGGGCTCGGGCGGCAACATCTTGCACATTCCGCGCGAGGGCGGCCACCTGTTCCGTATGTACGTCGATCTCGGCGAGGTGGCATCCAACGCTCCCCACCGGCACGGCCTGCCGATCGTTCCGGCCGTCGAGAACCGGCGGCGTGGGCCCAACGGTGCTGTGCGCACCACGACCATCGAGCAGATCATCGAGAAGGCGAACGAGATTCTTCACCCCTACACGCTCGACGTGAAGAACGTCGCGTGGCACAGCGTGTACGAGGTGGCGCACCGGCTGACCGACCGGTTCGACGATGTGCTGCCGCACGAACTCGGTATCCGCACCCCGCGCATCTTCATCACGGGTGACGCCTGCCACACGCACAGCGCGAAGGCGGGCCAGGGGATGAACGTGTCGATGCAAGACGGATTCAACCTCGGCTGGAAGCTCGCCCATGTACTCGAGGGCCGCAGCCCCGAGGCGCTGCTGGCCACCTATTCGGCCGAACGCCAGCCCGTGGCGAAGAACCTCATCGACTTCGACAAAAAGTGGTCGGCTCTCATGGCGACTCGCCCCGAAGACCTCGCCGACCCCACCGAGCTCGAAGACTTCTACACGAGCACGGCCGAGTTTCCGGCCGGATTCATGACGCAGTACCCGCCGTCGCTGCTGATCGGCTCGCCCGAGCACCAGGCCCTGGCAACGGGGTACCCGCTCGGCAAGCGATTCAGGTCTGCCCCGGTCATCCGTGTGGCCGACGCGAACCCGCTCGAGCTCGGGCATCAGCACCTGGCCGACGGGCGCTGGCGCATTTACGCGTTCGCCGATGCGGCTGCTGCGGGCGTTGTCGACGCGGCTGCCTCCGGGGTTGCCGGCGTCGGTGCGGGTGCGGGTGCGGGTGCGGGTTCGGCGTCGGGCGCTGCGTCGCCCCTCACCGACTGGGCCGAATGGCTGGCCACGTCACCCGACTCACCGGTCGTCAGCTTCTCTCCCGCCGGGCCTGAGAACGGCGGCATCTTCGACGTGAAGGTCATCTACCAGCAGACGCACGACAACGTCGACATCACCCGGGTGCCCGAGGCCTTTCGGCCACGAACCGGCCCCTTTGACCTCATCGACTACGAGAAGGCCTTCGCGGCCGACCCCACGAGCGACATCTTCGACCTGCGTGGCATCGATCGCGGCGGCGTGGTCGTGGTGGTGCGCCCCGACCAGTACGTGGCCGCGGTGCTGCCGTTGACGGCGACGGCCGAGCTCGCGGAATTCTTCGGGCCGATCTTCACCCTCGGTGTTCTCGCCAGCGCAACTACTTCCACGAGTTCGACGGCCGCGGCCACTCCCTCGCGTGCGACTCCGGCGGGCACGTCGTGAAAACTCAAAGGTCACTGAGACGATTCGGGCCGATGCCTGCAACCGGAAGAAGCAGTCCGATGCGTGCGATTCCGGCATTTCACGCTGGCAGCGGGGAGGGCATCCTGATCTGCAGGTGACGGCTGGAGAACTTCCACTCATGACCGACCTTGACGAAGGTGTCGTCGTAGCGCGGTGAGGCAGTTATGGCCCACATGTTGGCGTTGCCGCCGAGGTAGACCGCGTCTATGGTGCCGTGTGCAGCCGTGGCCGAGTCGATGGTGATCACCGGGTTGAACATGAGGTGGCGGAGCGGGGTACCGGCTTTGACCGAAACGAGCCAGTTCTTGAGGGCAACGGGGCCTGCGATGTTCTGTCCTGAGATGGTCAAGAAGCCGTCGGCGGCGAACAGTTCGACCCATTCGTCATAGTTCTCATCGTCAGCGTGTTGGCAGTAGAGGCCGAGGAGTCTGTGGATGGCGTTGGTGTCTTCGAGTGTCGTGATGTTGGTCATGTGATTCTTCTCCGATTCGATCAGTAGACGAGCACGGGCTTCAACGTGTCGCCGCTTGCCGAGTCGGCGAAGGCCTCGTTGATGGAGGCGAATTCGTACGTCTTGATCAGCTTGTCGAAGGGAAATCTGCCAGCTTCGTAGAGTGCGATGAGGCGTGGGATGAACACCTGGGGTACCGAGTCGCCCTCGAGGATCGCGCTCAAAGTCACACCCGTGATGAGGAACAGGCCGATGTCGATACCGACTTCGGATCCGAACGCAGCAGCGCCGACCAGCCCCGCGTGCCCGTGAGGGGCGACGACTCCGAGCAATTGGCCGAAGACAGACTTGTTACCGGTGGTGTCGAGCGCATATTCGACGCCGCGCCCTGCTGTGATGGATTTCACCGCTTCGACGGGGTCGGTGTCGCGACTGTTGATCGTGTGGGTGGCACCGAGTTGCTTGGCGAACTCGAGTCGGCTGTCGACGATGTCGATCATGATGATCGTGGTAACGCCTACTGCAATCGCGGCGAGCATGGCCGCGCAGCCCACGGCACCCGTGCCGAAGATGGCGAGAGTCGCGCCGGCCGGTGGCTTGAGAACGTTCAAGATGGCGCCCGCACCGGTCTGGATGCCGCAGCCCAGCGGCCCCAGCAGTTCGAGCGGAAGGTGCTCGGGTACCTTGACGACGTTGTTCTCGTAGGTATTCGTGACGGAGGCGAAGGAACTCTGCCCGAAGAAGTGCGACGATACCGGTGCGCCGTCATCGGTGAATGCTGTCGAGCCGTCGACCCGCGATCCTTTCGAGTTGTACGTGGACGAGTTGCGGCAGTACGACGGATGCCCGGTCAGGCACTGATCGCAATGGCCGCAGTATGCCGGCGCGAGCACGACGTGGTCGCCGGGCTGCACGCTCGTTACGTCTTCTCCGACCGAGATGACGATGCCGGAACCCTCGTGACCCAGCACTGCGGGCATCGTGTACGGCATCCAGCCGTCACGCACGATCGCGTCAGTGTGGCAGACGCCAGTGCCGGCTAATTTGACCTGGACCTCATTGTGCCGGGGCGCGTCGACTTCGATTTCGCGAATCTCGAACGGAGCACGGGTCGAGGGAACGACTGCTGCGGAAATCTTCATGATTCTCCTGAAAAGGGTTGTGGGATGGTTTGGGGAGTCAGTATCTCGTGCGGTCGCCGGTCAACTGCACGGCCGCACTGACCTTGTCGAGCGCCTCCTGCAACGCTTCGGGCGAGTAGGGGGGCATCGACATCGGCCCGATGCCGACGGGAAGTTCGCTGCCGGTGATGGTGCGCTTGTGGCTGAGTGCGTCGAATCCGGCCTTACCGTGATAGGCGCCCATGCCGCTTTGGCCGATACCGCCGAACGGGGTGCCCTCGATACCGAAGTGCAGTGCCATGTCATTGCGGGTGAGCCCGCCTGAGGTGCTGCTGTTCAAGAACCGTCGGAAGTCGGGGGAATCTGCGCCGTACCAATACGCGGCCAGGGGTGCGGGTCTGGCGTTGATTGCCGCGATCGGTTCGTCGACGCTGTCATAGGGGTAGACGGCGATGACCGGGCCGAAGATCTCCTCATCGGCGATTCTCATGTCTTCGGTTACGCCGAGCAGCACGGTAGGTGCGATCCGCCTGGTGGCTCGGTCTGGTAGAGAGCGCAGTTCACGCTCTGGAGCGATGACGATCGATGCCGCGCCCTTGGTGACGGCGTCGTCGACAAGTGCGACGACACGATCGAAGTTCTTGGCGTTGACGCTGGTGACCACATCGGGGTTGTCGATGATGGTCGGGAAGAATCGCGAAATGCTGTTGCGGTACGAGTTCACGAAGGCGTCCACTTCGGAGCGGGGTACGAAGACCCAGTCCGGGCACAGACACAATTGACCGCCGTTCATCATGCGAGCTGCGGCGATACGATCGGCGGCCAGCGCAATGTCGGCGTCTGACGCGACGACGACGGGGTTCTTGCCGCCGAGTTCCAGCGTGACCGGCACCAAATTGCGACCCGCTGCGCCGGCGACATGCCGTCCGACGGCGGGCGAGCCGGTGAAGAAGAGATGATCGAACTGCAAGTCGGCGAAGTGGGCGGAGGTGTCGGGCCCGCCGCGCACAACGGCGACCTCTTCGGGATCGAGGTATTCCGCAACGGCTGAGGCGAAGACATCGGCGGTTCTGCTCGGGATCTCGGAGAACTTGATCATCACCCGGTTTCCGGCGGCCAACGCTTCGACCGCGGGCGTCACGACGAGACTGATCGGAAAGTTCCACGGTCCTATCACGCCGACGACACCCTTCGGGCGGGTCTGGATGAAGGTCGGGGTGCCTCGCTCGAGGGTTCCGGCGATCGGGGTGTCCTGCATCCACTCTTCGAGGTGTGCGCGCACGAATTCGATATCGGGCAGCGACCCGAGAATGTCGCTGCCGATCGACGTGGCCAACGGCCTGTTGCCGAAGTCGATCATCAGTGCTTCGGCAAGCTCCTGGGCGTGTTCGAGCACGGCCAGAGAGAGTCGGTCGATTCGTGACTGTCGAATGGAGGCCGTGGGGATGCCTTCCCGCAGAAACGCGGCGCGCTGAGCATCGAGCACATGGCTCATGCGTTCTCGTGATGCGTCTAGCTCGAGAACGTTTCGTGCGGGGTTGGACGGCTTCATGTGTGACTCCTTCGTCAGGTAGTTGATATCTCGGACGTTTCGGGTGACTCGAAGTACCACGCCGGCAGGATCGAGTTGATGGTCGCGACGAGGAGTTCGGTGTTTCGAGTGGACCCCTGCCGCAGCCACACCTCGATGGTGCCGACGACGCCATGTGCTGCGTAGGCCGCAAGACTGTCTGCGGTTGTCTGAAAGTTTTCTTCCCGGTCGAAACCCGGGGGAACGGTCACGACCGACGGGTTCGCGCGAAAGAAGTCGCTGAGTGTGCTCGCAAAATGGTCACTCAAAACGTGGTGGATAGCCGGACTCGGCTCGTGGGCAAGGGCGCGTTCGTAAATCGCCAGATGAGCCGTGACGTGGTCGACGGCATCCCGCACGCCAGCCTCGAAACTTTCACGCACCGGCTGCTTGCCGAGGTTTCGCCAGAATCGTTCACGCAGTTCGGTCAACTCTTCGGCCAACAAGTGTTGCAACAGTTCAGCGGGAGATTTGCCGTGGTTATAGACCGTGCCTCGAGTCACCCCCGCATCTCGGGCGACCTCGGTCGTCGTCACCGTCTCGATGCGGCGCTCGCTGGCAATTCGAAAAACGCTCTCTCGGAGTGCTTCGCGGGAACGCTCTGCTCTGGGGTCCATGACGTTCACCATTGTGCACCCTATTGAACACTCGTGCAATAGATGTAAGATCGACGCGTGCCCGGAGATCGGGAGTTCTGCGA
>JAODBC010000024.1 GCA_025463765.1 Subtercola sp. | reverse complement strand
TCCCCATTCCGACGACGTCAATGTCATAACCTTCCGAGTTGGTCACCCGGATGTAGAACTCGTAGACCGACTTCGTCGTCGGCGTCGGAATTCCGCCGATCACTCCCGTAGACGGATCGAGACTGAGGCCAGGAGGAAGATCGCCGACAAGCGAGACCGTCACCGGCAGAGTTGCGAAGAATTGCACCGCGTGCAAATAGCGTTGACCGATCGTCACATCAGGCATTGCTTGAGCCGAGATAACAGGAACAAGGGTGTCGACCGGATCAGCGAGGGCACTCGAAGCCGGAGACTCGGCGTCAGCAGGAGCAGCAAGCACAGTCGGCACCAAGAGGGCCACGCCGAGCGAGGTTGCGGCGATCAGGCGCATCACACTCGACCGGGATGGTTTGTATGTGATCATTGCTCGACTATATGCTATTGACTTTTCCTCGTACAAATATCGAGAGCCGTCGAACCACACCATGAACGCCAGCACCGAAGAGCTCGGCGACGCAGCGACAGCGACAGCAGCGGCACATCGCACCGAGTGCTGGCTGCGACGGCAGGGGCTGCCGCACTTCGTGGCGGCGCCCGCCCGTCGAGCGTTGCTGTTCGCCCGTATCACTCCCTTTCTCGTGCTGGTGATGGCGTTGCACGCCGCGGGCTGGTTGCTGGGCAGAACCGACGTCACCGTCGACAACGACGACGCCCTCGCGAGCCTCGCGGTCGCCCTGCTCGCGGCGGGCGCCGCAGCGGCGCTCATCGCGACGCCCACCGTCGCATTCGTCTTCACCGCTCGACTGCTCCGCGCCCACCCCCGGTTCATGCGCCTGGCCGGCGCCTGCGTCACCACCTATTTTCTGCTCATCGACCCCTGGCTGGCCGGGCCGCCCGCGCCCACAGACGCCGTTCGGCTACCGCTCGCGGCCTCCGCGGTCGACCTGTTTGTCGTCGGGGGTGCGCTGCTCACGACGTGGGCCGGGGTGGGGTGTCTGGCCGCATGGGCGGTACGAACATCCATTCGCCGACTGCGAGCGCTCGGCGAAATGAGCACGCGGGCGCTGCCGCTGCTGATGCTTGTGGTCTTCTTCTCGTTCTTCGCGCCGGCCATCTGGGCCGTCACCAACACGATGTCGGTTGGCCGACTGCTCGCCGTAGTGGCCTTCTTCGTGCTGCTCGGTCTGTTGTTCATCGTGCCCATCACCCGCTCAGAGCTTCACGGCGTGGATGATCGCATCGGCGTCGACGAACGCGCCGACCTCGTGGCGGGCACCGAGCTGGCCCGGCTGCTGACGGTCTCCGCTGCTGCGGGGCCGCCTCTGAGCAGGCTGGAGCGCGCCAACCTGCAAGCGGTGCTGCTGCTGGCCCAGGGCGCGCAGGTGGCCGTCTTCGCCGCACTGATCGCAGCCTTTCTCATCGGGCTCGGCGAAGTCGCCCTCTCGCCGACGGTTCTGGCGTCGTGGCTGGGCTCGCAGGCCCCTCAGCTCGAGCTCTTCGGCGTCGCGACCGGCATCGACATCGCTCTCGTGAAGACCGCCGTCTTTCTCAGCTGCGTCTCGTCACTGAACTTCTTGGTGTCTGCCACGAGCAATGCGGCCTATAAGTCCGCGTTCTACGACCCCCTCTTCGACGAGGCGCGAGTGGCCCTCGCCGTGCGGTCGGCATACGTCGCCATTCGACCGTGTTGAGCCGGGCTCAAAAGCGCCCATCAACTCGATTTGACCCGGAAATATTCCGGTGTAGTGTTCTCACACGTGACTAACGAACCCAGGTCTGCGAAACGCTGGATAATCGGCGACCCGCTGCCCAGCCACAAGATGGAGGGGCAGCTTCTTCCCAAGCGCCTCGCACTGCCCATCTTCGCGAGCGACCCGCTCTCGAGCGTCGCGTACGCGCCGCAAGAACTGCTGATGATTCTGCTCATCGGCGGGCTGGCATTTCTTTCGTTCGCCCCCATCGTGGCGGGCGCGGTCATCCTGCTGCTGATCGTGGTCGTCGCCTCCTACCGGCAGCTCGTGAAGGCGTACCCGTCTGGCGGCGGTGACTACGAGGTCGCACACAAAAACCTCGGCGAGAAGGCCGGGCTCGTCGTCGCCTCTGCGCTGCTCGTCGACTACGTTCTGACGGTCGCCGTGTCGGTCGCCTCCGGCGTCGACAACATCATCTCTGCGCTGCCGTTCTTGAACGACTTCCGCGTCGAGATGGCCATCGGGTTCGTCATTCTGCTGGCCGCGGTCAACCTCCGCGGCGTCGCCGAGTCGAGCAAAGCCTTCGCCATTCCGACCTACATCTTCGTGGGCAGTGTGCTGCTGATGGTGATCGTCGGTCTCACCCAGACCGCCCTCGGGCATCCGCCTGTCGCCGAATCGGCGCACTATGGCGTGCAAGCGCAGAGCCTCGGGCAGGTCGCGGTCATTCTGCTGCTGCTGCGTGCGTTCTCGAGTGGATGCTCTGCCCTCACCGGCGTCGAAGCCATCGCCAACGGCGTTCCCGCCTTTCGCCGCCCCAAGATTCAGAACGCCCAGCGCACCCTGCTGCTGATGGGCAGCATCGCCATCACCCTGTTCGCGGGGCTCACCGCGCTGGCCCTCATCTCGGGCGTGCACTACGCCGAGAACGCGTGCGAGCTGACCGGGTTCGTCGACTGCGCGAACGTGCCGCAGCGAAGTCTCATGGCCCAAGTGGCGTCGGCGGTGTTCGGCAACAGTTCCATCATGTTCTACGTCATTCAGGCGGCAACCGCAGCGGTGCTGCTGCTCGCGGCCAATACGGCGTTCAACGGGTTCCCCCTGCTCGGCTCCGTGCTCGCCAAAGACTCGTATGCGCCGAAGGCCATGCTCACCCGCGGCGACCGGCTGGTGTTCTCGAACGGCATGATCTTGCTGGCGCTGGCGGCGTGCGCCATTCTGCTGGTGTACCAGGCGTCGCTGACCAACCTGATTCAGCTGTACATCATCGGGGTGTTCGTCTCGTTCACACTGGGGCAGACGGGCATGATCGTGCACTGGGTGCGCCTGCTGCGAAGCGGTACGCCCGACCGCACCGCGGTCATCCGCAGCCTGACCATCAACTCGTTCGGCGCTCTGCTCACGTTCATCGTCCTGATCGTCGTCACCATCACGAAATTCACGCACGGCGCGTGGCTGGTGTTCGTGATCATGCCGATTCTCTACATCTTCATGCTCGGCATCAACAGGTACTACCGTGACGTGAACAAAGAGATCGAGGTCGACCCGGTCACCACGTTCGGCGCCAAGGGCGACTACGCCATCGTGCTCGTCGGGCGTATGCAGAAGCCGGTGCTGAAGGCGCTCGACTACGCCATCGCGGCCCAACACAGCAACCTCGAGGCCGTTCACATCTCCATCGACGAAGAACAGACCCGGCAGCTCGAGCGGGAGTGGGCCGATCAGAACATCGCTGTTCCTCTGCGCATCATCGATTCGCCGTACCGCGATGTCGCCGAGCCGCTCTGCGGCTACATCAAGAAGCATCGCAGCGAGTTCGGCTCAGAAGTCGTCACCGTCTACACCCCCATCTACATCGTCGGGCACTGGTGGGAGGCGCTGCTGCACAACCACAAGTCACGCCGCCTGAATCGCCGGCTGATGCTCGTGCACGGAGTGACCATCGCGCTGGTGCCCTGGCTGCTCGACTCGAGCGAGCTGATCTACGGTCGTCGGTCTCGGCCGCTGCCCGGTCAAGAGCGCCGTGGCGAGCCTATGAGGCCCGTGCAGCGGGCCTACACGCCGACCGTCACGCCAGACTCGCGGTGGGTCGCAAAATCAGCCGCCGAAAACGGGGTGGGCGTGGGGCCTGGGGTGGCGCCCGGCGTGGGTTCCGGCGCGGGGTCGAACTCGACGTCTACTGCGTCGCCTAACGCGTCGATTGGAGCGTCGTTGGGAGCGTCGGCTGACGTCGAGAGCGTTCGGCAGGCCGCAGACGAGAAGGCCGCTGCGACGTCATCCTCGAACGACTCCTAGCCAGCGCGTCAAGCCTGGGCACGAGAGTGCCTGTTGACAGAAGATGCTCGGATGCCGCGTGCTAAACTGGCGCTTAGTTTTTCACGTATTCAACTCATCCGGGTGGCTCCAATCTCCCGGCCCGAAAGGTGAGGGGGTCTCGCATGGGGCGCGGCCGTCAAAAAGCAAAACACACCAAAGTGGCGCGCGAGCTGAAGTATTTCAGCCCCGACACCAACTACAGCGCACTCGAACGCGAACTCGGAACACACTCCGAGCCCGATTTCGCAGCCCTCGCGGCGAAATACGACACAGCTGACGGCGATCTAGACGACGAACTCGAACTAGACGACGCGCTCGACGAGTACGTGCCGACAGACGAGCAGAAACGCGCCTGAGCGGGCTGCCCTGCGGCAACTCGCCGCCCCTGCGGCAACTCTTGGCCTTGCCTTGCCTCGCTTCGCCTCGCCAATGAACGTCTGACTCGGCCGACAGCAGCGCCTTAGCGGTCTGGGGTTTGCGAATCGGGCTCTTCGCCACCCTCGACGCGTTCGACCACGATAGTTCTCGCTGCCCGCCGTGACGCACGGTCGACCAGCAATGCGACGACGGCACCGAGGGCGAACCCGACCACAGCGCAGAACAGCGCCAGAAACCCGAAGACCTGAGAGAAATCGAAGCCTGCAGGCTCGGGAAACGAGAACGTCAGAACGAGTGCGACGAGAACGCCGACCACTCCGCCCGCGATCATGAACCGCAAGTACCGCGGCGCGCGGTGAATCGTGACGGTGTCGTCACCGACCACCGTTTCGACATCGGGCGCCGCGTCGGATCGAGTGCCGGGCTGGCCGTCCGGCTCGCCGGCGGCCTGACTGCCGGGCTGGCCGTCGGGCCCGACGCTCTCGAACACCGGGACTCCGGTCGCGGCGGGGGCACCTGCGTCGACGACGGCTCGATCTCCGCCGTCGTGCGGCGTGTTGTCGTCGTTCGCACTTCGCGCGGAAGTGCGGGGTTCAGGGGTGTCGCTCACGTCATCCATTGTCGCAGCACTTGCCGCGGGCATCCTGCGAGCCTCGAGCCGGCGCCTTCTCGCCGCCCTCGAGTTCGCGCTCGCGCCATCGTCGCCCCTTCGGCGCACATCGTCGCCCATTTCGCGCCCGTTCGCGTCACCTACCGCCATCACCCACCCGAGGCGCGCAGGTTTGGCACTTCTGCACCCTTTCGAGCCGCCGCGCTTGCACCGAACGTGCGCGCTTCGAGAACGGTGGGCGGCGCGAGCGACTGGATGAGCGTGCCGTCGTCGAAGCGTGATCAGGCGGCGGAGCGGGGCAGGCCGGCGAGGGGAATGTATCCGCGCAGGTCGGCTCGTTGACCCGAGGCGTGGATGCGGCCAGATTCGACCCCGGGCATCCACTCGAGGGAGCCCGTGGCGAGCGCGAGCCAGGTCTGCGCGTCGGTCTCGACCACGTTCGGCGGAGTGCCGCGGGTGTGACCGGGGCCCTCGATGCACTGCACGGCGCCGAACGGAGGCACCCGCACCTCCACTGTGTTGCCCTTCGCGCGCTCGGCGAGCAGCTGCAGCGTGTATCGCACCGCGGTCGCGAGCGTCTGCCGATCGAGCCCGCCGGCGACCGGATGCACGGGGGTGACCGCCTCGCCCTCTGCAGCGACAGCCTGCCGCTCAGAGACGACCTGCTGAGGGGCGACCTGCTCAGAGACGACCGCCTGCTGAGGAGCGACAGCCGCGACGACGGCCGCGAGTCCAACCGCGTCAGAGATTCGTGCCCGTGCCATGTCTCAAGGCTAACCAGCCGGGCCGTCCTCCGGGGGGCGTGCCTCCGGGCGGTGTGCCTGCGGGCGGCGTGCCTCCGGGGGGCGTGCCTCCGAGCGGCGTGCCTCCGGGCGGTGTGCCTGCGGGCGGCGTGCCTCCGGGCCGTGTGCCTGCGGGCCGTGTGCCTGCGGGCGGCGTGCCTCCGGGCGGCGTGCCTCCGGGGCAGCGTGGGTCGTGCCGTGCGACCACGACCGAGTGGTTCCGCGGAGCGGGCTGGGGGATGGCAGCCCGCCCCGCGAAAGGTTCGTGCGGCGGAGGGGGTTTGGGGGGATCTCACGCCGCACGAGCTGGTTCGTGCGGCGGCAGGCCGGGGGTGCCTGCCACCGCACGAGTTCGTGGGTGTTCGTGTGGCGGGACTGCTAGGGGGGATACAGCCCCGCCACACGACGTCTGCGAGGCGTCGGCCGCCTCACATAGATAAGAGAGCGCCGATGACACGATCCATTACGCCACTTTCACAAATCTTTCGAAAAAGTTTGCGGGCATCCCCCACCCTAGAATCGTCGAGTGAAGATTCTCGTTCTCGGCTCCGGTGCTCGCGAGCACGCCATCGTTTCCGCGCTGCTGGCAGAAAAGGGCCAACCGCACGAGATCACGCACGAGATCATCGTCGCCCCCGGCAACGCCGGCATCGCCGTCGACGCCGAAACGCGCCCGATCGACCCGAACGACCCCGCCGCTGTCACGAACTTCGTCACCGAGAACGGCATCGAACTCGTCGTCATCGGCCCCGAAGCTCCGCTCGTCGCCGGCGTGGCCGACGCGGTTCGCAGTCGCGGTGTAGCGGTCTTCGGCCCGGGCAGCGCCGCCGCCGCCCTCGAAGGCAGCAAGACCTTCGCAAAACGCATCATGGAGGCGGCAGGCGTTCCGACGGGCCGCGCCTCCCGCGCCGCCACGACGAGCGACGTCGAGAAAACGCTCGACGCCTTCGGCGCCCCCTACGTGGTGAAGGCCGACGGCCTCGCCGCCGGAAAGGGCGTGCTCGTCACCGAAGACCGCGCGGCCGCACTCGCTCACGCTGAGTCGTGGCTCGCGCACGGCGACGTGCTCATCGAAGAGTTTCTCGACGGCCTAGAGGTGTCGCTGTTCTTCGTCAGTGACGGGCACACGGTGGTTCCGCTCTCGCCCGCGCAAGACTACAAGCGGCTCCGCGACGGCGACGAAGGCCCCAACACCGGCGGCATGGGCGCCTACTCCCCCCTCCCCTGGCTCGACGACGAGTTCGAGAGCGAAGAGGCCTTCGTCAACGAGGTTCTGGTGTCGATCGCGCTGCCGACCATCCGACAGCTCGCGCACGAGGGCACCCCGTTCATCGGCCTGCTGTATTGCGGGCTCATTCTCACCCCTGCCGGAATCCGCGTCATCGAGTTCAACGCCCGTTTCGGCGACCCCGAGACCCAGGTCGTGCTGCCCCGCCTGCAGACCCCGCTGAGCGAGCTGTTACTCGCTGCCGCCACCGGAACCCTGGCCACCATCGCCCGCCCCACCTTCTCGCCGCAGAGCGCGATCACCGTGGTGCTGGCCAGCGAGAACTACCCCGACACCCCCATCACGGGCCGCGAACTCACCGGGCTCGAGGCGGCCGCCGCCGTCGAGGGCGTGCACCTTGCGCATGCCGCTACCGCGGTTCAGGATGACCGGCTCATCACCACCGGAGGCCGCGTGCTGAGCGTCGTAGCCCTCGGCGACGGTTTCGGGCAGGCACGCCGCCGCGCGTACCGAGCCCTCGGCGAGATCGGCCTCGAGGGCGGCCAGTGGCGCACGGACATCGCCGCGCGGGTCGACGAGACGCTCGCCACCGCCGCGGGTTCTTCTGCCTCTGGCGCTGACCCCGAGACATCCGCACTTCCCGCCGCCGCCGCGCACGACATTGTGAGCGACATTGCGAACGATACCGCGTCGCCGGCCGCCCTCGACGGCTGGCAGCACGTGTACTCGGGCAAGGTGCGCGACATCTACGTGCCGGCACCGCGCGTCGCTGCGGCGGGTGAAGCACACGGCGCGGGGCGCCACTCCGCCGGCACCGATGTGGCGCGTGACATCGGTGCCGCGCTGGCCGAGGCTCCGGCGCTGCTGGTCGTGGCGAGCGACCGAGTAAGTGCGTTCGACTATGTACTCGAGCCGGGCATCCCGAGCAAAGGTGCACTGCTCACCACGCTGAGCCGGTGGTGGTTCGAACAGCTGGAGGGGTTCGCGAACCACGTACTCAGCAACGATCGGGAGGTGGGCGCACTCCTTCTGCCGACCGTGCCCGCGCCGGTCGTCGAGCGGTCAATGGTGGTGAAGTCGCTCGAGATGTTCCCGATCGAGTGCGTCGTGCGCGGTTATCTGTCAGGCAGCGGCTGGGTCGAATACCAGGCCACGCAGAGCGTCTGCGGCGTGGCGCTGCCGGCCGGGCTGAGCGACGGCGACAAGCTGCCCGTGCCGATCTACACCCCGGCGTTCAAGGCCGAACTCGGCGAGCACGACGAGAACATCACGTACGAGCGCACCGTCGAACTCGTGGGATCAGAAGCGGCTGCGCAGCTGCGCGGTCTCTCGCTGGGCATTTACGCCCGCGCCGCCGAACTCGCGGAAACGCGCGGCATCATTCTCGCCGACACCAAGTTCGAGTTCGGTGCCGACCGCGTCACGGGCGAGATCACGCTCGCCGACGAGGTACTGACGAGCGATTCGTCGCGGTACTGGGATGCCGCGGCCTACGACTCCGGCGACCGCACCGCGAGCTTCGACAAACAGATCGTGCGCAACTGGCTCGCCGCCAACTGGGACAAGACGGGCACTCCCCCGGCTCTGCCGCCCGAGATCGTCGAGCGCACCGCCGCCCGCTACCGCGAGCTCATCGAGCGCCTCACGGGCTCCCCCGCCTGAGCCACTCCCCCGCCCACCCGGAAGGCGTCGAGAGAAGCCCTTTCGGTCGAGAGAACCCCGCCCACCGGCTTCTTTCGTCTCGGCCACCTTCTCTCGTGCGACGGGTCACACAGCGTAGGTGCCGATGAGGCGCACTGCGCCACCGTCGACGCCCTTGGCGCCCTGCTCGAACCCGGTGAAATCGCGCGGCGCTGTGCTGACCGTGCCGACCTGCCAGGTGCGGATGCCGTCTGCGGTGAGCGCCGCCGTCACGGCGGGTGCAGCCTCGGGCGCGACGATCGCGATCATGCCGATGCCGAGGTTCCACGTGCCTTCTGCCGACTCGAGGCTCGTTCCGGCCCAGTCGCTCAGCACGCGGAACACCGGCAGCGGCGACCACGTCGACCGATCCACCTCGACCCACGAGCCGCGCGGAAGCACCCGCGCCAGGTTCGCCGCGATACCGCCGCCCGTCACGTGGCTCAGCGCGTGTACCGACCCCGGATGCACGGCGATGTCATAACCCGCACGAGGCACCGCGGCGAACCCCGGCGTACCCCCGATCAACCGCAGCAGCGGCGACGTGTAGAGTCGCGTCGGCTCCAGCAGCACCTCGCCCACCACGCCGCCCAGATCGTCTGAAACCGAGGTGTACGACACCCCGGCACCGGCCAGAATGTGCCGCACCAGAGAGAATCCATTCGAGTGCAGGCCAGAGGACTCGAGCGCCAGCACCACGTCGCCGGCGGCGACGCGGTCGGGGCCGAGCAGGGCATCCGCTTCGACCACACCGGTCGCAGCTCCCGCGACATCGTAATCGTCGGGCCCCAGCAGCCCCGGATGCTCGGCCGTCTCTCCCCCGACCAACGCCGTTCCGGTCGCGGCGCACCCGCGCGCGATGCCGGCCACGATGTCGGCGATGCGGGCGGGAACGACCTTGCCGCAGGCGATGTAATCCGTCATGAACAGGGGGCGGGCGCCGACCACCACGATGTCATCGACCACCATTCCCACCAGGTCTTGCCCGATGGTGTCGTGCTTGTCGAGGGCCTGCGCAATGGCGACCTTCGTGCCGACGCCGTCGGTCGAGGTGGCCAGCAGCGGGCGCTTGTACGACGTCAGCGCCGACACGTCGAACAACCCGGCGAAGCCGCCGAACCCGCCGAACACGTTGGCACCATGCGTCTTCGAGACCGCGGACTTCATGAGTTCGACCGCGAGGTCTCCGGCGGCGGTGTCGACCCCGGCTTCGGCGTAGCTGTTCGTCATGCGCCCATTCTCCCAGACCAGACTCCACGCGGGGTCATCACGCAGATTGGCGGCCGTAGAATGGAGAACGGCCTGTTTTCTCTACCGTCTGGAGCCCGCCACAACATGTGCGGCATCGTTGGCATCGTTTCGTCTGAACCCGTCAATCAACTCGTCTACGACTCTCTTCTGCTGCTGCAGCACCGCGGGCAAGATTCCACGGGCATCGCGACCGCCGAGCGCGACATCTTTCACATCGTCAAGGCAAAAGGGCAGGTGCGCGAGGCCTTTCGCACCCGCGACATGCGCTCGCTGCTCGGCACCATGGGTCTCGGCCACGTGCGGTATGCCACGAAGGGCAACGCCTCCAGCGAGCAAGAGGCGCAGCCGTTCTATGTGAATGCGCCGTACGGCATCATCCTCGTGCACAACGGCAATCTCACCAACACCCGCGAGCTGACCCAAGAGCTCTTTCACATCGACCGCCGCCACCTCAACACCGATTCAGACACCGAGCTGCTGCTGAACATCCTGGCCCACGAGCTGCAGCAACAGGTTTCGGGCCTCGACCTCGACCCGGAGACGGTTTTCACCGCGGTGTCGCGGGTGCACGAGCGGGTCGAGGGGTCGTATGCGACCATCGCCATGATCGCGGGTCACGGGTTGCTGGCGTTCAGAGACCCGTGGGGCATCCGGCCGCTCACCCTCGGCAAGCGCGTACTCGAGTCGGGCCGCGACGAGTGGGTCGTGGCCTCTGAATCGCTCGTGATGGAGTCTCTCGGCTACGAGATCGTGCGCGATGTGCGGCCCGGTGAGGCGATCTTCATCACCATGAACGGCGAGATGTACTCGAAGCAGTGTGCTCGGGATGCCCGGCTCGTGCCGTGCGCGTTCGAGTTCGTCTATCTGGCCCGGCCCGACTCGGTGCTGTCGGGCATCTCGGTGTACGAGGCGCGTCTGCGCCTCGGCAACCGTCTCGCCGACACTGTTGCAGAGTGGACTCCGTCGGGCGACATCGACGTGGTCATGCCCATCCCCGATTCATCCCGCCCGGCGGCGATGCAGGTCGCGCAGAAGCTCGGCATCGAATACCGCGAGGGCTTCTACAAGAACCGGTACGTGGGCCGTACGTTCATCATGCCCGGCCAGGCGGTGCGCAAGAAGTCGGTGCGGCAGAAGCTGAACGCCATGTCGAGCGAGTTCAAGGGCAAGAACGTGCTCATCGTCGACGACTCCATCGTGCGCGGCACCACCTCGAAAGAGATCGTCGACATGGCACGCCAGGCCGGTGCCAATAAGGTGACGTTCGCATCGGCGGCCCCACCCGTGCGATACCCGCACGTCTACGGCATCAACATGCCGTCGCGGGAGGAGCTCGTGGCTCACAATCGTAAGATTCCCGAGATCGCCGCCTACATGGGCGCCGACCACCTCATCTACCAGGAGGTCGCCGACATGGAGGCCGCCATCATCGAGGGCTCGTCGGTCGAGCACCTCGAAATGAGCTGTTTCACGGGCGACTACGTCACCGGAACCGTCTCGCCGGAGTACCTCTCGTGGGTGGAGCGCACGCAGAACTCCTGAGCGCCCACTCTGTCATAGCGGGCACTTTGAACTGTGCCTTCTTCTCGCTATAGTGACTATTATTCATACTATAGCGAGAAGAGCTCATGATTCTGATCATCATTCTCTACGGCCTCTCAGTGCTCGTGACTATCGCGTTGGCCTGGGGCGTCATCATCTTCTTTTCCAGGCGCACGGCCAACGCGAAGCCGATGAAGAACGGGGTCATGGGCACTGCCGAGGTCATCTCGGTCTCAATGCCGCGCTCGACCAGCGCGCTGATGACCAACTGCCGAATGGATCTGGTCATCTCGGGGCCAGGAATACAGGCCACTGCGGTGAAATTCAGCAGCATCGTCAATACGAAAGACCGGCCCTCGCCCGGACAGAAACTGCCCGTCTCGGTGAATCCGGCCAACCCTCGGCAGTACGTGATCCTCTGGGGCCAGCTTCCCGATAAAAAGAAGCTCGCTCACGACTACGCCGAGAAGCTGGCCAGCGACCTTCGTGACCGCGAGGGAAAGAAGCTCGGCCGCGGATGGGTGCTCGAATTCAGGGTGCGGGGAGACGCCACTGCCGAGGAGGTCGAATGCGACATCGGCATGCAGGTGTTCGTCGATGGCGCGTCGCCCGTTCAAGTCCGCGGGCGCCGATCCGTTCCCCAGGCGGCTCTACCGAAACTCAAAGCCGCCCAGTGCATGGTCGCCGTGTGGATCGACCCATCGTCTCCGCGTGACTTCATATTGGATGTCACTGAGCCGCCGCCGACAATACACATGGCGCGGACAACCGGCCCGGGAAGCCGGGAGTGGCTGCTTTCGAACGGTCAGCCGACGACGGTGACGATCATCGGCACGGCGAAGGTGATCGGCGTGAAGAACTACGCTGACGATGACTGTTTCATCGTGAATATGTCTGTCGGGTCCGACTCGCCACCGACCCAGGTTCAGAATCTTCAGCCGATCGCCGCGGCGAATCTCCCCCTCGTCAAGGCCGGTTCGACGGTGCCCGCTCGGGTCGGGTCACTGCCCGAGCAGATAGTGCTCGATCTCCCGTAGCCTGGCGCAGAAAACCGCTTGGTAGACCGTCGCCGTGAGCGACATGTACACTCGAGGCATGGTCGAGTATTTCTCACATACTCTGCAGGAGGTCCCCGTCGACGGAGTATGGGTGCACTGCCCGGTGTGCGACGAGCGGGCCGTGACCGAATTGCCGCTGCTCGTGTGCACGGCGTGCGACTTTGTGGCAGAAGCGCCACCGCCGCCTGGCGAGTTCTCGCTCGAGCGGCAGCGCTGGGAGGGCCATGTGCCCGCCTTCGTCGCTGCGGCGCACTATGCCGCTGCGGTCCGCGCCAAGTGCACGGGGTGCGGCACCTGGCGCGAATACATTCGGCACTATCCGAGCCCACCTGCCGACCACATCGATCTGACCATCGACTTATGCCCGTGTGAAGCGCTCCAGACCATCACCGAGTTCCGGTGGCTGGGGGCGCCATCGACGGTCGCCACCGATCGAACGTTCAGGCTTCCCTATTGGCTGCAAATGCCGTTCGCGGGCAACACGCTGTGGGCGGCTAATCCCGAACATCTCGCCTATCTTCAGTGGTTCGTTTCGTCACCCCGCCGGCCGCGCGAGGGCCTGGGCACCACGCTCCCCCACTGGATAACCTCGGCGAGGTACCACTCGTACGTGCTGCGCGGCCTCGCGGCCCTCGAACGGCGGGCCGCGTCGGTGCAGCAGCCCTGACGCGACGGCTAGCGTCGCCCGAGCGCGGTAGTTTGACGCACATGCGGTAGTTGGAACCAGCGCAGAAGCGCCGAGCTACCGCAGATGGGCCGGTCAGCTGCGACCGCAGTGCTTCGCTCGCTCTACCGACGAAGCAAAGCTTCGTCGGCGCTGGCGTCGCGGCGAGCATCCACTGGATGCTCGCTTTCAGCTCCAGCGCGCCAGCCGAAGGCGGGGGCGACGTGCAGGGCGATCTGCTCGAGCAGGTGCGCGTTGTACTCCACGCCGAGCTGGTTCGGAACGGTGAGCAGCACGGTGTCCGCCGCCTGAACGGCAGCGTCGGCCGCGAGCTCGGCGGCGATGACGTCGGGCTCGCCCGTGTACGAACGCCCGAACCGGGCAAGACCGCCGTCGAGGTGGCCGACCTGATCGCGCGATTCACCCGCAGCACCCGAACCGAAATACCGGCGGTCGAGGTCTGAAGTGAGGGGAATCACACTGCGCGACACCGATACGCGCGGTTCACGCGAGTGACCAGCGGATGCCCACGCCTCACGGTACAGCGCGATCTGCTCGGCCTGCAGCACATCGAACGGTACCCCGGTGTCTTCGGTCAGTAGCGTCGAGCTCTGCAGGTTCATCCCCTGCTCTGCGGCCCACACAGCGGTCGCGCGGGTGCCGGATCCCCACCAGATGCGCTCCCCGAGAGTGGCCGAACGCGGCTCGATGGCGAGCGCACCCGACGAGCCGGTCATCTGCGGGTTGGCGTGCGCGACACCGGCGCCGTCGATGGCCGCCCGAAAGAGCGAGGTGTGTGCACGGGCGAGGTCGGCATCTGTCTCGCCGTCGGCGGGCACGTAGCCGAACGATTCGGAACCGCGCAGGGCCGTCTCGGGTGATCCCCGGCTCACGCCGAGCTGCAGCCGTTCGCCGCTGATCAGGTCGGCCGCTGCCGCTTCTTCTGCCATGTACAGGGGGTTTTCGTAGCGCATGTCGATCACCGCGGTGCCGATCTCGATGCGCGAGGTGCGAGCGCCGATGGCGGCGAGAAGCGGGAACGGCGAAGCGAGCTGGCGCGCGAAGTGGTGCACACGAAAGTAGGCGCCGTCGATGCCGAGCTCTTCGGCCGCCTCGGCGAGCTCGATGCTCTGAATGAGGGCATCCCGCGCCGTGCGCGCCTGCGACCCGGGCACGGGCTGGTAGTGACCGAACGACAGAAAACCGATGCGCTTCTTCATGCCCGGTATAGCGCCCGATCGCGCCACAGTATTCCCGAATTCATGCAAGCGTATGGATGCCCGGGCAGTCGATTCAGGCGATCGTGGCGTCGGGCACACCCGCGGGTAAGGCGACTCGCCGCGGCAGACACAGTGCCAGCAACACGAACCCCGCGACCGCGCATCCCACGTAGATGTACCCGAGCGGAGCCTGCGAGTCGTCGGGCAACCCCGCGGCGGCAGCCATCGCGACAGCAACGAACAAATAGCAGACGGCCGACGTGAGGCCGCCGATCAAGCCGAGGTTGCGGGTGAAGAGCCCCATCACGAGTCCGTAGGCGAGCGGGCACAGCGCCCCACAGCCGGCGAGCGCCAGCACCCCGCCGAGCGTGATCCAGAGCAGATGCGGCCCCACCAGAGTGCCGCTGACGGCCAGGATGACCGCGCCCAGGCTGAACGAAACGAGCGCCGCGAAGCCGAGCATCCGTGCCGAGATGCGAGTGGCGAAGTAGCTCGTGGACAGCTCGCCGATGAGGTTCGCGACTCCCACCAGAAGGGCGATCAACCCGTAGAACGCCGGAGTCAACCCGAGTTGCGTCTCGTAGAGCAGCGGCGCGACGACGCCGAACATCAGCTGAGCGCTGGCGAAGACCGCGAAGATCAGGGTGAGGCCGACGAAGATGCGGCGCCGCAGGGTCGCGGCGAGAACGCCGCCGATCTCACGCGGCCTGATCGGCGTGCGGCGATCTGCCGAAAGCGTCTCGGGCAGCACGAAGAAGATCACCGCGGCAGCGACCAGCGCCAGAACGGCGATCAGCACGAAGATGCCGCGCCACGACACGAACTGCACGAGCAACCCGCCGACCGCCGGTGCGAGCACGGGAGCGAGCCCCCATGACGCCCCGAGCAACCCCGAGATCGACGTGAGTCGCGCCCCGCGGAACGAATCCGCGGCGATCGCGTAGACGATGACCATCGTCGCGCATCCCCCGAGCCCCTGCACGAACCGCAGCGCCAACAGCGTGTAGATGTCGCCGGTCAGCGCGCAGCCGAGGCTCGCCACGAGCAGAATGCCCAGGCATACCAGCAGCGTCGGTTTGCGTCCGCGCGCGTCGGCGATGATGCCGATCGGCAGCAGACCGATGCTCATGCCGAGCACGTAGGCCGACACCGAGTTCTGCACGAGCGTGGAAGAGGTGTTCAGCTCGGTGATCATGTCGGGAATGGCCGGCGTGTACGCGTCGATGGGTATCTGGCTGAGCGGAATCACCGCGAGCAGAATGAGCACGAGCATCCGCTCGCGCCGAACCATGCGCGGCGCCTTCGCCGCCCCCTGCGCAGAACCAGCTTCGGTCATGTGCCCCTCCCACCAACAGCTTATGTGAGTGACACACGACCAGAGAGCGTGCTGCTCGAGCTACCCCTTCACGACCGCTCTCGCCAAGCCGCAGACCCACCGAGCGGAATGGATCCGGCCGCGGTATAGTTGTAGCTACAATGATTAGCTCACCAGACCTGCTCGCCGCCGAAACCGGCATGGGCGCCGTCACGCTGCGCGTGGCAGACCTCGACGCGATGATCCGCTACTACCGCGACGCCGTCACACTCGACCTGCTCAGCCAGCACGGCGACGTGGCGGTGCTCGGCCGAGGCCAGACTCCCGTGGTCATCCTGCAGCATGCTCAAGAACTCAAGCACGCCGCACCACGTTCCGCGGGGCTGTACCACACGGCCATCCTCTTCGATTCTCGCGAGGCACTCGCCGCGGCCCTCTACTCAGTCGCAACGAAAGCGCCCGGCACCTTCACCGGCAGCGCCGACCACAAGGTGAGCATCGCCTTCTACTTCACCGACCCCGAAGGTAACGGCGTCGAACTCTACTGGGACCGCGACCGCACCGAGTGGAGCTGGCTGCACGGCCAGATCGAGATGACTACCCTCTTCGTGGACCCCAACGGCTTTCTGCAGCAGAACCTCACCACCGAGACGGCTGAGCGCGCCGTCACGGCAGGTGCGCCGCGGTTCGGTGCGGCATCCGTCGGCCACGTGCACCTCTCAGTGGGCGACACCGCCACCGCCAAGGAGTTCTACGTGAAGCGGCTCGGCTTCGAGAGTACCTTCGAGATTCCGGGCAGCGCGCTGTTCATCTCGGCCGGAAAGTACCACCACCACATGGCGATGAACACGTGGGAGAGCGCCGGCGCCGGCCGCCGCGGCCTCGCGCTGGGGCTTGCCGAGGTCGATATCCACGTGCCGACTCCGGATGATCTGGGCTCCCTTCACGAACGCCTCACCCACTACACCACCCCTTTCGCCGACGACGGGCGCAGTCTCAGCATCGAAGACCCGTGGGGCAGCACGCTGAAGGTGGCCGTCGCGGAGTAACGCGCCGAAGAGGCGCGCGACGAGGCAGAACATGCTGCAAAGTCGCGTAATGGATGCCCGGCTTCTCACTCTCTTCAGGTAGACGTCCGCGTTCCGCGGGCCGACGACCCAAGGAACAGTGAATGCAACGACGCAATCCCCTCGCTGCTCGACCACGAGCAGCATCGATCACTCGCAGGCCCCTCGGCCGCGAAAGGCGAGGCAGCGGCACGGCTTCGCGTACGCCGCTCGCCGGCCTCGCGCGCGCCACGCTCGCTACGGCCGCCCTCACGGCGGTGATGGCCGCACCACTCTGCGCGAGCCAGATCGCCGCGGCGAACGCTGCGCCTGCCTCTGCCTATGCCTCTGCCTCGTCCGTCGTCACGACCGCGCTCACGTCGCCCGCGACGCTTGTCGCGCCAGGCGGCCCGGGCGTCACCTCCACCTGGACGAGCGGAGACAAGGTGGGCCTCGGCACCTCGTTCGCGGCCGACCCGTCGACCTCGAAATCGCGGGTCTGGTACACCCTCGGTGCCGGAAAGATGACGGAAGTCTTCTACCCCACGGCCGACAGCCCGCAGACCCGCGACCTGCAGTACATCGTGACCGACAACTCCGGCTACACGAGCGTCGAAGAGAGCGACACCGACCAGAAGGTGCTGGTCAACGACAGCCAGTCGCTCGAGTACACGCAGGTCGACACGGCCAAGAACGGCTCATACCGCCTCACCAAGACGTACGTCACCGACCCCGACCGCAACACCGTTCTGATCTCGACACACTTCGAGCAGCTCACCGGCACGACCCCGCTGCACCTGTACGCGCTGTACAACCCGTCGCTCGGCAACGCCGACGCCGACACCGGCGCGTCGGCCGGCGCAGGCGGCTCGACTCTCGTCGCCTCCGGCAGCACCGCGTCGAGTGCGCTCAGCTCGTCGCTGCCCTTCAGCGCGACGACCACCGGCTACAGCGGCGACGCGAGCGACGGCTTCCAACAGCTCACCACCAGCCACAAGCTGACCGGCATCTACGACTCCGCGACGACCGCGGGCAACATCGTGCAGACGGCAGAGGTGCCGGTCGGTCGTGACACCTCGTTCACCCTGGCACTCGGGTTCGGGGCATCCGCCACCGAAGCCCAGTCGGCGGCCGCCGCATCACTCGCAGCCGGCTTCACGAACCGGGAGTCGGCCTACACCGCGGGCTGGCACTCGTGGTTCACGACACTGAACCCGGCGCCGGCGAGCGTCTCGACGACCCCGGCGCTGCTGAAGCAGTACGACGTGGCGCTCATGACCCTGCGTGCGCACGAAGACAAGCAGCACCCGGGCGCGTTCGTCGCCTCGCTCTCGACCCCGTGGGGCCAGGCGCGGTCGGGCAACGCTCCGGGCTACCACGCTGTGTGGGCGCGCGACCTGACGAACACCGCGACCGCTCTCGCCGCAGCCGGCGACAAGGCGGGCGCCCTGCGCGCGCTGAACTACATCCTCAACACGCAAGAGCGCAGCGACGGCGCCATCCCACACAACTCCACAGTCGACGGCGCCGACATTCCCACGCTGCTCGGCCTGCAGTACGACGAGATCGCCGACCCGGCCATCCTCGCCGACCAGCTGGGCGCAACGGATGCGGCCACCTGGGCTAAGGTCAAGCTCTCGGCCGACTACTTGGTGGCGCACGGCGTCAACACCCCGCAAGAGCGCTGGGAGGAACAGGGCGGGTACTCGCCTGCCACCATCGCGGCCGAAATCGCCGGCCTCGTCTCTGCCGCCGACATCGCCACGAAGAACGGCGACACCGCGCGGGCGAAAACCTACCTCGACACCGCCGACAACTGGCAGGCGAGTGTGGAATCGTGGACCGTCACCCACACGGGCAGCTTCGCGGCGCACTACGAGCGCATCAACCGCAACGGCGCGCCCGATGAGAACCAGACCATCACCGACGGCAACGGCTGGCTGAATCTGGATGCCCGTGACGAGCTCGATCCGAGCTTTCTCGAGTTGACGCGCCTAGGTGTGAAGCCCGCGAACGACGCGGTGGTGGCCTCCTCTGTCGCCGTGACCGACTCGATTCTCAAGACCGACATTCCGGGTGTCGGGCCGGTCTGGCACCGCTACAGCGAAGACGGTTACGGCGAACGCCCCGACGGCGCGCCGTTCGGCGGCGCCGACACGGGCGCCGGCCACACGGTCGGCCGCGCCTGGCCCGTGCTGACCGGTGAGCGCGGCGAGTACGAACTCGCGAACGGCAACACCGTTGCAGCTCAGGCCGACCTGTCCACGATGGCCGCGACCGCCAACGAAGGATTCATGATTCCCGAGCAGGTGTGGGATACGGCTGATGCCGCGGGCTTCACCGAAGGCAAGTCGACGAACTCGGCGACCCCGCTGGCGTGGGCCGAGGCGCAGTTCGTGCGCCTCGCGATCTCGATCAGCGCTGCGCATCACGCCGGAACCCCGGCGAACGTCGACACACCGGCGAAGGTGGCAGCCCGCTACGCGAACCAGGTCAACGTGACATTCACCGAGAACGCCTCAACGAGCTGGGGAGACACGATCTACGTCTCGGGCGCCGGCGCGGCGCTCGGCAACTGGGACACGAACAAGGCCATCAGGTTGTCGTCGGCGACCTACCCGAACTGGTCGGTGCGGGTCGGTCTGCCCGCCGGTTCGAGCATCGAGTACAAGTTCTTCACGAAGGGGGCCGACGGCTCGATCCACTGGCAGACGACGGGGAACATCACGAAGACGCTGCCCGCTTCGGGTGACGTGACGTACACCGGTACGTACTAGGTCTGCCGAGCATCCGGTACCCGAAAAGCCCCGCCGAACTGCGAATCGGCGGGGCTTTTCGGGTCACGGCTCGTCGACCGGAGTGTCGGGGGTGACCTTCTGCACCTCGACCGGGCCGGTGAACTGGCTGCCGCGCAACGCGGAGCGGGCGTCGCCGCTGAACAGGGCATCCGGTGGGGTGCTCGACGGGGTCGTCTTCTTTCGCGGCGCGTCGGTCTCGAGCGGGGTCTCCGAGAGCTCGACCCGCGCGTGCGGAACCGTCTGCGGGCTCACCTGCTGCACCCAGCTCACCATCGACTCGCGAACGTAGCACCGCAGATCGAACAGTGTCGGGGCGTCGACCGCCGTCACGAGAATGCGGATGCGCACATACCCGGCCACCGCATCGGTCACTTGCAGAATGGCCACGCGGTGATCCCACAGCTCGGTCTTCTCGATCACCCGGTGCAACTCGTCGCGCATCGCGTCGGGCTGCACCCGCCAATCGAGATCGAACTCGACCGAGCCCATGAGCTCAGAGTTCTTACGCGTCCAGTTCTGAAACGGCGTGGTGGTGAAGTACGTCGACGGCAGCACCATACGCCGGTCGTCCCACAAATGCACCACGACGTAGGTGAGAGTGATCTCCTCGATGCGACCCCATTCGGTCTCGACGATCACCACGTCGTCCACGCGAATCGCGTCACTGAAGGCGAGCTGAACTCCGGCGAACACATTGGCGAGCGTCGACTGAGCCGCGAGACCGGCGATGATCGAGATGAGACCGGCCGACGCCAGGATGCTCGCGCCCGCAGCCGAGACTCCGGGGAACGTGAGCAGAATCGCGCCGACCCCGAGCAGCACCGCCGCGACGACCGTGATGCGGCGGATGATCAGCACTTGCGTGCGCAACCGCCGAGCATGCCGGTTGTCGGCCACGTCGATGCGGTACCGCGCGAGACCGAGGTCTTCGAGAAAGATCGCAAGCGCGCAGACCAGCCAGGTGCCAGAGGCAATTGCGAGCACGAGGAACGTGTGGCTGAGCCCTTCGCGCCATCCCGGGTCGAGGGCGGTCGCCTGTAACGCCGCCCAGAGCGCGAGTACCAGCAAGAAGATGCGGAAGGGCATCCGCGCCCGTTTGATGAGCACGCCGGCCCAGGCCTTCTTGCGTGCGATGCGGCGCACGATGAACGCCGTGACCGCCGTGATGACAACGGCGAGAACGACGGCGATCAGAACGTAGACGAGCGCTTGCAGCCACGGCATAGCGCCCAGCATAGGGAGAAAATCGCCGTCCGCGAGAAAAATCGGCACGGAAAGGGGTTCGGGCAAAAAACGCATCCTTCACAGGTTCGTGAGATGGGTTTCGAGCGGCGCCGCACAAAACTTCGGTGGTTCCAGCCTGTCACGCCCGGATGCGCCAACCTCCGTAACCCCTGAGCGCGCCGGGGTGGGGCGACGGGGTGGCGGAGCGGCGGATGGCGGAGCGGATGCGCCGCGGGCGCCCGCCCACGCGAACGCGCCCGTTCGGTGCGCCCGCGCCCGTTCGAACAGGGGCGGATACGCCGAACGGGCGCGTTCAGGAGTGCAGCCCGATCAACCAGCGGCCGGGGCCGGCGGGTTTGCGCGCGAGGCGGATTGCGCTGGCGCGGGTGCAGCAGCACCAGCACTGGCAGTCGCCGGCGGGGCAGCGCCCGGAGCCGTGGCAGGCGAAGGCGCAGCAGCAGCACCAGCGGTCGCTGTCGCGGTGGCCGCGACGCCGTCGCCGGCAGAGGCGGGAGCTGCGACGCCGGCACCGGCCGAGGGGCCCCAGGTACGCGCGGCGGGCTTCGCGAAGAAGATCACTGCGACGGCACCGAGCAGCGCCACGACGGCGGGCAGCAGCATCGCCTGCGACATGGCCGTTGCGAAACCGGCCTTCGCCGCATCGGGAAGCGCACCGGTCTCGCCGGCAGAGCCAGCGCCCCCGGCAGCAGCCGGAAGCAGAGCCGTCAGACGCGACTGCATGAGTGCAGCGATGGCCGCGCTACCGATGACCGCACCGACCTGGCGGGTGGTGTTGTACACACCAGAGCCCGCGCCCGCCAGCTTCGGATTGAGATTACGCGTCGCCGTGGTCGACAGCGGCGCCCAGATGAACGCGTTCGCCACACCGAGCAGAGCCAGCGGAAAGAGCAGCTGCCAGAGCTCGACAGTCGGCGTCATCAGAGAGCTCTGCCAGAACAGGGCACCCGAGAGCGCCAGAAAGCCGAACAGGGTCAGGATGCGCGGGTGCACTCGATCGACCAGCTTGCCCACGACGGGCGAGAGCCCGCCGGTGAAGACGGCCATCGGCACGAGCATCAGGGCGGCCTGCGTCGGAGTCAATGCCCGAACATCCTGTGCGTACAGCATGAACGGCAACACCATTCCGGTGATGACGAACCCCATCACGGTGATGGCGACGTTCGCCAGCGAGAAGTTGCGGTCACGGAACACCTTGAGCGGCAGCAGCGGCTCGCCGCGGTTGACCATCTGCCACACGATGAACAAGCCGAGCATGACGATGCCGAAGATGATCAGGCCCCACACTGTGATGATGCCCGTGATCGTTCCCCAGTTGTAGGTCTCGCCCTCTTGAATGCCGAACACGATGCAGAACAGGGCGATGGCGCTGAGCACCACACCGAGAATGTCGAACTTGTGCTCGTGCGTCTTCAGTACGGGCACGAACTTCACTGCCAGTACGAACGCGATCACGCCGATGGGCACGTTCACGAAGAAGATCCACTCCCAGCCGAGGCCGTCGACCAGCACGCCGCCCAGAATCGGGCCGACCAGCGTTGCGATGCCCGCGACGGCACCCCAGAGCGCCATGGCTTGCCCGCGGCTGGTCGCCGGAAAGATGCGGGTGATGACGGCCATGGTCTGCGGCGTCATCAGGGCTGCGCCGAGACCCTGCACCACACGGGCGATGATCAGCGTGTTGATGTCACCCGCGAACCCGCACCAGAGCGACGCGAGCGTGAAGATCACCAGGCCGGTGAGGTAGACGTACTTCGGCCCGAAGCGGTCGCCGAGACGGCCGGTGATGAGCAGCGGCACGGCATAGGCGAGCAGATAGGCGCTCGTAACCCAGACGACGGCGTTGATGTCGGCGTCGAGGCCTTTCTGAATGGCCGGGGTGGCGACCGAGACGATGGTGCTGTCGACCAGGATCATGAAGAACCCGATCACCAGCGTCCAGAGTGCGGGCCACGGCTTTGCCATGGTTTCCATTGGTATTCCTTACGTTTGTGTGTGCGAAGTCGTTAAGTGGTGGGCGCCGAGGCTAAGAAATAGTCGGCGTGTGCCTCGGCAGCTGCACGCTGTTCATCAGCAGAGTCGGCCCGGTCGAAGTCGGGGTCGTCCAGCCAGACGATGGCGTGCGAGGTCAGGTCGGCGACGAGTTGTTCGATCCAGGCGATCTCTGTGGTCAGCAGGGCTTCACGATGCGAGCCGTGTAGGTAGAACAGCTTCAGGGCACCCTCGGCGCTCTTTCGACCGATCAGATCACGCACCACCGACAATTGCTCACGCAGCGCTGCGAGCCGCACCGTCAGCAACTGGATGACCGTGGCCCTCGGCAGGTTATGAGCCTCACTGATCGCCAACTCGAACTCCGGATACTCGTTCGTCGGTGTTTCGAGCAGCTCAGTGACGCGGGCTTCGAGCGCCGCCCTGCCCGCTGGAGTGATCTCGTAGGTCGTCTTCTCCGGGCGGCTGCCGTCGCGACCGGTTCCCACGACGGCGGCGAAGCCGTCGCGGGCCAACCGGTCGACCGCGTGATAGAGCGACCCCGGGCGCACTTTGACGATCTCGTTCTTGAAGCGCTTGATGAGCAGTTGGTACATCTCGTACGGGTGCATCGGCGACTCGGTCAACAGCGCGAGAGCCGAGAGACTGAGCGGAGTGAGGGCTGCCGGGGCCATGCGAGTGATTCCTGTTCGAGCGTATTCCGGATGAATTATTCGGTGTGAACTATTCCACATGGAATATACGCCGGTCTCAGGTCGAGCGCAAGCCACCTTCTGCGCGACGGGCGGCGCGACACGCCAGCAGCCAGATGGCGAGGGCCAGCAGTACCAGCACCACGGCCTGAATGCCCACCGCGGTCATCCCACCCGCGTCGTAGGCGAAAACGCCCAGAAAGGCGCCGACCGAACCGCCGAAGAAGACCGCGACCATGAAGACGGTGTTCGCCTGCGCGGGAGCCTGAGGATTCGTGCGCAGCACTCGGTTCTGGTTTGCCGACTGGGCGATCTGGTTGCCGAGAGTCACAAGAAACATCGAGACGCCGAACAGTACGACGTTGCCCGAATCGATGACCACACTGACCGCGGCGAGCAGCATGAGAGCAAGAAAGGCGCCCGCCGTCGGAATGGCGCCGATGCTGTCGATGATGCGGCCGCCGAGTGGCGTGACCACCCCGGCCGCGAGCCCGACCAGGCCGAACAGGCCGGCAGCGGCGACGCTCCAGCCGAAACTCGGGCCAGTGAGGTGCAGCACCATCACGGTCCAGAGCGAGTTGAAGGTGGCGAAGGCGAAGAAGTTCATGCCCGAGAGCTGAAGTGCCGTCGGCGAGGTGCGGGCCAGCTTGAGGGTGTCGAGCAGCAGTGTTCCGTAACGGGTCCCGAGCTCAGAGAGCTCGACATCCACTCGCAGAGCGCGCCTGAAGAACGGAATCGTCGCCAGCACTAGGGCCGCGAACACCACCACCACAAGCCGCCAGCCGAGCGCGTCGACCAGGATGCTCGCCAGCACCCGCCCGCCGAAGATGCCCACCAGCAGGGCACCGACGAGCGTGGCGGTGGTCGCGCCCGACCGACTCTCTGGCGCCAGCTTGTTCGCAGCAGGAATGGTCAATTGCGCGATGTTCGCAACTAGCCCCACCGCAAGAAAACCGAGCGCGACGCTCACGATCTCGGGCATGACCGCTGTCGCCAGCAGCGCGGCCGCGAGCAGCACGAGCTGCACAGTGATCTGCCGGCGCGGCTGGATGCGGTCAGACAACGGTACGAGCAGAAAGATGCCGACGGCGTACCCGACCTGCACGGCCGTGACGGCGATGCTCGCGACGCTCGGCGCGACACCTAGCGACGTGGCCAGGTTGGTCAGCATCGACTGCGGCAGGTAAATCGTGCTGACCGCGATCGCCGCCGTGGTGGCGAGCACCGCGAGGCGCAGCGTCCACGCGCGATTGGCTTGCAGGGGTTTCACTCGGTCTCCGGATGCTCGTTCAGGCAGCCTCGGCCCCGTCGCCTGCAGCGCCGGCGTTCTCAACCGGCCTCTTCAACGCTAAGCCATCGCGGCTACCGTTTCGGCCGTCTTGACACCGACGGTCAGCTGAACGCGGCGACCGCGCTCGTCGCGTTCAGCTAGACCCGGCGAACCGACATCTGTGCCGTGGGGTACTGCCAGCGTGCGCCGCACAGGCGGCGCCGCACCAATTTGACCAGCGTGCGCCGCAGAGGCGGCGGCGCACCAATTTGATTAGACCGTCAGCGAGACGTCGGCTTCGGGTTCGCGGCTGAGGCCGGCGGCGTTCGGGGGCGCGACGTCGGGGTCGATGCCGCCCTCGGCGAGCAGGGCCTCCACGCGGGAGGCGAGCGAAGCGTCGACGTTACGCCAATACTGCAGGGCGCGCGCCTTGATGTCGGGAATGGTGACCTGGCCCACGTGACCGGCGATGTTGTTCGCCAGCCGTTCGCGAGCGGCGTCGTCGAGCACCTCGCGAACGAGGGTGCCGGCCTGGCCGAAATCGTCGTCTTCGGCGTGCAGCGTCGCCGCGGTGCGCTGCAGCTCACCGTCGTTCTGCCAGCCCGCGCTGTCCGCGGCGGCATCCGGTGACGCGGCAGGGCCACCCACCGAGTTCGGGGCATACACGGGCACGGCCGGCGGGTTGTAGGCGTAGCGCGCCGCGCCGTCTTTCGAGTACGAGTTCACTGGGGCGGCGTGCGGTGCGTTGACCGGCAGCTGGGCGTGGTTCGTTCCGACACGGTACCGGTGGGCATCCGCATAGCTGAAGATGCGGGCGAGCAGCATCTTGTCGGGGCTGGCCGCGATACCGGGCACGAAGTTCGAGGGGGCGAACGTGGCCTGCTCGATCTCGGCGAAGTAGTTCTCGGGGTTGCGGTTCAGCGTGAGCGTGCCGACGCGGTGCAGCGGGTAGTCGCTGTGCGGCCACACCTTGGTGAGGTCGAACGGGTTGAAGCGGTACGTAGCCGCCTCGGCGTAGGGCATGATCTGCACCGAGAGGGTCCACGACGGAAAGTCGCCGCGGCCGATGGCCTCGCCGAGATCGCGAATGTGGAAGTCTGCGTCTTCGCCGGCGATCTGGTTCGCGGCCTCTTGCGACAGAATCTCGATGCCCTGGTTGGTCTTGAAGTGGTACTTCACCCAGAATCGCTCACCCGCGGCGTTGATCCACTGGTAGGTGTGCGAACCGAAGCCGTCCATGTGGCGCCAGGATGCCGGCAACCCCCGGTCACCCATCAACCAGGTCACTTGGTGCGCAGACTCCGGGCTGAGCGACCAGAAATCCCACTGCATGTCGTTGTTGCGCAAGTGCGACCCCGGCAACCGCTTCTGCGAGTGGATGAAGTCAGGGAACTTGATGCCATCACGAATGAAAAAGACGGGCGTGTTATTGCCCACGAGGTCGTAGTTGCCCTCGGTCGTGTAGAACTTGAGCGCGAAACCGCGCGGGTCGCGCCAGGTGTCGGGGCTGCCCTGCTCGCCGGCCACCGTGGAGAACCTGGCCAGCGCCTCGGTGGTCACGCCCGGCTGGAAGAGCGCCGCGCGAGTGTAGGCCGAAACGTCGTCGGTGATCTCAAGGGTGCCGAATGCTCCGCCGCCCTTGGCGTGCACGATGCGCTCGGGCACCTTCTCGCGATTGAACTGCGCCAGCTTCTCGACCAGATAGTGGTCGTGCAGCGGAATGACGCCGTCGGCGCCGACGCTCTGCGAGTGGTCGTCGCTGGCGACGGGGGCGCCGGAGTTCGTGGTGGTGTACTCGGTCATGTTCTCTCCATCGGTTTCGTAGTGATTTCGGTTGCGTAGTAGTTCAGTAGCGCGGTATTTCAGTTGCGCGGTGGTGCAGTTGCGCGGTAGTTCAGTTGCGTAGTAGTTCAGTTGCGCAGTAGTTCAGTTGCGCAGTGACGATTCGGGCTGCGTCGACGGGACCGCCTGGCACGCAGGGCAGAGCCCCCAGTAGGTGACCTCGGCGGTGGCGATCGCAAAACCGCCCGCCTCCGACGGCGACAGACACGGCGCATGGCCGACGGCGCAATCGACGTCTTGCACTGCACCGCACGAGGTGCAGATGGCGTGATGGTGATTGTCACCAATGCGTCGTTCGTACAAGGCAGGCGAGCCCGCGGGCTCGATGCGACGGATGAGTGCGGCCTCGGTCAGAGCGCCCAGCACGACATACACCGACTGCACCGTGATGTCGGGCTGCTGCTTCTGTACGGCGCGAAACACGGCGTCGGTGTCGGCGTGCGGCAGGGCATCCAGTGCTTCGAGAACAGCGAGACGCTGCGTTGTCACGCGCAGACCGGCGGCACGGATGCTGTCGGCTGGCTCGGGTGTCATTCGACCAGCTAAACACTTATTGTGAACAATTCATAATAAGATTGGCTCAGTTCGCGACCGACTCCACCCGTAGGCGGCCGGCCCCTCGGGTAGAATGAAGGCATTCGCCCGCCGTTCGAAAAGAGTCTCCGGTGCCCACCATCGTCGTCGAAGTCATGCCCAAAGCCGAGCTTCTCGACCCGCAGGGCAAGGCCGTCGCTGGCGCGCTCGCCCGCCTGGGCCGCTCGCAGATCAACAGCGTTCGAGTCGGTAAGCGCTTCGAGATCGAAGTCGACGGGCCCGCAGACGACGCGATTCTCGCAGAAGTCGCCGCCCTCGCCGACGAGGTACTGGCGAACCTAGTGATCGAAGACGTGATCAGCGTGCACTTCGCCGGGGCCGACGGCTTCGGGTTCGACGCCGCAGAAGACTTCGCGACCGGCAATGTCACAAGCGACACGTCGTTCGATGCGGCCGCGGCCTCCGGCGCCACCTCTGACGAGACCGAGCAGCAGCTCGACGACGAGATCAGCGAGGGGCTCGCCTGATGACCTCTTCTGCTGCGCGCATCGGCGTCGTCACTTTTCCGGGTTCGCTCGACGATCGTGACGCGGCACGGGCCGTGCGTCTCGTCGGGGCTTCGGCGGTGCCCCTCTGGCACGGCTCGCACGATCTCGAGGGGGTTGACGCGGTCATCCTGCCCGGCGGTTTCAGCTATGGCGACTACCTGCGTGCAGGTGCCATCGCGAGCCTGTCGCCCATCATGGCGGAGGTCGTGGATGCCGCGAACCGCGGTGTGCCCGTGCTCGGAATCTGCAACGGCTTTCAGATGCTCACCGAGGCGCACCTGCTGCCCGGCGGCCTCATTCGCAACGACCACGGCAACTTCATCTGCCGTGACCAGCGGCTGCGCGTCGAGAACACGTCGACGGCGTGGACCAATGCGTTCCCCGATTCGGCCGAGATCACCATTCCGCTGAAAAACGGCGAGGGCGGGTTCATCGCCTCGGCCGACGTGATCTCGTCGCTTGAAGATTCGGGTCGCATCGTGTTTCGGTACCTCGAGGTCAACCCCAACGGATCAATGAACGACATCGCCGGCGTCACCAACGCCCGCGGAAACGTCGTGGGCCTCATGCCGCACCCCGAGCACGCCGTCGAGCCCGGCTTCGGCCCCGACACCCGCGACGCCATGCGTTCCGGCACCGACGGCCTCCCCCTCTTCGCCTCGGCCCTGGCCTCCCTCCTAGCCGCCGCCTAACCCCCCCTCCCCCCGCCCCCTCCCATCCCATCGGGGAGAGACTTTGCGTCGGAACGAGGCCCGTTTCAGACGCAAAGTCTCTCCCCGATTGCGTGTCCGGCCGGGGTGGGGTGGGGTGGGGATAACTTTGGGTGGGCATTTGGTGTGGTGGGCATACTTCGGGGATGCCTCGAAAGACTCCACTTCCACCTCACCTCTGTCGTGCTCCGTTCGCAGTGAGCGATGCGCTCGCACGCGGCGTCAGCGAAAAGCGTCTGCGCGGGCGCGACCTCGCTACCCCGTTCCGAGGAGTTCGCACAACGCCGACCGACGTCGCTGACGTGGAGGCCCAGTGCGCCTCTTACAGGCCGCGGATGCCCGATAGCCAGTTCTTCAGCCATATCACTGCAGCTCGGCTCTGGCAGGTACCGCTACCTGTGCGGTTCTCGCCCCGTGAGCCTGTGCATGTCTCTTCCAAGCACCGGGCGCGAGTGGTTTGCCCCGGTGTCGTCTGTCATCAACCCCGAGACCCGGCGATTCGGGTGAGGGTGCTCGCTGGCTTTCGGGTCACCGACGCCGCGACGACGTGGTGCCAACTCGCGAGCATCCTGAGCCTGGATGACCTTGTGATCGCCGGAGACTCGTTCATACTCGTGCCTCGTTACCCCGACAAGCGCGCTCATACCCCTCGGCCCTACACCACCCCGGAACTGCTGCGACAGCGCGTGTCGAAATATCACGGGCCCGGAAAGCGAAAACTCGTTGGCGCGCTCGAATTGGTGCGTATCGGAGCAGAATCGGCCGCCGAAACCCGTTTGCGGCTGCTGATGATTCGCAGCGGACTCCCCGAGCCCGAGCTGAACGTCGATATCTCTGACGCCCGCGGCGTGTTCATCGCACGCGGTGACCTCTACTATCCACGCTGGAAGGTACTAGTCGAATACGACGGCGATCAGCACAGAACCGACACCGAGACCTACGAAAGCGACATGACGCGCGCCGACGACCTCCGGGCATCGGGCGTAACGATGATTCGCGTACGAAAGGCGGGCCTGGGCCCGAAACGCGCCCGCACCCTCCTCTCGATCCGCCGCGCCCTCTCGCTCGCAGGCTGGCACGCGCCGTAGCGATTCGGGGAGAGACTTCGCGTCGCAAAAAGCTGAATCCAGGGCGTCAAGTCTCTCCAAGATGGAGGAGGGGTCGGGGCGGGGGAGGGCGGGCGGAGGGGACGCGGGGGGCGGGGCGGGGGAGGGGGCGCGCGGGTAGGGTTGGGGGTGATACTGCCGCCCCTTGAAGGAGTTCTTTTTCGTGTCTGACAGCCCCACGAGCATGCGCCCGACCGTCGACAGCGTCAGCGTCGCCGAGGCGACTCCCGAGAAAGAGCAGCCGTACGCGGCGTTGGGGCTGAAGCCCGACGAGTACGCGCGCATCCGCGAGATTCTGGGGCGACGGCCGACGAGCGGCGAGTTGGCGATGTACTCGGTGATGTGGAGCGAGCACTGCTCGTACAAGAGCTCCAAGATCTACCTGCGCCAGTTCGGGTCGAAGACCACCGAGAAGATGCGCAAGAACCTCATGGTGGGTATCGGTGAGAACGCCGGCGTCGTCGATGTCGGCGAGGGCTGGGCCGTCACGTTCAAGGTGGAGTCGCACAATCACCCGAGTTACATCGAGCCGTTTCAGGGCGCCGCGACAGGTGTCGGCGGCATCGTGCGCGACATCATCTCGATGGGTGCGCGTCCGGTCGCCGTGATGGATCAGCTGCGCTTCGGCGACATCGATTCCGCCGACACGGCCCGTGTTGTGCACGGCGTCGTCGGCGGCATCAGCTTCTACGCCAACTGCCTGGGGCTGCCGAACATCGGCGGCGAGACGTACTTCGACAAGGTGTATCAGGGCAACCCGCTCGTCAACGCGCTCGCGGTCGGGGTGCTGAGGCACGAAGACATCCACTTGGCGAACGCCAGCGGAACCGGCAACAAAGTGGTGCTGTTCGGGGCTCGCACCGGCGGTGACGGCATCGGCGGGGCATCCATTCTCGCCAGCGACACGTTCTCGGCTGGCGGCCCCACCAAGCGCCCGGCAGTGCAGGTCGGTGACCCGTTCGCCGAGAAGGTGCTCATCGAGTGCTGCCTCGAGCTGTTTCGGGAGCAACTTGTCGAGGGCATCCAAGACCTCGGCGCCGCGGGCATCTCGTGCGCGACCAGCGAGCTCGCCAGCAACGGCGACGGCGGCATGTACATCGAGCTCGACAAGGTGTTGCTGCGCGACCCGAGCCTCACCGCCGAAGAGATTCTCATGAGTGAGAGCCAAGAGCGCATGATGGCCGTCGTCACGCCCGAAAAGCTCGACGCTTTCTTGGCAGTCGTCGAGAAGTGGGATGTCGAGACCAGCGTTTTGGGCGAGGTGACCGACACCGGGCGTCTCATCATCGACTGGCGTGGCGAGCAGATCGTGAACGTCGAGCCGCGCACGGTGGCAGTGGATGGGCCGGTCTACGACCGGCCGGTCGCGTACCCCAGCTGGATCGACAAGCTGCACGAAGACACCGCGGCCGTTCTGCCGCGCGCGACCGAACCCGACGAGCTGCGCGCCCAGGTGCTCACGCTGCTCGGCAGCGCGAACCTCGCGAGCAAGAGCTGGATCACCGACCAGTACGACCGGTACGTCATGGGCAACACGGCACTGTCGTTTCCCGACGACGGCGGCATGGTGCGAGTCGACGAGACGTCGGGGCTCGGATTCGCCATCGCGACCGATGCGAACGGGCGCTACTGCCAGCTCGACCCGTACTTCGGGGCGCAGCTCGCGCTGGCAGAGGCATATCGCAACGTGTCTGTGACGGGTGCGGTTCCCGCGGCGGTGACCGACTGTCTCAACTTCGGGTCGCCGGAGAACCCCGAGGTCATGTGGCAGTTCTCGCAGGCCATCGCCGGGCTCTCTGACGGTTGTCTCGAGCTCGAGATTCCGGTGACGGGCGGAAACGTGTCGTTCTACAACCAGACCGGAGGAGCGCCCATCCACCCGACCCCCGTGGTCGGCGTGCTGGGCGTCATCGACGACGTCGCCCGGCGGGTGCCGAGCGGCTGGCAAGACGAGGGCAATAACATCTACCTGCTCGGCACGACGGCGACCGAACTCGACGGTTCGGCGTGGGCGGGCACCATCCACGACCACCTCGGCGGTCGCCCGCCGCTGGTCGATCTGCCCCGCGAGGCGGCGCTCGGTGCGCTTCTGCACGCCGGAGCCATGCAGGGGCTGCTCGCCTCGGCGCATGATCTGGCCGACGGCGGGCTCGCGCAGTCCCTGGCCGAGGCCGTCATGCGTTTCGGCGTGGGGGCGCGGGTGTGGCTCGAAGAGCTCATGCTGCGTGACGGCATCGACCTCACGACTGCGCTCTTCAGCGAATCGACCGGTCGCGTCATCGTGTCGGTTCCGCGCGAAGACGACGTGAAGTTCATGGGGCTCTGCGAAGGTCGCGGCTACCCGGTGCTGCGAATCGGCGTGACCGACGCGGGTGCGGGGTCTGCCTCGTCAGACGCTGCCATCGGCATCGGCGTGGAGCCGACTCCGGTGACGGATGCCGCACTCGACATTCAGGGCCAGTTCCGCATTCCCATCGCTGAGCTCTACGCCGCGCACCGCGGCACCCTGCCGGCCCGCTTCGGCGCCACGGTCGCGTAGCCGCCGTCGGCGCGTTCGTGGGCGTTCCTGCGCCGTTCAAACGCGCCAGTTCGGCAGAACCGCACCCTTTCCAAGTGGTGCGCATTTGCCGGAAGGGCGTGCGCCTGCGCCCTCGTTGCTAGCGCCCCCGTTGCTGACGGTCAGGCCATCGACCGTGGCGTCAGTCGCCGACGGGCTCTACCGCGACGATGGTGATCGCGCCCGTGTCGGCGGCGATGCGCTCGTGATGATGGATGACCTCCGCCACGATGAAGTTCAAGAACTTCTCGGCGAACTCCGGGTCGAGATGCGACTCTTCGGCGAGCGCCCGCAAATGCTTGATCTGCCGCGCCTCGCGCGCGAGATCGGCCGGAGGCAGGCCGTGCGCAGCCTTCAGCCGGCCGACCTTCTGGGTGAACTTGAAGCGCTCGGCGAGCAGGTGGATGAGCGCGGCGTCGACGTTGTCGATGCTCTCTCGAATCGACTCCAACTTCACGAGAGCTTCTGCGGTTTCTGCCGCTGCGCGGGCGTCAGCGGCGGCGGCGTCGTCGGGGGCGCCAGCGGCGGCGTCAGCAGCGGCGTCGGGGTTCACGGTCATATCCAAAACTGTATTGGGTCGCGAGGCTTCGAACCTGAGTTATTGCACTGTCTGAAGCATCACGTGAGCCGGCAGCGCGCGCTCGAGCCCGCAGCGCGCGTTCAGGCCGGCAGCCTCGGCTGACCTGCCCAGAGCCGAATGCGCTTCTGCGTCAGCAGAATGCCGAGAAACACCAGCAGGGCACCGATCGGCTCGTTCCAGGTGAAGGTCTCGCCGAGAATGAGCACCCCGAGAATCACCCCGACCACCGGAGTGATGTAGGTGACCGTCGACGCCGAAGTCGGGCCCCACGAGCGCAGCACGTTGATGTTCCACACGTACACGACGCCCGTTCCGAGCGCCCCGAGCGCGAGCAGACACAGCACCACTTGCGGGCTCAGGATGATCGGCCCCAACGCCACGAACGGAGTCAGCACCAGCAGAACCAGCGCGCCCATGCCGACTTGCATGAACGCGAACGGCACCCCCGAGATCGACCGGGCGCTCAAGAACTTGCGCGTGTAGCTGAGGGCGATTCCATAGCAGACCGCCGAGCCGAGGCAGGCGAACTGGCCGACGAGATCACCGCTGAGCGCCGCATACCCCCAGGGCCCGATAATGACGACGGTGCCCACGATTCCGATGGCGATTCCCGTCACCTGGCTGGAGTTCAGTCGCTCGACGCGAAATACGGCCGTCGCCATGATGGCGGTCATGATGGGCGTGACCGCGTTGTAGATGCTCGCCAGACTCGACGAGACGTACTGCTCGGCCCAGGCGAACAACAGGAACGGCGCCGCACAGCCGACCGCACCGACCACCAGAAAGTGCAGCCAGACGATGGGCTCCCGGGGCAGTCGATGCCGCCCGACCAGCACGATGATGCCGAGGGTGAGCGCACCGAGCACCAGCCGCGCCCAGGCCACCTGCCCGAAGCCGACGCCGGTGAGAGAGACCTTCATGAAGAGAAAGCTGCTGCCCCAGACGAGCCCCATGGCGACGAACTGCAGCACGATGCGCGGGTTGCGGGTCGGGGTGGCGGGCGCGGGGCGGGCTGGAGCTGCGGAGCTTTGGTTCACCCAGCGACACTATCGCGATCGGGAGACACCGGCCCCGGGCATCCGGTGTGCGTGTGCATAACACGGCAGAACGGCGCCTGTGCAGAACGCTGCCGCATCGAGCGACCGGCGGTGCGGCCCGGCGCCACCAACAGGCACCACAAGCGGGCGCCACCAACAGGCGACACAAGC
>JAODBC010000005.1 GCA_025463765.1 Subtercola sp. | reverse complement strand
GGCATACATGCGTAAGGCCTAAGGGCTTACGCACGTAAAGCGCGGCTCTCCTTCAGCAGTTCGAAGGCCAGAGCCGCGCTTTGTCGTGGGTCGAGATCGGCGAACCCCGCCCGCGCGGCCGCCACCTTCTCGGGCCCGCAGAGAACGGATGCCCGGGCGAAATGCTGCTCGCGATAGATCGCCGGGGAGTCCTGTCGAGAGCCGAGCTTCTCGGCGAGGGCCAGCAGCGGCAGAGCCTCGTCGGCGTGACTGGACAGCAGTCGTGCCGACAGCCCGACCAGCGCGCAGCCGAGCACCGGCAGGTCGAGGTACTGCGGTCTGATGCGATGGGTCGCGAGTATGCGCGACCGAATGCGGCGCATCAAGCCGTCGGCGAACACCAGTTCATCGGGGTCGTCGATGCCGTCGAGGGTGATGGCAGAGAGGTAGACGCTGCCCAGCATGAGGTACCACGGCGAGCTGCGCTCCCGCGGTGATGCGAAGAAGTCGAGTGCACGGTGAAAGTTGGCCAGCGCCGACGGGGTGTCACCGTTCATCCGATCGATTTCGGCCTGACCCGACCATCCGATCGACACCGTGTCTCGAGAGAACATGTCGGGCGAGACCGTGCCTTCGGGCGAGTTCGACCGTTCAGTGAGCACGCGCAGAGCTTCGCCGGCGTCGTCGCTTTCGCCGACCATGAGACGGTTCATGGCGATGAGCCACTCCAGCAGCTGCAGGTCGTCGTCGGCGTTCAACTCGATGAGCCCGGTGCGCGAGAGTGCGGCCCAGTGCAGCGCTTCGTGCGGATGCCCGGACTGGCTGTGCAGCTGAGCGAGCATCGAGGCCATCATCGCTTGCGTCCACACATCTTCGGCGAGCAGCGCCTGCTCGTACCCGCGCGCCCCGTATTCGAGCGCGTCGCGAATGTCGCCGGAGTTCTCGGCGTATTGCGTGCTGGTGAGCCACGCATACGAGGAGGTCATCGGGTCGCGCGACTCGCGCGCCTCGCGCATCAACGACTGCAGGGCAGCTTCACTGCCCGCATTCATCACGAAACGCGCCGCCATGCGCATGCGCTCGTTGGTCACTTCACCGATGCGGGTGAGGCGCTGCAGCCGGGCGCGAGCCGTAGCGCCGGTGCGCAGGTCGCCGAACAGGCCGACCGCGCCGACCATGGCCAGGCAGCGAACCGAGGCCTCCACTGCGTCGACGGTGCGCCGGTCATCCACTCGCCGCGCAGGGTCGACCGCTTCGGGGTCGTAGGTGCGGGTGGCCTCGAGAAAGGCGCGACCGAAGCCCACGACCTCCCAGTGCGCGCCGCGCATGGTCCAGTAGGCGCAGAGAACCGAGAAGGCGAAGGTGGCCGTCTCGCCGTCGCGCTGGTCGAGGGCGCGGCGCAGAATGTCGACAAGATTGTCTTGTTCTTCGGTGACGAGCTTGAAGGCCGCAATCTGGGTGGCGCCGTCGAGCAGCGGGGTCGTCGTGCGAGCGAATGAACAGGCCCAGCGCGCCATGCCCACGGTCACGGCGGTGTCTTCGCCGGCGTCGACGAGCGCCATCTGGCCGAACTCCCGAACCGTCTCGAGCATGCGGTAGCGCATCGCTCCGGTCAAGTCGCTCTCGGTGACGGCGACGAGCGACTGGTTGACGAGGGCGTCGAGCAGGTCGGCGGTGGGCAGGTCGGCGATGGGCACTTCGGCGATGGATTCGGCGCTTATGCGTGCGTCTGGCGCGCGCCCGGCCGGCTCGAGAGCGCCTCCGACCCATTCCGCAGCCGCCTCGCTGAAGCCGTCAGGAAACAGCGAAAGGCGTCGAAGAAGCCGCCGCTCGGCGTCGCCCAGCAGGTTCCAGCTCCAGTCGATGACGGCCAGCAGTGTCTGATGCCGTTCGGGAGCCGTGCGGTCGCCTCCCGTCAAAAGCGCGAACCGGTTCGTCAGCCGTCGCTCGATCTCGTCGACGGTCATCGACCGCACGCGGGCCGCGGCCAGCTCAATGGCCAGAGGCATTCCGTCGAGGCGATCGCAAAGACGCTCGACCGTCTCCAGCCGCAACACAACGGATGGCCGTGCCGCACGGGCGCGTTCGCAGAAGAGCTGCACGGCAGGGCCGACCGGTGGGGGCGCGTCGAGACCGCCGGCCGTACCGCCGGAGCCGCCCGTACCGCCGGAGCCGCTCAGCAGCGGGCCGAGGGTGTACACACGTTCCGCGGCGACCTGCAGCGGCGAGCGGCTGGTGGCGAGCATGCGCAGCGTCGATACCTGCTCGAGGGTCTGCGCCGCCCAGACCGCCACCGATTCGACGATGTGCTCGCAGTTGTCGAGAACGAGCAGGGTCGGCCGCTCGGCAAGACGACCACGAATGCGTGCGTCGAGATCATCACGCACCGGCGTCTCGACGAGCCGCGTGGCCGATTGAGCTTCGCGGATTCCGCTGGCTTGGGCGACGGCCAGAAGCAGGTCGTCGGGGCTCCGCACGCTCGCGAGCTCGACGAAGACGACCGAGTTGGAGCCGCGCGCCTCATCGCCGGCCAGCGCCTGGGCGAGCCGCGTTTTTCCGAGCCCACCGGCGCCCAGAATCGTCACCAGGCGAGCCGTTTCGAGCATCTCGTTCACCGCCGCGAGGTCGTCGTCTCGGCCGATGAGTTCGTTCGGTGGGGCCTTCACTCCGAGGCGCAGCGGCTTTGCGGCGGCAGCCTCTGCGCGCCTCGGCGCGACATGCGGCGTTTCGCTGTCAGGCGTGTCGTCGGTGGGCCGTGCCGTATTCGTGCCGCGTTCGCCGCGCTCGCGTGCAACGCCCGAGTCGCTCTCGCGCAGCAGCGCCGCGTGCGCCGTTAGCACCTCGGCGCTGGGTGTCGAGCCGAGTTCGTCGCGCAGCCGGCGACGATGCGCCTCGAAGGCCGTCAGTGCCTCGCCGGGCCGACCTGCCGCAGCGAGCGTCGTGATGAGGCGCAGCACGAGCCGATCGTCGAACGGATGCTCGAGCAGCAGCGAACGCAGCACACCGATCGCCTGTTCGTGCTCGCCGCCCGACGAGAGCAGGTCGGCATACAGACGATCGAGCCCCTCGTGCGCGGCCCCTGCCCGTGTGCCGAGTTCGCCTCGCAAGTCGCTGTCGCCGAGATCGGGCCCCGCCTCGCCTCGCCAGAGATCGAGGGTCGCGCGAAGAGACCGGGTCGAGACGCCGGTGCTCGCGCTGGAGAGCAGCCGCTCGGCTCTCACCAGGTCGATCTGATCGGGCCGGCAGGTCAGCCGATAGCCAGAGGCCGATGTCTCGATGAGGCCGTCGGCACACGCGGCGCGCAGCCTCGACACCAGGGTCTGCAGCGCCTGCCGAGCGCCGGCGGGTGGATGATCTTGCCAGAGTTCGTCGACCAGAGTGGCCGTGGCAACGGTGCGACCGCCGGCAAGGGCGAGCGCTGCGATGAAGCGCTTCGCGAGCATCCCAGCGGGTTCGACGAGAACGCCCGCGCGGGAGAGCACCGCGATTGGGCCGAGCAGAGCGACGCTGAGTTCGGAAGGCGACTCGGCAGTGGGCGAACCACGGCCGACGGTCGGCCCTAGGTCGGCTTCAGACGTCACCAGTCGATGTTAGCGCCGGGGGCTGACGACGGGTCGCTCGGCCAGTCGCAAGTGTGCCAGTCGCGTGTGTGCCAGTCGCGCGTGGTCCGGTCGCGTCTGTGCGGTCGAACCGAGCTGCCGGTGTCAGCGCAGCTGCTTGCGCGCGGAGATCTGGCCGGTGTCGAAGCCGAGCAGGTGCAGCCCGCCGTGAAAGCGCGCATGCTCCACCTTGAGGCAACGATCCATCACCACGGTGAGGCCCTTGCTTTCGCCGTACAGGGCGGCATCTTGGTTCCAGATGCCCAGTTGCACCCAGACCGTCTTCGCGCCGATCGCCAGAACATCGTCGATGACCGAAGGAATGTCGCTTGCCTTTCGAAAAACGTCGACGATGTCGGGCACCTCGGGCAGCGACGCCAGGTCGGGGTACGCCTTCTGGCCGAGAATCTCGTCGGCGTTGGGGTTCACGAAGTAGACCCGGTAGTCGCTCGACTGCAGCAGGTAGGTGCCCACGAAGTAGCTCGAGCGGGCCGCGTTCGGGGAGGCGCCCACGATGGCGATCGACTTGGCCTTGCGCAGAATCTTGAGGCGGTCTTTTGCGCTCGGGCCTACCCAGGTGCGCTGCGACTTGAGAAGCTTCGCCAGCGGTGAGCTGGCGGGAACGCTGCACGTCAGCCCGTTCGCATACTGCGCGGTGATCGTGTCTTCGGCAGCCGCAGCCGCTTCGTCGATGGTGAGTGACATTACTTGCCCTCCGTTGCTTTGGTCAAAGCCTGGTCAAGGTCGTAAACGATGTCATCGGGGTCTTCTATTCCCACCGAGATGCGAACGACACCGGGGAGAACGCCCGCAGCGAGCAGTTGCTGCTCGGTGAGCTGGGCGTGCGTGGTCGAGGCCGGGTGAATGACCAGGGTCTTCGCGTCGCCGATATTGGCCAGATGACTCGCCAGGTCGACCGATTCGATGAAGGTTCGCCCGGCGTCTCGACCGCCCTTCACCCCGAAGCTGAATACCGAACCGGGGCCCTTCGGTAGGTACTTGAGGCCGCGCTCGTAATGCGGATGCCCGGGCAGGCCGGCCCAGTTCACGAACTCGATGCGCGGATCGGCGTCGAGCCACTCGGCGACGATGCGTGCGTTGTCGACGTGCGCCTGCATGCGGAACGGCAGCGTCTCGACACCCTGCGCGAGCAAGAAGGCGGAGTGCGGCGCGAGCGTCGGGCCGATGTCGCGCAACTGCTCGGCGCGCAGCCGGGTGAGAAACGCGTACTCGCCGAAGTTGCCCGACCACTGCAAGCCGCCGTAGGTCGGCACCGGCTGCCCGAACAGCGGGAACTTCTCGCTGTGCCAGTCGAACCGGCCGCTCTCGACGACGACGCCGCCGAGGGTGGTGCCGTGGCCGCCCAGAAACTTGGTGGCCGAGTGGATGACGACGTCTGCGCCCCACTCGATGGGCCTGTTGAGGTAGGGGGTGGCGATGGTCGAGTCGATGATCAGCGGCAGGCCGTGCGCGTGCGCGACCTCGGCGAGGCCCTCGATGTCGGCGATCTCGCCCGACGGGTTGGCCACCGTCTCGGCGAAGATCAGCTTGGTCTTGTCGGTGATGGCGGCGGCGTAGTCGGCCGGGTCTGAGCTCTTCACGAAGGTGGTGTCGACGCCGAACCGGCGCAGCGTCACGTCGAGCTGAGTGATCGAGCCGCCGTAGAGATTTGCCGACGAGACGATGTGGTCGCCGGCGCCGACGAGCGAGGCGAACGTGATGTATTGCGCTGCGAGGCCGGAGGCGGTCGCGACACCACCGAGGCCACCCTCGAGGCTGGCGACGCGCTCTTCGAACGAGGCGACGGTGGGGTTCGCGAGCCGGCTGTAGATGTTTCCGTACTTCTGCAACGCGAAGCGCGCGGCCGCGTCAGACGTGTCGTCGAAGACGAATGCCGACGTCTGATAAATGGGTAACGCCCGTGCCCCGGTGACAGGGTCGGGAATGTTGCCTGCGTGGATTGCCCGAGTTCTGAAGCCGTATTCGCGATCTGCCATGGCTCCAAGCTAGCTCAGCGTCGCCTTCGGCTCGTTTCGGGCTGCCCCAATTGGTAACAATTCGCCGGCGCCCCGAACTGTGCATAACTCGGGCCCATCGATCTGTGCCTTTGCATCGAATAGACCGCAAGCCCCCACGCTCTGGCTCTCGCCGGAGTTACGATATGAACACGTCAACGCCGACCGAAAAGAGTGCGCGATGAGTACTGGTTTTGCCACTGTCTCTGTAGCTTCGATCCTCGTCGAGGCGGCCAAGAGAACTCCCGACAATGTGGCCTTGGTTGTCGGCCCCACAGAAACGACCTACGCCGAACTCTGGCAGCAGACCAGGCAATACGCCGGAGCGCTGCGTGATCGCGGTGTGAAGCCCGGAACACCTGTTGCGATGCTCATACCGAACGTCGCCGATTTCCCCCGGGTCTATTACGCGATTCTCGCGCTCGGCGGTGTGGTGGTGCCGATCCATGCCCTGTTGAAGGGCAAAGAGATCGAATACGTGCTGCGTGACAGCGGGGCCGAGCTGCTGGTCTGTGCGGCGCCGCTTCTGGCGGAGGGTGCCAAGGGCGCGGCGCTTGCGGGCATCCCGGTGCTGAGCGTGCTGCTGCCCGAGGCCAACCCCGAGCTGCCGCCCCGCCTCGAAGACGAGGCCCGGGCATCCGTACCCATCGAGACCTACGTGCAGCGTGGGCCCTTCGATACGGCGACCATTCTTTACACGAGCGGTACAACCGGAACCCCGAAAGGCGCAGAAGGCTCGCACTTCGCCCTCGTCGAGCAGGTGAATGTCTCGCTGCTGACCACGTTCGACATGAAGGCGGGCGACCGGGTTCTCGGAGCTCTGCCGCTCTTTCACACCTTCGGCCAGACCTGCACCATGAACACTGTCTTTCGGGCGGGCGCCACCATCGTGATGGTGCCGAAGTTCACCGGCGACGCGGCCCTGCAGGTGATGAACGAGCAGGCCTGCACGATTTTCATGGGTGTGCCGACCATGTACTTCGCCCTGCTCGACGCGGCGACACGAACGGATGCCCGTCCCCCGTTGCGCTACGGAATCTCCGGCGGCGCGGCCCTGCCGGTCGCCGTGATCGACCGGTTTCGCGAGGTCTACGGCACCGAGATCCATGAGGGGTACGGGCTCACCGAAACCTCACCCGTCGCCACGTTCAACATGGTCGGGGTGCCGCCGCGGCCCGGAACCATCGGAACGCCGATCTGGGGGGTCGACGTCGAGATCGCCGACGCCGAGATCGCGGACGCCATTTCGATGATGCCCATCGGGGAGCTGGGCGAAGTCGTGATCCGCGGGCACAACCTGATGAACGGGTACCACAACCGCCCCGAAGACACGGCCAAGGCCGTCATCGACGGGTGGTTCCGTACCGGAGACCTCGGGCGAAAAGACGAAGACGGCTACCTCACCATCGTCGACCGCACGAAAGACATGATTCTGCGCAACGGCTACAACGTGTATCCGCGTGAGGTCGAAGAGGTGCTGGCGGGGCATCCGGCCGTGTCGATGGTCGCGGTTTACGGCGTGCCTCACGAGACGCACGGGCAGGAGATCGTGGCGTCGGTGGTGCTGGCTGCAGGCGCTTCGGCCACACCCGAAGAGCTCGGCGACTTCGTGCGCGAAGACGTGGCGGCGTACAAGTACCCCCGGCACATCGAGATCGTGGAGGCCCTGCCCCTCGGCCCGTCGGGCAAGGTGCTGAAGCGTGAGCTTGTGGCGACGTGGATCGCCCGCGAGGAGGCGTCGGCCTCAGTCTGACGCCGCCCCGGCGGGTCAGGTCAGGATGCCGACCGCGCCGAGCGACATGGCGGCGATAAGCGCCCACGAAGTGAGTCCGACGATGAGCGCGCGCCAGCCGGTGCGGGCCAGCGTGGCGAAGCGGATGTTCGAGCCCAACCCGAACAGCGCCATCGCCAGCAGCGTGGTCTGCAGGGTGTCGGCGAGCGAGAGAAGCTCGTCGGGCAGCGGAACGAAGGTGCGCAGCACCACCGCCGCGAGAAACCCCGCAATGAACAGCGGCACGATGGCGGGGCGCTTGGCGCGCGGCGTGGTGGCGGTATCGGATGCGGCGGACAACGCATCGATGCGGCGGTCGCGATTGCGCTCGACGAGCCCCACGATCGCCACCATCGGGGCGAGGGTGAGCACTCGGGTCAGCTTCACGACAACAGCCACGGCGAGTGCGGTCGGCCCGACGATCGTGGCGGTCGCCACGACCTGTCCCACGTCGTGCACGCTGAGACCGACCCAGAGGCCGAACTGTTCGGCGTCGAGGCCGAGCGGCAGACGCAGGGCGGGCAGGATGAAGATGGCGAGCGTTCCGCACAGCGTCACGAGGGCGATCGGTGTGGCCTGATCTTCGTCTTTGCTGCGGGTGACGGCGCTCATCGCGCCCACCGCGGATGCCCCGCAGATCGAGAACCCGGCCGCGATCAGTATCGGTTGTGTGCCGGGAAGGCGCAGCAGTTTGCCGAGGCCGAGCGTCGCTGCGAATGTGATGCCGACGATGAGCACGATGACGAGAATCGTCGCCCAGCCGAGCCCCGCGATGTCGAAGAGCGAGAGCTTCAGCCCGAGCAGCACGATGCCGATACGCAGCAGCCGGCGCGCGGCGACGGCGATGCCGGGCTTCAAGACGGTGTCGAGCAGGCGTTGCGTTGCGGGAATCTGCCCCACGATCATCCCGAGCCCGACAGCCGCGGTGAGCAGCGGGATGGCCGGGACGAGCTGGTGCAGGCCGAAGGCGACGAGCGCCGCCAGGCCGGCCACGGCGACGCCCGGCAGCCAGCGCGGTGCGCCTAGCGCCACGACGGCAGCCAGTAATGCAGCGTGAGCAGCCAGCCGGGGATGGGCTGGGCGGTCCAGACGGGGTAGAAGAACGCGGTGACGAGCACGGCCAGCAGCAGGTAGGCGGCCACGATCCACAGAGCTCTCGCCCGTTTTCGGGGCGGGTCCGTTCGTTTACCGAGCGCGAGCCCGATCACGAACACCAGCCCGAGAATCATGTACGGCTCGAACGCGATCGTATAGAACTGGAAGATGGTGCGGTTGATGTACAGCAGCCAGGGCAAGTACCCCGCCACCATGCCCATCAAGATGAGCCCGACCTGCCATTCGCGCTTTCTGATCAGCCGGTACACCAGGTAGAAGATCGCCGCGGTCGCCGCCCACCAGATGGCGGCGTTGCCGACAGACGTGATGTTCGCGTAGCAGGTCTGCGCGCCGCAGTTGCCGGTGCCGTCGTTGAAGGTGCCCACGTACATCTGCGTCGGCCGGATCATGAACAGCCAGGTCAGCGGATTCGCCGCGTAGGGGTGGGGATCGTGCTCATTGACGTTGAAGTTGTACACCGACACTTCGAAGTGCCAGAAGTTCTGGATGACCAGCGGCACCCACGAGAGCGAACCTGTCCAGGGCTTTCCGTCGGTCTCTGCCCAATTGCGGTAATAGCCGCCGTTGGTGACGAACCAGCCTGTCCAGGTGACGAGGTAGCTCGCCAGATACAGCGGAACAGTGAGGATGACCGTGGCCACCCCCTGCTTCAAGATGGAAGCGCTGAGCCAGAACGGAATGCCGGCGCGGCGGCGGGCCAGGGCATCCACCAGCACCGCGTACAGCACGAATGCCACCAGAAAGTACAGGCCGGACCACTTCACCGCGCTGGCCAAACCGAACGCTACAGCCGCCGCCATGAGCCACGGCCGCCACCACAAGGTCGGCCCCCAGGTGGGTTCTCTACCTTCGTCTTCGCGCCGGGCGACCCACGCCGCCAGGCGCCGCAGATGCCACTCGCGGTCGAGCAGCACGGCGCCGAAACCGAGCAGCAGGAACAGCATCAGAATGCCGTCGAGAATGCCCACCCGGCTCATGACGATGGCGTGGCCGTCGATGGCGAACAAGAAGCCCGCGATGGTGCCGAGCAGGGTCGACTTGAAGAGTTTCGTGCCGATCAGCGAGATCAGCAACACGGCGAGAATGCCGCAGACCGCCACCGAGATGCGCCAGCCGAAGGCGTTCTGGGCGCCGAAGACGGCCTCGCCCATGGCGATGATCCACTTGCCGAGAGGCGGATGCACGACATAGCCCGGGGCTGTGGTGAACTGATTCACGTTCCCGGCCGCGAACGAAGGATCGGCGCCCGACGGCCAGCTGCCCTCGTAGCCGAGGTGCAGCAGCGACCAGGCGTCTTTGACGTAGAACGTCTCGTCGAACACGAGGCTCTGCGGGTTTCCGAGGTCGTAGAGGCGCAGCACGGCCGCGAGAAGTGTCACCGCGATGGGGCCGCCCCAGCGCCAGAGCCGCTGGCGGCCCGGGGTGTACATCAGCCGGGTCCACCACCGGTCGAGGCGACTGCCGAGCGGTTCGCGGTAGTCGTAGTCGGGGTCGAGGGATGCCCGCAGTGCGGCGGTGCGGGCGGCGCCGGCTGTGGGGGCGCCGGCCGCTGCCGCTGCTGCCTCCGCGGCGTCTTCGGGCGTGATGTTCCAGGGGAGCGTGTCGACCCCGAGTGCGCCGGGACGCTCGGCCACGGCCACGGCCACGGCGGTGTGGCCGGGCGTGGGCGCTTCGGTGGTCACCGCGGTGTCGGATGCGCCGGTCGCTCGGCCTTCGGCGTGCGCGAGGGGCGCGGCCTGAGCGGCGGGCGTGCCTTGGTGCGTGCCTTGGTGCGTGCCTTGGTCGGGCGTGCCGGAAGAGTCGTCATCGGGCGCCGGCACGGGCGGTTCTGAGTCGGTCGCTGGGCTCACCCGCCCCATGCTATCCAAAGGCGGCTGCGAGCCCGGTGGCCGCCGCCCCTTCCTGTGCAAACTCTCGCCGGACGCGAGCCCCTTCGCGAGAGCGGCAGTTCGGGACGAGAGATGCCGTCACGCCGCACTCTCTCGTCCGCAAAAGCCGCACTCGTCGTGAGCGCCCAGCGTTGGCAGCGGCCACAACCACGGCGCGAGCATCCGGTCGCCCGGCGTGGGCCCAGAGGTGGCGGCGCACAAATGTACGCTGGCAGCATGATCATCCTTGCGGCCACCCCCATCGGCAACCTTAAGGATGCATCGGTGCGCCTCATTGAGACGCTCGAGGTGGCCGAGGTGGTCGCCGCCGAAGACACCCGCGTCACCGCGAAGCTGCTGCGCGCCCTCGGTGTCGCGAACCGCCCCCGGCTGATCGCGCTGCACGACCACAACGAGCGCGACAAATCCGCCGAACTCGTGGAGCTGGCCCGCGCGACCGACCTCGTCGTGCTGAGCGACGCGGGCATGCCCACCGTCTCCGACCCTGGATTCCACCTCGTGCAGGCCGCGGTGGCGGCGGGGGTGGATGTCACGATCATCCCCGGCCCGTCGGCCGTCGTGTCGGCGCTCGCCGTTTCGGGTCTGCCGACAGACCGGTTCACCTTCGAGGGGTTTCTTCCGCGCAAGCAGGGCGACCGTCTGTCGACGCTGCGCGACCTGGTGCGCGAGCGCCGCACCATGGTCTTCTTCGAGTCGCCGAACCGCCTGGCGGCGTCGCTCGCCGACATCGCCGCAGCGCTCGGCGACGACCGTCAGGTCGCCGTCTGCCGTGAACTCACCAAACTCTACGAAGAGGTCAAGCGCGGGGGAGCGGCCTCCCTGGTGCCGTGGGCCGAGGCCGGTGTGAAGGGCGAGATCGTGCTCGTCGTCGCCGGCGCCGCGCCCCTCGAGGTGACCCTCGCCACGGGCCTTGCCCAGGTGCTCGAGCTCGTCGCCGACGGCTCGCGCCTCAAAGACGCCTCCGCCGCCATCGCCGAGGCCACCGGCCTCAGCCGCCGCGACCTCTACGAGGCCGCCCTGCAGTCCCGCACGACTCCCACCGCTCCCGCCAGCCCCACTCGGCCCGCCGCACCCTGACGCAGCCAATCGTGGTTCACAACCCGTCAGCCCGGGCCGAGAGCCACTCGGCGTGCCTGTTTCGCAGAGCGTCGCGTGCTGGCTTCGTCGGCGCGATCGCATCACCCCCACCGGGGTAGGGGCCATAAAGCCACCCGAGCGACTCGTCGGTCACAATGCAGCTGCCTGCCCCACCCTCGTCATTTGCGATCAATCGGATGAGGGCGGTCAGATTGCCCGAGCCGGCGAACGGCCGGCTGACGCGGATGAACGACCGATCGTCGCCTTCATCTTCGGGCTCGAGGGTCTTCCACAACCACGACTCGGGAAGGGCTCGCTTCGTCCAGCCGTGGGCGGCGTCTCGTCGGGGATAATCCTGTGCAAGCACCATCAAGTGGCCGCCTCCGAACTCGTCGCGCAACTCATCGATGATGCAGCAATGGCGCCGAATAAGCTCTTGCCATTCCGCTCCCGTTTCGGCGTACTGCTTCGAATCGGGCAGGCTGTGAAATCTCACCCATCGATCGCGAAGGTCGTGTTTGAGCAGGTACCGAATCGGGCGGGCCTCGCCCCATCGCCGCTCCCAGAGATCAGAGAGAGCGTCGGATCTGGATAAGTCGAGCATTCATCGAGTATATGGCGCTTCATTCAACAGGCGGCGAGGCGCCGAGAACTCCACAGCCTCGTAACAGGGCGCCACCGGCATCCCTAGCGGCTTTAGGATGATCGGTATGTCTGACGGCTCTTCGTTTTATATCACCACGCCCATTTTCTATGTGAATGACGTGCCCCACATCGGCCACGCCTACACCGAGGTGGCGGCCGATGTTCTCGCGCGCTGGCACCGTCAGGCCGGCGACGACACCTGGTTTCTCACCGGAACCGACGAGCACGGCCAGAAGATTCTGCGCACCGCCACCGCCAACGGCGTCACGCCGAAGGAGTGGGCCGACCGTCTGGTCGAAACGGCTTGGCAACCCCTCCTGAAGACCATCAATATCTCGAACGACGACTTCATCAGAACGACGGATGAACGGCACGAGGTCAACGTGCAGCTCTTCTTGCAGCGCCTCTTCGACGCCGGCTACATCTACACCGGCGAGTACGAGGGCGCCTATTGTGTGGGCTGCGAGGAGTACAAGCAGCCGAGCGACCTGATCGACGGCGTCGGGCAGTACGAGGGGCAGCAGGTCTGTGCCATCCACTCGATTCCCGTCGAGCTGCTGCGAGAGCGCAATTACTTCTTTCGCATGAGCGACTTCACCCAGCCCCTGCTCGACCTCTACGAGGCGAACCCGAACTTCGTGCAGCCCGAGAGCGTGCGCAACGAGATCGTGAGTTTCGTCAAGCAGGGCCTCACCGACCTCTCCATCAGCAGGCAGACCTTCGACTGGGGCATCAAGGTGCCGTGGGACGACTCGCACGTCGTCTACGTGTGGTTCGACGCGCTGCTGAACTACATCACCGCCGCCGGCTACGGCTCCGACGACGAGCGCTTCGCCGAGCTCTGGCCCGCGACGCACATCGTCGGCAAAGACATCGCGCGCTTTCACGCCGTCATCTGGCCCGCCATGCTGATGGCTGCGGGCATCGAGGTGCCCAAGCAGGTGTTCGGCCACGGCTGGCTGCTGGTCGGCGGCGAGAAGATGTCGAAGTCGAAGCTCACCGGCATCGCGCCGAACCAGATCACCGACACGTTCGGCTCCGACGCGTTTCGCTACTACTTCATGAGCGCCATCAACTTCGGCCAAGACGGATCGTTCAGCTGGGAAGACCTCTCTGCGCGCTACCAGGCCGAGCTGGCAAACGGTTTCGGCAACCTCGCCTCGCGGGTTCTCGCTCTGGTGAACCGCTACTTCGACGGCGAGATACCAGACCCGGGCATCTCCGAGGGCGCCGACGAGCGCGTTCGCACCACCGAGCGGCGCGTGGTCGACGAGGCAGACGCCGCCATCTCGCGCTTAGCCATCCACGAGGCCCTTTCGGTGATCTGGCAGCTGGTCGATGAGCTGAACGGCTACATCACCGCACAAGAGCCCTGGGCCCTCGCCAAGAAGCCCGAGATGCTCGATCGCCTGCAGACGGTTCTGTTCACGGCCATCCGTGGGCTCGGTACGCTCGCTGTGCTGCTGTCGCCGGTGGTTCCGGATGCCGCCGCCAAACTCTGGACCGCGCTCGGCGGAGTCGGTGCCATCACCGACGTACCGCTTCTCACCGCGTACCACTGGGAGACCGACGGAAAGGTCTGGCCGCTGGAGCCCCTGTTCCCGCGCATCGAGAACATCGACGGCGCTGACGGCACCGCGGCGGCAGCAGCATCGAGCGCACCGAAGGCGCCCGGCGGAGGCAGCAAAAGCGGCGGCAGCAGCGGTACCGGCGGCGACGCGAAACGCGGACCCGAGTCGCGCGATGCCGCCAGCAAAGCTCCTGCAGTGCGCGTTGCGCCCGCATCCTGAACCGCATTCCGCGCATTCACCGCATCCCGAAAGCCGGCGGCGGCGGGCCCACCCGGCGAACCCGCCGCTTCCCGTTAAGCTCGAATCATGAGTGAAGGTTCGCCGTACATCCGCCAGCGCGACGCGTCGCCGGGCCGCGACCTCAGCTACCCGCCGTTGCCGCCCGCGCTGACGGTGCCCGTCTACGACAACCACACGCACCTAGAAATCAAAGACGGTGACGAACCACTCAGCTACCGCGAGCACCTCGACCGGGCATCCAGTGTCGGCGTGCGCGGCGTCGTACAGGTGGGCGGCGACGTCGAAACCTCGCGCTGGTCGGCCGAACAAGCGCTGCGTGAGCCGCGGATGCTCGCCGCCGTCGCCCTGCACCCCAACGAGGCCCCCGTCTACGACCGGGCCGGGGGCCTCGACGACGCCCTCGCCGTCATCGCAGAACTCGCCGCCCGCCCGCGCGTCGCGGCCATCGGCGAAACCGGGCTCGACTTCTTTCGAACGACGGGCGACGAGGCCATCGCGGCCCAGTACCGGTCGTTCGAGGCGCACATCGAGATGGCTAAAGAGAACAATCTCGCCATGCAGATTCACGATCGTGACGCCCATGCCGAGGTCATCGCCACTCTGAAGCGGGTTGGGGCGCCCGAGCGCACGGTCTTCCACTGCTTCTCGGGAGACGCCGAGCTGGCTGAGATCTGCGCCGAGAACGGCTGGTACATGTCGTTTGCGGGCAACGTGACGTTCAAAAACGCCGGCAACCTGCGCGAGGCGCTCGAGGTGGCTCCGCGCAGCCTGCTGCTGGTCGAGACCGACGCGCCGTTTCTCACGCCCGTTCCGAACCGCGGCCGGCCGAATGCGCCGTACCTCATTCCGTACACCTTGCGCGCGATGGCCGATCACCTCGGCACCGACGCCTCGATGCTCGCCGCCCAGATCTCCTCGAACACCGAACTCGTCTACGGCTCGTGGAACGCCGAGCCCGTCGTCTTGCCCGACTGGAACGACTGATGCCCACCGATCCCACCGACAGGCCTGCCAAGGCCGCCCGGGCTGCCAAGCCCGATCCCGACAAGGCTGCTAGACCGGAAAGGCCCGCCAAGCCGGCTAAGTCAGACCGGCTCGCCAAACCAGACCGGCCCGCCAAGACCGACCGGCTCGCCAAACCAGACCGGCCCGCCAAGACCCGCCACACGCCCTCCGCCCGGGCGCGAAACCGCGCAGCCACTGCCGCCGCTGCCGCCGCGACCGGCTCTGCGGAGCCTCAGCGGCCTGCCACGCCGTCGACGCCGCCCACAGCCCAGCCCGCTGCCCAGCCCACAGCCCAGCCCACTGCCCAGCTTGCCACTCAGCGCCCGTCGCGCGCCCCCAATCGCCCGAGTACGGCCCAGCCGCCCAGTGCCTCGCCCGCCGCCCCTGCTGCCTCACCCGCCGCCCCCGCGACCTCACCCGCCGCCGCCGCCACCCCGCCCGCCGACAAGGGCGTCTTGCTCGGCCCCGCCGAAGTGCGCGACCTCGCCGAGCTGCTGAATCTCACTCCCACCAAGAAGCTCGGCCAGAACTTCGTCATCGACGGCAACTCCGTGCGCCGTATCGTGCGCATCGCCGGCGTTCAGCCCGGCGAGACCGTGGTCGAGATCGGCCCCGGCCTCGGCTCTCTCACCCTCGGGCTTCTCGAGATCGGTGCCGAGGTCATCGCCGTCGAGATCGACAAGCGCCTCGCCGAGCAGCTTCCGCGCACCGTGAGCATGCTGCAACCGGATGCCCGGCTCACCGTCATCCGCGACGATGCGCTGCGCGTCTACTCGCTCCCCGGCGCACCCACGCGCTTGGTGGCGAACCTGCCCTACAACATCTCCGTACCCGTGCTGCTGCACTTTCTCGAACACTTCTGGGGCATTCTCTCGGGCGTCGTGATGGTGCAAGCCGAGGTCGGCCACCGTATCGCGGCGCCTCCGGGATCGAAGGTCTACGGCAGCCCGAGCGTCAAGGCCGCCTGGTACGGAACCTGGCGAACAGCAGGCTCGGTGAGCCGCCAGGTGTTCTGGCCGGTGCCGAACGTCGACTCGGTGCTCGTCGCGTTCGAACGCTCGAACACGAGTCTGGCCAGTGAAGAGTTGCGCATCGCGACCTTCGCGCTCGTCGACGCCGCCTTTCAGCAGCGCCGCAAGATGCTGCGCCAGTCTCTGTCGAGCGTGTTCGGCGATTCGAAGACGGCGGCCGAGATCATCCAGGCCGGGGGTGTCGACCCGACGTTGCGCGGCGAGCAGTTGACGGTGCACGACTTTCTGGCCATCGCCGAGGAAGCGCTGCGCGAAGACTGACCCGTGCGGTCGCGGCTGCGCCGGGCATCCGCTCGCCGACGGCCGGCGCCGCATCGTCACGAGCGGGCGCAGGTTCACACTGCTCGCACCGCCGACACCGCTCGCACCGCCGACACCGCTCGCACCACTTAGCACACCGCAACGAGCGACTAAACGCACGCCGCCGCTGGGCTAGGTTAAATGCATGACAGTGAACACGGGTCTCCGAACGGTTCATGTCAGGGCCCCGGGCAAGATCAACGTCTTTCTGAAGGTCGGCGCCGTCATGGACGACGGCTACCACGACGTCGCCACCGCCTACCAGGCCGTCTCGCTGTACGAAGAGGTTCGTGCCTATCAGGCCGACGACTTCTCGGTGTCGTTCACGGGCCCCATCGACACGAGCGAGCTCATCACCGACGGCTCCAACCTCGCCATTCGGGCGGCGCGCATGGCCGCGCACAAGGCGGGTTACCGCGGCGGAGTGCACCTCGAAATCGTCAAGAACGTGCCCATCGCCGGCGGCATGGGCGGCGGGTCAGCGGATGCCGCCGCCACCCTGCTGGCCTGCGACACTCTCTGGGGCACCGAACTCGGCCGCGAAGAACTGCTGCTGCTCGCTGCCCGCCTGGGCGCCGACGTTCCGTTCGCTTTCACGGGCGGAACGGCCATCGGTACCGGCCGCGGCGACCAGCTGAGCCCGGCGCTGGCCAAGGGAACCTTCCAGTGGGTGCTCGCCCTCGCCGACTTCGGCTCGAGCACCCCCGAGGTGTACCGCGAGCTCGACCGGCACCGCGACCGGCACGCACAAGACATCTTTCCGGCGCAGACGCAGCCGTCGGTCGATGCAGATGTTCTGCAGGCCCTGCGCGCCGGCGACCCGCACATGCTGGCCGAGTCGCTCTACAACGACCTGCAGGCCCCGGCGCTTCACCTGGCGCCGTCGCTCGCGAAGGTTCTCGAGCTCGGCGAGGCCAATGGGGCGCTTGCGGGCATCGTCTCGGGTTCCGGGCCGACCGTCGCGTTCCTCGCTGCCGACCTCGACGGAGCCCTTGAGCTGCAGATCGCCCTCTCGGCGGCGCGCTACACCGTCGTGCGGGCCACCGGCCCCGTGCACGGCGCCCGCGTCATCTCCGACTGAGCTGCGCGGCTCAGCGGCTCAGCCGGTCAGCCGGTCAGTCGATCGGTCAGTCGATGGTGAGCAGGGCGTTCACTGGGTAGCCGGACACGGCGGCGCGGCCGCCGAGGGCGGTGAGCTCGATGGCGACGCCGAGGCCGGTCACGATGTAGCCCGCGCGCTCGAGCAGGCGGATGGCCGCCGCCATCGTTCCGCCGGTGGCGAGCACATCGTCGAGCACGTAGACCCGCGAGCCGGGCGCCAGTGCCTCGGGCTGCAGTTCGATGGTGGCGGTGCCGTATTCGAGGTCATACGTCTCTGCGAGCACGGCGCCCGGAAGCTTTCCGGCCTTGCGAATGGGGTACACGCCGATACCACGGCGAAGTGCCGCCGCCGAGGCGAACAGAAAGCCACGGGCCTCGACTCCGACCACGGCATCGACGTCGTTCGGAATATGCTCGAGCAGAGCATCCGTCACCGCCGCCAGCGTCGGGCCGTGCGCCATCACCGCGGTGAGGTCGCGAAACAGGATGCCCGGCTCAGGAAAATCGGCAGTGGTGGTCATTCTGGCGCTGATCAGCTCACTGATGCTCGTAGTCGTCACCGCACCACGCTACAGCTCCCACGCTGGCTCGCTCGCACCCCGCTCGCTCGCCCGCTCGCCGGCCCGCTCGCCGGCCCGTTGTGCTGCGGATAGGTGCGGGTGACCCGGCTGAGCAGCCGCCGCTATCCGCAGCTCGATGGAGGGGCGGGCCTTCCCGATGTGGTCAACTTGAGTCATGGCACATCTTCTGGGAGCCGAAGGCATCCGACTCGAGTATCCGACCCGTGTGATCTTCGAGAACGTGACCCTCGGCATCAACGAGGGCGACCGCATCGGCATCGTCGGCCGCAACGGCGACGGCAAGTCCACGTTGCTGCAGCTCATGTCGGGCCGGCTTGAGCCCGACGCAGGCCGCGTCACCCGGCGCAACGGCGTCACGCTCGCGGTGCTCGACCAGAGTGACACGCTCGACGACGCGCTGACCGTCGGGCAGGCCATCGTGGGCGACATCGACGAGCACGTCTGGGCCGGCGATCCCCTCGTGCGCGACGTCATCGCGGGTCTCGCCTCCGACATTCCGTGGGAGGCCAGCGTGAAAGACCTCTCGGGTGGCCAGCGCCGTCGTGTCGCGCTCGCTGCGCTGCTCATCGGCGACCACGACATCATCTTTCTCGACGAGCCCACGAACCACCTCGACGTGGAGGGAATCGCCTGGCTTGCCGGGCACCTCAAGCGCCGCTGGTCGACGAACGCGGGCGGACTCGTGGTCGTGACACACGACCGGTGGTTTCTCGACGAGATCTGCACGGCCACCTGGGAGGTGCACGACCAGCTCGTCGAGCCGTTCGAGGGCGGCTACGCCGCGTACATTCTGCAGCGCGTCGAGCGCGACACCATGGCGGCGACGATGGAGTCGAAGCGCCAGAACCTCATGAAAAAAGAGCTCGCCTGGCTGCGGCGCGGCGCTCCGGCCCGCACGGCCAAGCCGAAGTTCCGCATCGAAGCAGCGAACGCCCTCATCGAGAACGAGCCGCCGGCGCGCAACTCGGTCTCGCTGGCCTCGATGGCCATGCAGCGGCTCGGCAAAGACGTCGTCGACCTCGAAAACGTGTCTGTCGTGTACGACGTCGCGGCGCGTGCGTCGGCCGCGGCAGGCGGTGCACCCGCGAAGAAGACTGTTCTGCACGACATCACCTGGCGCATCGCCCCGGGCGAGCGCACGGGCATCCTGGGTGTGAACGGCGTCGGCAAGAGCACGCTGCTGAGCCTCGTCTCTGGCACGCTTCAGCCCACGACCGGGCGCGTGAAGCGCGGCAAGACCATCAAGGTCGCAACCCTCACCCAGCAGCTCTTCGAGCTCGACGAGATTCTGAACGACCGGGTCAGCGAGGTCATCGGCCGCCAGCGCAGCACCTACGTCAGTGGCGGCAAAGAGATGACACCCTCACAGCTGCTCGAACGGGTCGGCTTCTCGAGCGCCCAGCTCTCGACGCCCGTGAAAGACCTCTCGGGCGGCCAGAAGCGGCGCCTGCAGCTGCTGCTCATTCTGCTCAGCGAACCGAACGTGCTGATTCTCGACGAGCCGACCAACGACCTCGACACCGACATGCTCGCCGCCATCGAAGACCTGCTCGACACTTTTCCCGGCACGCTGCTCGTCGTCTCGCACGACCGGTACCTGCTCGAGCGCGTCACCGACAATCAGTACGCGGTGATCGAGGGCGGCCTCATCCACTTGCCGCGCGGCGTCGACCAGTACCTCGAGGTGCGCGCGCTGCAGCAGCGCACCGAGACGCGTGGGTCGAGCGACAGCCCGACAGCGGCAGGAACTTCAACCTCGGCCGCGCCGACCTCCCCCAAACTGAACGGGGCCGAGCTGCGTAACGCCCAGAAAGAACTCGCGTCGGTCAACCGCCGTCTCGAGAAATACGGCCAGCAGGTGAACGACATCCACGCCCGCATGGCCGCGCACGACCAGAGCGACTACACCGGTCTCGCAACCCTCTCCTCCGAACTCGACGCCACCCAGAACACCCTCTCCGACCTCGAGCTCCGCTGGCTCGAGCTCTCTGAGCTGCTCGCCTGACCCCTCGCCCCTCTCTTCGACCTCGCTACACCCGGCGGGCCGCTGGGGTTGCGAAAAAGCACCTCGCGGTCGCGCACGAGGTGCTTTTTCGCAACCTGCGCACAAGAGTGCACTCGTTCGTCAGTCGAAGTCCCTGGCAGTCGAAGTCCCTGGCACTCGAAGTCCCCGTCAGTCGAAGTCGCGGGAGAGTTTGCGAAGCAGGGCGGCGAGGCGCTCTTGGTCTGGGCGGGAGAGCCCGGAGAGTAGCTCCGCCTCCGACCCCACGAGCTCGGTGATGGCGGCATCGACCCGGGCGACGCCGTCGGTCGTCATGGTGACGAGGATGCCGCGCCCGTCGTTCGGGTCGGTACGCCGTTCCACGAGCCCGCGTGCCACGAGGCGGTCGATGCGGTTCGTCATCGTTCCCGACGACACGAGCGTCTCTTCGAGCAGCGCTTTCGGACTCAACTGGTAGGGCGCCCCCGCACGCCGCAGCGCCGAGAGAACGTCGAACTCCCACGACTCCAGTTCGCTCGTCGAAAACGAATTGCGCCTTGCCCGGTCGAGATGCCGCGAGATGCGCCACACGCGCGACAGCACCTGCAACGGAGCGAAGTCGAGATCGGGCCGCTCGCGCATCCACGCCCCGACGATGCGGTCGACGGAGTCGGCGGATTCGGAGTCGGGCATCCCCCCATTATCCCGGCCCGCGAAACGTTTGCCTTCTGCGCCCACCGTGGTCGGTGAAACGCGGCGACCACGCTCGTCGCGTTTCGCGTTGGCAGCGGCCGATACTCGAATTTGCTCGGCCATCCGCACGGTGCGCTGCAGAAGCGACGGCGCACCATATAAACTGGCTTACTGGCCGCACGAGCAGGCGTGCCTTTCCGCCTTGGTGTAACGGCAGCACGACAGCCTTTGGAGCTGTTAGGACTAGGTTCGAATCCTGGAGGCGGAGCGCAACACGACGGAGACAGGGAGAGTTTCGTGACCGACTCCAAGCTCGCGATCATCATCTTGGCGGCAGGCCAGGGAACGCGAATGAAATCCGCTACCCCCAAACTTCTGCACACGCTGGCGGGTATTCCCATCGTGAGCCACGTGCTCGCCACGGCCCGTGAGCTCGACGCGGCCTATACGGTCGCCGTCGTGCGACACGAACGCGACGCCCTCGTCGAGGTCATCGTCGACGAGCTGCCGAACGGCCTCGTTGTCGACCAAGACGAGACCCCGGGCACCGGCCGCGCCGTCGAGCAGGCCGTTGCATCGCTTCCGGCCGACTTCGACGGTGACGTGCTCGTCATCAACGGCGACACCCCGATGCTGGATGTTCAGACCCTCGCCGGGCTGATCAACGAGCACCGCCACGGCAGCGCTTCGGCCACGCTGCTCTCGGCGTTTCTCGACGACCCCTCCGGGTATGGGCGCATCGTGCGCACACCAGACGAGCCCGCAGAGGAGTCGTCGGCCGATACCGAAGCGCGGGCATCCACCCCCCTGTTCGGCCGCCGCGCCACCGACCGCAACGGCCGGGTCGACCGCATCGTCGAACATCGCGACGCGACCGACAGTGAGCTCGCCATCGCCGAGATCAACGCGGGCGTCTACCTGTTCGGCGTGGCCGAGCTGCGCGACCTGTTGCCGAAGCTCACCATGCACAATGCGCAGGGCGAGAAGTACCTCACCGACATGGTCGAACTGCTGCGCCGGGCCGGCTCGGAGGTCACCGTGCTTCCTGTCGCGGAATCCTGGCTGGTGGCCGGCATCAACGACCGGGCGCAACTGAGCGAGGCCGCCGCCAAGATGAACGCCCTGATCATCCGGGGCTGGCAGCTGGCCGGAGTGACCGTGCAAGACCCGGCGACCACCTGGATCGACCTCAAGGCCACCTTCGAGCCCGACGTCACGATTCTGCCGGGAACTCAGATCAAGGGCGCGACCACCGTCGCCACGGGCGCCATCGTCGGCCCCGACACCACCCTGGTCGACTGCGAGATCGGCGAGCGTGCCGTGGTGAAGCGCAGCGACGCGACGCTCAGCGTCATCGGAGCCGACGCAACCGTAGGGCCCTTCTCCTACCTTCGCCCGAACACGATTCTGGGCGCACACGGAAAGATCGGCGCCTTCGTCGAGACGAAGAACGCTCAGATCGGCGACGGCAGCAAGGTGCCGCACCTGTCGTACGTCGGCGACGCCCACATCGGCGTCGATTCGAACATCGGCGCCGGCTCGATCTTCGCCAACTACAACGGCGTGACGAAGAGCGAGACCGAGATCGGCTCGAACGTGCGCCTCGGCTCGCACAACGTGTTCGTCGCGCCCGTTAGAATTGGCGACGGAGCATACAGCGGCGCCGGAACAGTGGTGCGCAAAGACGTGCCGGCGGGCTCGCTCGCCATGAACGTCGCTCCGCAGAGAAACCTCGAAGGGTGGGTTGCGACCCATCGCGCCGGCAGTGCTGCCGACGTGGCGGCGCAGACCGCCCTGGCCCGGCAGAAACCGGCCGAACAGGCTCTCGCCGAACAGAACGCCGTCGAGGCGTCAGCAGAACAGCCCGCCGAACGAACCGGAGAATAAGTGTCAGAGATCACCTCGAACGGCGAAAAGCACCTGGTTCTCGCAACCGGCCGGGCACACCCCGAACTGGCCGAGGCCATCGCCGCAGAACTCGACACCACCCTCATCGGATCAACGGCCCACACCTTCGCGAACGGCGAACTCTACGTTCGTTTCGACGACAGCGTTCGCGGCAGTGACGTGTTCATCATCCAGTCGCATTCGACGCCCATCAACGAGTGGCTCATGGAGCAGCTCATCATGGTGGATGCCCTGAAGCGCGCTTCGGCGAAAAGAATCACCGTCGTGGCGCCGTACTACCCTTATGCCCGGCAAGACAAGAAGCACCGCGGCCGCGAGCCGATCTCGGCGCGTCTCGTCGCCGACCTGTTCAAGGCGGCCGGCGCCGACCGCATCATGTCGGTCGACCTGCACGCCCCGCAGATCCAGGGCTTCTTCGACGGCCCGGTCGACCACTTGTTCGCCATGCCCGTGCTCATGGAGCACGTTCGGCAGACCTACGACATGGCCGAACTCACCGTCGTCTCGCCCGATATGGGCCGCGTACGGGTTGCCGACGTGTGGAGCGACAAGCTCGGCACACCGCTGGCGATCATCCACAAGCGCCGCGATCCGCTGGTGCCGAACCAGGTCTCGGTGCACGAGATCGTCGGTGACGTGAGCGGGCGCTGGTGCCTGCTGGTCGACGACCTCATCGACACCGGCCGCACGATTGTCGCCGCGTCTGAGGCACTGAAGAACGCCGGCGCGAAGGGCGTCATCGTGGCGGCCACGCACGCCGTGTTCTCCGACCCCGCCAGCGAGATCTTGCAGAGCGACTTCATCGACTCGGTCGTCGTGACCGACACGCTGCCCATCCCGCTCGAGAAGCGCTTCCCGTCGCTCACCATTCTGCCGATCGCGCCGCTCTTGGCCCGCGCCATCCACGAGGTCTTCGACGACGGCTCCGTCACCTCCATGTTCGACGGCGACGCCTGACCTCTCACCGGAATGATTCGGTTCTGAGGCAGGTTGCACCAGGTATGACGACTACCACCGACTTCGTGCCCGCGGCCGAATCCATCACGATGTTCTCCACCTCGTGGTGCGGGTACTGCAACCGCCTCAAGAAGCAACTCGACAAAGACGGCATCGCCTACACCGAGGTGAACATCGAAGAGGTCGAGGGCACTGCAGCCCTCGTCGAATCGCTCAACGGCGGCAACCAGACCGTGCCGACCGTGCTTTTTCCCGACGGATCGAGCGCGACGAACCCCTCCGCTCACGAGGTGAAGGTGCGCCTGGGCCTCTAGCCCCTCGCCGATTCGCCGATCCGCCGGTTCGCTCGCGCGGGCTGCGTCAGCTGTCGACGGCGGGCGCCTCGGCCGGCACCGGAGCCGGGTAACTCGGAATGAGCCCGAGCATGGCCACGGGCATCCGGTCGCCCCCGTACGCGCCGACGGTGTAACACTGCCAGCCCACCCCGCCCGGGCCGAAGAACTCGAACTGCACGCGTGAGCCCGATGCGGTGACGGTGCGCGAGAGTTGCGCCACTGTGGCCGCGCACGCAGCCTGCGCCGTCGACTTGGCGAGGCTGTAGGTGGTCAGGATGCCGGGCAGCACCAGCGCGACGATTCCGAGCAGCACCACGATCTGCAGCGTGCGCTTTCGGCGTGGGCTGCGGGGCCCACGCGGTTCGTGGGGCTCGTAACCGGCCAGCTCGGGCTCGTCGTAGTACTCGGCCATCAGCTGCCGGGGCCGCCCATCAGACCACCCACCCCGCCGTGGCGCCGGTCACCACGCTGCCGTCGAGGTCGCGCAGCTTCATGCCCGCGAACGAGGTCGCAGCGTCAGAGGACTGCAGCCGCAGCGGAACGTCGTCGCCGATCAGCGCCCCCACGATGACGTCGGCCACGCCGTGTGCCTCCTGTGCAGTGGCGAAGGCGCCCCGTGTTCGCTCGATGTAGTGGTCGAACGCCTCCCCGTAGGGCCCGGATGCCCGCACCGCACTCTCACCCACGCCGACGTTGTCGACAAAACTCGTGGCAACAGCCCCCGGTTCGACGATGACGACCCGCACGCCCACCGCCGCGGCGACCGGATGCAGCGACTCCATCATTCCCTCAACCGCGAACTTCGCAGCGCAGTACGCCTCGTTGAACGGCTGCCCGACCACCCCGCCCACGCTCGACACCGTCACGACCGAACCACTGGATGCCCGCAAATGGGCCATAGCGGCCTTGGTCACATTCACGACCCCGAAGTAGTTGACCTCCATGACGGCGCGAATGGCGTCGAGGGAATCTTCTTCGACCGTACCGACGTGACCGGATCCCGCGTTGTTCACGACGGCATCGAGCCGGCCGTACTGCGCCGCGATGTCGTTCACGAGCGACGCGGCGGCTGCCGCATCTGTCGTGTCGAGCATCCGTACCGCCACGCGGTCAGCGACCCCACACGCCTCAGCTGCCGTGAGCAGTTCGGCCTCGCTTCCGGGTCGCCGCACGGTGGCGACGACCTGAAAGCCCGCTTGTGCGGCAGCGACCGCTGTGGCGAGCCCGATTCCCGTCGACGTGCCGGTCACCAAGGCGACGGGCCGTTGGGCCTCCTGCGGCGCGCCGTCGTCGCCAGTGCCAGCCCCGATGCCGGTGCCGGTGCCAGTGCCGGCGCCGGCGCCAGTGCCGTTGCCGGCGCCAGTCCCAGCGCCGGAGGGAGCGTCAGAAGCCATCAGTGCGAGCTGCCCTCTGACTCGATCTCGCTGCGGTCGCCCGACCACAGCGTGTGGAACGTGCCCGGCATGTCGACGCGCTTGTACGTGTGAGCGCCGAAGAAGTCGCGCTGCGCCTGAACGAGCGACGCAGGCAGACGCTTCGACGCCAGCGAGTCGTAGTAGCTCAGTGCCGAGCTGAACCCGGGAACAGGGATGCCCGACAGCGCAGCCGTCGAAACGATGCGCCGCCACGCGGCCTCGCCATTGGCAACCGCCGAGGCGAAGTACGGGTCGGCGAGCAGGGTCTTGAGGCCGGGGTTCTTCTCGTACGCCTCCACGATGCGGTTCAAGAACTGGGCGCGAATGATGCAGCCGCCGCGCCAGATCTTGGCGATGTTGCCCTTGTTGATGTCCCAGCCGTACTTCTCGGCGCCCGCGATGATGGCGTCGAAGCCCTGCGCGTAGGCGACGACCTTCGACGCGTAGAGGGCAGCGTTCACGTCGTCGCTGAACGAGGAACCGACCTCGACCGGCGTCGGGCGCGAGGTGATGACGGCCTGAGCCGCCTCACGCTGCTCGGGGTGCGAGGAGACGGCACGCGCGAACACGGCCTCGGCGATACCGCCGACCGGCACGCCCAGGTCGAGCGCGTTCTGTACGGTCCAGACTCCGGTGCCCTTCGAGCCCGCCTGGTCGAGCACGATGTCGACGAACGGCTTGCCCGTCTTGGCGTCGACCTGCTTCAGCACCTCGGCGGTGATCTCGATGAGGTACGACTCGAGGTCGCCCGAGTTCCACTCGGTGAAAACGTCGGCTGCGGCGGCCGGCGTCAGGCCGCCGATCTTGGTGAGCAGGTCGTACGATTCGGCGATGAGTTGCATGTCGGCGTACTCGATGCCGTTGTGGATCATCTTCACGAAGTGCCCCGCGCCGCCGGTGCCCACGTGCGTCACGCACGGCTCGCCCTCGGCGACCGCGGCGATCGACTCGAGAATCGGGCCGAGCGTCTCATACGACTCGTTCGACCCGCCGGGCATGATCGACGGGCCCTTGAGTGCGCCCTCTTCTCCGCCCGAGATTCCGGTGCCCACGAAGTGGATGCCCTTCGCCGTGACGGCCTCTTCGCGACGAATGGTGTCGGTGAACAGCGCGTTGCCGCCGTCGACGATGATGTCGCCCTCTTCGAACAGGTCGGCGAGCTGCGAGATGACGGCGTCGGTGCCCTTACCGGCCTGCACCATGATGATGGCGGTGCGCGGTTTCTGAAGCGAGGCGACGAAGTCTTCGATCTTCTCCGAGGCGACGAATCCGGCCTCCGGATGCTCGTCGGTGAGCAGCCGCGTACGTTCTGGCGACCGGTTGTAGACGGCTACCGTGTTTCCTTCGCGGCTCGCGAGGTTTCGCGCCAGGTTCGAGCCCATCACCGCTAGCCCGACAACACCGATGTTCGCCGTCGCTTCGCTTGTTCCAGCCATTTTCTTCCTCCTGAGTACGTCGTTTCCAGCGTAGCGGTTCGGTCTGAGCGCAGGGCCGTGGCGCCTGCCCGGGCATGCTCGGGGCAGCCGCGGCCGGGCCTCGGGCCAGACCCGAACGAGGGGTACTTGAAGCCACTTCTGCCCACTAACATCGTGAAGGGGTGCCAGATTTCAACCCTTCATCGAATAACACGAGCGAAGGACTTGATCTGTGACCACTCACGCCATCCGAGGAACCTTTTTCGACTTCGTCGACGACCCGTGGAAGCACGTCGGTGACGAAGAAGCCTCGGCCCGCTTCGTGGCAGACGGTCTGCTCGTCGTCGAAGACGGCATCATCACCGCGTTCGGCCCCTACGACGAGCTGAGCGGCCAGTATGGTGACGTTGAAACCACCCACATCGAACACCGCATCATCACGCCCGGGTTCATCGACGGTCACATCCACTTTCCGCAGACCCGAGTGCTGGGGGCCTATGGCCTGCAGCTGCTGCCGTGGCTGCAGAAGTGGGTCTTTCCCGAAGAGGCGCGTTACGCCGACCGCGACTACGCCAAAGACGGCGCCAAGCGCTTCTTCAACAACCTGCTCTCGTCGGGCACGACGACTGCTCAGGTGTTCACCAGTACCGCGCCGGTCTGCACCGAAGAGCTCTTCGAAGAGGCCACCCGCCGCAAAATGCGCGTCATCGGAGGCCTAACGGGCATCGACCAGAACGCGCCGGAGTACTTCGCTGATACCCCCGAAAGTTTCTACGAGAACAGCAAGATCCTCATCGAGAAGTACCACAACGTGGGCCGCAATCTCTACGCGATCACCCCGCGCTTCGCCTTCGGCTCGAGCCCTGAGCAGATGGAGAAGTGCGAGCTGCTGAAGAAGGAATACCCCGACACCTGGGTGAACACGCACATCTCCGAGAACCCGCACGAGATTCGGGGCGTGCTCGCGCTGCATCCCGAATGCGACGACTACCTCGGCGTCTATGAGAAGTACAACCTGGTCGGCCCCAAGTTCTCGGGCGGCCACGGCGTCTGGCTCTCCGACAGCGAGTTCCAGCGCATCCACGACAAAGATGCCTCGGTCACGTTCTGCCCGCACTCCAACCTGTTCCTCGGCAGCGGGCTGTTCCGGCTCGGCAAGGCGACCGATCCGGATGCCCGTATCCGCATGTCATTCGGAACCGATATGGGTGGCGGCAACCGTTTCGGCATGCTCGCGGTGCTCGACGGTGCCTACAAGGTCGGCATGATCAACAACACCATCCTCGACGGAAGCATCGACCCGTCGAAGATGGATACGGCGCAGTCCGAGCGCAACAAGCTCTCGGCCTACCGCGCGTTCTGGTCGATCACTCTGGGCGGCGCGGAGGGCCTCTACATCGAAGACAAGGTGGGCAGCTTCGAGGTGGGCAAAGAGGCCGACTTCGTGGCCCTCGACTGGACGGCCGGCCCCGCGGGCGCCGACTGGCACTCCCAGCTGATCGCCGACGGGGGCGACCCGGTGACGGTCGACGACGCGGCGAACATGCTGTTCGGCATCATGATCGTCGGCGACGAGCGCGCCGTCGACCAGACCTGGATCATGGGCGAGAAGGCCTACCAGAAGTCGATCACCGTCGAGTCGACCTTCGCGACGGCGTAGTAAGCCGTGACCACGACGAGCCCTGGCTCCGCCACAGCGACCTCGGGAGGCCCCGTTTCGCTCATCATCGAGCGGCGGGTCATTCCCGAGAGCGACGACCTGTATCGCGACTGGCAGAAGCGGCTCGGCGTGGTGATGGCCACCTGGCCGGGCTTTATCGACCGCAAGGTCATCGAGCCGTCTCCGCCCACGCAAGACGACTGGGTGCTCATCCAGCGATTTGTGAACGCCGAGGCGGCCCGCACCTGGTTGCAGAGTGCGGAACGGGCATCCTTCATCGACCAGATCAAGGGTCACTTCGTCGGCCAAGAAGACATTCACCTCGTCACCGAAGACCAATCCACGAACAAAGCGGCGTCGATCATCGTGACCAGTCACGTCGAGCCCGGTGGTGAAGATGCCTTCCTCGGCTGGCAGCGCAAGATCTCTGCTGCGGAGTCGAGTTACGCCGGGTTCGTCGGGCACAAGATCGAGCGGCCCACTCCCGGTGTGCAAGAAGACTGGACGGTCATCCTGACGTTCGACACCGACGAGCATCTCGAGGCCTGGCAGAACTCGCCGCAGCGCGCGAAGCTGCTGAAAGAGGGCGAGGCGTACAACACGAATGTGCGCGTCAGTAAGTCGAGTTATGGCTTCGGGTTCTGGGAGCCGGGTCGGCAGAGCCGCGCGACCATCTTCAAAGACAACCTGCTCGTGCTGCTGGTGCTGTACCCGATCGTGTTTCTGTTCAGCGTGTTCATCGGTAACCCGCTGCTCGGCGGAATCCCGTTCTGGGCGAGTCTGTTCATCGGCAACGTGGTGAGCACGCAGCTGCTCGGCTGGCTGGTCGCACCGTGGATCTTCAAGGTCTTCGACTGGTGGCACAAGCCCGGGGTCGGCGTGCGGCGCAACGTCTACGGCTACCTCATCATCGCGGCGCTCTACGCCATCAGCATGGGCGTGTACGCGTTACTGCTCGCCATGTAGTAGGCTTGGCCACTGACTTCGGCGAGGGATGCCCGGCATCCGTAATCGACGCGGCGGACGAAGCTTTTTGGGTTTTCTGAACCTGGCTCTTCCTCACGCAGACGCGTTCGAGTTGAACACCATTCCAAGGAGAAAACCCATGACTGACGACGACAACAAGATCGTTGCCGAGCAACGCACCCAGTTCGGCAAGGGCGCGGCACGCAAGCTGCGCGCCGCCGGCAAGATTCCGGCCGTGATCTACGGCCACGGCGCAGAACCGCAGCACGTGAGCCTTCCGGGCCACGAAGTGTTTCTGCTCATCCGTAAGTCGAACGCTCTGCTCGAGCTCGACATCGACGGCAAGCAGCAGCTCGCGCTGGTGAAAGACGTGCAGAAAGACCCCGTACGCCAGATCATCGAGCACCTCGACCTCATCGTCGTTCGCGCCGGTGAGCGCGTACAGGTCGAGGTCACCGTGCACGTCGAGGGTGAGCCGGTCTCCGGTACCACCGCCGACCTCGACACGTTCTCGCTGCTGCTCGAGGTTCTCGCCACGAACATCCCGACGCGGGTCATCGTCAACATCGAGGGCGCCGAGGCAGGCACCCAGATTCTGGCCAGAGACATCACGCTGCCCGAAGGCGCCGTTCTCGTCGGCGACGAAGACCAGCTCATCGTGGCCGTGTCGGTTCCTGAGGAGCAAGACCTCGGCGACAGCCTGTCGGCCGGCGATGCGTCGACCACCGACGCGCCGACCCCCGCGTAACCCGTTTCACCGCGAAACCGCCGCATGCGGTCGTCTTTCTGGCGACTCGCGTGCGGCGGTTTCGTGCACCGGGCCCTGCCCGAACATCCACTTGTCAGACCTAAGGAGTCTCGGTGCCAAGCGATGATCTCTGGCTCGTCATCGGCCTCGGCAACCCCGGGCCGGAGTACGCCGGCAATCGGCACAACGTCGGCCAGATGGTGCTCGATGAGCTGGCCTCGCGGTTTTCGGCGTCGTTCTCGTCGGGCGCGGGCCGGGTGAATGCGCGCGTCGCGACAGGCCGAGCGACGCCAGGCGGCCCGCGATTCGTGCTGGCCAAGCCGAACAGCTACATGAACAACTCCGGGGGCCCGGCTGCCGCCCTGCTGTCGTACTACGATGCTTCGCCGAGCCAGCTGATCGTCGTGCATGACGAGCTCGACATTCCGTTCGACACCCTTCGCCTGAAGTTCGGCGGCGGCCACGGCGGCCACAACGGCATCCGTGACATCGCTGCCGCGACCGGCACCCCCGACTTCACGCGGGTGCGCGTCGGCGTCGGTCGCCCGCCGGGCCGCCAGAGCGCGGCGGACTTCGTGCTGCGCGACTTCACGTCTACCGAGCGCGCCGCTTTGCCGAACCTGCTCACCGACGCCGCCGACGCCGTCGAGCTCATCGCCACCGACGGCCTCACCGCGGCGCAGCAGCGCTTCCACGCGCCGCCGCCCTCGGCCTAGCGGGTCGCCGCGCCCGTGCCCCCCGAGTCTCGCTCATTTCGCGGCGATTTCGCCACCGTGGGGCCGTATAGCCCTCACCGCCTCGAGATCTCCTCCGTTTTCGCCGCCGTGGCGAGCGTGGCGAGCGCGTGGCGAGCGCGTGGCGCACCGGCCGGCGGCACGGGGGTGCGCCGACGGGCGAGCGTGTCGGAGGGTGCCCGTAGACTTACGTGGTGATCCTTCAGGGCTTAATCGCTGCGCTTTCGCGCGCCTCGACGTTCGAGCGCGCCCTCGATGAGTCGGGTCGCGACGTCGACTTCTCGCTCACCGACGGGCTCCGTGCCCCGCTGCTCTCGGGGCTTCTGAGCCGCCGCGCCGAGAAGGGTCTGCCGCAGGTTCTGTTCGTCGTCACCGCCACCGGGCGCGACTCCGAAACCATGCGCGCGGGGCTTGCCGCCCTCGCGCCCGAGGCCGAGGTGCTGGAGTTCCCGGCATGGGAGACCCTTCCGCACGAGCGGCTGAGCCCCAGCGCCGAGATCGTGGGCAAGCGCATCGCAGCCCTTCGCCGCCTCGCCGCCTGGTCGGCCGAAACGGCGGCAGCGAATGCGGCTGGCCTCCCGGCAGAGTGGTCGCCGCCCGCGGCCCCGAAGCGCGGGAAGAAGGCTCCGGATGCTCCAGCCGGCCCGCGCCGCCCCCGCCCGCTCATCGTGGTCGCCTCCGTGCGCGCCGCGCTGCAGCCGCTCGCCGACAACCTCACCGAGCACGAACCCGTGCGCCTCGTGCGCGGCGGCCGCGGTTACGACCTCGCGCGCCTCACCTCCGACCTTGTCGCGTTGGCTTACTCGCGCGTCGATATGGTGACCCGGCGGGGGGAGTTCGCGGTGCGCGGCGGCATTCTCGATGTCTTTCCGGCGGTCTCCGAGCATCCGGTGCGTGTCGACTTCTTCGGCGACGAGATCGAAGAGCTCAAACTCTTCTCGGTTGCAGACCAGCGCTCCATCGACGACGCGGCGAGCGGCCACGGCAGCGGCAGTGGCACCAGCGGTGGTGGCAGCGGCAGCGGCACCAGCGGTGGTCCGGGCCTCGAGCTGGTCGAGCTGCCGCCGAGCCGCGAACTGCTGCTCAGCGAATCGGTGCGCCAGCGTGCGCGCGAGATGCAGCACGAGTTTCCGAGCCTGGCCGGCTTGCTCGAGAAGATCGGCCAGGGCATCCCGGTCGAGGGCATGGAAAGTCTGGCTCCGGCCCTGCTCGACCGCCTCGTCACCGTCACGCACTATCTGCCCGAGGGTGCCGCCATCGCGGTGATCTCGCCCGAGCGGGTCGCCAGCCGCGCCGTGAGCCTCAGCGAGACGAACCGCGAGTTTCTCGCCGCCGCCTGGAGCGCCGCCACCGTCGGTGCCGAGGCCCCCATCGACCTGGCCTCGGGCGAGTTCATCACCCTCACCGACCTCAAGTTCGCCGCCGGGGTGAACCGCCCGTGGTGGACCCTCAGTACGTTCGACAGCGGTACGGCATCCGTCGACGAACACTTGCAAGCCATCGTCGACACCGACGCCCACTACGTGCGTATCGAAGCAGACGCCGTGCCGAGCTTTCAAGGCAACGTCGACGGTGCTCTCGAGCACGTCGCCGCCCGGCTGCACGACGGCTGGAGCGTCGCGGTCGTCGCCGCCGGAAACGGGCTCGTCGAGCGCGCGGCCGACGTTCTGGCCGGGCGCGAGCTGCCCGCCCGCATCGTGGACGACTTTCCGGCAGACCCTGAGCCCGGCATCGCCTACCTCGTCAAGGCCACCGTCGAGAGCGGCTTCGAAGTGCCCGAGGCGAAGCTCGCGCTTGTCAGCGAGTCGGAGTTCTACGGTCGCAGCGCGGGCTATGACGCTCGGCAGGTCAAGAAGTTGGCGACCCGCCGCAAGAACGTCGTCGACCCCTTACAGCTGAAGCCCGGCGACATCGTCGTGCACCAGACCCACGGCATCGGAAAGTTCATCGAACTCACCCAGCGCGAAGTCTCCAGCGGCGGCCGCCACCCGGTCAAGACCACGCGCGAATACCTGGCCCTCGAATACGCGCCGAGCAAGCGCGGCTACCCGGGCGACAAGCTCTTCGTTCCCACCGACCAGCTCGACCTGCTCACCCGCTATGTCGGGGGAGAAGCGCCGGCCCTGTCGAAGATGGGCGGTAGCGACTGGTCGAGCGCCAAATCGAAGGCGCGCAAGGCCGTGCGCGACATCGCGGTCGAACTCGTCAAGCTCTACAGCGCGCGTATGGCGTCGAAGGGCTACGCGTTCGGCCCCGACACCCCGTGGCAGCGTGAGCTCGAAGAGGCGTTTCCGTTCGCCGAGACGCCCGACCAGCTCACCACCATCGACGAGGTCAAGGCCGACATGGAGCGGCCCATTCCCATGGACCGGCTGCTCGCCGGCGACGTCGGTTTCGGCAAGACCGAGGTCGCCGTGCGCGCCGCGTTCAAGGCCATCCAAGAGGGCAAGCAGGTCGCGATGCTCGTGCCGACCACCCTGCTCGTGCGTCAGCACCTCGAGACGTTCACGGGCCGGTTCGCGGGCTTCCCCGTGCACACCCGCGCCATGTCGCGTTTTCAGACCGACAAAGAGGTGCGCGAAACCGTCAAGGGTCTGGCCGACGGCACCGTCGACATGGTCATCGGCACCCACCGCATTCTCACCGAATCTCTGGCGTTCAAAGACCTGGGCCTCGTCATCATCGACGAAGAGCAGCGCTTCGGCGTCGAGCACAAAGACAAGCTCAAGAAGCTCAAGACCAACGTCGACATTCTCTCGATGAGCGCCACGCCCATCCCTCGCACGCTCGAGATGGCTGTCACGGGCATCCGCGAGATGTCGACGCTCGCGACCCCGCCCGAAGACCGGCACCCGATTCTCACCTATGTGGGGCCGAACTCCGACCGGCAGATCGCGGCCGCCATCCACCGCGAAATGCTGCGCGAGGGCCAGGTGTTCTTCGTGCACAACCGGGTGCAGTCCATCAACCGGGTTGCCGCGCACATCGCCGAGCTGGTTCCGGATGCCCGTATCGCGGTTGCTCACGGCCAGCTGCCCGAGCATCAGCTCGAACAGGTCATCGTGGACTTCTGGGAGCGCAAGTTCGACGTGCTCGTCTCGACCACCATCATCGAGACCGGCCTCGACATCCCCAACGCCAACACCCTCATCATCGACCGCGCCGACAAGTACGGCCTGTCGCAGTTGCACCAGTTGCGGGGTCGCGTCGGCCGCGGGCGCGAGCGGGCCTACGCCTACTTCCTGTACGACGAGGGCAAGCCGCTGTCAGAGACCGCGCATGACCGGCTGTCGACCATCGCCGCCAACAACGAGCTCGGCTCTGGAATGCAGGTCGCGCTGAAAGACCTCGAGATCCGTGGTGCCGGCAACCTGCTCGGCGGAGAGCAGTCCGGCCACATCGCGGGCGTCGGCTTCGACCTCTACCTGCGCATGATCGGCGAGGCGGTGTCGACGTTCCGCGGCGACGTGGCCGAGGGTCAGACCGAACTGCGGCTCGAACTGCCCGTGGATGCGCACATTCCCGAAGACTATGTCGACAGTGAGCGGCTGCGACTCGAGGCCTACCAGAAGCTGTCGTCGGCGACCTCGCCGTCGGCCCCCGACGGCCAGATCGACCAGGTGCTCGAAGAGCTCACCGACCGGTACGGCGAGCCGCCCGAGCAGGTCACGAACCTCATCACGGTCTCCAAGCTGCGCCGGCTCGCCCAGCGCACAGGGCTCTCGGAGGTCGTCGCGATGGGCTCGAACCTGCGCGTCGCCCCCGCGAACCTCGCCGACTCCATCCAGGTGCGCCTGCGCCGCATGTACCCGAACGCGAAGTACCTGGCTGCCGCTGCGGCCGTCTCGGTGCCGATGCCCGTGGTGAACGGTTCGCCGCTTCCGGATGCCGAACTCATCACCTGGGTCGAGAACCTGCTCGCCGCCATCTTCCCGGCACCCGAAGCCCCCGCCACCCCCGCCA
>JAODBC010000118.1 GCA_025463765.1 Subtercola sp. | reverse complement strand
ACGAGTGGCGGGAGATCGCGCCCCCGTTGGCCGAGCAGTTCACGGTGATCGCGGTGGACCTGCGGGGTGCCGGCGAGTCGCAAGCCCCCGCGTCGGGCTACGACAAGGCCACGATGGCGGCCGACGTGCACGGCCTGCTCGACCAACTCGGACTCGCGGACGACGTGCGGGTGGTCGGTCACGACATCGGCACGATGGTGGCCTACGCGTACGCCGCGCATCATCGCGAGTCCGTCTCGCGGCTGGTTCTCAGCGAAGCTCCGATACCGATGGCCGAGTTCATGTACCGCGTGCCGGCCCTGACCGAACAGGGGCCGGGGATCTGGCACTTCGGGTTCTTCTCGATGACCAACGGCCTGCCAGAGTCGGTCATCAGCGGTCGGGAGTCCATCTGGGTCCGCGACTTCACCGCCTCGATCTCGGCCACCCCGGGCGCGATCTCCCCGCAGGACGTGGAGGTCTACGCCCAGGCCCTGCGAGACCCCGCTCGCCTGCGAGCCAGCTTCGAGTACTTCCGGGCGTTTCCCACCGACATCGCTGATGTCGCCCGCTACGTGGAGGAAGGTCCACTGCAGATGCCCGTGCTCGCTCTGGGTGCCGAGCACAGCATGGGCGAGGCGGTGGCCGACCTCGCCCGCAAGGTGGCCACCGACGTGACCGGCGGCGTCATCGCGGACTCGGGACACTGGATCGCCGAGGAGAAGCCCGAGGATCTGCTCGGCCGCCTCCTGACCTTTCTGCGGTGAGCCGGCCGCGCACACCCTCGACGAGCACCCGGCGGGTGGCCGCACGGGCCTGCTTTCCCCGGTCTCACCCACGAGCAGTTGGACGAGATCGAGGCGTGGCTGTGACGGGCCGGCCGAGAAGGCGGTCCGCACCCGCCGGGCCGCCGCAGAAGAACGGATAGGGACCTTCGACCCGTGTGCGCAGTCACGCGGATCGCCGGGAAATTTCACGCCCGGTCGTTGGTTGGCTACTGGTACAGGCGACGCGCGCCCGCACCGTGGTAGACGGTGCCCGGGGCCGCGCCTGGTCCCTTGTCGAGCCGTCCTGCGACGGCGAGCGCGTCCGCCCCGGTGTGGGGTGCCGAGTCGCGTACCCCGCCCCGAGAGGTAATCCCGGCGTGACCCTGCCTGTTCTCGACCGTGTCCGCACGTCCTCCGGTCGCCGCTCGTCGTCGGCGTCCTCCCCCGTCCTTCCGGCCCCGCTGCAGCGACTGCGGGTGGCCGTCGCCGTCCTGTTCGCGATGGACGGCTTCGTCTTCGGCACCTGGGCCGCCCGCATCCCCGACGTGAGCGCCCAGGCGGGTGCCTCACACAGCGCTCTGGGGATCGCCGTCCTGTTCATGTCCCTGGGCGCCCTGGCCTGCATGCAGCTGACCGGCGCGCTGAGCGCCCGGCTGGGCCCCGGCCGGGTCAGCGTGGTGGCCACGGCGCTGGTCAGCCTCGCGATGGCGTTGCCGGGCATGGCGTCGTCGGTGCCCCAGCTCTGCGTGGCGCTGCTGTTCTTCGGCGCCGCGACCGGCGCGGTGAACGTGGCGGCCAACAGTCTGGGTGTGCAGGTGGAGGCGCGCTGGGGCCGACCGCTCCTGCCCTCGCTGCACGCCGGATTCAGCTTCGGCGGTCTGGTCGGCGCCCTGGTCGGTGGCCTGGTGTCGGCTGCCGCCGGTGTCGCGCCGCACCTGGTGGGCGTCACCGTCGCCGGGCTGGCGGTCCTCGCCTGGATCGGGCCGACGCTGGCCCGCGCCGACGAGGCGGCACCGCGGGACACCGCCGCCCGCCCGGCCGACGAGCGGCCGCACCGCCACGGTGGCATTCCCACGGCCGTCCTCGTGGTGCTCGGCGCGGTCGCCGGATGCACCGCGTACGGCGAGGGTGCGCTCACCGACTGGGGCGCGCTCTACCTCCGCGAGGACCTCGGTGCGACGCCGGTCCTGGCCGCCGCCGGGTACGCCGGCTTCTCCCTGGCCATGGCCTCCGGCCGCATGGTCGGCAGCTCGCTGGTCGTGCAGTTCGGTGAGGAGAAGGTCCTCGTCGGCGGAGCTCTGCTGGCCGCGACCGGCGTGCTGCTCGCTGCCTGGTCGGGCTCGGTGACCATCGCTCTCGTCGGGTTCGTGCTCGTGGGGCTCGGCCTGGCCAACGTCTTCCCGCTGGCCATCGCCCGGACCGGTGCCCTCGGTGGGGCCGGCGGCGTGGCCCTGGCGTCGACCGTCGGCTACAGCGGCCTGCTCGGCGGCCCTCCGCTACTCGGTTTCCTGGCCGAGGCCACCGGCCTGTCGGTCGCGCTCACCACGGTCTCGGTGTTCGCGGTCGTCGCCGCGCTTCTCGTCCGCTCACTCGGTGGCGACCCGGTCTCCGTTCGCCGTCCGGCGATCCCCGGACTCGGCCTCCCGACTATCCCGGCCGTGGTGACCTGGACGAGCGCCCGCCTGCAGCCGGTCGGCCGCAGCGCCAGCACCAACCTCCGGCGCGCCGTGGAGGACCTGCGCATCCTGGCCGTCTCCTGAGCTGTGGTCCGTGGGCCGGCTCGCGCGCGAAGAGCGCCGCGGGCCGGCCCACGCCACTTTCCGGCGAACTTCCGGTGTCCCGCAGGTGCGGCGCCTGCGTCGGCGGAAGACATACGGCTCCAGCGTGAGAACCGGAGGGCGGTCAGGCAGGTGACGACGTACTTCATACCGCCCCCTGCTCGGATGCCGTGTGGAGGAGGACCTCCGAGGGCGACCAGGTGCGCGGGGTCGACGCCACGACCGGTCCCGGCGTCACCTCGGCAGGGTGAACCGACGCCCGGCCCCGATCATTCAGCCTGTGCCCGCCGGACGGACGCAGCAGGCCGTCTCACGTCGGGATGCGCACGAAGCGATGCCCGTCCCAGTGCCAGCGCATGGTGATGCGCTGGGAGGCTCCGCTGGCATAGGAGTCCCCCGGCCACTGGCCGAAGTGAGCCCCTGACCTGCAGTTATACGTTGCCTGGCCCCGCTCGACGGGGTACTATTCGAACATCTGATCGAACGGTGTGGGAGGTATCATGGGCGAGCTGGCGTCGACGCTGGATGCGCTCGCCGCGCTCGCCGCCGATGACCTGTTCGGATACTCCGACGCCGACCTGCTCGACCGCACCCGCGACCTGGTGCGCGCCCGCAACATGCTCGACGCCGAGCTGGCCCGGGTGGTGCGCCGCGCCGAGCTGGCCCAGGCCGCCGAGCACGACGGGCTGACCACGATGAGCTCCTGGCTGCGCACGCACTGCCGGCAGTCCGGCTCGGCGATCACCCGGATCGTCACGGCCGGCCGGGTGCAGGAGGCCCTGCCCGCGGTGGCCGCCGCCTGCGCGGCCGGGCAGATCAGCGCCGACCAGGTCGAGGTGCTCGCCGAGGTGAGCACGCCCGACGCGCTGGACAAGGCGACCGAC
>JAODBC010000079.1 GCA_025463765.1 Subtercola sp. | reverse complement strand
GGGTGATGACGCAGAGGCCGCCGGAGTGGAACAGCGGGGCGGAGGTCAGCGTCACGTCATCGGCGTTGTAGTTCACCGCGAGCATCCAGTTGACGTTGTTCGCCCAGAAATTGCGGTGCGTGAGAATGGCACCTTTCGGCCGGCCCGTCGTGCCTGAGGTGTACAAGATAGCCGCGGGGCTGTCGATGTCGACGTCGAACTGCTCGACGTGTTTGGGCGCAGAAGAGCGCAGCTGATCGAGGCCGGCCCATCCCTCGCGCCCAGCGCCGAGCTCGATGTAGACCTCGCAAGGCAGCACATCACGAACCGGCTCGATCGAGGCGATGTGCTCCGGGTCGCTGATCAGTACTCGCGCTTGGCTGTCTTTCACGATGTACGACAACTCGCTGCCGGTCAGCCGAAAATTCAGTGGCACGAAGGTTGCACCCAGCCTGGCGGTTGCGAACATCGCCACCAGAAACTCGCTGTGGTTGAACCCGAGATACGCGACGCGGTCTCCTGGCAGGGTGCCTTGATCGGCGAGCACGTCGGCGGTCTGCTCGACCCGGGCCTGAAGCGCATCAAAGGTCAGGGTCAGCTTTTCGAACGTCAGGGCCTGATGATTCGGGTCTCGCAGTGCTCGCCGACGTAACCATTCGGCCATTCCCATCGCGTGCATCGTTGTACTCCTCATCGAGTTGGCGGCATAACGGTCTTACAATACTAACCATCAGACCATTTAAACCACCCCGGGAGGTCAAGGATGCAGCGGGCCCATCAGTTCGTCGATTGTCGGATGCGCCTCGGGGAGGCGCTGCACCGACTCGGTACGCTGGGTTCTACCACGCTGATCCGAGCTCAGGCGCCCCAGGAACTTGCCGAGGCCTGTGGTTTCACTCGGGCGATGCTGTCTGCGGTGCACGGTTCTCGCTGGGTTCCTTTGCAGCTGTACACGCGAGACGACCTAGACCTTCAGGCTGCTGCCTTCCGCGCCTACGTCGAGAGTGATGTAGAGATTCCGCTGGCGAACATGCTGGCCGAAACAGACATGGTGCGACACCGCACGGCAGTATTGGTCGACCAATCGCTCGTCGACCGAAGAGCCTTCAAACCGATCATGGAAGTGGCCGGCAGCCAGGCCTACGTTGCCGCGCCGCTGATCATCCAGGGGCGGGTGATGGGCTTTCTGCACGCAGACCGGGTCGGTCAAGACGGCGTTGTCGATCTCGACGATCGCCGCTTTCTGGAGGCCTTCGCCGGCGAACTGTCGTTGCTGTACGAGGCGGCAGGATGGAACGAGCGCATCACGCAACGCAGCAGACGAGCCTCGGCCGAACTGCGGCGCGCCGCCGCCGTGTTGGAACACATCGGCTCTGGAGCGTCTGGAGTCTCGGCGATACCGGCGGGGCCTGCCAGCGCGCCCGAGAACACAGACGCCGCAGGTGCAAGCGGCAACTCGATGTTCTTGACCGCACGGGAATGGGAAGTGCTCGAACACGTGGCCGACGGTGCGACGAATCGGGTCATCGCGCAGCGAATGTCGCTGTCAGAAGACACCGTGAAGACCCATATGCGCGGAGTGCTGCACAAGCTCCAGGTCACCAGTCGTGGTGCCGCAGTGGCCAAGTACATTCACATCGGCCATGACGCGCATGAATGACTCTGCCGCTGTTCCCGCCGGGTGGGATCTCGTCGACGAGGCCCTAGCGCGCATCCGAGCCTGCCGTGGTATGCCCGAATTCATCCAGAGGTCATGTGCGCTGGTTTTGGCCGGATGCGCTGCCGAATCGGTAGCGCTCGGGAGAATCGTCGACGGGGTGTGGGTATCCTGGCTACGAGCGGGGCGGCTGGAGCTCTTACAGGTCTCGGGAGCGCTGCCTGCTCTGCCGATGCCGTTGAACGATGCTTCCGGCGGTGAACAACAGGTCGTCTGCTTTCGGCAGACGATCAGCCGTGAGCTCGCACCGCCCGACGGCCGGCGGGTTCTTCTCGCCGCCGTAACGGCCGGAGACGATGCGCTGGGGCTCCTCCACGTCGTCGGCGGTGCGCACCTCGATCCGCAGATCGTGCAGAGCTGCGCAGACACCCTCGGCGCAGTACTCGCTCTGATACTGGTGCGACAGCGCGCAGAGGAGCAGAACTTCGTACTGGCCAGTCTGCGTAGCGGGCTCGGCGAGCTGCCCGAGCGCCCGATCGAATTGCTTGCGTCATCTGGCGCATCGTCTGCAGCAGCTTCCACTCTGTTGCGGCCAGACCCCCTAGGGCAGTGGGACGACCTGACGGCGCGGCAGCAAGAAGTGCTCGAACTGATGATGCTCGGGTTGTCGAACCTGGAGATCGCCGAGCGACTCGTACTGGCGGTAGCGACGGTCAAGTCTCATGTGCGAGCGGTGCTACGGGCCAGCGGCGCGGTGAACAGATCTGACGCGGTAAGCCGGTTCGCCCGCACCCGCGACTGACACGCGCTCGAGCACGAAGACAACCGCTTCGTGCGGGCATTTACACCTGTTGAGCGAGGAACGCCACTCATCGGGATGAAGAACGACGAACTGCGAAGTGTGAAAGTGGGCAGCACACACAAATCCAGCGCCTGCCGCTCGGATCTTCAACGAAGAAGAAAGGCGTGTCCCGTGTCGCTCACCATCTCGACCAGCACACTTCAGGAATACCCAGCGCGTTACCTCGCAGCGTGGAATCAGCGTGACATCGCCACGGCCCTTCGGGTCGTGCATCCCCAGGCGCGCCGGGCAGACGGTCGGGCAACGTCGGTGCGCACCTACTATGACTCGCTGACGCCGCTGCGGGCCATCGGCCCGGCCGCAAACTCTGCAGGGGGGCAGCGATGAGCACCGTTGTCGAAAAGGTCGACGTTGTCATCGTCGGCGCCCGTTGTGCCGGCACCGCCGCCGCGGTGCCGCTCGCCCAGGCCGGGCTCACAGTCGTCGTGCTCGATAAGGCCAGGTTCCCCTCCGACACCATCTCTACCCACGTACTCGTGCCGAACGGGGTGCAGGAACTCAAGTTCATGGGGGCGCTGCCGAAGATTCTCGCGCTCAATCCGTCGAAGAGTCACTACCTGACCCTCCACGATGGCGATGTAGAGATCACCGAGCGGTACAAACCCTTCTGCGGTATCGACTACGCCATCTGCGTGCCGCGCGATCAGCAAGACGCGATCTTGGTCGAGACCGCCAGAGAAGCGGGCGCTGAGGTGCGCGAACGCACCAACGTCGAGCAGGTCGTCTGGCGTGACGGCCGCGCGGTCGGTGTGCGATGCGTCAGCGACGGCATCGAATACGAGATCCAGGCCGAGCTCGTGGTGGGCGCCGACGGTCGGCATTCCCGCATCGCCGCTGAGGTCGGCGCGTACACGCCGTACCGCGCGTCGAAGAACGGGCGGGGCTTCGCGTTCCGCTATCTCGACGACCCACTCGGCACAGACGCCCCGGATGCCCTCGAGATCTTTCGCGCAGATGGCGACCAGGTGCTGGTGCTCCCGTCGTGCCCTGCCGGTCGAACTCTGGTGGTGAACATGACCGACGCCGCGACCATCCCCGATTTTCGACGAGACCCCGACCTCTACTGGCAACGGATGCTCGACCGCAATCCCATGCTCAAGACCCGCGTCGGGGCGGCCACGAACCTGAGCAAGCTGCGCACGACCGACGATCTGTCGGCCTACTACCGGCGTTCCACTGGCCCGGGCTGGGCGCTCGCCGGCGACGCAGGGCACTTCAAAGACCCGGTGACCGGCAACGGAATGCGCGACGCCCTCAAGTTCGGCCGGCTGCTCGGCGAGGCCGTCGCCACCACCCTGCACGATCCTGTCAGGCTTGACGCGGCGCTTCGCGGCTGGGAGGCGGCCCGTGACGCAGACACGATCTCTACCTATCACTGGGGCAACCGGGAGTCACGGCCGGGCGCGACGAGCGCGCTGACGCGCGAGGTATTGCGTACGTTCGTCGGTGACGATGAGCCGAACCTCTCGGACACGTTCAATCGAGTGCGGCCGATCGAGTCGGTGATCCACCCGGGGCGTCTGGTCACCGGGCTTGTCAATGCACTCCGCGCTCCCGGCGCCGATCGGCGCGGCATCCTTCGCGAGCTGCGCGTCGAACTGCCGATGGAGATCTCACTTCGGCGTCACCGGTTGCTCGACGGGTTCCGCTCCACCAAGCCCACGGCGACCGAGCGCCCCGGATGGAGCCTCGGGCCCGAACCCCAAGCTCCTTCCTGCAGACCCGCAGCGGAACCGCAGACCGAAGCGGCCGCTGAGGCAGAATCGCAGACGGCACAGGTCTCACAATGACTGACACAACACGCGGCGCGTCGACAGCTGAGCGGGTCATTGTCGTCGGGGCCGGCCACGCAGGCGGCACCCTGGCAGCACTATTGCGCCAAGGCGGGTTCGGCGGCTTGATAACGGTGTTCGGCCAGGAGGAGCACCTGCCCTACCATCGGCCGCCGCTCTCGAAGTATTTCACCGACGGGCAACCGGTGAAATGGCTCAGAGACCCGGATTTCTACGCGGAGCAGAAGATCTCGTTCCTGCTCGGCCAGAAGGTGGTTTCACTCGATCGGGCCCGAAAGACCGTTCGCACTGGTCTCGGTGACGAGCATCCCTACGACCATCTCGTACTGGCAACCGGCGCGACCCCGCGACTACTGACCCTGCCGGGAGGGGATCTCAACGGCGTGCTGACCCTGCGAAATCTGACCGACGCGCAGCACTTGCGATCAGCGATCACCACAGACGGCGCACTTGCGATCATCGGTGGAGGATTCGTCGGATTGGAGGTGGCGTCAGCGGCCCGCAACCGGGGTACCGAAGTGATCGTGCTGGAGCGTGAGGCACGCATTCTGGCTCGTGTGGCCAGCGAGCAACTCTCGACCATCATGACTTCGCTGCACCGCGACCGCGGAACTCAGATTCGCACGAACGTCCAAATCGCCGGGCTCCGCGGCCACAATGGTTCGGTCGTCGCCGTGCAACTCGCCGACGGCTCCGAGATCGCCTGCAGCTCGGTTCTCTTGGGGGTCGGCGCAATCCCGCGACAGGAACTGGCCCTCGAAGCCGGCCTGCTCTGCGATCAGGGCATCATCGTGGATGATGCGGCCAGAACCAGCGACCCCGCAATTCTGGCCATCGGCGATGTCACACGCAGACCCGTACCCGGAACGGAAGGACACCGTCGACTCGAGAGCATTCCCAGTGCGGTCGAGCAAGCCCAGCAGGCGGCGTCGACGATTCTGGGTGTACCGCAGGTCGCACCAGAGGTTCCGTGGTTCTGGTCTGATCAGTTCGATCTGAAACTGAAGATCGCCGGCATCGTCGCTCCTGAATCTCAAGCGACCCTCAGGGGCGACCCGGCCACCGGCAGGTTTGCCCTGTTCCACCATCGCGACGGCGTTCTGTCTGCGGTCGAATCTTCGAACTCGGCCGCCGAATTCATGGCCGGCCGTAAGTACATCACTCACCAGACCCCCATCGCTCCGTTGCGGCTAGCCGATGCTGCAACATCACTGCGCGACTGCGTTCTCGTTTAGGAGACAACAATGCCCATAATCACGTACATCTTGCCCGACAGCACAGAGCGACGGCTCGAGGTGCCCACCGGCCAGACCGTCATGGAGGGATCTGTCAGGAACAATCTGCCCGGCATCATCGCCGAATGCGGCGGTGGCTGCTCGTGCGCAACCTGTCACGTCTACGTAGACGCGGCGTGGGCACACGCCTTCGTCGAAGCGAACGACGACGAAGCCGCGCTCGTCGAATTCGCTGACGGCGCCTGTGCCGAGAGCAGACTCGCCTGCCAACTCGTTGTCACCGAAGCCGCAGACGGGGCGCGCGTGACTGTCGCCAACAACTGAGCCTCATTTCTGCCCAACCACCCTGACTTCTACCCGACTAAACCGTCCGCGCGAGCATCGGAGCTCGCGCGGAGAGATGGAGAAAACGCAATGACTATCTACACCCCCACCGTCGAACTCCTCGAACCCGAGCATGTTACGCGGCAAGAGCTGGAACGAATCCTCGACATCCAACGCAGGTCTTTTCTGCACGAGGGGCCGGTGAGCCTCGAGATTCGCCAAGACCGCGTGAGCCGGATGGCCATCGCAATCCTCGACAACATCGACGCGATCTCAGCGGCCGTCAGCCTCGACTACGGATTCCGCCCGCCAGAGCTGACTAAGGCGTTCGAAGCTACGTCGTGGCTGCCCGACGTGCTCACCACTCTCGCGTCGCTGGACGAGTGGATGAAGCCGGTCGAGACTCCTGGAGGCTTCATTCAACAAAAGCCTAAGGGGGTTGTCGGTATCATCGGTGCTTGGAATTTTCCGATCATCCTTTCATTCGAGCCCACCATGGCGGCACTGGCCGCAGGCAATCGCGTCATGCTGAACTTTTCCGAGTTTCATGTACGCACCGGCCGACTGCTCGCCGGTATCTTCGCCGACGTGTTCGACGAATCCGAATTCGCCCTCATCACCGGCGACCTCGCAACGGCGAAGGAGTTCGCGAACCTGAAGCTCGACCACCTCTTCTTCACCGGTTCGCCGACCGTGGGCAGCCAGGTCGCCGTGGCCGCGGCGACGAACCTCGTGCCGGTGACACTCGAACTCGGTGGCAAGAACCCCATCGTGGTCGCGCACAACGCCGACATCGAGCTCGCAGCACATCGCATTGCAGGAACCCGAGCGCTCAACAGCGGGCAGATCTGCCTCTGCCCCGACCTCGTCTTCGTGCCGAGCGAGCACAGAGATGCGCTCGTCTCCGCTCTCCAGAAGGAGTTCGAGGCGCTGTTCCCGGACTTCCTCGACAACCCCGGTGTTGTCGCCATAGTCAATAACCGCAACTACGACCGCATTGTCGGGCTCGTGGACGACGCCGTCGCCAAAGGCGCAACGAAAATCGTCATCGCCCCGACGGACGAACTGGCTTCGCTTCCCGACCGGGCATCCCGTCGCATCGCACCCACGCTGCTGTTCGACGTACCAGAGTCGGCGAGCATTGCCCATGAGGAGATCTTCGGGCCGGTTCTGCCGATCTATGTCTATGACGATCTCAGTGGGGTCATCGACTACCTCCAAACGCGGCCCACCCCCTTGGCCGCCTATTGGTACGGAGAGGACGACGCTGAGTTCCGCACCTTCCTCGACCGCACCAACAGCGGTGGCGTGACACTGAACGACGGCATTGTTCACTCGCTGCTTCCCGGTGCTCCGTTCGGCGGATCGGGCAACTCCGGCTCGGGCTCGTATCACGGCAAGAGCGGATTCGACACGTTCACTCACCAGCGAACCGTCAGTAACGTCACACTCGAGCGCGGAGTCTCCGACGGCCTCATCGGTCGCGCGCTGCTCGACGAACAATTCCTCGGCTACATCGATCAGGTGATCTCGGACTCGACCGGCGCGTTCAAGGGTTACCTCAAGAATTGACTCCTCTTTAATGGTGGCCGGCGTCGCACGCTCACGTCGGGGTCAAGCGCACAACGACCGGACTGCTCATGCGGTCACCGACCACCGACCCCTATCGCAACTTCGTGAAACCGTCCACTGCGAGGTCGTGTCCGGTGATGTAACCAGACCGTGGGCCAGCGAGGAACGCCACCGCATCGGCGATGTCGGCGGGCTCGGCGAGCCGGCGGAGCGCTGCGTCGTTCGCCTTCGACGCGAACCCCGTCTCGACCGAGTTCGCTTTGACACGACCGGTCAGGGTGTAACCCGGCGACACGGAGTTCACCCGGATGCCGTCGGGCCCCACATCCTCGGCCAGCGAGCGCGTGAAGTAGCCCAGCGCGATCTTCGACATGCCGTAGCCGGTGAGTTTTCCCTCGGGAGGCGTACCCAGTGCAGACAGAGAGGTGATGTTGACGATGGATGCGGCGTTGGAGTTTCGTAGCACCGGAACGGCGGCTTGGCACAGGTAGATCGCCGACATGAGGTTGACGTCGAAGATGCGCCGGATGTCGGCGATCGGGATGACACTGGCGCTGCTGCGCTCGAAAGGCGTGATCGCTCCCCCCGCGATGTTCGCGAGGATGTCGAAGCCGCCCCATTCCGCGACCACCTGGTCGACGATCCGCTGGCCGGAGGTCTCGTCAGTGAGGTCGGCCTCGATGCCCAGAGCCCGCCGGCCAAGGGCTTCGACGGCCTCTGTGGTCGGGTCGTTCGCCTCGCCTTCTATGCTGCGACCCGAGGCCAGGTCGATATCGACGACCACAATGTCGGCGCCGAGTTCGGCGAGCCGGAGGGCGACAGCCCGACCGATCCCGCGCCCGGCTCCGGTGACGATGGCCCTGAGGCCCTGAAGTTCCTGCGTCATGACTTCTCCTTACTATTGCGTGGCAAACTAACTCGCTCTAGCGCTGAGCCAGATGAACCGCCGGTGACGAACGCGGCGGAGTCGGTGAGCTGCATGGGTGGATCCTTGCGAAGGCGGGTCAGGCGAGGCGCGAGTTCAAGCGGTGCCCCCCGCAACAAGCAGGCCGCCGTCGACGTTCACGATCTGGCCGGTGATCCAGCCGGCGTCAGGCGAGCAGAGGAACGCGACGGCAGCCGCGACGTCTGCGGGCTCGCCGAGGCGTTTCAACGGGTAGGTGGCCGAGACCTCGTTTTCGCGGCCGAGGTAGAGCTTCTCGGCGAACTGCGTCTTCACGACGGCCGGCGAAACGGCGTTCACGCGCACCCTGGGCCCGAGCTCGACAGCCAGCGAGCGGGTCAGATGGTCGACCGCGGCCTTCGTGATGCCGTAGAAGCCGATGCCAGACGAGGGGGTCTGCCCGCTCACCGACGTGACATTGACGACCGCACCACCTGCGCGCTGCAACCCGATCTTCTGATGGTGGAACCCGTCTTGCACCCAGGCCAGCGTGCTGATGATGTTCACTTCGCTCATCTTGCGCGCGGCATCAAGATCGAGGTCGACCAAAGGGCCGAAGTCCGGGTTGATGCCGACATTATTGACGAGTATGTCGAGGCGCCCGAAACGCTCGGCCACGGTGTCGAGCACCAGCCGGCGGTGGTCGGCATCGTGCGAACGGCCTGCTATGCCGATGACGCTGCCCTCGGGAAACGATGCTGCGGCCTCGGCGAGCGTCTCCTTCCCGCGAGCGGTGATGCAGACCTGGGCACCTTCCGCTACGAGACGGTGGGCGATGGCGAGCCCGATTCCGCGGCTAGCGCCGGTGACAATGGCGACCTGGCCTGCGAGTCTGCCTGTGCGATCATGCGGTTCGGCCACTGTCTTCTCCTCCTCGAGAAATCTGCTGCGGGCTTGCTCTTGACTGTGCGCTGAAGCCAACGCGAGCCTACCGCGGCAATCCGGCGCTAAGTAGTCAGCCGACCACTTTCAAGACAAATGTCTCGTTCTCGCCTCGTTCGGGGAGCAGATCGGCGTGCGGAATTAAAAGTAGTCGAACAGAAACTATTTGGTTGACAACCAACTTGAGCTCTGAACATAATGGCTCTTGCCCGCCACTCGCCGCAGCCGACTGCTGCGAGAGCGGGCAGAGCTTCACCCCTTGCAAGACACAGGCGTCTCAAAGGCCGGGCTCTCCCGGGGAAGGAATTCAATGTCAGAATCCACGGTGGTGACGGGCCCCACCACTTTTGCGCCCGCAGGAGCCCAGAGAAGCCAGTCCCTGCGCGTCTGGTTCTCCGCCTTCCTCGGCGGCTCGATCGAGTTCTACGACTTCAGCATCTACTCCACAGCGGCCGCCCTGGTCTTCGCCCCGCTGTTCTTCACGGGTGCGCCGCCCGCCGTCGGGCTGATCGCCTCGTTCGCCACGCTCGCGGTCGGGTACATCGCTCGCCCGCTCGGCGGCATCATCTTCGGCCATTTCGGCGACAAGATCGGGCGTAAGTCAAGCCTCATCGTCACCGTCGTGCTCATGGCCCTGGCAACCGCACTCATCGGCGTGCTACCCACGTTCGAACAGGTCGGTGCGATCGCCCCGATACTGCTCATTCTCCTGCGCGTTGTGCAGGGCCTCTCGGTCGGTGGCGAGTGGGGCGGCAGCGTCGTGCTCACGACCGAGCACTCGAAGGTCAAGCGCCGCTCGCTGATGGGTGTCGCGACTCCGATGGGATCTGCCTTCGGACTTCTGCTCGGCTTCATCGCGTTCGCCATCGTCATTCCTGCCTCCGGCGACCAGTTCCTGGTGTGGGGCTGGAGAATCCCGTTCCTGTCGACGATCTTGCTCTTCGCCGTTGCGCTCTACATGCGCTTCAGAGTGAGCGAGAGCGACGTCATGAAGGAGCAACGCCTGAAGATCGCTGCCGACACCAAGGCGGGAATCAAGTTCAAGAAGCCGTTCGTAGAGGTGTTCAAGAAGCACTGGCGCACCATCATCGTCTCGGCACTGGTCTTCGCCGGGCCGTTCCTGATTCAGTCGCTGATGCTCTCGTTCTACGTCTCGTACGCCGTCGGCACCATGAAGATTCCGAACACAGAAATGGTGAACATTTCGATGATCGGTCTGACGGTCACCCTGCTGGCGCTGCCCCTGGTCGCCTGGATCTCCGACCGGGTCGGCCGGCGAAAAGTAATGACGGTCGGTGTGATACTTGCGACGATCAACGCCATCTTCATCTGGCCTTTGCTCAGCACAGGAATGGTGTGGGGAATCCTTCTCACCTATGTGTTGGTGTTCCTCATCCACGCCATCGTTCTCGCACCACTCGCCGCGACCTACTCCGAGCTGTACCCGACCAAGATGCGCTATACCGGTGTCTCGATGAGCTACCAGGTCGCCTCGTTGCTGGCAGGGGGTCTCGGCCCGGTTCTCGCGCAGTCCTTCATCGCGGCCGGTTGGGGGCCATGGTCGGTCACCGGCCTGCTTGTCTTCTCCGGGCTCGTCGCCACCTGGGCGGTTTTCCGCCTGAAGAAGACCGACGATGTCGACCTCCGAACGGTCGGGACCTCGGCCCAGTCGACGTCGGGGGAGGCGAACCCCGCGCCCATCGCGATCGGGTGACACCCGATGCTGCGGAGACCCGATCCGGCTGGCCCAGGTCTCCGCAGCACACCAGAGGGCATCTCCCCCGCGCTTCAGCTCGCGGAGGCGATGCCTTCTCGGATAGCCCAGAGGGCCGCCTGGATGCGCGATGACAGCCCGAGCTTCGAGATGATATGACTCACGTGGGTGCGCGCCGTGCGCTCACTGATGAAGAGGTCGTCAGCGATCTCCTGGTTCGTGTAACCGCGGGCGACGAGCTGGATGACCTCCCGCTCCCGGGCGCTCAGAACGGGGGTTGTCGGGTTTCGCAAAGACTGGGCGAGCGCCATTGTGACCTGCGGGTCGAGGTACACCTGGTCACGCGCGGCCGCCCGGATGGCCGCACTGATCTGGTCGGGATCGCTGTTCTTCAGCAGGTAACCGCTCGCGCCGGCTTCGAGGGCCGCGTGTACCTTCGACGTATCCGAGAAGCTGGTGAGGGCGACGAGCTTGAGGTCGGGGTGCTCTGCGCGTAGCTGGGCGATTGCGCCGACACCGTCGAGAACAGGCATCTGCAGATCCATCAGCACGACGTCTGGCAGGGTTTCAGGGCCGGAGAGGCGCCGCAGTTCATCCACTGCCACTCGCCCATTCTCCGCTTCACCGACCACGCGCATGTCGTCCTGGGTCTGCAAAAAGGCCCGCAGGCCGTGGCGCACCATGGCGTGGTCGTCGACGACGAAGACGCGGACCGGGTTCATCGACCGGACCGGTCTTCAGTCGGGCGTTCTGGGCGAGGGCGGTCGGGGCGAAGCGACGCGAGCAGGCCCGGGAATTCGGCGCGTACGTAAGAACCGGGCGCGTTCGGAGCAAGCTCCGACCGCAGTCCTACTGCGAGCGTGCCACCGTGCAGCGCTGCGCGCTCGCGCATGGTTTCGAGCCCGACTGCGCCCGCTCTGGGCAAACTCGACGCGAAGCCGACGCCGTCGTCGAGCACCTCGATCACGAGCGTGCGCCCCTCGGCGCCAACGCGCATGAGCACGATCTCGATAGAGGTGCCGTGCGAATGCTTCAGCGCGTTGTTGGTCGCCTCGATGGTCAGCATGAACAGGTCTTCCGCGACCTCCTCTGGCAGGTCGAACAGCTCCTCCGAGCTGGAGACGACGACGTCGACCCGCTCGCGTGCAGCAAGGGTTGCTACCCGACGGCGAAGTGCCAAAACCAGGCCATCGTCGCCGAGGTCCGGCCCGCGTCGGTGAACGATGAGCGCACGCATCTCAGCGAGCGCCGCCTTCACCTGGTCGTGGATGCCGCCGAGCTGGGCCGCCAGATCATCCACCGGCCCCTGTTCGGCAACGCGTTGAAGCGCCTTAGTGCGAAGCGAGAGCGAGAACAGCTCTTGCGTCACAGAGTCGTGCAGGTCGCGGCCGAGCTTTCGCCGCTCCTCGCGGGCTGCAACGCCTTTCAGCCGGCCGAACATCCGTGCGTTCGAGATGGCTATGGCTGCGTGTTCGGCCATTGCAGAGAGAAAGCGGAGGTCTTCGTCATCGGGTTCGAGTCCTTCGCGCCGAAACCCCGTGAGCGCTCCACGCACTGCAGAACCGCCGTCACCCGGATACCTCGCCTGGAGAGGGGCCGCAATGAGGATGCCCAAGTGGAAGTTTCGCACCAGATCGTGCAAGGGCTGCCAGCGCGCGTCGTCGAGCATGGTGTTGCGCCACCCTACATCGACGACGACCCTGCCGAGCTGCAGAGCCTGCAGGGTGACCAGGGGCGCGCCGAGCTGCCGGCACTGCTCAAGAAGTGCCGCGTAGTCGCTCGGCAGACCCGCCGTACCAGCCGTACGAACGTAACCGTCCGCGTCGACGAGGGTGATGGCGCACGACTCGAGAGCGACAGCCTCCCTGACCTCGGCGGCGAGCCTTTCGAGAATCTCGTCGAGCCGGTCGGTCTCTGCCAGGGTGGTCGCAATCTTCACGAACGCGGCCAGCTGGCGGTCGCGCCGGTCATTCGGATGCACGGCGAAGCGGACGCTAAGCGGTGATGTCATCGCGGGCACCGACGCCCGGCCGAGCAGCGATCAGGGCGATGTACTTCGACAAGGAATCGAGGCCGGCGACGAAATCCACGCGCTCGGGATCGAGCATCCATCGATAGGCGAGGCCTCGCAGGGCGCTGACCGTCAACTCGGTGATTTCGGCCGGATCGATGCCGTCGGCCAGTCTCCCAGCAGCCCGACCCTCCGCGACCTTCGCCGTGAGGTCGACGATGAAGTCGGCGTGCAGGTCGGCCATGAACTCACGCAGGTCGACATTCGGCTTCAACGATTCGAACAGCAGCGCGTAGAAACCGCGCAGCGACGACGTGTCGGGCGAGACAGCATGACCGCGGATCTCGCTGATCACGGCTTCGAGAGCATCGGCGCCGACGTTGTCGCCCACCGTATCGGCGAGAGCGCCGTGGCCGAATCGTTCGGAGAGCTTGACGATCAGCGACTGCACCAGCGCCGCCTTGCTTCCGAACCTGCGCGTGACGAGGCCGTGACTGTAGCCCGCTCGCTTGCCGATCTCGATCAGGGTGGTGCGTTCGTAGCCGCGTTCTGCGATGAGATCGGCCGTGGCCTGCAGCAGGAGCTTGGTCGACAGGCTCGACCGCTTCTCCTGGAGGTTCTTCTTCGGCTTCTGGGCGACTTCGACATCCAAAGACACTCGGTTCACCTCATATCGCTCGCTACGCCGCACGGGTGGTTGCAGCAAAGTAGTTGCCAGACTACCAGACCGAATCACAGAGGTTCACTTAGTAGTTGGTCGACAACTAACATATACTTGCATCACCCGGTTCTTCCGGTTTCGCAGTCGATGACGAAGGTGGATGCAGATGGTGCGCGTACTACGCCCCCGGCGCTCGTGCTTGGCAGTGCCGGGCAGCAGCACGAAAATGCTCGACAAGGCGCAGGGTCTGGCCGTCGACGAAGTGTTCCTCGACCTCGAAGACTCGGTGGCGCCCTCTGCCAAGTCCCAGGCCCGCTCGAACATCGTCACGGCAATCAGGGAGGGTGACTGGCAGGGCAAGACGCTCGTCGTGCGCATCAACGACGCCGAGACGCCCTGGGCCTACGAAGACCTCTTCACCATCGTCACCGAGGTCGGTGGCCTGATCGACTGCATCATGCTGCCGAAGGTCGAGAAACTCGCGCACATCCTCTGGCTCGACACCTCGCTCAGCCAACTGGAGCAGAGCCTCGCCCTGCCCCTGGGCGGTATCGGCATCGAAGTTCAGATTGAGGGCCCGGCAGGCCTCAGCATCGTCGACGAGATCGCCGGAGCCTCCGAACGCATCGAGACTCTCGTGTTCGGCCCCGGCGATTTCATGGCGTCGATGCAGCTGCCCACCCTGACCATCGGCCAGAACAGTATCGGTGGCTACAACCCTCTCGACCCCGTCTTCATGACCTTGGCAGTCGCTGCGCGGAAGCACGGCATCCAAGTCATCGACGGGCCATACGGCGTGATCGGCGACCTCGACGGCTTCGCCCTGGCCGCCCAACGGGCCGTGGCCTTCGGATTCGACGGCAAATGGGTGCTGCACCCCAGCCAGGTCGGTCTCGCCAACAGCATCTTCTCTCCCCGCCAGGAGAGCTACGACCGTGCCGAACTGATCCTCGAGGCCTACGACTACCACCGCTCAGCCGAAGGCGGCGGGCGCGGAGCCGTCATGCTCGGCAGCGAGATGATCGACGAAGCCAGCCGCAAGATGGCCTGGGTCACCGCTCTGAAGGGGCGAAAGGCCGGGCTGGCCCGAACCAGCACGTTCACGCCATGACCGTTGCGGCAGGTGCCGCCGGTACCGCGTTTTCGCCCGCCTTCGACGTGCTCGTGGCAGAGGCATGCGCGCTTCGTTTCGAGAGCCTGCCGCCCTCGGTACTCACCCTGGTAAAGCAGGGGGTGCTCGACACACTCGGCGTCGCCCTGGCCGGTCGCGCCACGGCGGTTTCACAGGTGCTGGAACGCGCAGTGCTCGGCGGCGCGACACCGGGAACCACGGCCGGTGCGGTATCGGTGTGGGGTAGCGCCCTTCGCACAGACCCCGCCACCGCAACCCTTGTCAATGCCACGGCCGGTCATGCCCTCGATTACGACGACTGGGCCAAAGGATCGGGCGCGCACCCGTCGGTGACACTGGTTCCGACGCTGGTGGCTGCGGCCGAACTCCGCGCAGGCGGCGCGGCTGGCGCGGGTGGCCTTGGCGACGCCGGCCATCTGCGCGGCCCGCTCACCGGGCGAGAGTTCATCACCGCCTACGTCGCCGGTTACGAACTGCAGGAACGCATCGGCCTGGCGATCAGCCCCTCCCACTACGACCTCGGCTTCCACACGACAGCAATCGTCGGCACCCTCGGAGCAGCTGTCGCCGCGACACTCGCCCTCGGCGGAGATCAGCGCGCCGTTCGCACCGCCCTCAAGATCGCCGCGACCGAAGCGGCCGGCCTGAAGTCGATGTTCGGCTCAATGGGCAAACCGCTGCACGCCGGCCGGGCATCTGCGGCAGGCCTGTTGGCGGCCCAGCTCGCGCTGGCCGGATTCGAGGAACCCACCAACGACACCCTCTTCGGCGAGCAGGGTTTTGCGCCGACGCACTCGACCGAGGTGCGCCAGGATGCTCTGACCAGCGCATTCGGGGAGCCCTGGTACGTCGAGTCCAATCTCTTCAAGTTCTTCCCCTCGTGCTTCGGCACCCACGCTGCCATCGCGGCGGCGCAGCAGATTCGCCGCCAGCCGGAATTCGACGCCGAACTCGTGACGGGCATCCAGCTCACCGTTCCGCCCATCGTTCTGAAGGTCTGCGTCATCGAAGACCCGCAAACCGGCCTCGAAGGCAAATTCAGCCTCGCCTACACGACGGCAGTTGCCCTGCTCACGGGCGAGGCCGGGCTTTCGGCGTTCACCGATCCATTCGCGCCCTCCCCACGCCTGAAATCGCTCACACGCCTGGTGACCTTGCGGGTCGACGACTCATTCGTTAAGACACGAACGGTCGTCGAGGTCGAGCAGTCGGGTCTCGACATGCCCTGGAGCGCTGATGTCGATGCCGGAGTGCAGCGCTTCGTTGATTCCCCGGCCGAACAGCAGGCCGCCCTCGACCAGAAGTTCTTCGAGCTGGCCACGCCGGTGATCGGCCGAGCGTCATCTATGTCGCTGCGTGACACAGTGCTCGATCTCGACAACTGCGCCGATGTCACCTCCCTCGTCGCCCTGTTGCACTGACGGCCTGTTGCACCGACGCCGTGTAGCACCGACGCCCTATTGCGCTGATGGCCTCTGCACTGACAGCTCGCGGCACGCCAAGACAGGCTCAGCGAGCTGGCCGCGGCAGAATCCGGTCGCTGATGATCTTGCGCTGGATCTCGCTGGTACCCTCGAAAATCGTGGTGAGCCGGGCGTCCCGCCAATACCGCTCGATAGCCCGTTCGCGTGTGTATCCGTTGCCACCGTGCAGCTGCAACGCCTGACCGGTGACCTCCACCGCCATCTCAGTCGCCACGAGTTTCACCATCGCGGCCTCCTTCTCGCACGGCACGCCGCTGTCCATGAGGTGCGCGACCTGCTGATAGAAGGCTCGCGCCTGCGTGACCTTCGCCAGCATTTCGGCGATCCCGAACCGGAGCGCCTGGAAGTCACCGAGCGGATGCCCGAACTGCACACGCTCCTGCAGGTAGTCGATCGTGTCTTCCACAGCCCCGCGCGCCAGTCCCACCGCACGGGCGGCAGTCTGCACGCGGGCGACGTTGAGCCCATTCTCGACGGCCCGGAGCCCCCGACCCTCCGCGCCGCTGAAACCGAACGGCTCGGCGATGTCGGCGTCGGTTGCCCGCACATCTGTGAGGGTGAGCGCCCAGCTGACGATGCCGTGATAGCCGATCTTTTCGATCGGAGTGCCAGTGATACCGGCCGGAAAACTGTTGCGCGGCTTCTCGAGCACGAAGGTCTCGATCGGCCCAGAGCTGCCGTCCGCCTCGATGATGCGGCACATCACGAGGATGAAGTCGCCTTCGAACGCATTACCGCACCAGCGTTTCTCCCCGCTGATCAGGTAGCCATCGCCGTCGCGAACAGCAACGGTCTGTACGGAGGCGAGGTCGGATCCGGTCTCGGGCTCCGAAAAGGCCGCGGCACCGACCCACTGCCCGAGGGCGCTTTTGCGAATCGTCGCCTCCCGGCGTACCGGGTCGCTGAACCGGGTTCCGAGCCCCTGCCCGCGGGCGATGATGCTCGCGGCGCTCATCCATCCGCGGCCGAGTTCCTCGGAGAGCATGCAGTACTCGAAGACGCCGAGCCCGAGCCCGCCGTATTCTTTCGGCACGGTGATTCCGAAGTAGCCGAGCGAGGCCATCCCCTCGATGACAGCGGCCGGCAGCGTCTGCTCGGTGCGGTCGAACTCGTTTGCCTGAGGCAGCACCACAGAGTACGTGAAGTCCCTCGCCTGTTGCAGCAGGGCGACGCGTGCGGGCGTCGCCCACGGCGGCTGCAGTGCGGGCGGCTCGGCAGGCAAGGCGATGTCGGTCACCGTCGCGTTGCGCCCGCGGGTCGAGCTCGTCGTCGTCGTCGTCATCGCAGAACCTTCTTCAACGGCACTCGTTCGGAAGCGTCATCCGGAACCTGCCCGACATGACGGGCGATGAACCGGGCAATGTAGTCGACCGCGCGGCGGGACTCGGGTATCTGCGACGCGAAGAACCCGAAGATGTGCACCATCTGTGGCCAGACGTCGAGATCGGCCTCGCCGCCGGCATCCCGCACCCGGCGTGCGAGCCGGATCGAATCGTCGAGCAGCAACTCAGAGGTACCCACCTGGATGAGCAGCGGAGGCAACCCGTGCAATGCGGCGAAAAGCGGAGACGCATCTGGCCTCGTGTAGTCGCCGTCTTCGCCGAGGTAGCGCACCGCGTAGGCGTGGCTGCCGGCGGGTGAGACGATCGGGTCGAGGTGGGCGCGCTCTGTCACCGAGTGCCCGGTGTGGGCGAGATCGGTGAGCGGAGAGAGGCAGACTCCGGCCGCCGGAAGCTCGTCACCTGCATCGCGGAGGGCGACGAGCGCCGTCACGGTGAGTCCGCCGCCGGCCGAATCGCCCGCGATGACGACTCGTGCAGCCGGGATAGCCGGGCCCTCGGCCGAGAGCACCCAGCGATAAGCGGCGAGCACATCGTCGAGGGCGGCGGGGAACGGATGCTCGGGGGCCAATCGGTAGCCCACAGAGAGTACAGCGAGTCCGCTGTAGAGCGACAGCCGGGCGCACATGTCACGGTAGGCAGCGATCGAACCGATCGCATAGCCGCCACCATGCACGTACACGATGGCCGAGCGACGATCTGCGCCATCGGCGACTGCCCACTCGGCGTCGACCCCGTCGGCACTGACCGGAATGAATCGCGTCGACTCGGGGATGTCATGGAACGATGCCGCGAACTTCTCGAAGTTGGCTCGCAGGTCAGAAATGGGAGTGGTGTCGGCCGCGAACGGTGCGGCCATCATCCGTTCGATGAACGCGTCGAACTCGGGGCTGGTCGCATTCGGATCGAGATTCAGTTCGCTCATGCGACCTTCGCCCCCAGCTCCTCCCGAATAGCCGCCGCATTCTCGTTCAGGAACGGCGCGCGTCTGTGTACGTCGGTCGGTGTTCGTGAGAACTTGATCGGCTGGCCCGCGATGACGGCAGGCTTGGACGAACCCGGATTCTCGACCTCGATCAGCATCTCCCGGGCCCACGCGTGCGGGTCGTCGAAGATGTCCCGAATGTCGTTGACCTGCCCGAAAGGCACCTTGCCACCCAGGAGCGACGTCATCTCGGCACGGGTGAACTGGCTGGTCCAGGCATCCAAGATCACACGAATTTCCTTTCGGTGCTGCGACCTCGCCCACTCCCCGGCGAAGCGCGGGTCGGTGATGAGCTCAGGCTGATCCATGATGCGGCAGAGTGCTTCCCAGCGCAGTTGGGTCGTCGCCGCGATCGCGATGTAGCCGTCTTTGACCTCGAGAACGTCGAAGGGCGTGAGGATGGGGTGGGTATTGCCGATCGGTTGCGGAACCTTGCCGGTATACGAGTACTGGTACACGATCCGCTCGCAGAGCGAGAGGATCGCGTCGTACATCGCTACATCGACCTGCTGGCCGTAGCCGGTCTGGCGGGCCTCGATGACGGCGGCGAGAATGCCGATCATCAGCATCGTTCCCGGGAAGATGTCGCCCACACCCGGGCCGATCTTGACCGGTTTGCCGTCGGCGGTACCCGTGATGCTGAGTGGGCCCGCCATCGCCTGAATCGTGATGTCCATCGCGGGCCAGTCGATGTAGGGGCTCTTGCCGGCCCACTCCGACCCGAAACCGGTCAGTGAGCCGTATACCAGGGCAGGGTTGATCTTCGCCAGCTCGTCATACGAGATGCCGAGGCGGGCGGCGACTCCGGGGCCGAAGTTTTCGACCAGCACGTCTGCGCTGGCGATCAGCGCCAGAAACTCGGCATGGCCCTCTGCCGATTTCAGATCGAGCACGATGCTGCGTTTGCCCCTGTTGATGCTCTGAAAGTAACCGCCGAGCGTCTGCCCGTCACCCGTCTCGCCCGGGATGTCGCGTTCAGGCTCCGGCCCGACCCGGCGAGTTACCTCGCCTCCGGGAGGCTCGACCTTTATCACGTCGGCTCCGAGGTCGGAGAGGATCATCGTTCCATAGGGACCGGCGAGCGCCGCCGTCAGGTCGATGATGCGAATGCCGTTCAGCGGACCGCTCATGTCAGATCTGGCCGTTCACGGTTGCCCGATAGAGAACTGTTTCGAAGATGCGTGCCGTCGCGGCATCCACCATCGTGCCGTCGATCGCGACGGCACCCTCGCCCTCGGCTTCAGCGGCACGCATCGCCGAGACGATGTGCTGTGCCCGGGCGATCTCGGCGTCGGTGGGCGAGAAGACCTCGTTGGCCACACCCACCTGGTTCGGGTGGATCGCCCACTTGCCGACGGCACCGAGCTCCGCGGCCCAGTTGGCCTGCTCGCGGTAGGCCTCGGTCTCTTTGAACTCACAGAACGGGCCGTCGATCGCTTCGAGCCCGTTGCTGCGGGCTGCGACGATCAGCTTGGTGCGCGCGGAGTGCCAGATGTCGCCGGGGTAGTTCGAGCTCGTGCCGATGTGCGCCGAGCGCATCCCATGGCTGGCAGCAAGGTCGCCGACACCCAGAATGAGCGCCTCGAGCCGCGGGCTCGCCGCGGCGATCGCATCGACCGTGCCGAGCGCCTCGACCTCTTCGATCAGCACTTCGAGGCCGATGCCGCCCTCGGGAAGGCCGTGCTTCTGTTCGAGTTTCGTCAGAAGGGTGTCGAAGAACCAGATATCCCTGGCCGACTTGACCTTCGGCAGGATGATCACGTCGAGGTGATCGCCCGCAGCCGCTACGACGTCAGTGATGTCGTCGAGAAACCACGGGGTCTGGATTCCGTTGACCCGCACAGCGCGGGTCTTCGTTCCCCAGTCGAGGTTCAACAGGGCCTGCCCCGCCTGAAACCTGGCGACGCTTTTCGCATTGGGCGCAACAGCGTCTTCGAGGTCGAGGAAGACCAGGTCGGCGTCGCTGGCGGCAGCCTTCGCCATCATCTTCTCGCTGGTCGCGGGTGTCGACAGCTCTGAGCGGCGCCGCCGGAGCGGCCGCCCTGCCGCGGTGAGCGGAAGCGCAGTTACCGCGTTCACGACGGCTTCGGATTCGCGTACTTCGGTGATGGACATCTACTGTCTCCAATGTGATCGGCGTTTGATGAGCACGGTTCGCTGGCATTCGAAAACGATCCGCTGGTCTGGGGTTGCGCCGTAATGCTGGAAGCGCACGAGACCCGCGTCTTCGCGGTCAGAGGGCAGAACCTCCAGCACTTCGGTGTAGGCGTAGATCGAGTCGCCGTGAAAGACGCTCGCTGTGAACCGGATGTTGTCGAGCCCGACCTCGGCCAAAGCGTTTTCGGCTGTGTCCTGGCTGGTGAGCCCGATGGTGAGGCAGCCGGTGATGAGCCCGAAGACGATGCGGGTCGCGCCCCAGGGCGAGTCAACCATCGAATCTTCGTTCCAATGTTCCTGTGCCGTGTTCATCACGAGCTTTGTGAGCAGCTGGTTCTCCACCTCGCCCACCGTCGCACCACGTGCATGCCGCCACTTCTGGCCGACCTCGAACGATTCGAACCACGCCGAGTCTTCGGTCACCCATTCATCGACCACGGTCGTCATCTCACAGCCCCTTCGCTGGGATCGGTACGTTCAGGTGATCGAGCTGTGCAATGAGGTTCTTGCGCACGTAGCGCAACACCAGCTCGTCGTTCTGGTTGTATGCCGTGGTCTGCCACGTCACGATGCCGTGCCCGGGTCGCGATGCCGAGACTCTGCTGGCCAGCACCACCGACTGTGCACGGATCGTGTCTTCGACGTAGACCGGCGCTTCAAAGACACAGTCTTCAATGCCGACGAACGGGCCGCCCGACTCGCTCAGGTCTTCGACCGAGAGCCCCACCACGGTGCACAGCACGAGGAAGGGATTCACCAGCCGCTTCGGATGCCCGTGGCTCTTCGCGAATTCCGCGTTCAGATACAGGGGCGACCAATGCCCCAGAATCGTGCTGAAGAGCGTGTTGTCGGCCTCGCCGAGGGTTCGCCCCCAGTGGTGCTCGAAAGTTTCGCCGACGGTGAACTTCTCGAGGTAGGCGCCGCGGCGCCGGATGGGGAACGTAGACAAGTCTGGCGCAGTTCTCGTACGGCTGTTCTCGGCTGTCATGCCTGCCTCCTCGATGGGGTTGTGGATGATCTTAGTTTTGTTTGTATACGGCCAGCAACATGGTCGACCTATGCTGATGCACCGTTCGGGTCACACCACGATCCGGATGATCTGCTCGGCGACACACACCGGCTTCGCACCGTGCGGTACCGTCATCGTGATCGTGACTCGCGCCTCGGCTCCGCCCGGCTTTTCTTCGACAGAGGTCAGGATGCCTGTGGCCGACACCGTCGACCCGCTCGGCACCGGGGCAGGAAAGCGCACACTGCCCAGACCGTAGTTGATCGACGCAGCTACACCCTCGATCGTCAGCAACTCCGCTAGAAACGGAGCGGCCAGCGAGAGTGTCAAGAACCCGTGCGCGATCGTCGTGCCGTAGGGGCCTGCTGCGGCACGCACCGGATCGACGTGGATCCACTGTTCATCGTGGGTGACCCGCGCGAACGTGTCGATGTCGTCTTGGCTGACCACGATCGGCCCCGCCGTTCCGAGGTTGGATCCGACCGCAGCGGTGAGCGCGTCGAGCGAGGCGAACGTCGCCATCAGAGCAGCCTCAGCAGGGTGGCGTTTGCCTGCCCGCCACCTTCGCACATCACCTGCAGGCCGTACTGCAGGTCGTTATCGCGCATATGGTTCAGCATCGTGGTCATGATGCGGGCACCGCTTCCGCCGAGCGGGTGGCCGAGGGCAATTGATCCTCCGTTGGGGTTCAGCCGCGCCTCGTCGGCCTTCGTGTCGTGCAGCCAGGCGAGCACCACAGAGGCGAAGGCCTCGTTGACCTCGAACGTGCCGATGTCATCGATAGAGATGCCCTTGCGGGCGAGGAGCTTCTCCGTTGCCGGGATGGGGCCGGTGAGCATCGGCATCGGAGCAGAGCCCACGACTGCCACAGTGTCGATGGCAGCAATCGGCTTCAATCCCATTGCGGCAGCGGTGTCGGAGCCCATGATGAGCAAGGCGGCAGAACCGTCGCTGATCTGCGAGGCGTTGCCGGCGGTCACCTTGCCGTCGGGCGTGAACGAGGGTGCGAGAGTGGCGAGCTTCTCGAGGGTGCCGCCGCGGCGCACGCCCTGGTCGGCATCCACGATCGCCTCGCCGGTGTTGATGGGCACGATCTGGCTGAGGAAGGCACCGCGGTCGATGGCGGCGGCGGCCTTCTCGTGGGAGGCCAGCGCAAACTGATCGAGGTCGGTGCGGGAAAGCTTCCACTCATCGGCGATCATCTCGGCACCGATGCCCTGGTTCGGGAATGTCGACCCGTAGCGGGCCGAGTACAACTCGCCCAGCGGAGTGTTGCCCGCCGCAGTGCTGGAACCCATCGGCACCCGCGACATGCTCTCCACTCCCCCGGCGACCACGATGTCGTAGTGACCGGCGAGCACGCTCGCGGCCGCGAAGTTCACGGCCTGCTGGGACGAGCCGCACTGCCTGTCGATCGTCGTTCCCGGCACGTGCTCTGGCCATCCTGCAGACAACACAGCAGTTCGCGCGATGTCGAAGCTCTGCTCGCCGATCTGGCTGACGCAGCCCCAGACCACGTCTTCGACGAGCCCGGGGTCGATGTCGGCGCGTGCCACCAGGGCCTGCAGAACATAGGCGCTGAGGTCGGCCGGATGCACGCCGGCCAGCCATCCGTTCCGCTTACCGAGGGGCGAGCGCACGGCTTCGACAATTACAGCTTCGCGGGTCATCAGAAGCCTTTCTGTGTGAGGTGGAACGAGTTATTCATGCGGAACGACACGTCAGAACCAGCTGTTCGACGTGTCGAGGGTGGTGCGGTCCAGACTTGCCAGCAGAGCGAACTGCGCGGTGGTCTTCGGCAACTCGAACCGAAAGAAGTACCGCGCGGCCTGGCGCTTGCCGTCGTAGAAGTCGCCCTCCTTCGTGGCTGCGGCCAGCCACTGCTCCAGCCAGATCCACGCCACGACGACGTGCCCGACCGCTTCGAGATAGACGGAGGCATTTGCGAGCGCGAGGGCGGGTTCACCCGGGGCCCACACGGCGGCTGTCGTCGAGGTTGTGAGGGCGAGTGCCGCGGCAACCCGATCGCCGAGCTCTGCAGATTCGCCGCCGGCTTCGCGCGCACGATCGATCGTCTCCTGCATCGTCGTCGCGAGCAGCCTCAGCCCCGCACCGTCTTGCATGATCACTTTGCGACCCAACAGGTCCAGGCCCTGCACCCCGTGGGTACCCTCGTGGATCTGGTTCAGCCGATTGTCACGGTACAGCTGCTCCACGTTGTAGTCGCGGGTGTAACCGTAGCCGCCGTGCACTTGGATGGCGAGCGAGTTGGCCTCGAGGCACCACTGCGACGGGAAGCTCTTGGCGATCGGCGTCAGCACGTCGAGCAGCAGGGTGAGCCGGGCCTGGGCATCTGGGTCGGCCTCGGTTTCGAGCAGATCGACCAGCTTCGAGCAGTACAGCCCCAGTGCGAGTGAACCTTCGACGTACGATTTCTGGGCGAGCAGCATGCGCCGAACATCCGGGTGCTCGATGATCGCAACCTGCGGCGACTCGGGATTCTTGTTCGAGAGCGAGCGGCCCTGCTTGCGGCTGCGCGCGTACTCGACCGACTGCAGGTAGCCGGTGTAGCCGAGGGATGTCGCGAGAAAACCGACACCGATGCGAGCTTCGTTCATCATGTGGAACATGTAGCTGAGACCCTTGTGCGGCTCCCCCACCAGGTAGCCGACCGCGCCGGCCTCTCCGCCGGGCGTGTAGGTGCCCTCACCGAAGTTCAGCACCGCGTTCGTCGTTCCTCGGTTACCCATCTTGTGGTTGAGACCAGCGAGCACGACGTCGTTGCGCTCACTGACTGCACCGTCGCTGCCGACGAGCTTCTTGGGAACGATGAACAGCGAGATGCCCTTGACCCCAGCCGGACCGCCCGGGATCTTCGCCAGCACGAGGTGCACGATATTCTCGCTCAGCTCGTGGTCGCCGCCGGAGATCCACATTTTTGTTCCCACCACCCGGTAGGTGCCGTCATTCTGGGGAACAGCCTTCGTCGTGATGTCGGCAAGCGAGGAACCCGCCTCCGGCTCAGAGAGACACATAGTTCCAAAGAATCGGCCCTCGAGCATGGGCTTCACCCAGGTGTCGATCTGTTCGGGCGTGCCGTGCGCCGCGAGCAGGTTCGCGTTGGCCTGGGTGAGAAACGGGTAGCCAGCAGTCGAGGCGTTGGCCGCTTGGAACCAGGCCATGGATGCCCGCATCACGGTTGTGGGCAGCTGGAACCCGCCCAGCTCCTCGTCGAACGCTCCGGCGAAGAGGCCGGCCTCGGCGAAGACGGCGAGCGCATTCTTGACCTCGACCGGCTGGGAGACGGTGCCATCCGCAGCCATGGTGGGCTCGTGCGCATCGGAGTACTTGTTGTGCGGCTCGAACTGGTCGATCGCGATCTGGGCACTCAGTGCGAGCACATCGTCGAACGATTCGCGCGAATGGCTGGCGAAACGCTCGCGCGACGTCAGCGCCTCGACGTCGAGCCATTCGTAGAGCAGAAACTCCAGATCGCGCGTGGAGAGGATCGGTACGCTGCTCACATCGACACTCCACCGTCGACAGCCAGCACCACGCCGGTGATGTAGCCGGCCTCTTCGGAAGCGAGGAATTCGACCGACGCGGCGATCTCCGCCGGGTCGGCGAAACGGGCGATCGGGCCGCTGAGTTCGGCGATCTTCTCTTCGGGAATGGAGGCGGTCATGCGCGTCGCGGCGTTCGGCGAGATGCAGTTCACGGTCACACCGAACGCGGCGAGCTCCTTGGCCGCCGTCTTGGTGAAACCGATGATGCCTGCTTTCGCCGTGCCGTAGTTGGCTTGACCGCGGTTGCCGTGCATGCCGGTGTACGACGTGACGTTGATGACGCGGCCGTACTGCTGGGCGCGGAACTGCGGAACGACCGCCCGCGTGAAGCGGAACGTTCCGCCGGCATGCACTGCGAGAACCTGCTCGAAGTCGTCGTCGCTCATCTTCCAGAGCACCTTGTCGCGCAGAATGCCTGCATTGTTGACAAGCACGTCGAGTCGACCGAACTTCTCGATGGTCGCCGCGACGACACGTTCGACGTCGTCGGTCTTGCTCACGTCGGCCTGGGCTGCGAATCCACCGATCTCATCGGCGGCCGCCTGGAGTTCGGCTGCGTCAAAGTCGACCATGACCACGTCGGCGCCTGCCACCCGGAAGCTGCGGGCGACTTCGAGCCCGATTCCACGCGCAGCACCGGTGACCAGAACGGTTCGGCCGGTGAAGTCAAAAGTGATGTTGCTCATTTAGTACTGTCTCTTCCGTTCACGTCGTTGTGCATGCTCAGCATACATTGTTTTGTAGTCAACCAACTACTAACTTAGGCAGCTGAATCCCGTGCATACGCGCTGGTTGTAAAACCCTCGAGTCGGCCGTCAGACCAGTCCTCCAGAAGCTTGTAGTAAGCGAGCGCCCCACCACCGTAGCGACCTCCCGTGAAAAGATCGTCCATGCTCTTGGCCTTGCCTTCCGAGTTGTAGTACCCGGGGGTGCAGTCGAGATAGAACTGGAAGCTGGTCTTGTTCGCCGGTGAACTGCGGATCTCCTCGACCCACGCATCCACTGCCTCCTTCGAGGCCACGATCGTGTCCACGCCGCTGTCGATGGCCGTGCTGACGATGTGCGCCACGTAGTGCGCCTGTTCGTCGAGCAGGTGCACCGCATTGACGGCCGACGCGGTCTGCAGATTGCCACCGATGAAGAAGAGGTTCGGAAAACGGTCGGTCGACATGCCGTGGAACGTGCGCACGCCCGCGGTTCCCCAATGCTCAGAGAGGTCGATTCCGCGCCCGTGCAGTTCGAAGCCGGTCAGCCGGGTGTACTCGATGCCCGCCTCGAACCCCGTCGCCATGATGACGCAGTCGAGCTCGTGCTCTACACCGTCGACGACGACGCCCTTCGCGGTGAACCGCTCGACACCCTGTCCGTTGGTGTCGATCAGTTTCACGTTCGGGCGGTTGAAGGCGGGCAGGTAGTCGTCGTGCCAGCCCGGGCGCTTGCACCACCAGCGGTACCACGGCTTCAGTGCCTCTGCCGTCTCCGGATCTAGTACTGTCGACTCGACGCGGGCGCGCAATTGGTTCATGAGCCGATAGTCGTTGATGACACTCAACTCGCCCGCCTCCTCGACGGTGGGCTTTCGGCCGAGCCGCGAAACGACCGAGTGGATGGGCTCCGCGATAACGGCCATAGCGGCGGTCCAGCCGTCGGCCACCAAGTCTTCTGCGGGAGCCGCAACATCGACCCGGGTACCGAACTGCACGTGCGTCTGAAAGTTCTCGCGGCGCCGGCGCTGCCAGCCCGGCTCGCTCGTGTCGGCCCAGTCAGGAGGCGTCTCCTGCTGGCCGCGAACACCCACCGTCGACGGCGTACGTTGGAACACCAGCAGCTCCTTCGCATCGCGGGCCACGGCGGGAACGATCTGCAGCGCTGTCGCGCCGGTACCGATGACCCCCACGCGCTTGTCGGCGAGACCAGTGAGGCCCCCAGCGTCATTGCCGCCGGTGTAGCCGTAATCCCACCGGCTGGAGTGAAAGATGTGGCCCTCGAACTCATCGATGCCGGGAACGCCAGGCAGCTTCGGCAGACTCTGCCGGCCGGCCGCGAGCACGAGGTAATCGGCCGTGATGGTGTCGCCGCGATCGGTGCTGATACGCCAGCAATTCTCGTCTTCGAGCCATTCGGCGTCTGTGATGGATGTCTGGAACAGCGCCTTCTCGTAGAGCCCGTAGTCGGTGCCGATGCGGCGGGAGATTTCGAGCATCTCGGGCGCGTACGAGTAGCGGTGCTTCGGAGCGTAACCCAGCTCCTCGAGCATCGGCAGGTAGATGTGCGCCTCAATGTCGCACATCGCGCCCGGGTACCGGTTCCAGTACCAGGTGCC